>CAYVZH010000001.1:0-37857 GCA_964456025.1 uncultured Ruminiclostridium sp.
GTTATCGCGGTGATGAGGCTGATAAAGTCGTACATACCGCCTGCGGGAGCAATCTCGGTTTTGGCAATGCTGATCCCCGAGGAAGCGGTGCTGTGGTATCCCGTGCAGATATTGGCGGGTTCGGCGGTGATAATGACGGCGTCGCTTCTGTTTTTTGAAGAGGAAAATAAACCGTATTCCATGCAGAAATGGAAAAAACACCCTCGCTTTCGGTTCGGAAAAACGTAAAATTACACAGTGATAAGGAATATCCTCTTTTGTATGCAGGGCAATCTCCGCACGGTATTTTCAGATATTCCACACCACCTTCGTACTCCCGTCCTCGCCGATCACGATCCGGTCGATCAGAAGATCGGCGACCTCTTTTTTGCGTCTGTAATCGGCGGCTTTCCACGATCTGCCGAGATGAATGAGAACGCCTGTTTCCTCGCTCCTGCCTTTCAGTTCCTCGATTCGATCCTGTAAAGCGATCCTGTCCTGTTTGAGTTGGGTGGCTTTTTGATTTGCCAAAATCAGAAGATCGCTGTTCATTCCGCCCGACAAAAGCGTATCCGTCAGCTGCTTCTCGGACTGCTCGACCGCCTTCAGCTTTAATTTCAGTTCGTTGATCTCGGCGGAATCGGCGGTTTTAACGGTGTGCTTTCGCTCTTTCAGATCGACCAGTTTCTCGGAAATGCACTCATAAACCATATTTTCCAGATCCTCGGCGTAAACGGTGACCTTCGTTCCCGTACAGATCCTTTGGTGCGACTTTCCCGTGCAGTTAAAATATCGCCGAATTTCGCCCTCCTTATTGATCTTTCCTTTGATCGTGGTCATGTGCCGCCCGCATTTTTCACAAACGATCTTGCCCGCGAGCCAGCTTGTGCTGTTGCTGTAACTGTTGGTGATCTGCTTGTTTTTCTCTAATTTTCGTTGGCATTTGAGCCAGATGTCCGAGTCAATGATCCCGCGGTGGGTGAGCAGCACCAGCTTCATATCCGACCAGTCGGGATCGTCGGGCTTGTGCTTGCTGCGTCCGTAGAGCTGCGCACCGAATTCCCCCGTGAATAAGGATATGTCCGTAATCATCTGCGTTCCGTGCCGCTCATAATAATCGAACAGATCGGAATCCGCTTTCACGTAGATCGGGTTTTTCAGCAGCGTGGAAAGCTTCGCGGTAGACCAGTTGCTTCCGTCCAGAGGCTTTTTCCCTTCGGCAATCAGGAGATCGAGCAGCCTCCGCAAAGAAACGCTTTCCTGCGCGTAAACCTCGTATATGTACCGAATCTGCTCAATTTGCGAGGGGATCGGTTCAAGCTTTTTGGTTTTAATCCCATGCAGTACGGTCGGCACAAGCTCGAAGCCGTAGGGTTTTCTTCCGCCCATATAAAACCCCATTTCGCTGCGGTGAGCGTAGGCTTGGGTCACGCGCTCGATAATGGATGTCCGCTCAAATTCGGCGAACACCGCCAGCAGCTTTACGATCATTTCCCCGTAGGGGGAGGCGGTGTCAAACGATTCCTGCGATGAAACAAATTTGACGCCGTGCTCCTTAAATTCACGCAGAATATCCACAAAATCGGAAAGCGAACGGCTCATGCGATCCAACTTGTAGACGATCACTTTGCGGACTTTGTTCTGCCGGATCAGCTTCATCATTTTTTGAAAGCCGTCTCGGTTCACGTTTCCGCCCGAAAAGCCGTTATCCGTAATTGTCATTGTTTTTTCGTCCCGTTCGTCGGGTTTGATCATGGATTTGCAGTACTCGATCTGTGTTTCGCAGCTGATGCTGTTTTCCCGTTCGACCGATTTTCGGGCGTAAATAATAATCATTGACGCCACCTCCTTTCTATGGTATAATTGCTGCAGGGATCAAGCGGGAACTTTTCTGGGCTTTGTGAGAATGTCGCAAAGCGTCTCGATGATCCGTTCTCTGTTTTCGTCGTCAATCGGAACGACGATGTGTTCGACAGGGTGTGCTACCGCTCCGATGTCTACATATTCGGTTATCAGCTTTTCCATAAATATGACCATTCCTTTCCTATGTGAGGATTGTGTTTCCTGCGGGAAACATGACGGGTTTGAAAAATCGAAGATTTTTCAAACTTAACCCCTTAACCCCCTAAACCGCTCCGCAAAGGGGTGTGATGTCGGAATCAATGTCGATTCCGCTCGTAAAAATTATATGCGTGAAGTTGCAGCATATTTCGTGATTTACGAGATTCAGTACACTTTCGCGGTCATAGGGAAAGAAGCAACTTACGAGCCGCGGCGGAGCGATCTGAACATTTTGCCGCCGGTATGGACGGTCATAATAATGACATTGATTCACAACGCCTTGACCGTTTTTGTAGTACGCCAGTTCCACATATACGGCGCGGTGATACCGATTTTTGAGCCGTGTTCGCAGGCGCGTGGGCAGCCCGTTATAGGTTTCGCCCTCGCCGATCATAATGAGAAAATGATACTTGGTGTCGATCGCTGCCCGCTTTGTACGGATATACTCGTCAAGCGACAGATTTGCGGTTTCGTTTTGAACGAAATTTACCCCATAAAATTTTTTGTCCAGCTCCGCTTCAATCACTTCTAATAGCTTGTCCGGCGGAAACGTCAAGGTTTGAAGCTTGAGCGGTACGGAGCCAAAATGCTCCGTACCCGCTATGCCTCGTTCACGGTCAATATAGAAGCAGTCGGTGATCGTGCATAGGGAATCGGCGATTTCCAATTCCAAAAAGATTTTCCTGCTGTGTTTTGTGGAGAAGATAGTTCTGTACATGGGGTTGTTCGAGGTACTGAAATATTCGAGATTCAAAATACTTTGCTTCATGTGAATCCCTCCTTTCGGGGAAAGAATATATCATTTTAGGATCGGAAAATACGGACGTAAATTCAGCGGGACAATTCTACATCCAATTCCGTAGCACGTTCTTTTTCAAGCTGATGTTGAAGAGCTCGCTTTTGGTTGCGGGTTTTAATGGAACGCCTTTCATCGCCCGCCAAAGTCCGTATTCCGTTTTGTTCTTTCTGCCAATCCCTGCGGCTAATATGATTCAGCGGTTCTCGATCGTGCTCGCCCTGTACCTCAAGGCTTTCGTGGCTGACACGTATGTCCAATCCGTTTCGTTCGTAAGCCCTGTTCTGAACTCTTGCCCATTTTTCACGCCATATATGGACGTACGTTTTGCTGTTCTGCTTTCGATCTTTTTCCTTTTCAAATCCCTTTTCGTCTAATGTTCGGGTCGGAACGATTATGTGAGCGTGTGGATTGTTTTTTGAGGGATATTTTCTGTTCTTCCCTTCGATCGCTACGATCGCGTACAGGCCTTGACTCACAAAATTTTCTTTCACGAACTCTTGGACGATTTGAACTAACTCATCTGCGGGAAGCTCATTGGGCAGAGAACCAATAAATGTTCTGGCGGTACGAGCGTCATATCGACATTCCGCTTTGTCAATTTCGTCACAGAGATTTTGCAGGTCGGAAAAGCCAGGCGGAGCGTTTGCTGGTAAATAAATTCTGCAAAAAATAAGATCATTTTTCGGATTACAATAGGTTTCACCGAGGTAGTGATCGTGGATCGTGCTTCTGCTGGCATAGCTGATGGCGCTTGCGATAGATCTTCCCTTGCCGCGACTTATAATTCCGATTTCGAGATGATAATTTGCCATGGGTTATTCCTCCGTTTGAACGAATGCTGATGATATGAAAATTTACGTTAAATTGCTTTCCTGCTCGGACAGAAGGCAAACGAACTCGCCGTTTTGGGATAACTTGATTAGATCAACTTCCAATTCTTTGAACGTCTGTTCGTTTTGAGTTTTCGATCCAGGAGGAAGTTCTAAAAGTTGGGGAAAGTATTTGCAAACCAGTTCGCCCACGATATAATTGCGGCGCTGATCCTGTTTCTTTTTTTTCTCCCGTTCCTTGCGTAATCTAATTCGTTGCTGATGTTCGAGCTTTTTGATGTGTTTTTTCGCCTTGGCGATGTTTTCTTCCAATGTTGCCATAATTTTATTTCCCCTCAATAAGTGGTTGTGCTTGATGATTTCTGAAGTAAGTTTCTTTTTTTAGCCGACAGATTCCACCTTCGTATGGGTGAAGAAGGATCACTTCGGAAAGTGATGCAAATTCGTGGGGTCGAATCATTGGCTCAGGGATTTCGCCGACGTTTATTCCATATCCGGCGGAACCTCCTGATTCGTCAAAGTTGACGGAAACTCCTCTCGATAGAGAATTTATGGTGTCGGCGAGGTCGGAAAAATAATGCTGCGTTTCTGCGTCACAAGCGCCTAATATGGCTTTATATGGACAATTATCCAAAATGGTTCAGCGAGTCTCCCTGCCGTATGTTTCGTCAAGATCCGAAAGACTTTGGCAAAAAAGTGCGATCGTCACATTCTTGCTTCGTAAAATCTTCAGCGCAGAAGTGATCGCTTCCACCTTTCCGTATTGCGGAAACTCATCAAGCAAAAGCAAGGTCGGCTTTACGTCTGCTCCTTCAGGCGTATATTTTTCAGGTCGTCGTTCAAGTGTGCGAATCATCTGCACAAGCATTAGTCGGACGGCTCCGCTCCATTGATCCAGCCGGCTTTGATCGATCCTGATAACAATGTCGCTGTTTTCGAGAGATCCCCATGTAAGGGGACACTTTCTGCCGTCTTCGGACGGAGAGAAGGTATCTTGAATTACTGGATCGGTCGCAAAAACTGCGATGCGGCTATGCAATTCCAAACTCACACCCGCCAAAGTTTTGGGATTCAACGTTAAATCGAGATTCACGCAAATTGAAGCAGATGGATCGACTTTTATTTTTTTGAAAAGCTCAATCATGCTTATTGATTTAATGTTCACCATTGCCTCAATGAAGGTTGCTTTGAGGTTGAAAAAATAGACGATTGCACCCGTCAAAACATCTCGCGCAGCTTCACTCCAAATGGGGTCGGTGGTGTTCGGTGGGGGAAGCGGGATAATAGCGTTTGCCAGTTCGCGAGCGTTTTGTATAAGGTTACGTTTGCCGCCTTGACGTAAAACAGAGAAAGGATCGCAATAAAAATAATTATCTTTGCCATCCAACATATAGAGAGTAATAGCGTGTCTTTTCCCGATGTGGCTGATTAGATCGCCTTTGAAGTCAAAGGAAAAAACCGTGCCCTTCCATGTATAAAGTGTTGGAATTGCGATCCCTGTTGTCTTCCCGCTTCCGGTTCCACCAAATACGGCAATGTGCCCGTCGTCCACGGATTTTTTTCCTACAAGCTCGTTATAAATCGTCCGACCAAAAAGGAAGGCGGATTCTCTTCGAGCTGATAGAGTTAGTTGGTACGGAACAAAGTAGCTTGCGGTTCTGATCGCTCTTTTTTCGTGAACCGATTGCTCTAACTGGCGATATACATCGACCTGCGGAATAAAAAGTTCCGTATTCTCACGTTTCTTATGGTTTTTCTTTTTTTGCGGCTTTTCTTAGAAGTTTTTTTCTCGAAACTTTCAAATAACCCTTCCGAAAAAGGTTGCGGTCGAAGACTTAAATTTTCTACTTGAGTATCTGGAAGAAGCCTTTCAGTCTCTTCGCCCTCTAAAATCGTTGCCTTTACTTCACTATCTGTCTGGTTTTGAGTCATTTTAAATCATCCTTTCAAAAATTGAAGATAGGCGCTTATCGCTGCCTTTCTCTTGTTCTTAGTATACCAAAACGGAGTACCCGGTGCAAACCACCGGGTACTCCGTTTTTGGACTCTTAAGAGTTGTAAAATATTTTGAAATATATAGTATGAATCCGCTTCATTTCTGAAATATTGGGGCAGGAAAAAATTTTTAGCAAAGCTTTGTCGCAAACATTTTGTAGTTTTAGAAATTCACATCTTGTACGATACCGTCCAAGGTTGGCGTACCAATGGTCGGTGAGCTTTCGGGTCAAATAAAGCTTAAGCGCATCAATAGGATCGGTGTCTATTTTTAATGCTCCTTGGACATGAGGCTTATGTTTCATATGATCCTGATAATCGGCAAAGGTATAGTCAAATATTTCGTTTTTTTCATCTAGCAGCAGGACTTGTAATGCTGATATAATATGTAATTGATCGAGATGGTCTTTATAATCCACCATAGGGTCCACACGGTCAAAACATTGAATTAAGCGCAGCACCTTCCCCTTTGGGTTGTTGATTCTTTTTTTCTCGTTTTTACTTACGTTTTCCTTCTTATAGATAAAAGGTGCTAGCTTATTTGTATCTTCCAGAAACGTTTCTATTTCGTCGAACTTAATAGGAGTTGCTGCCATTTTTTTCATGGCATCAATCATAGATTCCGGTATGCTATAATCTGAACGAGCCTTTATACTATTTATAAATAAAATATCAGTTATTTGTCCGATTTGTTCGTGCTGCAATATTCTTAAGTAGAATGTTTCAATTGGTGACAGCTCATACTTGGTGCTTGTATACGGTTTGTGTGGTATATCGATACTTTCTATTTTATTGATGATTGAACTTAGATTATTCGATACACAACCATCGCTGCATAAAGAATCCAATTTTGTTTGAATTTCACTCAGAAAACAGTTCCAACTGGTTGTGATAAAGCAGAAATCTTGGTTTATTTTTTTACGGATGTGCGGACTTATTTCTTTTTCAAGATTGCTTTTGATATGATGAATAATATCGCCGTTTTTGGTTTTCCAATCCAAAAAGAAATCGTCGATATTTTCCATGGTTGGCTTGTTAAAAATCTGCCAAATGTTTGTGTTTGGAGAATCTTTTTTCTTCATTCGATAAATGAGGTAAAGAATCTTCACTCGTTCTTGTTGATTTCGTATACCACTGTAATCAAAACAATCCAGATCGAGGTTCAAGTAACGTTTCAGTTGGTCAACATAACCACCATCACGTCTAAGAAACAGTCGAACCACTTCTTTAGCTTCTTCTTTTGTTGATTCAATCTGAGTTTTGTAGGCAAGAATATCGGATCTTTCTTTGGATTTACACCATTCTTCCATGTCTTTTTTGGGGTCTGGATCATTCTCTATTGAAATTTTACGCGCCAAAAAGTCGATTTGACATTCTTCGTCGTTTAATTCATAATCGCTGCCCATTCGGAAGTCCTCACTTTGTAAAACGGAAGAAATTTGAGTGACCTCAATCCCTGTTGGTTTTGTAAATTCCGAACGAACCAAGGCTTCAAGCTGCGTTCCCTAGTAGGCGGCTTCTCCGCTTTCCTGCGCAGGCAGCTGATCCGTTTTCTCCATCCATAATTTCACGAGCGATTTGTAACGGCTGATCCCGCAAACGACGGAAGCGTCCGAACCGCCGATCCCTTTCTTTCGCGCTTCGAGCCATTTTTCATAGGGCAGATTTTCTGTTGATAATAAAGCAACTGCCGACATATTGTTAAATCTTCCTTTCTTGTTTTTAACAATAAAAACAGCAAATGCGCAGCCCTCGTCGCACATTTGCCGATTTAATTTTATGCTGCTGACAGCACCAGCTCATAGGCTTTATCAATTAAGGGATTGCCCTCGATCGTTCTGGCGAATACATTTTCGCGGTAGCTTGCGGTTTCTCTCAGCGGTTTTGCGTGGGTGGCAAAATCCGAAACGGCATTGATGAAGCGATATGCGTTTTTGCCAATGTGCTTCAGATCAGGCGCGTCGAAGTAGCGTATTTTCAGATCCTCTCGTATCCGCGCAATATTTTTCCGGTGCGTATCGGTAGGCTGATCGTCCATTGGCAGCAGCATTTCGATATACTCCATGACCTTGCTGTCGGTAAGCTTGATTTTGGACAGACGCGAAAATTCCGTTCCCAACCGTCCCATATACTTTTCCGCGAGCAGCAGGGTGTTGTGGGCTTCGTCCATTTTTGCCGCCGGATCGCCCACGTGAACGGTAGACCAAATCCGTTTCGCGGTGGACAGGGCAATATTCAGCGTATTCTGACAAACCACACGAACAGGCGTCATGGCAACCTTGATCGCGCCGCTCCCGTTGTGAGAACTGCTGAAAACAAGATAGGGTTCGATCTGCTCCCCTTCAATAATGTACTTATCGGGAAGCTTGGCGAGCAGCCAGATCTTTTTCCCTTCCTGTAACGATCCCGCCGTTTCATACTTTACGCCTTCGCCTAAAAGCGCGTCGGTAAAGGCGAACGCTTCGGCATTCTGCACGACCCGATAACGGTCGCTGACGACGCCGAGAATTTTGCTGTCGGTATCTCGGATATTTGCCTTATATCCGGGGATTGTTGCACTGCTGCTTGTCATGATCGGCTGCTGGATCACATTCCAGTCAAGCCCCGATATTTTCAGGGCTTCCGCGGAGCATACGGCGGATTCCACGCGGGTTCCAAGACCGTGCCATGGTGCGACGCGTGTGTAAAACATCGTTTCTACATTTGCTGACATGGTAAACATCTCCTTTTTCATTTTATTGCAGGAACAAAAATCGGAGAACCTCCCCAAAAGGGAAGTCCTCCGATTAAATTGTTGGCTCGCCGTCGCCGTATGTCAGGTTCTTTTCGTCCGACTTGATCACTTTTGCGGTCACAAGTAATACCGAGAGCACCAATATGGCGATGTCGAGCGCTGTGGGCTTTGACAATGAACAATCACTTCCTTTCCTTCGATTCTATATTTAAAATATATCATCAAAAGAAGGCGTGATACGGCGGTGAAATTGTCTTATCAGGGAAGCTCATTCCTGCCCATCATTTTTATGGATACGATCAAATCAATCCTACGTCTTTCAGAATTTGTGTGAGCTCGTTCTCCTCTACCCCACAATCTGCATTAAGATGTATTCGTATTTTTCCATCGACAACATCGGCTTTTACTTCATTAATATTGATGTCGGTTTTATATTTCTTTTGCAGGTTTCCTTTTATCAAATTGGATATAAAAGGGGGGATTTGCAAAATCCCTTTTATCGGCTTGATGAGTATCATAGCGCGTAACTTAGCAAGCTTAGGGAAAACGGGAAGGCAGATTTTCCAGAATGCGCTTGAGTTCGTTTTCCTCAATCCCGCAGTCTACATCAAGGTGAGCGTGTATTTTCCCGTCGGAAAAATCCGCTTTTACTTCGTGAAGCTTGATGTCGATTTTATATCCGGGCTTTTTCTGCAATTTCCTTTCTATCAACTTGGATATAATATCTGCCAAAAACGGTGATGAAATTTTCACTTCGTCCATACGCTGTTCTCCTTATCGTCAAGTTTTTACATCAATGTGATTATCAGGTCATGAGCAAGCTCCAGTTATCATTGATTGCTTTACGATTTGAAATGATTGTTTCAACGGTTTTATCCCGTAATTCATACTTCAAATTATATATAGTATTTTTTAGGAGAGAACACCATTCGGGTAGATTTAAAGCCGTAATATTTCCGCTTGTGGGCGGAATAAAAAATTTCAATACATTTCCGGAGCATGCCACCGCGTCGGATATTAGAATCATTTTATACTTAAACGCGATCTCGGTGTTTTGCCGGATTTCTTTTTCCGCAATGGTAGAAAGAAAATCCGGCTCCTGTTTTTTAAACACCTTCATGTATAAATTGACGATTAAGTTTTTGATCGCTACGGGTACTTCCATGGAGACGAGATGTCGTAAATCATAACCGTCCTTATACATTCCTTCCGCAATTTTAGCAATCGAATGATCATCGCCAGCAAAAAGCTGCGTGAGGATAAAGCCGGGGATCGGTAATCCCCGTGCGGTGCATACATCGGAAATTAAATGCCCTATGGCGATAATCAAAGCTATATATTTTTGAACGATTGGGTAGTCCTTTTGATTTACAAGAATTCGGATTTTTCCGTTGTTGTCGATTACCGTGCAGGTCCCCATGATAATATCGACGATCGCGAACAATACGCCAAAAAGCGGATCGTGTGCGAAGCTTCTGAGCCTATGATTATTAGGCGTAACAATACCCTTCTCGCAGGAAATGTCATAGGGTACCTTACATTGCTCCGACAGCCACTTTAATATTTGGGACAGCTTATCGTCTCCGTTTCCGATCTTACGGAGGATCTTGGTTAAGATACTTCCGTCGAAGTTTTCGCCGCCTTTGTAGATTTTTACGACCTCGGGCGTTCCGACAAAGACAATATCGATTACCGAGGCGAGAACGCCCGCGCTGATTGCTACAATCATATCGACGGCGGAAAGAGCAGGGCGGAGTCTTGTATCGGGAATTGCCAGTCGGTCTATGAAACGGTTAAATTCAATCGTTTCGGGCAGTTCCGCGACTCTTTCACGGGCGATCTCCGTATTTGTTATTCTGGAAATCTCTTCATACAGCTCATCAATTTCTTTGCTGGTTTTGTTGATTTCGTTTTCCAGATTTTCTGCCGATTCCTGCACTCCATTAAGAGAAGAATCAAGTTTTTTAAATTTCCCGTCAAAAGAAATAACCTTATCGTCAATCATAATATCCCCTCTTAGTTTTGGGCGGAAAGCCCGATTTCATAGGCGGAAGTAAATTTATTCATATCATCGTGGGATCGTTTCAGATAGTTGATCGATTCCTTCAGATTCTGAATTGCCTTTTTGTTTTCTTTATCCTTAAGCTCTAATTCGGTCAGTTTGTTTTGCATTTCGATAATCTGGTCTTTTAATCTTGCAATAATTTTTTGTGCTGTTTTAATGTCGTGTTGTGCGTTTAAAATGATTTCCCTAAGTATGGTTTCCAACTTAGCCGCCTGCGTAAGCGTAAAATCCGGTGATGTGGCAGCGAGCAAGGAAACCGCGCCGTTAGCTGCTCCGCCGGCCGCAAGACCAAGCAAAGCGCCTCCTCCTGCGATCACTGCAACGCCTCCAGCCATTCCTGCGCCTCCCACCGCGATGGCTCCGCCGCCAAGCATTGCAAGACAAGCCGATACCAATGCCGCTCCGTGCAGACCGGCAAATTGCGGGCCGAGGATCGCCACAGCGATCGGACCGGCAAAGGTCGCCGCTAGGGCTGCCGCAATTGCGCCAATGGCGATTGTACTGGCAATTTGGGCAAAAATTTTTACATTTCTGTTGGAGATCTTGTTGATGTTATCCTCGTATACTTTTTTAAGCCGATCAATCTGATCCGCGGAAATACGGTCGGTATTGCCAAGAATATTCTTAAGATAATCGTAACCCTTTTTTTCGTTGAATTTGCATTTTGAGTATGTTTTCATCTTAATATCTTCTTTTTTCTTAATGTCTTCTTCGGCAGGAAGAGGCGTAAAAGGCCGGAAGGCGATACATTCAAGAACCAGGATATAAAACCATGTTCTGATTTCATGCTGATCAAATTCTTCCCGCAATTCCCTGTGAAGATCCGTTTTATGGATTAGGGACAAGGACGGGTATGTTTTTCTCAGTTGGCATTTCCAATCAGAAATCCAACTTAATTTTTCGGGATTTGGATTTCCGTCAAGCTCGAAATCATGTTCGGCTATGGCGGCCTGAAGCGAATACATCAGCATGGCTTGCCGTTCGGTTAAACCGAACATTTCTAACAGGGTGTCATTCATTTTCTGATACCTTCCTTTAAATATAAATTTATTTTGTTAAGATGAAACCGTCCTCTTGCTTTGAAGCAGGATCAAAATGACGCTTTCATCAATCAACCTGATTTCAATGGATTAAATGATGCTCGTATATGATGACGACAGTCTTTAGGATTCTATTTTTTTCACATTCTCCCCCTGACTCCTAATCCACATCTCGATTCCTTTCCCGAACACCTCCGCGCCGATCGTATAGACCCCGTTTTCCTCGTTCAGGATCTTCGCTGTGGGGAGCCTGTCCAGAATCGCGTTAACATCGTTCCCGAAATATTGAAACTTGATTTTTTGTAGCTTCCCGCCATACATAAACTGCACTCTTTTCCGGAACTCGCCTTCCTCGAATCGGCTGGGGTACGGAATATGAAATTTTTCGTCCAGTACCTTCAGCCTTTTAATCCGGTCGATCCGATAAATGGTCGGGAAGGAATCATTCAGGACGTCGAAATCTTTTCGTACTTCCTCGTCGTCGATAAAAGCGGTCAGGTAGAAATAAAACTCCGAAAACATGATCGCCAAAGGCTTTACCTTCCGCGTCACGATCTTTTTATCCTTGGTTCTGAGATAGTCCATTTCTATGTAGCGGGTCTCCCTTATGGCTTGACCGATGCTCCACATATTATCGAGAAACGCGGTTTTATGGCGCGGCTCGATGTAATGGAACTTTTCGTTTTCGATGAGCTTAGAGACAAGTGTTTGATTGGGCTTGGGGACGCAGCACATCACCAGCCGATCTAGCAGGCTGCTCATCTCCGCTTTGGTAAAAGCACGGCTGTCGATCAGGATCTTACAAATGGCGAGGATCTCGCTGTTGCTGAGGTTCATTTTTTCCGCCTGCTCTAAACGATAACCTTTTTTCTCGCGGTCGTAAATGACGGAATTGACAATTCCCGTATTGACCGTTTCGTCTTCGAGAAAATTCCGGATATCGTCAATATCCCGCTGAATGCTGCGCTCGTTGACGCCGCTGTTTTGCGCTTCCTTCGCCTTGTTGATGACCTGCCCGTTGATCAGCTTGGTATAAAGACCAAGGATACGCGCGGTCTTATCGCTTTTTAAATCTTCCATTTTCTTTTTCCGTTTCCTCGTTTTCTTTTTTTCGTTTATGGATCGTCTCGTCAATAAACTTTGCCGTATATCCGCCCGCGCGTGCGATCCGTGCGCGTTCCCGCTTATCCGCCGTCTGCGCGGCAAGCTCGGCGATGAATTCCGCGCGGTACAGCCTCGCGGGATAATGCTCGTCATCACCCCGACAGTTGTCGAACAGCTTTAGCATGGCATTTTTCCCGATCAGCTCATGCAGCGAGGAGTAAAAAGGATTCAGCGCCTCCGACTCCTGCCCTTCGACATGAAAAGCCTTATAAATGCTTTCCGTGTCCCGATCGTCAAAATCAGGAACGGGCATTTTCGTATGCCCACCCTCCTTTTTCCGCTTATTGATCATCTCGTCAATAAACTTTGCCGTATATCCGCCTGCCCGAGCGATCCGGGCGCGTTCTCGCCTGTTTTCCGTCTGCGCGGCAAGATCGGCGATAAACTCCGCACGGTACAGCTTTTTGGGGTAATGAACCTTTTCCCCACGGAGATGACGGAACAGCTTCAGCATATGCTCCGTGCCGATCAAATTGAATAGATTTTCATAGCATTTGTTCAGTGCCTCCGCTTCACGTCCGTTGACGCCAAACGCCTTATAAATGCCCTTGTCGTTTAAATTGTCGAAATCAATATTCATCATATTCCGTTTTCCTTTCTGCTGCATAATTTCATTATACCGATTCGGAACGACATGATCTGTCTATCCCGTAGAAACTTTTGGGATTTCTCGTAATACGATATATTTTCTTTGCAAAACAGGGTTCGGGTAATGATGAAAAAGAGCGGTCGTTTCCGATTCGGAAAGGGATTTCGTTTTGCGGCTTATTGATCGCTGTCTTTCTCGTTTTGGTTTTTTCGTTTATTCAGCAGCCCTTCGATAAATTTCACCGTATATCCGCCTGCCCGCGCGATCCGGGCACGTTCGCTTTTGTCGGTTGTCTGCGCGGCAAGGTCAGCAATGTACTCCGCACGGTATAATTTCATCGGGCAGTTTATTTTCCCGCCGCGAAAGTAACGAAACAGCTTCAGCGTCGCGTCCTTTCCGATCAGCTTATACAGCTGAAAGTAGGAGTCGTTCAGCGCCTGCGCTTCCTGTCCTTCGACGCCGAAGGCTTTATAAACGTCTTTTTCGTTTAGGTTGTCAAAATCAATGTCGATCATGTCCGCACCTCCATTCTACAAATTATAGCAAAATATTCCACCTATTACAAGGTTAAAAAGGTGTCGAAAAAGGGATCTTTTTTATAGGATTTTTATTCCGTTTTTTATTCTGCAAATAATCTTCGCCGCAAAGCATGAGAAATTTGCTTTCCGCAATTGGTTTTCGTGTGATTTCTTTTGCACATTGTATCATAGCTTCCGCATGAAAAACAAGCCGAAAAACGCAAGTTTGTAGGAAAAATGCACAAAAGTGGTTCAATGATATATTTTGTCTTTTCTTGTTAAAGTTGCACAACTTTTTGGATGTAACGATTTACATTTTCCTGATGTTCGGGTAATACAAAAATGAACCGAACCCCAATAAGGGGCTCGGTTCATTTGGTTTGTACCTATAATGGACTTATAACTTCTCGGTGAAAAGTCAAGAAAAAACCTGTCGAATGATTGACTAATTGTTCAGAATATGGTATAATTAAATAAATAATACCTCGCAATTTGTGGGGTGCGCGGAGGTTGCAAAATGATTACAGGAGCAATTAAAAATAAAATAGACAAGATTTGGACGGACATATGGGCGGGAGGTATCACAAACCCGCTCACCGTTATCGAACAGCTTACATACCTTATGTTTATCCGCTCTCTTGACGAAAAGGAGCTTGAATACGAGGAATTTGCAAATATGACGGGTGAAAAAGCCGATCTGATCTTCCCGCAGTCCGAGGCGGGGCAGTCAATGCGTTGGAGCAAATTCAAAAACAGAGACTCAAGAGAGATATTCGACCTAGTCTCCCAGCGGGTTTTTCCTGCGGTCAAAAAAATGAAATACGGAAAACTTCCCGACTTTAACGATAAGGGCGAGCTGATCGAAATCTCCGACCGCAGCGACGAGGAAACGGCGCAGACTGCGTTTACCCGATATATGGACAATGCGGTATTTGTGATACCCAATCCGCAGGTACTGCAAAAAATAATTACGGGGTTGGACGACCTGTACGAGCATGACATTGCCGACCTTGATATGCAGGGCGATCTGTACGAGTATATGCTCGGCAAGCTTTCTGTGGCGGGTCAGAACGGTCAGTTCCGCACGCCGAAGCATATCCGCGAGATGATGGTCGAGCTTGCCGCGCCCACTCCCGATGATCTGATCTGCGACCCCGCTTGCGGTACGGCAGGCTTTTTGGTTTCCGCGGCGGAGTACATAAGAAAGCATTATGAGAGCACTATGTCCGATGAGCAATGGGAAAACTTTGCCGAAAAGACCTTTACGGGCTACGACACCGATCCTACCATGCTCCGGATATCGGCGATGAACCTTATGCTGCACTCGATCACAAATCCCGACATTGATCACAAGGACAGCCTGTCCAAGCAGAACGGCACAAGCAGCAAATACACGATATGCCTTGCAAATCCGCCTTTCAAGGGTACGATTGACGCGGAAAGTATCAACGATAATCTGAAAGCAGTCACCAACACGAAAAAGACGGAATTGCTGTTTCTTGCGCTGTTCCTGCGGCTGCTGCAAAAGGGCGGAAGGTGCGCCTGCATTGTTCCCGACGGGGTACTTTTCGGCTCTTCAAACGCGCACAAGGCGATCCGAAAGGAACTGATCGAAAATCATTGGCTGAAAGCCGTGATTTCAATGCCAAGCGGCGTATTCAAGCCGTATGCGGGCGTTTCCACGGCGGTGCTTGTTTTCGTAAAAACAGATCAGGGCGGCACGGATCAGGTGTGGTTCTACGATATGAAAGCGGACGGATTTTCTCTTGACGACAAGCGAAACGAGGTTCCCGAAAACGATATTCCCGATATTATCGCGCGTTTTCATAATCCCGACGGCGAGCGGGACAGAAAACGCACCGATCAGAGCTTTTTTGTACCGAAATCCGAAATTGTTGAAAACGGTTATGACCTTTCTGTCAACAAGTACAAAAAGACGGAATATGAGGCGGTGGAGTATCCTCCTGCAAGTGAGATAATGGCTGACATTGACGGATTGTATAAGGAGCTTGGCGGGGTGTTGTCGGAGTTGGGGGGATTGGTGAATGAGTAAGTGGGCAACTGTTAAGCTTGGTGATGTTGCTACATATATAAATGGTTATGCTTTCAAACCGAGCGATTGGTCTGATACAGGATTACCGATAATCAGAATACAGAACTTAACTGGAAATGATTATGAAACGAACTATTATTTGGGTGAATACAATAAGAAATATGAAGTGAACAACGGTGACGTTCTTATTTCATGGTCAGCCAGTTTAGGTGTATATGAATGGAAAAGTGATAAAGCCTTACTTAATCAACATATTTTCAAAGTTCAATTTGATAAACTGATAGTCGATAAAAGCTATTTTATACATACAGTTAGTTATCTGCTTAATGATATGCTAAAAGAAACACATGGCTCAACTATGAAGCATATCACAAAGCCAAGATTTGATAATACTTTATTTCCATATCCACCTCTCGAAGTTCAGTACGAAATAGCCGAAACCCTCGATAAAGTAACACGCACAATTGACCTATGCAATGCTATCCTTGAAAAACTGGATTTGCTTGTTAAAGCGAAGTTTGTGGAGATGTTTGGGGAGCCGGTTTCTAATCCTATGGGGTGGTATGAAACGACAATCGGTAAAGAATGTTACTATATTAAAGATGGTCCTCACAAATCATTGAATGATGTAGGAAAAGAGAATGGTGGTCACCCTTTTATTTCTGTTAGAAATATTGTCAATGGATATATAGATTTTTCTACTGCTAAATATATATCTGATGATGATTACTATGATTCTATAAAGAAATGTCACCCTGAAAAAGGAGATATGCTTTATAGTAAAGGTGGAACTACTGGAATAGCTAAGCTAATAGATTTAGATGAACCATTTGCAAATTGGGTTCATGTTGCCGTGTTAAAATTTGATAAAACAAAAATGAATGGAATTTTCTTTGAGTATATGCTCAATAATGATTACTGCTACCAACAATCACAAAGACTTACAAAAGGTATTGCAAATAGGGATTTGGTATTAAGTGCAATGGCACAAATAAAAATGTATCGACCGCCAATTGATCTACAAAATCAATTCGCCGCTTTTGTGGGGCAGACAGAAAAAACGAAATTAAAAGTAAAACAACTGCTTGAAAAAGCCGAAACGCTGAAAAAAGCGTTAATGCAAAAATACTTTGGATAAGTTGATAAGGAGGTAATATTATGACTAGCATAAGAAAAACAAAAGAGGATAAGCCTGTTTTGGCTATTTGTTATGATTTTGATAAAACACTTTCTCCAGATGATATGCAGGCACAAGGGTATATTCAAGAAGTTTATGGCGATGATGTACCAGCATTTTGGAAAGAATCCAATTCAATGGCTGAAGACAACGAAATGGATACAAATCTGGCTTATATGTTTAAGATGGTACAAGAAGCAGAGGGTCGTATTGTTTTTACGAGAAAAACTCTTGAAGATTATGGGGCAAAGGTAACTTTATTTCCCGGGGTTGAAGAATGGTTTGATAGAATTAAGCAATACGGTTTGGAACAAGGTGTAATTGTAGAACACTATATCATTTCATCGGGACTTAAAGAAATGATTGAAGGAACTTCTGTTGCAAAGGCAGGTGCATTTGAAAAAATATATGCAAGCTCGTTCCTTTACAATGAACGCAATGTTGCTATTTGGCCGGCTCAGGTCGTAAATTACACTAATAAAACTCAATTTTTATTTAGGATTGAAAAAGGCGTGTTGGATGTGAATGATTCGGGCGTTAATGATTTTTTTGCCCCCGAGGATATTCGTGTGCCTTTTAGAAATATCATATATATTGGTGATAGTGACACAGATATTCCTTGTATGAAACTTGTGAACTCCTACGGCGGACACTCAATAGGGGTTTTTAATAGCAAAACGCTAGACAAAACAAAAGTTTATAAAATGTTACGTGATAACCGTATTAAGTTTTTTGCACCTGCTGACTATACAGAGAATTCTCAACTTGATAAACTTGTGAAAGCTATAGTTGATAGGACAGCTTCTAACGAAATTCTTGAAAATATACATTTTGAGTGCAAGCGTGAACGTCAAGATAATGATGTCAGAAAAAGAGACAATGAAAGCAAACGCAAGCGCCTTGATCTAATTCTCTCTTTAGATGGAAGCGGGAGTTTTGCGACCACACATGAGGTAATAAAATCTTTGACCGAGTGTAGCGACTGGGAAGATGACGAAATTGATTTGCTTCTTGAAATTGCATTAAACAATAATCAAGTTGGCTATATATTAAATGATTATGATGTTAAAGATTTCTATAAAACTATTATTAAATATAGGTCACAATCAACAGAAAATTCAGAAAAAATAAAAGAAATATTACACTCTTAAGACAAATAGCTCTTTGCACGTTAAGTGAAGCTGGTATAGCAACAACTACAGTAGAGGAGTGAAATTATGTCCAACTTTGAATTCCTAAAAAATATTTCGGAATACTGCCTTTTCTCCGCCGCGGCAATCGAGGCGGAAAAGGTTTTTTGCACCTCTCCCGCCATGTGCGCCGTCGGCTGCCGAAAAGCGCTGGAGCTTGCCGTAAAATGGGTCTATTCCGCCGACAACACGATCAAAATGCCGTATAAGGACAATCTCCAGTCGCTGATCCACGAGCCGTCCTTCCGTTTGTCCCTCGACAGAAAAACATGGGACAGGCTGCCGTTTATCATTAAATTGGGAAATCTCTCCGTACATACCGAAAAAGCCGTGAGCAATGCCGACGCCCTGCTTTCGCTTGAAAGCCTGTTTGAATTTATCGAGTGGATCGATTACTGCTATGGCGCGGATTATCAGGAAAGGCGCTTTGACTCCGCACTTATCCCCGCGGAAAAGATCGTTATTGACACAAAGAAAATCAAAGAACAGGAATCCCTGATCGAACAGAAAGACAGCGAGATCAACGTCCTGCAAAAGAAAATCGCCGAAATGTCGGCAAAGCTGACGGCCGAGAAAGCGGAAAAACAGGAAAGCCGCACATTTTCGCCTGCCGCACTTTCGGAATTCGATACCAGAAAGCTCTACATTGATGTTGACCTGAAGCTGATGGGCTGGAAATTTGACGGCGCGGACGCTGATGTTCGGGAAGAATACGAAGTAAACGATATGAACGGCGTGCTGGGGCAAAAGGGTTATGCGGACTATGTGCTTTTCGGCCGTGACGGTCTGCCCCTTGCCGTGATAGAAGCCAAACGCACAAGCAAAGACCCCAACAACGGCAGGAAACAGGCGGCGCTGTATGCCGACTGCTTAGAACGCAAATTCGGCCGCAGACCGATGATGTTTACCTCCAACGGCTTTGAAACATATTTCTGGGACGATCTGTCGTCCCCGCAAAGGAAAGTCAGCGGATTTTTTACAAAGTCCGACCTTGAAAAGCTGATGAGCCGCAGAGAGACCCGCAAAAAGCTGAACACCGTTCCCATCAGCGACAAAATTACCGACCGTTACTATCAGAAAGAGGCGATCCGCGCGGTCTGCGAGCATATTGAAAAGGGCTTCCGCAAGGCGCTGCTTGTTATGGCTACGGGTACGGGCAAGACGAGGACGGCTTCAAGCCTGACAGACGTTCTCAGCCGCGGCGGGTATATCACCAACATTCTTTTCCTTGCCGACAGGACGGCGCTTGTAAAGCAGGCGAAGGACGATTTCAAAAACTATCTGCCCGATATGTCGCTGTGCAATCTGTGCAGCAATAAGGACGACAAAAACGCGCGGATCATATTTTCCACATACCCCACGATCCTGAACGCGATTGACAGCGCAAAAACAAGGGACGGCGTGCCGCTGTTTTCCCCCGCGCACTTTGACCTTATTATCACCGACGAGAGCCACCGGAGCATTTTCAGAAAATACAGGGCTATTTTTGAGTATTTCGACGCAATCACAATAGGCCTTACCGCAACGCCGAAAACCGATGTTGACCGCAATACATACGATTTCTTTGAAATGGAAAGCGGCGTCCCTACCTATGCTTACGATTACGAGACGGCGGTGTATTCCGATCATGTGCTTGTTCCTTATTACAACTATGAGGTGAAAACCAAATTCCTTGATGAGGGTATCACATATGATGAGCTGTCCGACGAGGATAAAGAACGTTATGAGGACGATTTTGCGGAGGATGGCTATGTTCCCGATTTTATCCCCTCGGCGCAGTTAAATAAGTTTGTTTTTAATGAAAATACTGTTGACACGGTTTTGCAGGATCTTATGGAGCGTGGTATCAAAATCGAGGGCGGCGACAGGCTCGGAAAGACGATCATTTTTGCTCAGAACAAAGATCATGCCGAGTTTATTATTGAAAGATTTAACAAACTTTACCCGAATTATAAGGGAACGTTTGCCCAGCGTATTACTTGCGACGACAGCTATGCGCAAAGTATTATCGACGAATTCAAAATCACGAATAAGCCTCCGTATATCGCTGTTTCCGTGGATATGATGGATACGGGTATCGACGTTCCGGAATGTGTTAATCTTGTATTCTTTAAGAAGGTGCGTTCCAAGACAAAATTCTGGCAGATGATCGGCAGAGGAACAAGACTTTGCAAAGACTTGAACTGTACCGACCGGATCGACGGAGAATATACCGGCAAACGCCGATTTTTGATATTTGACTATTGTGGGAATTTTGAATTTTTCAGAGAGAACAAAAACGGCTATGAAAGCGCGGAAACAAAGTCCCTGACTGAAAATATTTTCTGCAAGCAGGTACGGCTGATATTCGGCTTGCAGGAAAGTAGGTTTTCCGATCCTGCATATCAGGACTTTCGCACGGCACTGGTAAATAAGTGTCGTAGCGGGATTTTAGCATTATCCTACGAGCTGGTATCGGTGCGTCTGAAAAAGGAATATGTGGAGAAATTTAAAAAAGCGGACAGCTTCTCCGTGCTGTCCGAAATGGATCAATACGAGCTTAAAACGCATATTGCCCCTATCATAACATCAGACGATACCGACGAATTTGCAAAGCGCTTTGATAACTTTATGTACGGTATTATGCTTGCAAATATGGAACAGCTCCGCACGGCGAGTTATATGAGAAAACAGCTTTGCAAGACCGCCTCTCTCCTTGAAAAGAAAGCGAATATTCCGCAGGTGCAGCAAAAAATACAGCTGATCAGGGATATTCAGACAGATGATTTTTGGCAGGGCATCAGTATCCTTACTTTTGAAAGAGTGAGATGTGAGCTTCGTGATCTGATACAGTTCCTGAACGACGGAAATAACGTTCATAAAATTTTTACCGACCTTTCTGACACCGTAACGGAGCAAAAGGAGGGTGAAATTCTTGAAGCGGCATACGATTTTGAGGATTACCGCAAAAAAGTCAACCGCTATGTTGAGGAGCATAAGGACGAGCCTGTTATTTACAAGCTGAACCATAATATCCCGCTTTTTCAGTCGGACTATGACGAGCTTGAAAGGATATTGACAAAGGAATTGGGCGACAGCTCGGATTACAAGCGCGAATACGGCGACACGCCTTTTGGCCTGCTTGTGCGTAAGATCGCCAAGCTTGACCACGACAGTGCTATGGCCGCGTTTTCCGATTTTATTAACGACAGTTCTCTGAATCAGCAGCAGATCGCATTTATCCATAAAATTATCACTCACATCGAGAATAACGGATATGTTGAAGATGTAAAAATACTGATGAAGCCGCCGTTTGATAAGCCATACAGCTTTATCAAGATGTTTGACCCGGAAACAAGAGAAGCAATCATTCAGACGATCGAAAATATTAAAAATAATGCTTTGCAGGTTGCGGTATAGTATCGCAAAATGTTGGCGATATTGTTAAAACAGTGTCGCCGATAAGTGCATATATTCAATTTTTGTAATTCCCCATAGACGCACATTTCAATATGAATGACCGCATTCCGCGCATTATTAAGGTGACTTTCGCCAAAGGAAGATATATTGAAAACAAACGGCTTGGTATCCCCGTCTAAAGCGGAGATACCAAGCTGTTTGTTTCAATTCTCAGATCGCTTTCGATAAACCGTTTCCCGTCCACGACGCCTTTCCCAAACGCACATCACGATCACACAAAAAATACGGCATAGATCGCCAGAATACCCAAGCCTGCCGCGATAATGCCTATAAGCAGCGACACGACCGAAGCAAAAGGGTTGTGGCGGTAGATCTGACTCGGATTCTGCGGATTCACCAAGATCTCCTGTTCCTCGCCGACACCGGGAATGCGAACATTGGTATAGATCGTTTCCTGATGCTCATAGACCGTGCCGTCTACGACGTATTCCCATTTCGGCGCGTAAGAGCGTCTGTTTCTTCTGTTTCCGCGATTGATGTGCGAATCAAGATAGACGCATTTCGCCACAACCGTCTCGGTGCATTTTTTCAGCATGAAGTGCCGTTTCAGGAACGGCAGGATCGCCATGGCCAATCCGATCAGGAAAAAAACGGAAGAGATGAGAACAACAATCACGTCCTGCGTCAAGACCGTTTCCCCCGTGTTTTTTTGGGAAATGCGATCTATGATGGGCAGCACGGTCAGCAAAAGCCCTACGATCGGGACGATCAGAATCGGCCAGCTGTCCCAGGTGATCTTCGCCTGTTTCACTCCGGCGATCCCGAACACGAGCAGCAGTGAGCCAAGGCAAGCCACGCAGAGCGAAGGGCTTGTGCGGGAGAAGATCGCCATTGCGACGATCTCCGCAATAAAAAATACCACGACGGCGATCCCGCCGATGATTTCTCCCGTACCGATTTTAGGACTGTCGTTTTGAGGTGCGGCGGGATCGGTCTGCTCGCTGCTTCCGCGTTCCTCTTCTTTGAACATCTCATCAATGGGATCCTTTGGCATATATTTTTCTCCTTTTTTGCAATTTTATATTACAGTGTCACTGCTGAATCTCATTTTCTTCATTATAACATACCGGATCGGAAAAAACAAGAGAAACAGTCGTGTTTTTTTACACTCGTACCCGAAAACGGGAACAGGCGGACATGTCCCGACCACCAACCGACGGAAAACTTCTGGACAATTTCCCGTTTTTCTGTTATAATAAAAACGGCGCCAAAACCGCTCGCGGTTTTGTGACGGCACTTCGCACCGTCTGCGGCTCTGCCGCCCGTCGTATTTATTGAAACATAAATTGTTTTCGCCGCGCGCCATCGTGCCTTCGGCACTTGAATTCATGTTATAATAAACGAAACCGGAAAGGAGGGCTTGCGATGAAAGCACGAAGCAGACTGTTCAGAACCCGACACCCTTTTCACGTCCAAGCGACAGACGATCTGTTTCTGGAAGCTGTTCGGGAAAACGTGTCCTATCATTACGCGCATTGCGAACCGTACCGAAGCATATTGCAAAAGCTGCAATTCTCTCCGAATCAGCTCAAAAGTATTCGGGATCTGGCAAAGCTGCCCTTCCTGCCGACCGTTCTGTTCAAGAAGCACCGGCTTTTTTCCATGCCGGAATGGCGTATCCCGATCAAAGCCACTTCTTCCGGGACAAAGGGACAGTTCAGCCGGATCGGGCTGGACTGGGAAAGCCTTTTTTGCGGCTTTCATATGGTCGTGCGGATCGCAAAATGGAGAAAGCTGCTCTCGCTTCGCCCGACCAATTATATTATTCTGGGCTATCAGCCGCATAAGAGCAACCAGATGGCAGTCATGAAAACCGCTTACGGCTCGACACTGTTTGCTCCGGCGTTGCACAGGTGCTATGCATTGCGGTACCGTGACGGCGGTTATGCGCTTGATTTGGAATCCGTGCTGAAACGTTTGGAACAGTTCAGCAAAAAGAAATTTCCCGTCCGGTTTATGGGCTTCCCATCGTATACCTATTTTCTGCTGAAGCTGATGGACGAGCGGAATATCCGTATTCCGCTGCCCAAGCATTCCAAAATCATGCTTGGCGGCGGCTGGAAGCAGTTCTACACCGAACAGGTAGACAAACAGACCCTTTACGATCTGATCAAGCGGATCCTGAATGTAGACGAGGAGAATGTGATCGAATTTTTCGGAGCCGTAGAGCACCCGATCCTGTACTGTGACTGTCCGAATCATCATTTTCATGTGCCGGTGTACAGCAGGGTTATTATTCGGGACGTGCATACGCTGGAGCCTGTTCCGAACGGCACAATCGGTCTTGTCAATTTATTGACGCCTATGGTGAAAGCGGTGCCGATCACCGGCATTATGACAGATGATTTGGGCATTCTGCATGACGGAAGAAAATGCGGCTGCGGTTTGGAGTCGCCGTATCTGGAGATCATCGGCAGAGTCGGACTGAAGGACATCAAAACCTGCGCGGCAGGTGCGGCAGAACTTCTGGAGGAGGGAACGGTATGATCTTGGCAAACGGAAAGGTGTACCCTTCTTCGGAGCAAAGCCGTATTCTGGCGGATCTGGAGGAGAAGATCAATCAAACCCGGGCTGCGCAGACGCTTCGGCCGGAAGTTGTGATCCATGCGCTTGATCAAATGAGCCGGAAAATGGAGAAGGGAATGTTCAACGATCTGCTGACGGACGATTCCCTCAAAGCGTCCGTTTCCCTTGCGGCGCGAATGCTCCGGCGCGACGTGCTGGAACATAAGGTCAGAACCGAGCTGGGAGAGCAGTTTTTTGTCCCTTTTCGGTCAACACCGCCGGACGGATTTGACCGGATCACCATTCGTCCGGAACCGCTGGGCACGATCATGCACATCGCGGCAGGCAATATGGACGCACTGCCCGCTTACAGTGTGATCGAGGGGCTGCTGACGGGAAATATCAATCTGCTGAAGCTGCCGCAGGCAGATCAGGGGCTGACTATTGCATTTTTTCGGGAGTTAATTGCAATTGAGCCAATGCTCCGGGATTATGTCTATGTGTTTGATACGCCGTCCTCGGATATGGAAGGCATGCGGCAGATCGCGTCGTGCTGTGACGGTATTGCGCTATGGGGCGGAGAGGCGGCTGTTCAGGCAGTCCGTCGGCTTGCTCCTCCCGGGTGCAAGTTGATCGAATGGGGACACCGTCTGGGCTTTGCGTATATTTCCGGCTATACGGATCGGGAGAAAGAACTTACGGCGCTTGCCGAGCATATTTTGACAACGAAACAGCTGTTGTGCAGTTCCTGTCAGGTGATTTATCTGGACACAGATCAAATGGAGAAGATCAGCGCATTTTGTACGGAATTTCTGCCCTATCTGGAGGCGGCGGCACAGAAATATCCCGTTACGGAGATCGGCGCCGTTGCGGAAATGACGCTTCGCCGCTATGTCGGCAGGCTGGAACGCCTGATGGGTGACAACGCAGACCCGGATCTGCTGACGTATCATGGAAAAGAATGCAGTCTGACCGTCTGTCCCGACAGCGAACTGGAATTGTCCGATCTGTACGGCAACTGCCTTGTAAAGCGCCTGCCGGAGCGCGAAATGCTGCGCGTGCTTCGGAAAAATAAGGGTTGCCTGCAAACAGCCGGACTCATCTGCACACCGGAGCGGAGAGAACGTCTGACCGATCTGCTGGTGCGCAGCGGGATCAACCGCGTCCTCCCGCCCGGGAAAATGTCGGAAGCCTTTCCGGGTGAAGCGCATGACGGAGAATATCCGCTCAGACGCTATACCCGAATGGTCAATATTCTGCATTGAAACCGTGATAAATAAAGGGATTGAGGTAATCCCCTTAACTTGCTAATTTCGGCGAACTGCTCGATCATTTACAGTCGCAGATCAAATAACTCCGCACGGAAGAAATCCCGAGAATTTTGTATTCTCGGGATTTCGTTTTATTTTCCTTCATTTTTCAGCGAATCGCTGAAAGCCTTCAGATCCTTCCTCGCTTCCTTTGAAAGACCGTTGTATTCCGTCATGGTGACCGCGCCCTCAAGCGTATATAAATGCACCAGACAAACCCGCGGATACGCATCCTTCAGCTTTAGGAACGCCTGCTTTGATCCCGTTTCCATCAGCTTTTCGGCGGTATCAATCCCGATTGAGGTCAGCTTCCTTGCCATTTCCTTTCCGATGTTCATCATGGAGGTCAGCTCTGCCATTTTTGCTTCCGTCCTTTCCGCACTTTTTTCTCATTCTAGCATACTGTTCCGGAAATGTCAACCCTCCCGATCCGTGTTTTTCTCCGGAAATTTTGAAAAAGGACTTGATTTTCCCGACCATTCATGATATACTGATTACAAAGACTATGGAAACGTTTACAGCAGTCGCGAATGTGCTTGCTGAGAAAGGATTGGGTTTTATGAAGAAAAGAACGCTGCATATCGCCGCTGCCGCTGTGAGCGCGGCGCTTTTGCTGAGCGGGTGCGGGACACACACCGATACCGACCCCGACTCAACCGCCACGCCCGCGGAAACAACAACGACCGCCGCGCCGGAGACTCCGGCGGAGGAGAAAAACGATCTTACCTCGCTGGAGGTGATCCGCCTGATGGGCAACGGGATCAATCTCGGAAATACGCTCGAGGCGTACAACCATTCGAGCTATCTGAACGGTGCGAATCCCGACGGAATGGAGACGGGCTGGGGACAGCCGTATACCACCGCCGAGATGTTTCAGGATATGAAAAATCTCGGCTTTGATACGGTTCGGATCCCGATCGCGTGGACAAACGGAATGAATTATGAAAGCGGCGATTACACGATCGACGAGCGGCTGATGAACCGGGTGGAGACCGTTGTGAATTACGCGCTTGACGCGGATCTGTACGTCATCATCAACGACCACTGGGACGGAAGCTGGTGGGGAATGTTCGGCGCGGCGGACGAGGCGGTGCGCGATCAGGCGATGGAGATGTACCGCTCGATGTGGACGCAGATCGGCGAGCATTTTAAGGATTATTCCTATAAGCTGATCTTCGAGGGAGCGAACGAGGAGCTTGGCGACCGCCTGAACGACAGCGACGTGACCGGCTCGAAGGGAAAGCTGTCCCCGAATCAGTGCTACGAAAAAACCAACGAGATCAACAGCGAATTTGTCAAGGTGATCCGCTCGCTCGGCGGGAAGAATGCCGACCGTTTTCTCTTGGTTGCAGGGTACAATACCGACATTACGAAGACCTGCGACGACCGTTTCAAGATGCCGGAGGACAGCGCTGCAAACAAGCTTCTCCTCTCGGTGCATTACTATACCCCGTGGGATTACTGCGGGACGGACGGTGTGAATACCTGGGGCTCGCCCACGGATTACGAGGAGCAGAACGGGCTGTTTGAAATGATGAGCAAGTTCTCCGAGCAGGGGTACGGCGTGGTGATCGGGGAATACGCGGTCATGATGAAAAACGGCGGGATTAAGGAAAATACGGATCGGTTCTATTCCAATTTGCTGGATAACTGCGATCTGTACGATTTCTGCCCCGTTTTATGGGACTGCAGCAACTTCTATAAGCGTGCGAGCCGCACGACCGCGGACGAAGCGCTCGTGAAGCTGTTCGACGAGCGACGCCTTGCGAACGAGACCGGAGGCACGGAGGCGATAAAATCCGCCGCGAAGGAGCGGCTGGAGGAAACCTATCGGAACGCGCAGGATTCGTTTGAGGCGGACGTAGACTTCCCGCCGTCGGACGATATGGCGATCGCGTGGATCATGTATTCCAGCAGTGATTACGGCATTTCGTACAGCGTTGGCGACACTTACGATCCGTCCAACCGCACGGCGGGGATTCACGCCACAAACGCGGAGATCACGGGCGAGGGAACGTATACGGTAAGTCTTGATTTTTCGGAGAGCGGAAAGGCAAAGGGCGTATCCTTCTCGGCGCTCGGGATCTCGAACGGCGAGACCTTCTTCCCCGGCTATACCGTGACGATCGACGAAATTCTGATCAACGGGGAGCCTTACGAGTTGGCGGGGAAGGAGTACACCACCTCCGACAACGGAAAGTGCACCCGCGTAAACCTGTATAACGAATGGGTTTCGTCGATCCCCGACGAAGCGAGAACGCCCGACGGCGATCTTACCGATTGCTCCGCGAAGATCATGCCGCTCGGCAAGCGCCTTACCGTTGAAACGATCTCGATCACGTTTACGGTTCACGCGCCGTAATTTATTTAACTCGATAACTGAAACCGCGCGGTCCGCGATACTGATTTTTGTCTGCACTTTTATGAAAAATCAGTATCGGGGATCGGGCGGTTTGTTTATTTCCGAACGCCCCCAAAACGTCGGAACGCTTTTAAGGTATTCATTTTGAATGTGGGAAAACGGATTGACAATTTGCGGAAAAAGTGATATGCTTATCCTATAGGAAGGCTGTGTGATATTATGATAAGATATAAATTTAATAAAATACGCCTGCTGTTCTCGTCGATATTTCTGTTTGTGTCAATTGCAATGTTCTGCGGAATGTCGGCAATGTTATTGGATTGGTACGCGCGCAAGGATACGTATGTCACGGTGCAGGCTGTGATCACCGACATAGAAGTGGAAAGGCATAATTCACGAACACGGCACGATGTCATAGTCGCTTATGAATTCGAGGGCGAGCGTTATAAATGCGAATTGGGTCACTATTCCTCCAATATGCGCCGCGGCGATACCGTGGAAATTTTTTGCGATCCCGAAGATCCTCGGAAAACAATGACTTCGCCGTGGTCAGGAGCCATAATCTTCGGATTATTGGGGACGGTTACGGGCGGCATAGGCGTTGGTTTTCTCGCGTATGAACTGCGAAAGAGAGGCATTGCACAGAAGCTGATCCATTCGGGTTCATATATTTGCGCGAATTTTGACCGTGAGGAACCCGCGTCTGTCCGCGTAAACGGAGTGAACTATTGTCAGGCGGTTTTTGTCTACATAGACCCCTATGACGTTCGGTATGAATTTGTAAGTGAAGCGTATCATCCCCAAAAGTACCCGTACGGCGACGGTCAGTCGGTAAGAGTATACGTGGATATCAAGGATCCCAAACATTATTATATTCCGGCGGATCAGTCTGATTTCAACATAACTTGACGGTACAAAAATAAAAAACACCGCTCACAAAAAGTGAACGGTGTTTTTTGGTGCGGAGAATGGGACTTGAACCCACACGAGCAAATGCCCACTACCCCCTCAAAGTAGCGTGTCTGCCATTCCACCACCTCCGCAAGGCGAAGCCGCCCTACGCCGTGAATCTTACGACTGTTCCATTATAGCAAAAAAAACCGGGGTTGTCAAGTGTTTTTCCGTAAAATTTTAAAAATTCTTGACGAATCGACGGATACGGAGCTTTTCGTTACATTTTACCTCCGTTTCGTTACATTTTACTTTATATTGGATTTTTTCTGCCGATATATCTAGTAGACGAGAAAGAACCGACCGCCGGAGAAAGGAGTGACCGCCATGCCTGCCGCCGTGATCTGCGATGACGAGCCGGAAATTGCCGAAGGGCTTTGCCGGACGGTAAAGCGCCTGCTTCCGTGCTGGGAGGTGCGGAGCTTTTCCTCGGGCGAGGCGCTCTTTTCGGACGGGATCGAGCCGGAGCTGCTCCTGCTCGATATCGACCTCGGGGAAACGGACGGGATCGAGACGGCGCGCCGCCTCCGCGCGAGAGGGTGGAGCGGTGTTCTCCTGTTTATTACGGGGGTTCGCGAATCGGTTTTCGACGCGTTCGACGTCGGCGCTTTTCACTATCTTTTAAAGCCGATCCGGGAAGAAAAGCTGAAAGAGGTATTGGAGCGGGCGGTGAAGGAGATCGAGCGGAAAAACGGCGCCGACCAGCGCTGTCTGCTGATCCGGACGCGCGACCGCTGCGTGACCCTCCGCGCCGACGAGATCTATTATCTCGAAAACGAAATGCGAAAGCTCGCCGTTCATACGAAGAATGGGACATTGACCTATTACGGCGCGATGTCGAAGGCGGAGGAATCGCTCGGAACGGATTTTTTCCGTTGCCACCGCGGTTATCTGGTGAATATGGCGCACATCGCGGAATACGATTCGGGGAGCATTCTCCTTGAAAACGGCGAGACGGTCTGTATGGCAAAGGAAAAATACGGCGAGTTTGTAAAGCGCTATCTCCGTTTTCTCCGAGATAAAGGAGCGTATGATGTCTGATATTGCGCTGATGACGCTGGATTACCTGCTGGAGGGGATCAGCGCCGCGATTTTAATGCAGGCGTTCGGTTCGCCGCGTTTTTCGGTTTTTCGGGAGCGGCGATTCTCGGCGGGCATATTCTGGGTACTGTTCTGGACGGCGGTCAATACGATCTGCTACGTTGTTTTTGATATGGAGAACGAGTGGATTCTTCTGATGAAGCTCGCGGTGCTGACAGCCTCTCTTTTCGCGGCGTCGCTCGTGTTCCTTCGCGGGAGCGTCTTTGAGCGGCTTTTTCCCGCCATTTTGTATACGGCGCTGCGCGAGCTTTCGCTTCATGCGGCAAATTGCTTCACGGTGATCGGCTCGTTCACGGGCAATTTTTTGGGCGAGCTTGCCCTCGACGGGAAAATGGCGCTTGATTTTTTCATTTTCGCGATCCAATCCGTCAGCCTGCTTGTGAATACGGCCGCATTGCTTCTCCGCGCGGTGATCCTGTACGCGGTCACGAAGCGGATCGTACGGTACGCGAGCGGCTGTCCGCGGGTTCAGCGGGAGGGAGCGATTTGCCTGCTTCCCGCGGGTACGGGGATTATGATCTCGGTAATGCTTCGGATCCTGATGCTGATGATAAACGACGGGATTCCTACCACGATTTACAGCCGTTTTCCCGCGCTTTATGCGGTCGTTCCGATTATTTCGTTCACCCTGCTCGCGTCGGTCGTTTACGGCTTTCGGCTTTATCGGGACATGAGCGTGCTTCGGCGGGAGCGGACGGAAAAGCTGATCCTTCAGACGCAGATCACCCAGCTCCAGCAGTCGATCTCGGAATCGGAGCGGCTGCATGAAAGCGACCGCGCGTTCCGTCATGATTTAAAAAATAATTTATTTGTTTTGCAGGAGCTGCTGCGGGAAAAATGCCCGAACGACGGCGAGATCAACCGATATTTCGAGAATCTCCGTCTTTCCTCGGAGGAGACCGAATGTCGCGTAAAAACGGGGAATGCCGTAAGCGACGCGGTCGTGAACGGAAAGTTCACCCTCGCCGCGCGTGAGCTTCCGGGGATCCGTCTTGACGCGGACGGCTTCCTTTTAAACGATCTGGGCGGGATTGAAGCATACGACATCGGCATTATTTTAAGCAACGCCCTCGACAACGCGATTGAAGCCTGCCGCAGGCTAAGGGAAAGCGATCCGCGGGAAAAGCTGTTTATTGCCGTCCGCTCGATCCGAAAGAAAAATATGCTCCTGCTTGAAATCGAAAACAGCTTCAGCGGGGTTCTTCGGATCGGCGAAGACGGATTCCCCCAAACGACAAAGCCGGACGGCGCTTTGCACGGGATCGGGCTTCGGAGTATCCGGAACTGCGCCGAGAAATATGCGGGCGGGGTCGATTTTACCGCCGAAAACGGGAAATTCGTTCTGTCCGTGATGATGAAATTTAACCGAAAGGAATGAGAAGCAATGGGATTAAGCACAATCGGACTGCACTTTGATCCGTATTCCTATTATCCAAAAACCGAACCCGCCGGGAAGACCGAACAGACTCCCGAAACCGAAAAAACGGCGGGGGAGCCCGACCTGCCCCAAAAGAAATTCGGGAGCAAGGACGAGCTGATGAGCTATTTAAAGGACAATTATAAGATCGTCGCGAGCGGGTCGGCGCAGATTTCGGGAAGCTATCTGAATCAATGTTTGAGCGACGACGAAAAGCTGCAAAAGCTGTTTGACAATCTGGCTGCCGCCGACGAAGCGCTTGAGCGCGCGCCCGAAGAGATCAAGGGGTTTCAGGGTATGAGCGTTTCCATCGATGAAAACGGGGATATGGAAACCTCGTCCTCGGGCGGCTGGGTCGGCGTAAACGTCGGGAAGCGCATGCGGCAGATCGCGGCGGCGAAAACACCCGCGCAGATTCAGATGGTGATGTCCATGCTCGATACCGATCTTTCGCAGGTCAAGGACGGGAAGGCGCAGGGCATGAGCGACGACGAGGAGATCGCGAAGGTCGAGGCGCTCATTCAGCGGGCGCAGCAGCGGGCTTCGGAGATCGGCGCGCAGAGCGAGGAAGCGCTTTCCGAAGCGGAAAAGGACATGGGATTTTACACAACGCTGTTAATGTGACAGAATGGAAAGGAGAAGCTTTATGGAGCTTTACGGGATCAGCGGGACGTCCGCCATGACGAATACCGCCGTGAAAGCGGCGGAGCAGCTCGGAAGCAGCGTATTTTTCGGACTGCTTTCCGCGTATGCGGCACAGAATGACGAGAAAACGGAAGCCACCGAGCAGGTTCAGACACCGAGCCTGGAGGAAATGCTCCGCGCGAAATACCCGCGGATCGCCTATCATGTTTTTGATGCAAGCTCGGGCTACTGGAAAACCCGGAATGATTATCCGCACTATCTTTTATATCAGGATGACGGGAAAGCGGCGGAAGTGCTTCCGAACTGGAAGCCGTCGGGGCCGAATCCCTTTTACGGCTCGATCGACGGGAAATTTATCGCGCCGAAGGAGATCCGCGCGCTCGGGAGTATCCCGGTGGGGAGCAGAGCGGTGGTGATCCATCCGAAGGTGCAGGAGCGCATGGAGGAGGAACCCGAATACGCGCTCGAGATCATGGCGCGGATCGAGGCATGGTGGGCGTTCGACGGCGCTCGGAACGAGGCGATGATGCCCGGGATCGAGGCACGTTCAAGCTGGGCGGTGGCGATCGGCGAGGACGGGAGTATCGTGAATGCCGAGTCGCACAGCCAAGGCGAGATCACGACCTCGAAGAGCGGGAAGGACGACGAGGAAAGCTGGTGGGATCTCCGCCTGAAGCGTCACGTTTATTTTATGGAGCAGATCACGGAAAAACAGCTGAACCACGCGGCGGATGTCTCTCGTCGCTTTCAAGCGCTCAATGTTCAGAACGCGGTAAAAACGCAGCTTGCCGCAATGCTTGGCGACGAGGGATTTGCGGCGATTCTCGGAGAAACGATCGCGGGCGTACCGACCGAACAGATCCTTGCGAATACCGCCGAGATGGTGTTCGGAATCAATTACCCGAAATCGAAAACATAAAATGGTAAAAATAATAAAAAAATTTTTTTACAGGAGTGCAATTCGGCAATTTTGCCGAAATTATGTTTCAACTACGGTTCTATCGGTCTGCGGGCTTCATTTTTGGAAGTTTCTGCCGATAAAACATATAACGGGGTAGGCACTTGCCCCGCGCTAAAAGGAGGGAGCCTTTATGCTGGATAGTAATTTTTATGCATCAATGAGCAACGTTTTAACGCAGTGGAGCGATTTCCGCGTAAGCAAGAACTTGTACAAGGCGTATTTCGCGCAGAAAAAAGCCGAAACCACGTCTGCAAGTGAAAAAGCCGCGGAAAAGAAGAAAACCACAAAAACGAAGAACAACGTGGAGGATAAGCTCGGTACCCTTTCCTCGAACGTAACAAGCTCGGTAAACGGCTTAGAAGCCGCGTTCGCGACCGATAAGGACGGAAATATCGATTACGATAAGGCGTTCTCGGCGGCGAACAGCTTCGTAAACAGCTACAACGAGCTCGTTTCCGCGATCAAGAAGTCGGGAGACCAGACCGTTTCGGGGAAGCAGGAGTTTATCTCCAACATGACGAATGCGTACAGCAAGCGTCTTGCTAACGTTGGAATCAACGTAAAGTCGGACGGAACGCTCGAGATCGATAAGGATAAATTCAACGCCGCGAGCGCTGAGGATCTGAAGAAGATCTTCGGGAAATCCGAGTCTTTCGCGAGCTTCATGGGAAGCCAGGCAAAACAGCTTTCCAATTACGCCGCGATCAGCAAGAACAACACGACGTCTTATACCCAGTCGGGCACGAAAAAGAGCGATCCGCTCACGAGCGGCGAGCTTCTGAATATGCTCAACTAAAGACGAAAACAACAAGGCATGCCTTGGACGGTAGTGCCGCCGTCCGATCCTTGAAAATTACGGGATAGGATCTTCCTGTCCAAAAATATATTGGTTTTATTTTCGGGAAACCGGCGGGTTTTCCGATAAAGAAAGGAATGGTCATAAATGCAGGTTGCAGGAATTGCCGCGGGCTCAAAAATGCCCGAAATGAAGCCGCTTCGACAGAATAATCCCGAGGAAAACTCGCTTCAGAAGCAGATCGAGGCGAAGCAGAAGGAACTCGAACAGCTTTCCGAGAACAAGGAAATGGATCCGAAGCAAAAGCTTGAAAAAAAGAAGGAGATCGAAGCCGAGATCGCCGATCTGAACAATCAGCTTCAGCAGAAGCGCACGGAGCGTTTGCAGGGGAAGGAATCCGAAAAAACCGAATCCGCTTCGGGACAGACGCGGAAAAGAGACGGCTTTTCTTCGGAGGAATCCGACAGAATGAATTCGCTTCTTTCGGCGGATCGTTCCGTGAAAGAGGCGGCGGATCTGAACGGTATGTCGGATAAGCTCAAGGGGAAGGCGCGCGTACTCAGAACCGAAGCAAAGCTTGACGCGGGGCGCGGAATCTCGGGCGAAGGAAAGATCGCGCAGGCTTCCGAGCTTGAACACCGTGCGGATCGGCTGAAAAATGAGAGTGCGAAAACGCTCGGTTCGGTTCAGAAGGCGGAAAAGGCCGAGCAAGCGGAAGAAACGAAAGAAGCGGAAAAGGAAGAAAAAACCGAAAAGGACGGCGAGGACGTCCGGATCGGAGACGTGACCTATACGAGCGACGGAAAGCTTGTGGAAGCCTCCGAGGAGAAAGAACCGGAGCTTGACGAAAGGGCGTAATACAAAAGGAGAGGATTCGGAATGATGAAATCGGGGAGCATGGAAGGCTTGATCGGTGCGAACGCGAACGTCAACATCGCGAAGGTTCCGCTTCGCGTGTATGAGGAAGCGGAGCGCAAGGGTGATACCGCTACGATGGAGCGCTCCATGGACTATTTTACGGAATTTTCGCAGAAGGCGGTCCGCTATAAGGAAAAAGCCGCCGAGGAAACGCTCAAGGAGCAGAGAGAAGAGCGTGCCGAGCGCGAGCGGGAAGCCGAAGAAGCGCTCGAACGGAAGATCGAGGAAAACCGCGCCGCGGATCAGGTGCAGGCGGAGACGAAAACCGAAGCGCAGGCTCCTGCCGAAGCGATCTCCGAAGCCGTTCCCGCGGAATCGGAAAAGTTCACTCCTCCTGTCCCGACCGACACGATCCCTGAGAACTCTTTACGGCTTTATACGGGTTCGGGAGCGGTTCAGCCGATCGCGGAGCCGGTCATAAGGCTTGATGTGAGGGGGTAAAATTTGCTTACGACGAAGGGAAACCTTCCCATAACATACTTGCTCCCGATGAAACCCGGAGCAAGCAAAACACCGTACATCGGAAAGCTCCGTGTACGGTGTTTTTTTGTAATAATATGTATCAGAGGAATTCAACCTCTCCGGTTTCCAGTCGATACATGGCGGTAACGACCTTCAGTCCGTGCTCCCGCTCGTCCGCCTGAATCCGAAGGCTTTTCTCGATGACGCTTTTGCTGTATTCAGCGTTCAGACAGCAGGCTTTATATTCGTCCCGCTCATCGCCGATCGCCTTTACGATCTCGTCGGTGATGAATTTGATGTAACCGCTTGGCTCGTGATGGAGCGCCGCGTCTACCGCGCCGCAGTGATCGTGTCCGAGTACGACCAGAAGCCCCGATCCGAGGTGGTCGGCGGCGTATTCGATACTTCCGAGCTGGTGATCGTCGATCACGTTTCCCGCAATGCGAATGACGAACAGATCACCGATCCCCGCCGAAAAAATCGCCTCGGGGATTACGCGCGAATCCGAGCAGGTAATGATGATCGCGTAAGGGTGCTGACTTGTTAAGGTTTGTTCCCGCCGCGCGGACGAAACGTCTCCAAGCCCCCCTCCCGCCGAAACATACCGACGGTTTCCTTCTTTCAGCCGCTCCAGCGCTTCCTCGGGCTTTACCAGATAATCAAGTACCATGAGAACCTCCTTTTTCTTTTATTGTATCATAAAAGCAGAAGATTATCAACTGTTATTTTTAATTTTATGCAATTTTGCTAAAGAGCGGGGAAATGTGAATTTTAACACTGATCCGCGAAAAAGAACGCCCGAATGCTTTCCATTTCATTTCCGTTTTCGGGCAGGAATCCGAACCCGTGAAGCCTTTTGCGCTTCCGTTCGTCATGAATCTCGAACCGCGCCCGATCAATTTGGCGATTCTCCGCGTATCCGAGAACGGCGCGCACCAGACCGTCGTAAAAGATCTCCTCCTCGCTCTCCAGCTCGAAAAGAACGACCGTTCCGTCCTCGATCCGCGCGCAAACGCGCCCGCGAACCGTTCCGTTTTCCTTCAGCTCAAAGCAAACGCAGTCAGTAACCTTGGGATTTTGCAGAATGGTAATCATTTCCGGCGGCTCCCTTCTCCTTTGACCGCGTTTCTCAGGATGGCGAGTTCTTCCTTCGTGAGATCGGCGTATTCCCCGGGACGGAGCATTCCAAGCCTGACCCCGCCGACCGACGTGCGTCGAAGCCGCTTTACGGTCAACCCGACCGCCTCGCACATACGGCGAAGCTGGCGGTTTTTCCCTTCCTTGATTGTGAATTCGAGAACCGTCCGCCCCTCCTCCTCGACGAGCACGGCGACCTTGCAGGGTTGGGTGTATTCGTCCTCGTCGATCTGTACGCCGCCCGAAAGCCGCTCGACCTGATCCTCGGTCACGCGCTCCGCGACCGTGACGCGGTAGATCTTCGGGACGTGACGGGTCGGGTGAGTCATGTCGTTCGCGAACGCACCATCGTTGGTCAGCAGCAGGATCCCTTCCGAATTCCGATCCAGCCGTCCCACGGGGTAGACCCGTTCGGGAATGTCCTTCAGCAGATCGGTCACGGTCTTCCGCCCCTGCTCGTCGCTCATGGTCGTGACGTAGCCGCGCGGCTTATACAGCTTTATGTAGCGGAGGGAGACCCCCGCCGCGCAGAGCCTTTCTCCCTCTACCGTAATGAGGTCGTTTTTCGGGTCGGCCTTATCGCCGAGCTTTACCGGGCGTCCGTTGACCCGCACCGCGCCGTCCGAGATGAGCTGTTCCGCTTTTCTGCGGGAGCAGTATCCGCTGTCCGCGATGATTTTTTGAAGCCTTATTTTTTCCATTTCAATTCCTTTTATTTTGTTTCGCTTTGAAACCAATCGACGATCTGTTCCCAAAGCCCTTTTTTCACTTCCGCGCGGGGACAGTTCTCCTCCGCGATCAGCGGCACCGTTTCGATCAATTGGTCTGAAACATAAATTTCCGCCGTACCGAGCTGTTCTCCCTTGGCGATCCCGCCATATACGAACGCGGGAAGGTAATACCGAAGCGTCACCGTCTCCTCGCTCTCGTCGGTCAGCCCGAGCGTTACCGCGCTTTTCGGCGAAACGGTGATCTTTTCCTTGGTTCCGCCCGCGACCTCAAGCTCGAACGATTCGGGAACAATTTCCCGTGCGGTGACCTCCGTAAAGCCGTAATTTAAAAGCCGCGTGTGATCGTTCCAGTCGTCCGCCGCGTTCAGCGTTACGGCGATCAGGGTCACTCCGTCCCGCTCCGCCGCCGAGACGAGACAGCGCCGCGCGTTATCGGTAAATCCCGTTTTTACGCCGATACAGCCCTCGTACCGCGCCAGCAGCTTGTTGGAATTGTACAGGGTGCGGCGGTACGGCGGATTCCCGAACGAAATCGCCGCGGAGCTTAGTCCGCAGATCTTGCGGAATTCCTCGTTTTTCAGCGCCGCGCGCGTGAGGATTGCCATGTCCCGCGCCGTCGAATAATGTCCGTCCGCGTCAAGTCCCGAGGGGGTGACGAAATGGCTGTTCGTCATACCGAGCGCGGCGGCTTTTTCGTTCATTTTATCCGCAAAAGCGGTCAGGCTTCCCGAAATACTGACCGCCGCGGCGTTCGCCGCGTCATTCCCGGAGGGAAGAAGCATTCCGTAGCAAAGCGCACGGCGGGTCACAATGTCACCCTCGCGCAGACCCATGGACGTCCCCTCGACCCGGATCGCCATGGAATTCACGGTAAAGCGGCGGTCGAGCTGCCCCGATTCGAGCGTCAA
>CAYVZH010000001.1:37867-101741 GCA_964456025.1 uncultured Ruminiclostridium sp.
CGCGCGCTGTTCATCGGCGTTATTTTCGTAAAGAACCTCGCCCGTGTCAGCGTTGATCAGGATCGAGCTTACCGCCGAGCCGGAAAGCCCCGCCGATTCCGCAAAAGCGGAAGTGCCCCAAAAAAAGGCGGTAAGAGTCGCCGTAAGAACAGAAAGAAGCTTTTTCATTTCCGTATACCTCATAAAATATCGCTTTCGCCAAGGATTTGGCGTTTCGTTTTATTTTATGCGGAAACGGGACAAATTATACTACACGCTGCCGCAAATCGTTCATAAGCGATTTGCATTGCCCCATTTGCGGCAACAGAGTAGGTTATTCTTCCTCGTTCTTTTTCTTGCCGAAAAGCTCCTTCACCTTGCTGAGAAGCTCGGGCGCGTTTTCGACGATCCCGTCGAGCGCGCCGCCCTTCGCGCCAAGCTCAAGCATTTTAACCTCGCCGTCCGTCCGGATCACGATAAACGCCTGCGGTTTAATGGTGATTCCCGCGCCGGAGCCGCCCGCGAATACTTCCTTTTCGACCTTCGCGGGAATGTCCGAGCCGCCCGAGACAAAGCCGAAGCTTACCTTCGAGATCGGGATAATGATCGTTCCGTCGGGGGAGGTGATCGGGTTTCCGATAATGGTGTTCACGTCCACAAGCTCGCGGATCTTCTCCATCGACGTGCTCATTAAGCCCTCAAGATGCTGTGCCATAGTTTGTTCCGTCCTTTCCTTGTTAGGCAGCCTTTATGCCTGAACCTCTTGCTTCTTTTGATATTTAAAATATGTTTTTATCACTCTTACTCCGAGCCAAAGGATACAGCCGAGTGCTGTGGAGACCCGAAGCTTGATTTTACAGTACGCGAAAATATCGTCGGTTTCCTCCGAAAAATCCGCCTCGACATGAACCCGCCGCACGCGCACCGTGAAATAAGTCGTGAGCCATTCGATCGCGGGGTAAAGCGCCGCGCAGACGGTACCGTACTTGATCGCGGTTTTCGCCGCGTCGTCCGTCGCGACGACGTAATCAATATAAAGATCGCTGACGCGGATCTTTTTGAACAGCCGTTTGACCGGCGGGGAAGCGCTCCTGACATAATCCATGATCTGCGCGAGGTCGAAGGCGATTTTTTTTCCTTTTTTCTTTTTGGGCACTTTTTCTTTCCGCGCTCTCTTGATCTCGCCGCCGGCGGGTTCCTGTTCCGCGGGTTCTTTCGACGGTTCACTGCTTTCCGCTTCGGCAGGCTTGACTGTCAGCTTCGCTTCGGCGGATTTTCGCTTTTTCCTTTTGGGGGATTTTTTCCGTTTCGGCTTTTGCGGATAAAGCGTAAAGAAAAGGTATTTGACCTTTACGTCAAGCTTTTCCTCGTCATATTCCACCGTCGCGACCACCGACCGCGTGAAAAGAAGTACAAGAAGAAGGACGACTCCGCCGAATATGAACCAGCCGCTCATCTTCCTCTCCTCCTTTCGCCGACAGAATTATTCTTTTTCCTCCGCCTCGCCCTGTTCTTCCTCTTCTTCCTGCTTGCTCTCCGCTTCAAGCTCCGCCAGCTCGTCGAAATCAAGCTGTCCCTCCTGATTCGGGATCGGCGGAAGCTCCGCGAGCGACGAAAGCCCGAAGCACCGCAGGAAGGTATCCGTTGTCCGATAGGCGATCGGGCGGCCGGGAAGATCGAGCCGCTCCGCTTCCTCCAGCAGCCCGCGTTCAACAAGAGTGTTGACCACACTGCTGCTGTCTATTCCGCGTACCTGCTCGACGAACGCTTTTGTGACGGGCTGGTTATAGGCAATAATGGAAAGCGATTCCATCGCCGCCTGCGAAAGGGGCGCCTGCCGCTTTGTTTCAAGCGCTTTTTTTACCGCTTCGCCGTATTCCTGCCTTGTGGCGAGCTGATACCCGTCGTTCAGGCGGAGGATCCGAAGCCCGCTTTCTCTTACGTTATATCCCCGTTCAAGCTGGTCGATCAGCTTGGGCAGTTCCTCTAAATCGATCTCCGTCGCCTCCGAAAGCTTATCGAGGGTGATGGGATCGCCGTGCGCGAACAGCACCGCCTCGATCATGGCGAGCGCTTCATTCAGTTTCATCGGTACCCTCTCCTTTCGCGGCATCGGAGTGTCCTAAATTCACGCGAAGCGTTTCGCCGTCCTCCGAAAAGGTCACGCGCGAATACTTGGAAAGCTCAAGAAGCGCCAGGAAGGTCGCGACCTGCTCCGAGCGGTTCTGTCCGCGGTAAAGCGATCGGATTTTGATCGGTTCGCCGCCTCGGATCCGTTTCAGAACGTAAATGACCTTCGTGAACACGCTGACGTAGCTTTGCGCGACCAGCGGCTTTAACGCGAGCCTTGCTTCGTTTTTCAGCTTTTCGCTTTTCCCGCTTACGGCGGAGAAAAAGTCGAGAAGCTCGTACTTATCGTGGTAATTCCGATAGGTGCGGTCTATGGGAATATCGAGCGGCTCACGCACGAATTGCAGATCGCCGATAAACCGCCGCTTGAGTCTTGCCGCGACCTCCTTACAGAGCGCGTATTCGATGAGCCGTCCCGAAAGCTCCTTTTTCATTTCCTCAAGCTCGTGCTTCGGGAGCAGGGAAGCGGTCTTCATTAAAATCAGGTGCGCCGCCATTTCGACGAACTCGCCCGCGATCTCCATGTCCGCGTCCTGCATTTTCTCGAGATACAGCAGAAACTGCTCCAGAAGGATCGAGATTTCAATATCCCGGATATTCAGCTTGTGCTTCCGGATCAAATCGAGCATAAGGTCGAGCGGCCCCTCGTAAATTTCAAGTTTAAAGTTTAATTCTTCCATAGCGGCTTAACCCGTGGCAAGGCGGGCGAAAAGGTTTGCATTAAGCCCCGACATTGACCCCAAAAATCCCGTGATAAAATCCAACCCGCGATAGATCCAGTCGGCGAGAATTCCGAACGGAATCTGTAAATAGCCCGAGAAAAGGAGGACGAGAATCACGATCTTAATGATCTCTTCATATTTCATGATCCCGAAATAGTATTTCGACGGGAGAAAGGCGAGGAAAATCCGCGAGCCGTCGAACGGCGGGATCGGCAAAAGGTTAAAAACGCCGAGCGCAAGATTGATCGTAATGATTTCGGTAAGCGAAAGACCCACGTAATAGGTGACCATGGTCGCGGGGGCGGCGATCAGTACGATTTTATAGATCAGCATAAAAATCAGCGCCATGAGTACGTTTGAAGCCGGTCCCGCGGCGGAGGTAAGCGCCATTGCCGCCTTCTGGGTCTTGACCTTGCGGCAGCGATAGGGCTGTACGGGAACGGGTTTTGCCCAGCCGATCCCGAATAAAAGAATGGAGGTCGTTCCGATCGGGTCGAAATGTGCGAGCGGGTTCAGACTGATCCGTCCCTGTGCCGCGGCGGTATCGTCGCCGAGCCAGTATGCCGCAAGGGCATGGGCGCATTCGTGAACGGGCGTCGCGATCAGTAAAATAATAGCGTAAGCAAAGAGCGAGATGATAATGGTAATAGGATCGCCGCTCATAATGGCTCTCAGCATAGAAACTCCTTTCCACGGAAAAAGCAAGAGAAATATACATTTTATTATACCCTATTTTTCCCGATTTTGCAAGTATTTTTTCCGAAAACTTGGAAAATCAGGCGTTCTCGTTCAAAATGAACCGCCATTCGATCCCGCTCCAGTATTCCCCCGCGTAGTCCACGCCCACGCGCGGCTTTGTAATGTAACTGTACCGAAGCCCGTCCCCCTCGAGCCAGATCTCCTCCGAAACGAGCAGATCGGCGCGGTTCAGGCTCCGGTCGATTCCGAGAAATTTCGTGAGCTTTCCGGGCCCCTCGTACCCCTCACAGCAGCGGATCAGCACCGCTTCGGGGCTTCCTTCCGCGCCGCAGACGATATTAAACAGGCTGTGGATCCCGTAGATCAGGTACACGTAGGCGACCCCGCCCCGTCCGAACATCACGTCGGTTCGCGCAGTGCGCCCCTTGCTCGCGTGGCAGGCGAGATCGTCCGTCCCCATATAGCATTCGGTCTCCGTGATCTTCAGCCGCCGAAGCTCCCCGCCGCGGTTCACGCATAAATATTGCCCGAGGAGAAGCGGCGCAAGCTCAAGCGCCGTTTTGGAATAAAAAGAAAGATCGTCGATTCGTTTCATGCATTTATGTCCTTTTTCCTGATTGACAGCCCCTCGGTTTTGTGATATACTGAGGAATGTCCGATTTCGGTATCTGGTTTTTAGAGCCTGAACATGCTCTTAGGGGGGGCTGACGATGAATTTTTTGAAAAAACGGTTTTTACCCCTTTTTATTGCTTTTTTCCTTTTTGTGACAGGCGGCTGTTCCGCCGCTTCGGAGAATCCGCAGACGTCCTCCCCTTCCGCCTCTCTTCCCGCGCCTGCCGCTTTGGAAAGCTACACGCTTCCCGAATGGACAAGCGCTTCTCCGCCCGATCCGATCCCGACTTCCTCCCAAACGGCGGAGACAACGGAAACTGTCGAGGAAACCGCTCCGGAGGAAACCGCAGAGGACGGGAGAACCGCAAGGATCGCGTTCGCGGGAGATACGACCCAATCGGACGTATTTGGCGAAGTGACCGATACGCACGGGATCGCGTACCCCTTTGAGGACGTCGCGCCGATCTTTCGGGGAGCCGATCTCGCGTTCGTGAACCTCGAAACCTCGGTCAGCACGCGGGGCGAAAGCGAAAAGCCCGAGGGCTACGGCTTCCGCAGTGATCCCGCGCATCTGGAGGTCTATCGGCAGGCGGGGATCGACCTTGTTTCCTGCGCGAACAACCATACCCGTGATTATGGGACGGAGGCGTTCACCGATACGCTTTTTCACCTCGGCGAGATCGGGATCGATCAGGTCGGGGCGGGCGAAACGCTTTCCGAAGCGGGGCGGCTCGCGGTCTACGACCTGAACGGGATCAAGGTCGGTTTTACCGCCTGCAACATGATTAATATGAATCCGACCTGGTACGCGGAAGAAGATCGGGCGGGGATCCGCTGCGTCGATTTTGCTGACTGCGCAGATTATCTTGCGGAGATCGCCGCGTATGACGGTTTATGCGACGTGCTTTTCGTCTCGGTGCACTGGGGGCTCGAATACACGAACGCGATTACCTCGGAGCAGAGCGATTTTGCGCACCTGCTCTGCGACAGCGGCGCGGACGTGATCCTCGGCGGTCACCCGCACGTGCTTCAGCCGATCGAGCATTATAACGGGAGCGTGATTTTTTACAGCCTCGGGAACTTCCTTTTTTATAAAATGGACGACGAGGCGGGAAAAACCGCCGTTTTTGAGATCGAGATTGACAAAAACGGCTTTCGCGGCGGAAATCTTTCACCCGTTTTTATCCAATACTGTAAATCGAATCTTCTGGCGGAATCCGATCCGATGTATGAAGAAATTTTAACGCTTGTCCGAACGATTTCCGCGCCTTACGGCGTTTCAGTCGGCGAGAAAGGGGAGATCACCGTACATTCATGAAAAAAAGAAAAAATGCGTGGATCAGCGTGCTGATCCTTCTGAGCGGCTGTGCGGCGCGGGAAGTGCAGGTGCAGGTACAGCAATCCGATCTGCCTGCCGCCGCTTACATATCCCGTCCTTCGGAAACGGAACCGCCCGCGCCCGGGACAAATCATTCCGAAAGCGTAGAGACGGACGAAGCGCCCGCGCCTGCCGCAAAAGAAACTGAAACGGAGCCCGCCCCGCGGACGGAGCACGTCCCGCAGGCGGAACCCGTTCCGAAAGGGGAGATTACCCTTTTGGGGGCGAACATGGTCTATACGGGCGAAAGCTTCACCTATTCCTATGAGCTGAGCGAAGCGCCCGAGCCGCCCGAAATCGTCTGGGAATGCGGCGGGAACGCGGGGAGCATTACGGCGGACGGCGAATTTACGGCGATCCGGAAGGGGACGGCGGAGCTTACCGTTACGGATCGGGCGAATCATATCCGCGACACGCTTACGGTTCATGTCGTCGATACAGCGGCGGACGTTGATTTCGTCCCCGAGGTAAACGGGATCCCGATCGTCAACAAGACCTATCCGCTCCCTGCGGACTATGACCCGGGCGATCTTATGCCCGAAGCGCTCGGCGCGTTTACAGCGCTCGTTTCCGCCGCCGCCGAGGACGAGATCGAGATCACATTCCTTTCGGGCTACCGCTCTTACGGGTATCAGAAATCGGTGCACGATAACTGGATCGAAAAATACGACGGAGTAGAGACGGACGCAGACCGCGTTTCCGCCCGCGCGGGACATTCCGAGCATCAGCTCGGGCTTGCGATCGACGTAAACGAACTCGTTCTCGAATTTGCCGAAAAGCCCGAGGGGATCTGGCTGAAGGAAAACTGTGCGAGATTCGGCTTTATCATTCGTTATCCGCGCGGATCGGAGCCGATCACGGGCTATATTTATGAGCCCTGGCACATTCGCTATCTTGGCGAGGAGCTTGCCGTAAAGGTGACGGAAAGCGGTCTGACGCTGGAGGAATATCTCGGGATCGACTCGTATTATCGTGACCCCACGCCGGTTCGGGCGGTGGCGGAAACAGAGACTACCGAATAGAGCATATTTTCGGAAAAGGCAGTTTTACGACGGTGAGACTGCCTTTCGGAATTTTTCAAGGAACCGGATATTTTCGACGGTAAATTCCTTTCCGTTGAGGTAGTTTAAGATTCCGCCGTCCGTGCGGAACGCGAACCGCAGCTTATAGCTGTATAACGCCTGTTCGGAATAGCCTGCGCTTTTATTGAAGCGGTTATTGCCGTACTTTCCGTCGCCGAGGAGCGGATAGCCGAGATAAGCCATATGCGCGCGGATCTGGTGCGTCCGCCCCGTGATCAGGTCGATCTCGAGAAGGCTGTTCCCGCCGTTTGTTTCGAGAACGCGGTATTTCGTTACGATTGTTCGGTTTCGGGGCGTTTTTCGCTCGGAGATGACGACGCGGTTTTCCTTTTCGTTTTTGAACAGGTAGGCGGTTTTCGTCGCCTCCCTCGGCTCGGGGATCCCGCGTACCGCGCAGAGGTAAAGCTTCGTAAGCTCGCGGTCGCGGATCTTTTGATTTAAAATCCGAAGGCTCTCCGCGTTCTTCGCCGCGATCACGATCCCGCCCGTGTTGCGGTCGAGCCGGTTGCAAAGGCTCGGCGCGAAGCTGTTTTCCTCGTCCGGGCGGTATTCGCCCTTTTGATAGAGGTAGCTTTTGATCCGGTCGATGAGCGTATCGCGGGAATTTTCGCTGTCCTCGTGAACGACCAGCCCGACGGGCTTATCGATCAGGAGGACGTTTTCGTCCTCATAGAGAACGGAAAGGGGCGCGGCTTCCGACGGAAGCTCCGTAAAAACGGGCTTTTCCGGCGGAGACAGCAATTCGTCCTTTACGTAAACGGAGACAGTATCCCCTTCCGAAAGGCGAAAGCTTCCCTCGGCGCGCTTCCCGTTCACCTTAATCTCCTTTTTTCGCAGGAGCTTAAAAACAAGCGTCTGCGGAAGGGCGGGGCAGGACTTCGACAAAAATCGGTCGAGTCTTTGCCCTGCGTCGTTTTTATTGACGGTGAAGCTTTTCAACGCTGAATCCTCGTAAAGCCGCTTTTTTCAAAATGCGCGACGGCGGCGGAAAGAAAATCGTTCGAGTTTGCGGCACCCGTCCCGATCTCGGTCAGTCCGTCTACCGCTTTTTTCCATTTTTCCTTCGTCTCGCGGTCGTCCGATCCCGAAAACCAGACCTCGCTTCTCCAGGTTCCGAATTTTAAGCCGATGATGTACGGTTTTTTCATGCTTATAACCATTCCTTTCCTGCTTTGCCGTTTCTTTTTCGGTCGCCTTTCTGTCAGGCTTTCCCCTTCGAGCCCTTGCTTCCCCCGAAGGACGCGGTTTCAAGCAGGTTCGTGTCGAACGAGAAGCTGAGCGCTTCATGCTCGCGCTCCCGCTTGAACGCGAGGGAGATCATGCGGTCGAGCAGCACGGAATATTTCATGCCGAGCGGCTCCCACAGATAAAAGGAAAGGCTTCCCGGAATGGTGTTGATTTCGGTCAGGTAAAGCTTTCCCGTGTCCTCGTCGAGCATGAAATCCACTCTTGCCACGCCGCAGCAGCCGAGCGAACGGAACGCACGGACGGCGAGCGAGCGCACTTCCTCCCTCTGCTCGGACGTGATCTCGGCGGGAATTTTCCGTTTGAGCGAGGCCATACCCTTTCCGCCGCCGACGTATTTATCCTGATAGCTTAAAATCTCGTCGTTCGCGAGCGGTTCTTCGCATTCGCTCGCCTCGGCGCTCTCGTAATCACCGAGAACCGCACAGTTGATCTCGCGGATATGCTCGAGCGCGTTTTCGACCAGTACGCGGATCGAGAAGGTAAAGGCGTATTCAAGCGCTTCGGTAAGCTCTTCGCGGTTTTTCGCCTTTCGGATCCCGACGCTTGAGCCGAGGTTGATCGGCTTTACGATCACGGGATAGCGGGTCTTGGATTCGATCTCGGCGAGCGTTTCCTCGGTTCGGTGCGTGTATTGCTTTACGTCGGCAACGACGCAGCTCAAAACCGGAATGCCGTTGTCCGCGAACACGGTTTTCATGACGTATTTATCCATGCCGACCGCCGAGGAAAGCACGTCGCAGGAGGCATACGGAACGCCGAGCGTCTGTAAAAAGCCCTGAAACGCTCCGTCCTCAACGTTCGTCCCGTGTACGGCGGGGAGCGCGACGTCGATCTGCGCCAGCTCATTATCGCCGAATTTTTTCAGCGGATAACGCAGGAGCTTCAGCCCTCCGTCGTTGACGGGAATGACCCTCGTGCTTTCCGCGAGAAGGGCTTTGAGATCGCGATACGCCTTGATCTGCCCGATTTTTTCGCCGATAAAAAAGCGGTTATCCTTCGTGATATAAACGGGAATAACCTCGTATTTCTCCTTGTCGATCGCGCCGCAAGCCTGTAATCCCGTAATGACCGAGACCTCGTGCTCCACGCTTTTTCCTCCGAAAAAAACTCCGACTCTGATTTTCATATGCTGTCCTTTCGATGTCACACAGTTTTGCTTTTGTTTTTGTGCAGTGCGGCTCGCTTTGATCGGCTGCGTCCGTGCAGCCGTTTGGGCTCGCCGCTGCCGCGTCCGCGTCCTTGCGGTGCATCTGCCTTAAATCGCTTAATAATTATCGGGCAGGTCGTTTTCAAGCAGGATCACCCGCGGCGCGCCCGTGTGATAGGCGTACGCTTCGCGGAGTCCCTCCCCGAGATCCTTCACGACGCGGATCTTTTCCTCGGAAAAGCCCGCCGTGAGAAGTCCCTCGCGGATCGGCGGAGCCTGCCGCTCCCCGACTAAAATCGCGAGATCGCAGCAGCCCGCCGCGTACTCGCCCAGCTCTTTATTCAGCTGATATTCCCGTTCGCCAAGCTCGACCATGCCAGGCGTGACCAGGATCCGCTCTCCCTCGAAGCCCGACAGGGTTCCCAGCGCCGCGCGCGCCCCTGCGGGATTGGAATTGAACGCGTCGTCGATCACCGTGATCCCGTTCCCCTTATCGAGGATTTCCATGCGGTGCGGAACGCCCTCCAGCCGCTTTACGGGGAATACAAGATCGGAAAAATCAATCCCGAAGGAATTTGCGACCGCGATCGCGCCGACAATGTTCTGCACGTTATGCTCGCCGAGCAGGGGGGTGGTAAACCGCTGTTCCTCCGCGCCGTGGCGGACGGTGAACGAGGTTCCCTTCGGCGAAACGGTAATGTCCGTCCCCTTATAGTCGTATTCGCCCTCGCCGATTCCGTAGGTAACGACCTTTTGGGGAATTTTATGCTCGCGGATATACGGATTGTCGTAATTCAGGAAAACCGTCCCGTCGGTAATGCAGTCCGCGATCTCAAACTTTGTCTTTACGATGTTTTCAACGCTGTGGAAACTTTCGAGGTGCTGCTCGCCGATCGAGGTGATCACGCTATGCTTGGGGCGGACGATGTCGCAGATCTCCTTGATCTCGCCGACCTTCTTCGCCCCCATTTCGCAGAGAAAAATTTCATGCGAGGCGTTCAGAGAGCCGCGGACGGTCTTGACCACGCCCATGGTGGTGTTATAGCTTTCGGGCGTCATCAGCACGTTGTATTTCGCCGAGAGCAGTTTTTGTAGATAAAACTTCGTCGAGGTTTTTCCGAAGCTCCCTGTAATCCCGATCACGGTCGTGTTCGGGAGCTCGTTGATGATCCGCTTTGCGTCGTTGATGTAGTGATTGTTCACGCCCTTTTCGATCGGTTTGTTGATGAAATTCGCGATCATGGGCAGGAACAGCGACAGAATATGACCGAGACACAACCAGAGCAGAAGACCTCCGCCCTCCATGCTATGTGCCAGAGTATACAAAAGGAAAAGTGAGACCGCGAAATAGAGAATCCCGCTCGTCACGCACATACGGATTACGCGCGGCGTAAAAACGAGCTTTTTCTTCGCGTGCTTATGGCGGCAGAAGATCAGCCCCGCCAGAATCAGTCCCGCGCAGATCAGCAGATCACTTGCGGACGGGCTCGGATACCGGATACAGCCGTAACCCGTGTCGGGATCGATCACACAGAAGATTAGCGCGTAAACCGCCGCGAGCAGGGGGAACAAATGCCTTAAAAAAATATTTTTTAGGTTTTTCCCGATCCAGTGAAGCTGCTCCTCGCGGTCGTAGGAGTTGAGCTGGAACATATGCATATAATGCAAGAAATTGAGCGTAAAGCTAAGCGTCAGTACCGCGTAAAAGATCAGGTGCGCCGCCGTTATCATCATAAATAGTCCGTCCTTTTGTCAAAGAATCCCGAGATAGGAGGAGATCACGCGCAGAAAGGTATACTGCTGCTCGAGAAAGGCGTAATGTCCCGCGTTTTCGAGCGTTACGAGCGCCGCGTTCGGCATTTCCTTTTCCATGCGCTTTCCGTCGGAGAGCGGGGTCGCGTCGTCGTTTTCGCCCCAGATCAGGAGCGTTTCCGCCTTGATCTTCGGGAGAAGGGGCGAAAGATCCTCGTTGACCGTTTTGACGAGCGTCTGCCGCATGAGCGGGGAAGCCGCTAAGTAATCCGCCGAGCCGTGCCGTTTCCGGAGGTTTTCGAGCGCGTTCGGGAACACCGCCCGCACGGGTTTGAACGAAAGGAAGGTTTTTCCGATCTTGTACATTTTTCCTTTAAAGCGGGCTTTTTTCGTCGGCGTGGGCTTGATCCCCGCGCTCCCCGTCAAAATCACCTTTCCGCACCCGATCGGGCAGTCCTCCCGCGAAAGCAGCTTCAGAATGATCCGCCCGCCGAAGCTGTGGCCGAACAGGATCGTTTCCTTAATGTTCATTTTTTCACAGAATTTTACGGTAAAATCCGCGTATTTTCCGACATCCCACGGTTCGGGCGGCTCCTCCGTCTGTCCGAAGCCGGGGAGGTCGGGCGCGTAAACGGTATATTTCACCTTCAGCGTGTCAATGATCGCCGCGAAAAGATCGGCGCTCGTCCCCCAGCCGTGAAGCATCAGAACGTTTTCGCCGTTCCCTTCTTTTCGGTAATTCGTTCGGATCCCGTCGATCTCGGTAAACAAGCGGCAATCCCTCCCCCGGTAAAACTTGCCAAAACCTTATTTTATTATACTATGATTATATGTATTTGTCAAGAAAAACAGACGAAAGCCCGACCCGTTTTCGGGTTCGGGCTTTCGGAAACCTGCCACGGAGAAGCGTTTACTTGCCGGAGCGTCCGCCCTGACGGTTCTGCTGGTTCTGCTGATTCGGCTGGTTCTGTTGATTCTGCTGATTCTGATTATTCTGCTGATTCTTGTTCTGCTTATTGCCCATGATCTTAACGTTCCTTTCGTTTTGCTGTTGACGAGAGTGTTCTCTCATTCGTTAGGATTCACAAAACACGAAAAAATATACTGATTTCCGATTAAAAAGTGTACAAAATAAATTACGAAAAATCAAGACCGATGTACAAAAGCGCCATCAGAAGGCTCGGATCCGCCCCCTGCTTATAAAGGATCAGCAGGATCGTGAAAACAAGAAGACGGTCGCGGTCGCCCAGGATCGAGGAAAGAAGGCTACCTGCGGGTTCCATTCCGATTTCCCTGTCCGCAGCGGGGGCAGCTCCCGCCGTTATGCCGCCGGACGGATTGATTGAGGCTGGTCGGCTCGCACGGCTCCGTCCGGTCCTGCTGCCCCGCGAGCTTCTGCATTTCCTCGGTCTTTCCGCTCATTTCCTCTAAGATCTCGGACGCCTCGCGAAGCTTCTCGCCATCCACTTCTCCCTTTTTGACCGCCTCGATCAGCTCGTCAACATCAAACACGCCAAATTTTTTGTCCGTTTCCCCGATCGGCTCCGGCTCGTGAAGAAGCTCGGGCTGAAATAAGACCTCGGACTTTTCCGGCTCCGCGGAAGCGATCTCCTTCGGCTCTTCTTGTGGAGCGGGCTCTCCGTTCGGCTCCGCTTCTTCTTTTGAGACAGGCTCTCCGCTCGGCGGGGCTTCGGGCTCCGCGAAAACGATTTCTTCCGCTTCTTTTTTTAGAACACTTTCTTCACTCGGCGAAATCTCCGGAAACGGCGGGAGCACGGCTTCCTCCTCCGCCTTTTCCGTGCGGAAGGGCGGGTCGGAAGCCGGCTGCGCCCGGTCGGACATCTTCATTGCCGCCTCGATATATTCCTTCCTTTTCCGTTCAAGCTCCGCGCCGCTCAGGGTGCTTTTCTTCCATTCCATACCGTCAAAACCGTCCTTTCAGTTTAAAAAAGTTTATCCGTCAGTCCGCTTTCCCGAAGGAGAATCAGCACGGACATCAGCTTCATCAGCTTGATCGCGCGGTCAACCTTTGCGCGGTTCTCGTCGCGCAGGTGCGGCTTCAGCGCGAGCAGAAGCTCGGTATTTTTATCCCCGCTGTTCAGCTTTGAAAAAGCCTCCATAAGCTTCATGACCGTTTCTAGATCAAGGTCGCCGAAAAGGCCTTCTCCGCCCTGTGAGGTGCTTTCCTCCGCTGCCTGCGCCGCCCCCGCGATATTCCCGTTCCCGCCCGAAGTGAACTGTCCGAGAAGCGCGGAAAGGTCTTCAAGATCCGCCATAGCCGTAACCGTTCCTTTCTGCAGCGTTTTCGGGAGCAAGCGCCGAAATGGACCGCGGTCGTTACTGCCCGTTCTTCATGAATTGCTTTCGGAATTTTTCCGAAAGCTCGGGATTCTTTAAAATCGCGTTGATCTTCGCCCGATCCGCCTCGCTCAGCTTTTCGGTGATCTGCGCGTAATTCCCGCTGCTTAGCGCCTCGCGCAGCTTTTCGGGCGAAAGCCCGAGCGTTTTTCCCGCTGCCGCGAGAAGACCGTCGATGTTCAGGTTTCCCATAAGAAAATCCTACCTTTCATTTAAGATTATGCGGCTTTTCCGCAATTATGACCCTTTTGAATCGGAAGTGGCGCCTGGTACGCACATCTTTGCTAAAAAATGGGAGCGATTTTTATTGATTCTGTGGTTTGACATCCGTTATAGCGTATGTTATAATAAATACGGTGGCAAAACCGCTTGCGGTTTTGCGGCGGCGCTTCGCACCGTCTGCGGCTCCGCCGCCCGCCGTCTTTATTGAAACATAAATTGTTTTCGCTGTGCGAAAACCCGCCGCGCCTTCGGCGCCTGAATTTATGTTATAATAAAATTATCAAATAACACGCAAATCGGACAGATGATCCGAGCGGGGGAAAAGGATGGTAGCAGCATGAAAATCGTAGTGGTTGCCGATACCCATAAGGACTACAAAAATTATAAGGCAGTGGTCGAAAAGAACGATGATGCGGATCTTTTTATCCATCTGGGCGACGGCGAGCATGAGTACCTTGACGTAAAGCGGGAGTTTCCCGATAAGAAGTTCGTTTTTGTGCAGGGGGAGTGTGATTTCGGTTCGTACTCGCCGCTTGAGGTCGTAGAGGTGGGAGGATATAAGATCCTCTGCGTACACGGACATGAGTTTAACGTTCAGGGCGGACTGGATCCCCTCATCGCGGAGGCGAAGCAGCGGGACTGCCGCGTGGCGCTGTTCGGGCATACGCATATGTACCGGACGGAATGTATCGACGATGTTTATATCATGAATCCCGGCGCGATCGACTCTCCGCGCGGTAAAAACAAGCCGTCCTACGGGATCATTACCATCGACGGAACGGGAAAGCTGAAAATGAATACCGTCGCCTTAAAATAACCCTGTAACAGTATATTCTCCTCCGCGCCGTCCTGACACGGAGGAAAAATCATCAAAAAGGGAACCTGATCGGTTCCTTTTTTGTATGTTCCGTATATTATTTTCCTTCTTCGCTTCCTATTTTGTGCAAAATAACAAAAATGAAAAAAATACGAAAAAAGACTTGATTTTTTTCTCCCAAATGATTACAATATGATATAGCGGTTAGCACTCAGAGCAATAGAGTGCTAACCCTACCGAATGACACAGGAGGGTATGTAACATGAAAATAAGACCATTGGCAGACAGAGTTGTGATCCGCTTTCTTGAGGCGGAGGAGACCACAAAGGGCGGGATCATTCTGACGAGCGCCGCGCAGGAAAAACCGCAGGTCGCCGAGATTCTCGAGGTCGGACCCGGCGGAGTCGTGGACGGAAAGGAAATCGTCATGGAAGTAAAGAAGGGCGATAAGGTCCTGACCGGAAAGTATGCCGGCACGGAGGTCAAGGTTGACGGAGAAAAATATACGATCGTCCGCCAGAGCGACATACTCGCAATTGTAGAATAACGACCGAATGAAAGAAAGGACTGAAAGGTTATGGCAAAGCAGATTATTTACGGCGAAGACGCACGGAAGTCTTTACAGAACGGAATTGATAAGCTCGCGGATACCGTGAAGATCACTCTCGGACCGAAGGGCAGAAACGTCGTACTCGATAAGAAGTTCGGTTCGCCGCTGATCACGAACGACGGCGTAACGATCGCGAAAGAGATCGATCTCGAGGATCCCTTCGAGAATATGGGCGCACAGCTCGTAAAGGAAGTTTCCACCAAAACGAACGACGCGGCGGGCGACGGAACGACGACCGCGACCCTCCTTGCGCAGGCGATCGTCCGCGAGGGAATGAAGAACGTGACCGCGGGGGCGAACCCGATGATCCTCAAGAAGGGAATCGAAAAGGCGGTTGACGCGAGCGTGGCGGAGATCAAGAAGAATTCCCGCGCGGTCGCGAATAACGATGAGATCGCGCGCGTCGCGGCGGTATCGAGCGGAAGCGACGTTGTCGGAAAGCTGATCGCGGAGGCGATGGAAAAGGTTTCCGCCGACGGCGTTATCACGATCGAGGAAAGCAAGACCGCCGAAACGTACAGCGAAGTGGTAGAGGGAATGCAGTTCGACAGAGGCTATATCTCGCCCTACATGGCGACCGACGGCGACAAGATGATTGCCGACCTCGACGAGCCGTATATCTTAATCACCGATAAGAAGATCTCGGTGATCCAGGATCTTCTTCCTCTGCTCGAGCAGATCGTAAAAACAGGCTCGAAGCTCCTCATTATCGCCGAGGACATCGAAGGCGAGGCGCTTACGACCCTGATCTTAAATAAACTCAGAGGAACCTTCAACTGCGTGGCGGTTAAGGCGCCCGGCTTCGGCGACAGACGGAAGGAAATGCTTCAGGACATCGCGATCCTTACCGGCGGACAGGTTATCACGAGCGATCTCGGCTTAGAGCTTCAGGACGCGACGATGGAAATGCTCGGACGCGCGAAGCAGGTTAAGGTCTCGAAGGAAAATACCATTATCGTTGACGGTATGGGCGGCGCGGACGCGATCAAGGACAGAGTAAGCCAGATCCGCGCGGCGATCGAGGAAACGACGAGCGAATTCGATAAGGAAAAGCTTCAGGAGCGTCTCGCGAAGCTCGCGGGCGGCGTCGCGGTCATCAAGGTCGGCGCGGCTACCGAGATCGAGATGAAGGAAAAGAAGCTTCGGATCGAGGACGCGCTCGCCGCGACGAAGGCAGCGGTCGAGGAAGGGATCGTCGCGGGCGGCGGTACCGCGCTCATCAACACGATGGCGGCGGTCGAAAAGCTTGCGGATTCGCTTGACGGCGATGAAAAGACGGGCGCGAAGATCGTTCTCCGCTCGCTGGAGGAGCCGGTACGTCAGATCGCGGCAAACGCGGGTCTCGAAGGCTCCGTTATCATTGACAACATCAAGAGAAACGGCTCGCTCGGCTATGGTTTCGATGCGTATAAGGAAGAGTACGTGGATATGATCTCCGCGGGGATTATCGACCCTGCGAAGGTAACGCGCTCTGCGCTCCAGAACGCGGCTTCGGTAGCGGCAATGGTGCTTACGACCGAAAGCCTCGTGACCGACGTGAAGGAACCCGAACCCGCTCCCGCTCCCGGCGCAGGCATGGGCGGAATGGGCGGTATGTACTAATCCGTTAAAGATCACAGCATAATGATCCGGCTCCCCGGGCTTTCCGAGCGGAGCCGGATTCTTGTGTTTGCCGAGACCCTTGCAGCTCGCTTTGTGCGGAAAATGTGTCGAAAAAGGAAAGGAAATATCGTAAAATGGAAGAAAATAAAATGGGCGTGCTGCCCGAACGAAGGCTGCTGCTTTCGATGTCGCTGCCGATCATGCTTTCCATGCTGGTGCAGGCGCTGTATAACGTCGTGGACAGTATTTTTGTCGCGCAGTTCAGCCAGGACGCGCTTACGGGCGTAACGGTCGCTTTTCCGATGCAGAATCTCATGATCGCCGTCGGCGGGGGAACGGGTGTCGGAATCAGTGCGTTTTTGTCCAAAAGTCTCGGCGAAAAGAAGCCCGAGCTTGCGTCGAACGTTGCCAAAAACGGCTTGATCCTCGGGATTTTCAGCTGGATTTTGTTTGTGCTGATCGGGATTTTCGCCGCCCGCCCGTTTATCGCGGGGCAAACCGACGTGCCCGCCGTGATCGGCTACGGGGCGGAATATCTGACGATCTGCACGGTCTTTTCCTTTGGGATTTTCGGGCAGCTCATTCTCGAGCGGATCCTCCAGGCAACGGGAAAAACGGTCTATTCCATGCTGACGCAGATCGTCGGCGCGGTCATCAACATCATTCTCGACCCGATCCTGATCTTCGGGTATCTCGGCTTTCCGCGCATGGGGATCGCGGGCGCGGCGGTCGCGACCGTAACGGGACAGATCACCGCCATGATCGTGGCGCTTCTGCTCAATATCCGAAAAAATAAAGAGCTGGATTTTTCGTTTCGGAATTTCCGGCTTTCGGGACCGATCATTCGCCGCATTTATGCCGTCGGGATCCCCTCGATCGTCATGATGGCGATTTCTTCCGTTATGACGTTCGCGATGAATTCGATCCTCGGCGCGTTTTCGACGGCGGCGACGAACGTTTTCGGGGTTTATTTTAAGCTGCAAAGCTTTGCGGTCATGCCGATTTTCGGCTTAAATAACGGCATGATCCCGATCATTTCCTACAACTACGGCGCGAAAAAGCGGGCGAGGATCCAGAAAACGATCCGCCTTGCGATCTTCTTCGCGCTCCTGATCATGGCGGCGGCGATCGCGGTGTTCCAGCTTTTTCCCGCACAGCTCATCGGGCTTTTTGAAACGGAGGGCGCGGACAATACCCAGCTTTACGAGCTTGGCGTAAACGCGCTTCGGATCCTCAGCCTGAACTTTATTTTCGCGGGCTTCTGCATTGTGCTGAGCGCGGTGTTTCAGGCACTCGGAAACGGGGTGCTCAGCCTGATCGTTTCGGCGGCACGTCAGCTTGTCGTGCTGATTCCGGCGGCGTACCTGCTTTCGCTGCTCGGCGACGTGCACTTGATCTGGTGGGCGTTCCCGATCGCGGAGCTTGCCTCGCTGCTTTGCTGTATCGGCTGCTACGCGTATATCCGCAAGAAGATCATCAGGAATATTCCCGAATAAGCGTAAAGATACGAAAATTGCATATTCTTTAACAGGAGGAAATCAAATGGCAGTTACATTGAATCTTTATTACAGCGGCGTGAACGGAGCCGCGCGAAAATTCGCGGAGGAAATGGTTTCAAGCGGGGTTGTAAAGGACATTCGTGCGGAAGAGGGAAATCTCCGGTATGACTACTTTTTTCCGATGGACGATCCCGAAACGGTGCTTTTGATTGACAGCTGGAGGGATCAGCGGTCGATCGACGTCCATCACGCTTCGCCCATGATGGCAAAGATCGCGGCGCTTCGGGAGAAATACGATCTGCACATGAAGGCGGAACGGTATGTGTCCGACGAGGGCGGCGTTCCCGCGGCGGATCAGGCGTTTATCCGGGAATAAGATTATAGCGTTATTTTGTGGGGTTCCGCGCGGAAAGCAAAATCGGAATATATAGGGAGAAAAAATGAAGATCAGATTAGTGAAGCCAACAAAAGAGCTGGAAGGAAAGGCGATCGAGTTCAGGCAGGAATTTTTTGATCATAATGAACGGATCATTGACGGAAGCGAGCTGCTTGACAAGACCGACAGCTATGACGAATGGCTGAAAAGGGTGACGGAGAATGCCGATCCTAAGACGGTAAGTCCCGATTGGGTGGTAACGGATACGTTTTTCGCGCTTGACGAAACCGAAAGAATTGTCGGGATCATTGATTTCAGGCACACATTAAACGAGCTTCTGAGGGATTTGGGAAACTGCGGATACAGCGTCCGCCCGTCCGAGAGAAAAAAGGGGTATGCTTCGGAAATGCTTCGCATGCTGTTGGAGATTGCGGCTCACGCGGGATTCGGGGAAATCCGTTTATCCGTTGAGCGCGCGAACGAGCCGTCTGTCAGAACCATTGTAAAAAACGGCGGGATTTACGAACGCAGCTTTGAATTTGAAGGAAAGCAGGCGGATGTTTACAGGATCGTTCTGTAAACGGGGAATGAAGTGAGAGATTTAAGAGAAAATTTTATGATCGGGGCGGCGTCCCTGCATAAAATAAATATTTTTTCTTTTATTTTCAAAGAAAGGACAGCGCATGAAAAATATCAAAGCGGCGGTTTTCGATCTGGACGGGACATTGCTCAACTCCATGCACATCTGGAACGAGATCGACTGCGCGTTTCTGACGCGGCGGGGAATTCCCGTTCCCGCGGACTATATGCTGGAGGTCGCCCATCTCGGGAGCTATCAGACCGCGATCTATACAAAGGAACGCTTCGGGCTCGCAGAATCGCCCGAGGAGATGATCGCGGAGTGGCTGGAAATGGCGATCCGCTTCTACTCCGAGGAGGTCACGCTCAAAAACGGGGCGTTCGAGTACCTTTCCGCGCTGCGCGAAAGGGGCGTAAAGCTCGCCGTCGCGACCGCGAACAGCCCCGATCTCTATCTACCCGCCCTTCGTCGGACAAAAACACTGCCCCTGTTCGACGCGGTCGTCAATATCGACGAGGTGAAGCGGACAAAGGGCTTTCCCGATATTTACCTCCTCGCCTGCGAGCGGCTCGGCGTGCGTGCGGCGGAAACAGCGGTCTTTGAGGACATTTATCTCGGGGTAAAGGGCGCGAAGGACGGCGGATTTTATACCGTCGGCGTGTACGATAAAACCTCGGCGGCGGACGAGACGAGAATTCGGGCGCTTGCCGATCGGTATATTCTTGATTTTACGGAAATGATGAAGAGATAAACGAATATCGAAAAGCCGTCGTTCGGTGAAAACGGCGGCTTTCTTGTTTTATTTTTTCAGGTTGTCTTTTTGGATTTTCCCCGCGTTACTTTTCCGCGCGATAAATTACGGTTCCCTCGTTCTCGTAAAGAACCTTCACCTCGCGAAAGCCCGCGTTTTTCATCAGCTCGACCGTATGCGCGCGGGTGAGCGGAATATCAATATGGATAAATTCGCCGTCGGGAATTTTGTATTTTCGGCGCGCGTACTCGCTGTATTCGAGGCAAACGGCTTCCTCCTCGTCACAGCAGGCGGTATAATCGCATTCGATATAGTACCCGTCGGGCTTTACGGCGCTGTACAGCTTTTCGTAGATCTCCTGCTTTTTCCGGTACGGAAGGTGATGGAGCGTCTCGAAGGAAAGCGCGGCGTCATACTGCTCCTTCCCGAGCGGAAGCGTGAAATAATCCCCTTGGATCAGCTCGATGTCATGCTCCGCAAAGGTCTGCCGCAGTTTTTTCAGCATTTCCTCCGACAGGTCGATTCCGGTCGTTTTTACGTTCGGAAAACGCCGATAGATCGAGTGCAGCTCCAGCCCCGTGCCGCAGCCGATGTCGAGCAGGGTGCCCAGTCCCTCGTCGAACCAATCCGCGATATGCTCGTATTCCTTCGCCCAGTTCCCGATGTGAACGTCCTCATAGGTGTCGATCCGCTTGGCGAAAAAGGCTGCCATCTCCTCCGGCGGCTTTTCGCGCTCTTCCGCGATCCATGCCTTCAGCTCCGCCATGTACCGCTCGATCTCCTCGGGCGATCTTGTTTTTTGTTCCGTCATGTCCGGTTCCTCCTGATTTGTTTTCTTTTTTGTGCAGGCGTGCGCGCCGACGCGATCACACAAAAAGCGGCGATGATGTTTTTACGCTTCATGTCCGCTCTCTTTTTCAAGATACACAAACGTCAGGTCGTCGGATATTTTCTCTTCCCGAAAAATCCGATAACCGAGCCGTTCGTAGAGCCGGATATTTTTGCGGCTTCGGCTGCCGGTAAAAAGCTCGTACCGCAGATGCGGAAATTCCTTTTCAATTTCCGAAAGAAGTCGGCTTCCTACTCCCTGCCCTTGGTATTCGGGGTGAACCATGAGCTTTCCGATATAAGCCGTCCCGTTTTCACTGTATCCCCGAACCGAACCGATGATCCTGTGATCCAACGCTTTTAAAATGATTCCCCTTTGAAATTCGCGCTCCACCTCCGACAGGGTCTGCTTCAGCGGGGGAATATCGGGGTCGCCATAAAGCGCTGCTTCGCTCTGATAGGCGAGAACCTGTAAATCGAGAATCGTGCGCAGATCCTCTTTTTCCGCTTTTGTAACGATCATTTTTCTTTCCCTTTCCGACCGTGCAGCTTTTGCGCGATCCGAAGGCTTGCTTCAACATGCATGATCCAGTGCCGCGAAAAGGGCATCTGGATCAATCCCCGCACGTCCTTTCCGCACCAGTAGTCGATCAGCCATTTTGCGTTTTCGTCCCCGCTCACCGTTTCGGTAAGAATGAGCCGCGTTTTTTCCTCGTCGGTCATTTTTCGTTTCAGATCGGCGAACGAAAGGCGGTTCAGCAGCTTTTCCGTTTCGTCTTTGACCTCGGCGGCGTATCGGTACAGCTCCTCTAAATCCAATTGCGCGGAGAATTCGGCGATTCGCTCCCCAACCAGCTCGTTTCCCGTGGTGACGATCGGCGCGCCGATCCGTTCCTTGTAATTTTTTGAGAAAAAGACCTGCTCGTCGCCCGCGATCAGCGTATGGGCGACAATATCCTCGATCCGGAAAATGTGCCAGACGGAATACGCGATCGTTTTGCTGTGGTACCCGTTTGCGCCGGGAAAGGGAATGGCGCTGAATTCCTCACGGTTCAATTCCGTCCTGAACCGCAGAAGCTCGGAGAATAAAGCGTCCCGGAGCGTGAAAAGCGTTCCGATCCCGTCGGAAAAGGTCGCTTCCTTTTTGAGCTGAGACTGCATGGATTTGTTCATTTCCGACCATTCTTGATTCATACGCTTTAATCCTCCCCAAGCTTAAGCGCCTTATTGATATTGATCTTTTTGATGAGCCGTCCGAGAATGGCGAACCCGCCGCCGAGCATGAGGACGATCAGGATATAGATTTTCAGATAGTCGCTCTGCGCCGCCGCCACGCGGAAGGGCGGAACCTGATCGGCGGGGCGGTACATCGAGCGGAACAGCGGAACAAACAGGTCGCTTACCGCGCCGCCGATCAAAAACGACATCGCGATCGAAGCGCCGGAGACGAGGAGCTGTTCATACCCGATCATGCCGATGATTTCCTTGAACGTTACTCCCATTGCGCGGAGGATTCCGAATTGAAGCGTCCGGCTTCGGATCGAGAGGATCCAGTAGATCAGGAACCCGATGACCGTCATGACCATAATGATGAGGAAGCTCATGGTAAGCGCCCCATTCATGCCCTGAAGCTGCGGGCGGTTTTTCTCCGTAATCAGAAGCTGCGACGCGTCGACAATGGATTCGATCGGGATCCGTTTTTCGGAAATGTCCCGATAAAGCGCCTCGCTCGTCGCGCCGTCCGAAAGCTTGAGCCAGACCTCGTACGGCTCTATATCCGTAAGATTATAAATATAATTGTAGTTCATGACGATAAAGCGCTTGACCGCATAGGAATCGGACGGTTCGGGTTCCTCCCTGTTTTCGCGTCGCTCGTCGCCCGGCGAGGAGGTAGAACGGTTCGCCTCGTTCGGATTGATCCCCGGCCAATAATCGACGATCGCGGTCACCGTCGCGGTCACCTTGTCGTTCCCCGACCATTTCGTCTCGATCGTGTCGCCAAGCTCCAGCTCGTATTTCTCTGCAAGCGCGCGGGAGACGATCACGCCCGCGGGGTATTCCTGTAAGGCACCGCAGTAATTCCACCAGTGGACGGGGAGAAGATCGCTGCGGAACCAGGCGGTATGCGCGAATTTATACGGCTCGACCGCCATCAGCGTGACATTGTTTTCCGTCGCCTTCCCGACGGTCACCTTTGCGGAATTGTTGATCAAGACGCGGGTCGCCGACTCGACGCCTTCCAGTTCCTCAAAACGCCCGAAATCCCGTTCGATATACCCCGTGACCGTCATTTTTTCGTCGCTTGTCGTCGATTCGAGCCAGTATTCCTTTAAGCGAACGTCCGCGCCCGTCGCGTAGCGAATGCGATCCTCCTTCTGGTCATTGATCGTCCGGGCGGTGTTCGCCGAAAAGATCCCGAGCGAAAAGGTCACGATCAGGAACAGCATTAAAAAGCGCACTTTTCCGCCCTGCGCACGGCTTACCGAGGTGATCGCCATATATTGCGCGGGCGACCAGAGCGGGCGAAAGACCGTATATACACCCCGCAGGAAGTAGGGGTAGATCCGGATAAACAGCAGTCCCAGCCCCATGATCAGGCAGGTCGAAAAGATAAAGAACAGCGGGTTAATCTCTCCGGTCGATTCCTCGGAAACGACCTCGTTCGCGGTATAGATCCCGTAGAAAACGATCCCCGCCGCGATCAGCAGGAGATCGACGCAGCATTTTTCCCACAGCGCGACCTTTACGACCTTCGCCCGGCTCTGCTTATATTCGACGATCGAAAGCTTCGACGCGGGAAGGATCGGGATCATGGTCGTGAAGAAGAAAACGGCGACCGCGAGAAGCGCGTAGAGAACTGCCGTTCCCGTGATCTTCGCGGCGATCCCGGTGCGGTTCACGAATTCAAGGAATCCGTTCGACACGCCGAGGAAGCGGCAGAACAAAAGCCCGATCAGCGGCGCGGTGACCAGTGTCGCCAGCCCGAGGATCCCCGATTCCGCCGCGTAAAGGAAGAAAATCTGCTTTGCGCTTGCGCCGCGGCTTTTAAAGATCGCGATCTCGTTTTTCTCCTGCTCAACGTTGAGGCGGGAGACCATGAACAGGTAGAACGCGATCATGACCATCGTCGGGATCTGGAGCGTCCAGAGGATTCCCGTAAGCTTTTCCGCTTCGACGGCGTATTCCTCCAGAATTTTAAAGATCCCCATTTTAAAGGTAAAACCAAGCTCGCTGTAATAGGTAAAATCGTCGGAAAGCGCCGCCGTCACGGACGGGAGGTCGTTCATGTCCATGGACTGATACGAAAGGGAATAGTTCACCATAATGTCGGTGAGCTGCGCGGAGCTGCCGAGAAGCCGATCGGTGAAGCAGCTGTAATCCGTTATCAGCGCGTTTACGTACCGATCCGCCGTTTCCGACCAGTAGATGTCGTTCGGGTCGGACTGCTCGTAAACGCCGACGATCCGGACACGGATCGCTTCCCGCCCCGTATCGACCGAGCGAACCTCGTATTCGCCGTTTAAGACCGCTTCGAGGGATTTCAGCGCCGTGTCGGAGGCGACGACCTCAAAGACTCCGTCCTCCGCGATACCGCCTTCGCAGAACATTCTGCCGCTTTTGATGACGATATGATCGGAAAAATCCGTCATGGCCGCGAGCTTTACGCGGGTAGAAGCCGCGACCTCCTTGTTCGTTCCGTTGATTAAGTATTGCAGGTTGTCCCAGACGACCGTTTTTGATGAACCGACCGGGATCCGGACGGCGCCGACCCGCTCCCGCACCCGTGCGGGAAGCTCGTCGATCAGGGCGCGCTGCTCCGCCGCTCCCGTCCCCATGCCGATCGTTTTCGAAACGGAGTAGATCCCGGGGAAATCGCCCGTCGAAAGCTGGTACGACTCCATATCCTTAATGAGCATACGCTGTAAGGACGCGTCCATATAAATCGGAACGGCGCTCATCATGCCCGCCGCCATCAGAAAGCCGATGAACAGGCATAAGACCATCCACCTGGTCTTGCACATTTTTCTGAAAAGTAAAGTAAACAATGTCCGCTCCTTATTTTACGATCACCTGATCGCCTTCGCTCAGCCCGCTTACGATCTCGATCTCCGTTGCGTTGAAAATGCCCGTGACGACGTCGCGTTCGGTTTTTTCGCCGTTTTCGTACAGCTGTACATACTCCCGCCTGCCGTCGGTCTTCACGAGGTTTTTCGGGATCACGACCGCGTTTTCCGCCGTCGCGTTTACCTTTACGATATCCGCGAGCGCACCGATATAGGCAAAGGGCGGCTGTCCGTTCTTAAATTCGACATGAAGCGCGTCAACATTTTCCGAGCCTTCCTCCCGCGCCTCCTTCGGGGTATAGGAGACCGTCCCTTCGTACTCCTCCCCGTCGACCCGTACCGTGACCATGTCCCCGACGGAAAAAGTCCGTCCGTTCGGATAGGACGCTTCGACAAAGAGCGCGTCGGGGTCGGCGATCCGCGCGAGCACCTTATACGGATCCATTTCCGTTCCCGGATTTAATTTAAAGACGTAGGACACTTGTCCTCCGATCGGGGCGTAGATGTGCGCGCCGTCGTATTCCGCCTGATACATGGCGAGGGTATTCTGCTCGATCTCGAGCTGCAAAAGATCGGCGCGTGACCCCGTGGCGTTGTATTGAAGCTGTGCCGCCTCGGTCTTAAGCCGCTGGATCTCAAGCTCGTATTCAAGCGCGCCCGTGTTCATTTCCGCGATCAGGTCGCCCTCCTCGACGAAGTCGCCCGCGCGGACGTAAACGTTCTTGACCTTTCCCGTGTAATCGGTGAAATAACATTCGCGCTCGGTGTGCGATTTTACGTAGCCGGTGACGGTAACGGTATTCTGAATGGTTTTAAGCCGCGCGGAATAAGTCGAATAGGCGACCTCGTCGGGCGCGATCACAGGAGGATCGAGAAGCTCCTCCTCGGCGGGAAAAAGGTAACAGCCCGAGGTCGCCGCGATCCCGATCGCTGCGATCAAGATCGCTGTGCAGGCGGTAAGTTTCCTTTTTAAAGCTGCTCTCATAAATATAATCAATCCTTTCCTATGGAGAAGGTTTGTGTCGAGGCACAAACCCGGATCCTTTCTCCGGATTCGGTGGGTAAAGACGTATTTGAAATATACAAATATACTATATCACAAATTTTCCCTTTTTTCAACGGTTTTGTGAAATTTTCCAAAAATCCGCGCATGAAAAAAAGTTTTTCGGTATTTTTTAAGGTTTTTTCAAAAATCACTTGAAATTTTCTCCAAAATAGAGTATAATGAATTCAGTTTGCGGTATTGCCATGATTTTCCGAAGCGGCAATACCCTTTAAAGAAGAAAGCGGCCGCCGGATAAAAGCGGTCGGGCGGATAAAAGGAGATGAACGGTATGTCAGAATGGGCTGCACTTCGCTTGCTGAGTGCCGAAACTTCACAGGACTGGGGGATCATCGGTTCGACTGTCGTTACGGGAATCGTGGTCGTATTCCTGATCCTCGCGATCTTAGTCGGGTTTCTCTCGCTGATGGGAATGATCCTCGGGGGGAGAAAGAAAAGCGCACCGTCCGCGCCCGCCGCGGAAAAGCCGGCTGCCGCGCCTGTCGTAAATAAGGTAGAGGACGAGGCTGAGGAGGATTATGAGGACGACGGGGAGATCATCGCCGTTATTTCCGCCGCGATCGCCGCTTACGGTGAGGCGGAGGGGAAGCAGTACCGGATCGCGAGCGTGAAAAAGCGCGATCGGGCAGTCCGCTCGGGCTGGAGCGCGGCGGGGATCGCCGAAAATACGCGCGGCTTGTCCTAAACTCGGCACGATGAAACTAAAATTAAAGAGGGTTCAGACATGATTGAAGTATTTCTCGATACAATTACCGACCTTTGGAAGGGCTCGGCGTTTTGTAATATCACATGGCAGCAGGGGCTGATGCTGCTGATCTCGTTCGTGCTGATGTACCTTGCGATCGTAAAGCAGTACGAGCCGATGCTTCTGCTTCCGATCGCGTTCGGCATGGCGCTGACGAATATTCCGGGCGCGGAGCTTTATCACCCCGAATTTTTTCTGACGACAAATATTGATTTCGGGCAGGTGCTGCACGACGGCGGTCTGCTTGACGTTCTCTATCTCGGCGTAAAATTACAGCTTTTCCCGCCGCTGATCTTCCTCGGAATCGGCTGTATGACCGACTTCGGGCCGCTGATCGCGAATCCGAAGAGCTTTTTCCTCGGTGCGGCGGCGCAGGGTGGTATCTTCCTGACCTTCCTCGGCGCGTGTGCGCTTTCGGCTACGGGCATTGTGGACTTTTCGCTCCGGCAGGCGGCTTCGATCGGGATCATCGGCGGCGCCGACGGTCCGACGGCGATTTACCTGACCTCAAAGCTCGCGCCCGAAATGCTCGGTTCGATCGCGGTCGCGGCATATTCGTACATGGCGCTCGTTCCCGTTATTCAGCCGCCGATCATGAAGGCCTTAACGACGAAAAAGGAACGCGCGATCCGTATGGAACAGCTTCGCCAGGTGTCGAAGCGGGAAAAGGTCATTTTCCCGATCGCGGTTACCGTTATTGTTGCGTTTATTGTTCCTTCCGCGGCTCCGCTTGTCGGAATGCTGATGCTCGGGAACCTGTTTAAGGAAAGCGGCGTTGTGGAGCGTCTCGTAAAGACCGCGTCGAACGAGCTGATGAACATAATTACGATCATGCTCGGCGTAACGGTCGGCGCGACGGCGACGGCGTCGAACTTCTTAAAGGTCGAAACGCTTCTGATCATTGTGCTCGGTCTGCTCGCGTTCTGCGTGGGTACCGCGTGCGGTCTGCTTCTCGGAAAGCTGATGTGTGCGCTGTCGGGCGGGAAGATCAATCCGCTGATCGGTTCGGCGGGCGTATCCGCGGTTCCGATGGCGGCGCGTGTATCACAGAAGGTCGGACAGGAGGAAAATCCCTCGAACTTCCTTTTAATGCACGCGATGGGACCGAATGTTGCGGGCGTTATCGGTTCGGCGGTCGCGGCGGGCGTTCTGCTGGCGATCTTCGGGTAACCTTAAGTTCAGTACAATTTTCCAAGCTCGGAATCAAAATCGTCGAGCAGTAACCGAAGCGCAGTAAAGCGCATTAAAGTATCATGATCCAGCCCCTCCTTGAAAACGGGAATTTCGAGGGGCTGGATTTCTTTTCCCGAAAGGGCGGTGATGGCGCGGTTGAGCGTTACGACGAGGGTTTCGTCCGTTTCGCTTGAAAAGGATACGGTTGCCGTCGCGTTTACCCCGCAGGCGATCGTGCGGAGCTTCCGCTCGCGGACGGCGATCCGCTGGGCTTCGCTGTCCGCGCTGATGATCGCGGTGCAGTCCTCGGGGAGCCGCGCGGGGAGCAGGGCGTTTTGTTTTAAGATCAGGACTGCGCCCGGCGCGCCCTCCACCTCGTGCGGGTTCCCGTCGTAAAACAGCAGGTCGTACCCCTGCCCGAGGCGAAGAAAGCGGCTTTCGGTGATGTAGGTGATCCGATAGGTTTTTGAGAGCCGGCGGCGGATCATTCCGCCCAGGCGATCGTCACAGGGGTCGCCGAAAAGAAAAATGTCGGTCAAGCTGCGTCGTCCTTTCCCGCGTATTTCGGGAAAGCACCTTACCAAAACAGAAAAGACGCTTCCCGTTACGGATATTGTAACCGTATCGGGAAGCGTCATTCGTGGAAAAGGCAATTTTGGGAAATCGGTATTATCGTTTCTGTTCCGTTCCGCCCCACTCCACAAGGGTAAATCCCTTTCGCTCGGTCGGGGTCAGCTTTTGTTCGGGGATCGCTACGGGCGTTTCGCTCGGATAATATGCCATAAATACGCGAAGCACCGTATCGGGCGCGGGGGAGACCGAGAGCGCCGCGCTGTCGGTATAGACTTCCCCTTGGAAGGAGATCACGTTATACGGATTGTCCTGCATTTTCGGGAGCCAGTAGACGATCAGCTCGTTATATTCCCGCGGGGTAAGACCGAGCAGGGAAAGCTTCTCGCGCAGGAATTCCGCCGTGTCGCGGCCCTGCACGCAAAAGCCCTCGCTAAAATCATACGCCGTATCCGAAACACCCTCCCAGAACAGGTAGGAATACTCGTTCCCTTCCGCGTCGGTAAGCGTTCCGTCGGGCTTCGCCGTCACGCGCCAGCCGTCCCTGTATTCAGGGTAAGTCACCGTCAACTGTCCGCGGTAATCGAGTTGAACCTCAATCTCCGATTCCTCCTCGGGGTAAAGGTAGATCACGGGCTTTGCGTCCAAGTCCTCGTTCAAGTGATAATCGCTCGGGTAGATCGCGGTCGGGAGAAGCCGATATTCCCATTCGCCGGTTTTGTACATCGGCGCGTATCCGACCTCGATATTGTCCCCGACGCAGTAATCGGGGTACTCGGTCGGATCGCATTCTACCAAGAAATGCGCGGGATACGGCCAGGGGAAGGCACACCAAAAGCCGTCCGATCGGATCTCCTCGATCTGAAGCGTAAGCTCGCCCTCCTCACTTTCGATTTCGTATACGACTCCGCCGCAGGGCGCTAAGATCCGGAACTCGGCGATAAGCGTAATGCTTCCGATCGGCTTTAGAACACGGTATTCGCCGGGGGTGAGCGGTTCGGCGTAAAAATCGCCGCGGAGCGATACGTCCGTCGCTTGGTTCGGGCTTTCCGTCCCGATCAGGTAGCCGAGCGAGTTAAACGCGGCGTTCTCCGCAAACGGGATCGCCCGCCAGCTTCCGTCCTCCTCCTTTTTCTCGAGCGTATATTCACAGCCGAAGCCGTATTCCGCATAGATCGCGTCACCGACATAGCGGTAGCGGAGGGTCAGTCTTTCGGTATCGGAGGTGATCGTCTCCTCCTCGATCGTCATTTCAATATCGCGCTCGGTGAGCGGCGGGGTCTCGGCGATCACGGTAAAACAGAGGGTTTCCGTCGAGCTGCCGAGGACGACGGAAATACGGTATTCGCCCAGAAGCTCAAGCGGTTCGGCGTAATTTTCGGGGAAAATCGAGAAAACATAGGGGCTTTCGGGCGTGATTGTGACCACGCCGTCGTCGGTCTCGGTTCCCGCTTTCTGCGGGATCGCCCTCCATTCGCCGTTTTCGTATTTTTCAAGGATCGTGCTCAGACCCGCCTCGACCGGCTTGTCCGTGCCGCACTGCGCGGTGACGTCGATCCGCTTGGTATCGGGGGTGACGGTCTCGTCGATACTGAGGTAGAGCAGGGGGAAAACGGTCGGCTCACCCGGCGGAGAGACGAGAACGCCGGATTCGTTCGGCTCCGGCACGTCTATGATAAGCGTCTGGCTTTGACCGTCTGTAAAAAACTGAATAAGAACGGCGGTGTCGCTTTCGTTTTGGGCAGGCGCGGAGGTCTGCGTGTCCGTCCGGGCGGCGGGCGCTTCGCTTTCCGACGGATTTTCCGCCGTTTCGGGCGCAAGCGGTGCATTCTGCTGTTCCGTGCAGCCGCTCATGCCCAGCAGCAGGGAGAACGCACAGAGCAGGGCAAGTATTTTCTTTTTCATAAAATCTTCCTTTCCGAGTGGGTTGAAAACTCCTTCTACCTATAAAACTTCGGAAAAAGGAAAAAAGTTGCGGATTGACAAAATTTTTTTGAAATGGTATAATGAAACAGACTGAGAACATAAAAGGGAGGCTCGGGTTTGCGCAAGTTCACCAAAAAACAAAAGAGAATGCTTCGCGGAATGATCACCGGGCTTTCCTGCTGTACGCTTCTTTCGATCACGCTTGCGGCGGCGGCGATCGCCAACCGCCCGAACCCCGTTCCCGTTCGCTTTTCGGATATTCAGGAGGGCGCTTCGGTCACTGCCGCCGACCTCGGGGCGGATTCACCCGAGCCGGAATATACCCTCGATCCCGAATATCTGTACGAAACGCTTTACCCGACCGAGCTTCTGATCGTGACCGATTCGGAAACGGCTCCGCCGCATACGACCGATTCCGAGGATCTCGCGGTCGGCGCGGGCGGAACACTCCTGATCAACACCACCGAAATTACGGCGCCTCCCGATACCGAGACGCGAACCGAGTCTTCTCCCGTGGAAACGGTCTCTGAAACGACGGTGCGAACGACTGTCCCGACGACCGCCGTACCAACGGTACGCTCCACGACCGCGGCGCCGCCGACAACAACCGCGACCGCCGCGCCCGTCCGGACAACGGCGGCACCGGCGAATACGTCAAGCACCTCCAAGACCCCGTTCACGAATATCGGCGGCGGCGTGATCTCGAACGACGATACCGTTTATATTACCATGCTGAATCTCGTGAATCAGGCGCGGCGGGAAAACGGTCTGAACGAGCTGTGGTATTCCGCGCGCGTTCACGAGGTCTCGACGCTTCGCGCCGTCGAGCTTTCGTCGTACTATTCGCATACCCGTCCGAACGGGAAGGGCTTTCATACCGCGTTTGCCGACGTCGGGGTAAGCTATCTTTATGCCGGGGAGAATATCGCCTACGGAAGAAATATGTTTGAGACGCCCGGCGAGGTCTTTGAAGCGTGGATGAATTCCGAGTCACACCGTGAGAATATCCTGAGTCCCAATTACGAATGCGTGGCGTTCGGGCTTTCGGTCTTAAAGGTCGGACCGAATACCTACTATTACTGGTCGCAGGAGTTCGCGAAGTTTTAAGTTTTGTAAGAAAGAGCGAAAGAGGTGTTCTCTTTCGCTCAACTTGTCGATAGATCTCTTTTTAGAGATTTTTATCCGATTATTAGAGCCTGTTCACGTTACCCGAAATGCTTGGATTTTGAGGCGATTTTTTGCAGAACGAGGAAAAAATCCGCAGGAATACTGTATGTATTTCAAGGATTTTTAACGAAGTTATGCGGAAAATCAGCCAAAAGACGAGCGCCCGGCGGTAATGTGAATACGCTCTGGGAATGGGAAGCGGGATTCCAAAGGAAAAAGCCTACAAGGACGTTGGCGGCGAAAACCCAAGGCGCGGCACGGACGCCGCGCCTTGGGTTTTCGCTGTTTCCCTTTGGCGGGGGTTAGGGGGCAGCGCCCCCTCGTTATATTTTTCTCTGTCTCTTTTTTTGTAATCAGTCCAGTTCTCCCGCAAGCTGCTCCATTTCGTCGATCAGCTCTCCGAACAGCTTCAGCGCGTCGCCGACCACGCTCGGGTCGGCCATATCCACCCCCGCGCCCTTCAGAAGCTCCACGGGGGTTTTCGAGTTTCCGCCCTTTAAAAATCCGAGGTAGTCCTTCGCCGCGGATTCCCCGCCGCTTAATACCCGTCGCGAAAGCGCGATCGCCGCCGCGAAGCCCGTCGCGTACTGATACACATAATAGTTGTAATAAAAATGCGGGATCCGCGCCCATTCGTATCGGATCTCCGGGTCGGGAACGATCCCGTCCCCGAAATACAGTCGGTTCAGCTCGCCGTACAGATCACAGAGGAAATCCGAGGTGATCGCTTCTCCGCGCGCTTGCGCCTCGTTGATCTTCAGTTCAAATTCCGCGAACATTGTCTGACGGTAGAGCGTGGTGCGGAACTGCTCCAGAAAATAATTGATGAGGTAGGCGCGGCGGCGCTTATCCGTCGTGGTTTTCAGCAGATACTGCATTAAAAGCGATTCGTTAAAGGTCGAGGCAACCTCCGCGACGAAAATTTCATACTCGGCGTAAACGGTGGGCTGGTGCCGATTGGAAAGGTAGGAATGGAGCGCGTGCCCCATTTCATGCGCGATTGTGAATTCCGACTGGAGATCGTCGGTGTGGTTCAGCAGGACGTACGGGTGCACGGAAGCCCCCGCGGAATACGCGCCGCTGCACTTTCCCTCGTTTTCATACACATCGATCCAGCCGCTCTCAAAGCCGTCCGCCATGATCTGGACATATTCCTCTCCGAGCGGGCGAACCGCCTCCAGCACCGTCTTTTTCGCTTCCTCGTAGGGGATCTTCCGCTCCGCCTTACTGATCATCGGGGCGTAAAGGTCGTAATAATGAAGCTCGTCCACACCGAGCAGCTTCTTCCGAAGCGCGACATAGCGGTACATCTGATCCATATTGTCGTGTACCGCGTCGATCAGGCTGTGATAAACGCTTTGCGGAACCTCGGTAGAATCAAGCGCCGCCGCGAGGGTATTTTCGTATTTGCGGATATTCGCGTGAAAGGAAAGGGTCTTTAAATGCCCCGAAAGAATGGCGGAATAGGTGTTTTCAAAGCCCTTATAGGTTTTGTACAGGTTTTCAAAGGCGGATTTCCGGAGCGTCCGATCCTCGCTCTGCATAAGCGGGATATAGCTTCCGTGGGTAAGCGCGCGGGCGTTTCCGTCGGAACCGACCGCGTCGGGGAATTTTAAGTCCGCGTTATCGAGCATGGAAAAGACGGAGGAGGGAGTGTTCCGCATTTCGCCCGTCATGGCGATCACGCGCTCCTCCTCGGGGGAAAGAATATGCGGACGGCGGCTTAAAATACGGCGTAAGGACAGGTCGTAAAGCCTCAGTCCTTCCTCCTCGTCCATGAATTTTTTCAATGTTTCGTCCGAGATGGACAAAATTTCGGGGACGGCGAACGCCGCCGCGCTTCCGATCGCGGTCAAAAGTGCCTCGGTACGTTCGCAATAGCCCGAATACAGGCTTACGCGGGTGTCCTCGTCGCTTTTGCGGTTTGCGTAGTGGATCAGGTCGCGCACCTTTTCCGTGATCTCGTCGTCGAGCCGAAGATAAGCAAGAAGCTCCTTCGCCGAGGCGGAGATCTTCCCGCGATACGCGGCAATTTTTTCGGGGTATTCCCCCGCCTGTTCGAGCGCTTCTTCAAATGCGCGGTCGCTCGGGAAAAGGTCGGTCAGATCCCATTGATATTTCGCGTCGATCTCGTTTCTTTGGGGAATTTTCTTTTCGGACATTTTTGGTTTCCTTCCTTTTGAAAATTTGTGGTTAGCGTATGTAGTTGAACGTCACCTTTTCCTCCCGCTCGGGAAGGGGAAGCGCGCTTTCCTCGCGGAGCTTTAACAGATACGCCATGTTCCGCCCGATCCCCCGCGCGACGGAAATTCCCTCAAGATCCTGCTCCGCCTCACCGGCGATACGGCCGTGTACGCCCGGCCAGTAGGTCGTCGGGGTAATGAGCATTTCGGCGATCGTAAAATAGTTGTAGATCGTCTGATACGCGTGGGTCACGCCGCTTCGGCGGAGCGCGACGACCGCGGCGGCGGGCTTGAACCGCATTTTCGATCCGTGCACGTAGAAAAAGCGGTCGAGGAAGCATTTGAGCGTTCCGTTAATGTCCGCGTAATAGACGGGCGACCCGACGATCAGTCCGTCCGCCGCGGCGGCCTTTTCGGCAAGCTCGTTCAGCCCGTCGTCCAGGACGCATTTTCCGAGCTTTGCGCACCCGCCGCAGGCGCGGCAGCCCGTAAGCTTCAGCGAGCCGACGTCTAAAATTTCGGTTTCGATCCCTTCCTCGTTCAGAATGCCGCAGACGGTCTGGAGCGAGAGGTGGGTATTTCCGTTTTTCCGGGGGCTTCCGTTCAGTGCGATGACTTTCATTTTTGTTTCTTCCTTTCGGTGTAGTATCTTTTTATTGTATGCGTTTTTTCTTTTTTTATGAATTCGAGGCGTCGGTCGGTTCCTCCGTTTGCGCGGTTTCGTTCAGCTGCAAAATATCGTAGTCCACCACATACGGGAACCGCGCGAGCCATTCTTCATACGCCGCCTGCTGAATGGCGGTCTGTTCCTGCGCGATCAGGTATTCCTTCATGCTCTGGCGGATCTCCGTGAGATCCTCGTTGGTCACGGTCGCGTCTCCCGCGTATTGGATCACGTGGACGCCGTAATCACTGACAGCAGGCTCGGAAACGCCGCCGATCTCCGCGATCGAGAAGGTCGCCTCGGTAAATTCGGAAACGTATCTTTTCGAGCCGACGATCACGGCGTAGGGATCGTCCGCGCCGTCCTCGTTCAGCTCCGCCTGAAGCGCGTTGAAGTCCTCGCCGTTTTTGATCCGTTCGAGAAGCGCCTGCGTGCGTCCCTTGAGCTGCTGTTCATACGCATGCTCGCGGAGCCGATCTGCTTCCCCGTCGTTTCCGGCGTTTCTCGCCTCGGAGATCGCTTGTCTTGTTTCCTCGTCGAACAGGAACAGGATCTGGTCGGCGAGCCTTGTCCCCTCGGGAACATAGATCCAGGTATAGGTTGCATTCGACTCATAGCTCAGCGGGTCGGAGGCGAGCGCGTCCTTCGCCATCTGCACATATTCGTCAAACATCTTGTCAATTTCTTCTTCGGTGATCTCGATGTTTTCGGTCAGGCGCGTGATCAGCTTATTCTGGATCAGGTTGTTGCGCTCCCATGTCGTGAAAATTTCCGGCGTAAGCTCCGCCCGGCTCAGATCGGCTGTCAGAAGCTCCTCCTGCCGTTTTTTGATCGCGTCCTCGGAGGCGTCCTCTCCAAGCTCTTCGACCGCCACGCTGTAATATTTCGAGCGGAAGTTTTCATGCGCGTTATCGGCGTTCGTCTGAATTTCCGAAAGCTCGCTCTCGGTCAGTGAGGAAACACCGACGCCCTTTTCCTCCGCGACCTTCAGGAAAATATGCTCGAACTGAAGATAGTTGATGATCTCCTCGCGGAAGCTCTTGCAGGCTTCGCGGTAGTCGTCGCTCATATCGTCCTCGATCCCGTAGGAGAGGAGATAGTAGAGGTATTCGCTGTAAAAATCGCCGAAGGTAATGTTGAATTCGTCGGGATTTTCCGCGCTTTCCACGGAGGCGATAATGAGATTCCGGTCGATCTGATCCCATGCGGGACGGGCGGACGGGTTCTCCGTGCTGTCGGGTGCGGTCGTTTCGGCACTGTCGGATACGGTTGTTCCGGCACTTCCGCCGCTGCAGGCGGCGAGGCTTGGCAGCATAGCCGCCACAAGGAGCGCCGCGGTTATTTTTTTCTTCATCTGAATTTCCTTTCTTTTATCGGATTTCTTTTTTGGCATTCTTGTATACAACATTCTCATTATATCATTCTTCCATGAAAAAATCAAATCAAATTTGAAAAAAGTATGTGTTTTTTTGAAAAGGGCGTTTCCGACCCGGCGCGCTCAACGAAACCGCGGCTCGAAAAAGAAAAAAATTCCCTGATCAAGTCATTTTACACTTGCCTTTTTCGTGCTTTTATGATATAATATATGCGGTTATCAGAATTCAAGCTTCGTTTCTGCGGAAAGGAATGGTCATACATGAAAAGGCTGAAAAAATACGCGGCGGTTTTTCTGTGCGCTTGCTTCCTGTTGGGCGCGGGCGGCTGCAACAATGAGGTGGAGCCCGCGGAGACCGATGAAAACGATCCCGCTCTTACCGCCGTTACGGACGAAAACGGTACTCCCGTGACCGATGAGGAGGGGAACATGATCGCCGCCGAGCCCGAGGAGGAAAAGACGGTCTATAAGGTCGGATTCCTTTATAATCTCGGCGTCGGGGAAGGCGCGACCGCGAAAATTTTTGAAAACGCGCGGCTTCAGATCGAAAAAACGCTCGGGCTGGAGACCTGTTATATTGAGAACGTGCTCGTATCGAAGATCCCCGAGGCAGTTTACGAGCTTCAGGAAGACGGCTGCAACATTATTGTTTCGTGCAGCCCGCGCTTTAACAATTCCATTGTAAAGGAAGCGAAGGCGGCGACCGGAACTTATTTCATTAACTTCGGCGGTTCGACGAAAGCCTTCAACCTGTCGAGCTTCGGCGGAGAGCTTTATCAGACCGCGAGCGTCTGCGGGATCGCCGCGGCGTACAATACCGGGACGAACGTGCTCGGCGTGGTTGCCGATCCAAGCTCTTATAACGCGTACGGCATTGTAGACAGCTATGTTCTCGGCGCGAAGGAGATCTGGGGCGTTCAGACGGACGTCAGGCTGAACTGGGTGTGGTCGAACGATCACGCGCAGATCGAAGCGGCGGTGGACGACCTGGTCAAGCAGGGAAGCGACGTGATCATGTGTTATACGGAAACGGATTACGCGGCGGAATACGCGGCTTCGCGGGGCGTGAAGGTGATCGCGAATTCCTGCGATCTTCCCGAGCTGATCCCCGACAGCTACCTGACCGGATTTTTCTTTAACGCCTCTACCTTTATCGTGGATACCGTCCGCGCGATCTGTGCCGAGGTCTTTATCTCCTCGGTAAGCGAGGGAGGGATCGCGGCGGGGACGGCGCGTTTGGTGGAGCTTTCGGAAAACTGTAAAGAGGGGACGGAGGAGATCTGCACAAAGCTTTACGATTATATCAAAAGCGGGCAGGCGTACATCTTTACGGGTGAGATCAAAAACCGCGGCAATGAGATCATGGTCGATAAGGGGCAGCGTATGTCCTTTTCGGGGATCCGCAAGATCGACTGGCTGATTCAGGGAATCACGGCGGTCGGCGATTTTACGACGGTTACGGATGAGCTGAAGCCGAGCGATCTTGCCATTAAAAAATAAGAAAGTATTTCGTGAGAAGCATTTGACTGATTTTTGACGCTTTAAACGGAGGGAAGCGCGGAAAATGAAAAAGCCTACGGTGCTATGGATCGGAGAAAATAAGCAGCGCTGCCTTACGCTGATGGAGATCTATTCCGATTTGATCTGCTCTGTGTATGCCGAAGATACCGACGCGGGTTTTCTGCGGGATTTTGAAAAGAGCGTTTGTGCGATCGTTCTGGTGCTCGGGCGCGATGAGCGGGCGGATACGGACGTTTGCCGGGAGGTCTATGCGTTTTCGGCGAAAAAGCGTGTTCCGGTTTATCTTATGGGACAGCGAAACCACCTGCATGCCGCCTCTTTGATCTCGCCGAACGCGTTCCTTACGCTGGTTCGCGACGATCATTTTGCGCAGGCGTTTATGGCGAGGGGGACGGCCCGTCCTTCTCCGCGTCCCGCTGTGGTCATCTTTTCGGCGGTTTCGGAATGCTTCGTTTATCTTGAAAACTGTTTAAGCGAGGATTTCCGTGAAAAGCTTCGGATCATTTACAGCGAACCGACGGCGGAGGCGATCCTTCGCCTGAAGAAAAAGAAGATCAAGCCGAAGCTGTTTGTTCTCGGCGAAGACGTTTACAGCGGTTCCCGTCATAAATTCTCCAAAGCGCTTTACGGGCAGGCGGGATTTCGGAAGATCCCGTATCTGGTCTTTTCCGTTTCCGATAGGCAGGCGGAGCCTGATCCCGAACTGCCGGAGCCGCTTGCGGTCATTGACATTCGGGCTGAAAAAACAAATACGGAGGATTTGATCCGGACAGTCATAAAGATGAGATAAGAACCGACCGCGCGAACCGCGGATCGGGCGATAAAGAAGAGTATTTCGGAGGGATCGGCATGAGCGGTCGGATTGGCGGAAGGATCGGGCTGGTATATCTGCTTGGACTTTACGTTGCCTCTTATCTTGATATTCTCGGGCGGCTGCTCTTTGCGGCGGCTCTTTTTCTTTTCGGGCTGCTTTTGCTTCTGCGGAAAAAGCGGGAGATGTTTTGGATCGCGGGTACGCTCGCCGCGGCAATGCTCTCGTTCGGGCTTTATCGTCTTACCGTGATCGGGCCGCAGCGTGCTTTTATCGGGAGTACCGCGCTTGTGACGGGGACCGTTTCGGAATGCAGCTATCCCGATAACGATACGGTGCGGCTGACCGTCGAGGGAAACGCGGACGGGGTCCCGATCCGCGTCATGCTGTATACGGCGGATTTCGGGGCGTGTCTGGGCGATACGGTTTCGTTTCACGCGGTATTTTCCGATTTTCGCGAAAGCGCGGATTTTTCCGAATCGGATTACGCGTTTTCGGAGGGGATCTTTCTGCGGGCGCGCGCTGCGGACGATCCGGAGATCCTGAAGAAAGCGGAATTTTCGCTTCTCCGTCTTCCGAAGGAATTTTCCGCATTTCTCCGCGAGCGGATCGGCGGGATCCTGAGCGGCGACGAGGGCGGACTGATCCGCGCGATGTTTTTTGGCGACCGTTCGGGGCTTTCGCCCTCTTTATCGGTTTATTTAAAAAGGGCGGGACTGTCCCACATGACTGCCGTATCGGGAATGCACCTCTCGCTGATCGTCCATTCGGCGGCTTCGGTGATCGGACTGTTCGCGAAACGGCGGGTTTTTCTGCGTTTCGCGCTTACGGCCGGACTGATCGCCGTGCTCATGATCTTTTTCGGAATGACTGCCTCGGTCATGCGCTCGGGGCTGATGCTTCTCCTTTGCTACGGCGCGGAGCCGCTTCGCCGGAAGACCGAGACGACGCATACGCTCGGGCTGGCAGTGCTTTTGATCACGCTGTTCCAGCCGTATGCCTGCCGCGATCTCGGGCTGTGGCTCTCGATCCTCGGAACGCTCGGTGCGGGTGCGCTTGCGCCGTCGGTCTGCCGCCGCGTGATCCGAAAGCCGCGGTTCCGCCGCCTGAAGGAAGCGGTTCTGACCTCGGTCTGCGCGGTCGTTTGTACCTCGCCCGTAAGCGTGCTGTGCTTCGGAGGGATCTCACTCCTTTCCCCGATCGCGACACTTCTGGTATACCCGCTGTTTCTGGCGATCCTGCTGCTCATGCTTCCGCTGGCGGCGACGGGCGGACTTCTGGCGGAAATGCTCTTACTGCCCGCGGGGCTGGCAGCGAAGGGGATGATCGCGGTGATCCGCGCGCTCGGCGGACTTTGGTTCGGCTATACCGAGCTGGAGGGCGAGGCTGTGCCGCTCCTGATCGGGCTTACCGTGGTCGGGGTTTTTCTTTTGATTTTTTGGACATTTCGTTTTCGTGAAGCGGCGAAGCTGGTGCTCCTGTCGGTTTGCGTGCTGATGACCTCCTCCGTTTCGGAAACGTTCGTGAATTGGGACAATGTTCGTCTCACGGTATATTCCGACGGGTCGGATGTGCTCGTTCTGATCGAAAGCAAAAGCGGACTTTCGGCGCTGGCCACTTCGGACAGCAAGCGGATCGGGAACGAGCTGTTTGAAGCTGCGGCAGGGCGAAAAACGGCATTCCTGTGCGTGGCGGAGGAGAAGAAAAATAATCGGGAGGGATTTGCGCAGCTTGACCCGATTGAACTGCATTTCCCCGACGATCCCAACCGCGTTTATCATATCAACGGCGAGTATACGGTCACGATTCTGGACGGGATCGTGACGCTCGATGTGTACGGGGTCACGTTCGTGCTCCTTTCGGCGGAGGACAGGGCGAATGCCGATTTCGCCGTGATCGGCGGGTATCGGAAGAACCGCGAACCTTCCGGCGCGGGAAGGGAGATCCTCTGCGATAAGCGTTATCTTCCCGATCCCTCAGATGAGACGGCGAACGCCTATTACGAAAAGATCGAAATTACGGTTCGTCCCGACGGCGCGGTACTTTTCCGGCGGCAATAAGCGCCTGCACCTAAATCAGTGAGGCAGCTTTACCTCATTCGTGAGCGTGTGATCGCGGAAAAAGGATAAAATATTCTCGACCGTCGTGTCGGCGATATTGCTGAGCGCCTCCTCGGTCAGGAACGCCTGATGCGACGTGATCAGCACGTTCGGCAGGGTAATCAGCCGCGCGAGCGTATCGTCCTGCACGATATGCCCCGAATAATCCTCGAAAAACAGGTCGGATTCCTCCTCGTACACATCAAGGCAGGCGGCGCCGATCTTTTTCGATTTGATCCCCTTGATCAGCGCGTCGGTATTGATCAGCGAGCCGCGCGAGGTATTGATCAGAACGACGCCCTTTTTCATCAGCTCGATGGATTCCTCGCTGATGATATGCTTGTTTTGCGGCGTAAGGGGACAGTGCAGCGAAATAATATTGCTTCGGCGGAACAGGTCGTTCAGCTCGACATATTCGATCCCGCCGTCCTTTACAGGGTATGGGTCATAGGCGATGACGTTCATGCCGAAGCCGCGGCAGATGTCGATAAAACAGCGCCCGATCTTTCCCGTCCCGATTACGCCCGCGGTTTTTCCGTGAAGATCGAAGCCCGTAAAGCCGTTCAGGCTGAAATTAAAATCCCTTGTCCGGATATAGGCTTTATGAATCCGGCGAATGCTCGTGAGGAGCATGGCGATCGCGTGTTCCGCCACCGCGTAGGGGGAATATTCGGGGACGCGGACGATCGGGAGCTTCCCCTCGGCATACTTTACGTCCACGTTGTTAAATCCCGCGCACCGCATTGCGATCAGTTTTACGCCGTTTTTTACGAGCGTGTCGATCACGGCGGAGGAAATGTCGTCGTTTACGAACGCGATAATGACGTCGTAATTTCTGGCAAGCTCGGCGGTGTCCTCGTTCAGCTTTGCTTCAAAGCATTTCAGCTTGATCTCGGTATTTTCCGTTACTTTTTCAAAGGCGGACTTATCGTAAGCCTTTGTGTCGAACATAGCGGCATGAATCATGTTTTTTCCTTTCCGAAAGCGTTCCTTATTTCAGTTTGTATAAACAGAGGATAAAAAGAGAAGAGACAGCATTTTGCAGGGGCGCTGCCCCCGCACCCCCGCAAGCCTTTAAAAAGGCTTGACCTAAATTTTAATAATGCTTTTTATCATTTTACGAATTACGGATTTTGAAAAATTCGACTATATTCATTTATGATATTGCTTTTCGCTTCCTTTTGGCTACAAAAGGAAGCAGGGGTGTGGGGACGCGACAGGAGGTCGCGGGGCAAGCGCCCTGACGAGCCGCAAGGAAGCGGCTCGAAATAAAGCGCTTATCTCAGAGTATCCCCACAATACATAATTTCTCTTTCGATTCTCCGGTTACTCTTCTTATAAATAAATAAGGAACGAAAATGTTTTTTTTCGTTCCTTATTTTATCCATTATTCCGCCGTACATTCGTAATTATCGGAAAGTTTTTCGCTTGGCGCCGCCCAGCGCACCGCGTTCAGGAGAATCTGACGGATCTGCGGGTTTCGGTAGGTCGGGTATTCCTCGTGTCCCGGCTGAAAATAAAAAATCTTTCCATAGCCGCGCGTAAAGGTCACGCCGCTTCGGAACACATTCCCGCCCGAGAACCAGCCGAGGAAAATTTCGTCGTCCGGCTTCGGAATGTCGAAAAACTCGCCGTACATTTCTTCTTTTTCGAGAAAGATCGGCTCGCGGATCCCCGCCGCGATCGGGTGGGACGGATTCACGCAGAAAAGCCGCTCCTGCTCGTCATGCTTCCAGTGCAGGTTCAGCGTTGTTCCGAGCAGGGCTTTCATGATCCGGCTGTGATGGGCGGAATGGAGCGCAATCAGTCCCATTCCCCGCAGGACGTGCCGTTTTACGCGTTCGACCGTCTCGTCGCTGACCCGATCGTGCGCGCGGTGTCCCCACCAGATCAGCACGTCGGTCTGCTCGAGCAGTGCCTCGCTTAATCCCTGCTCCGGCATATCGAGCGTCGCGTAATGCACCTTGATATCCGCCTGCTCCGAGAGAAAACCGCCGATACAGCCGTGAATCCCGTTCGGGTAGACCGTTCGGACGGCTTCGCTTTCGCGTTCCGCAATATACTCATTCCATACGGTTACGGTAATCATCGTTCCACTTCCCTAACGCCTGTTCCGGTATCTTTTCACCTCAAGATACGGAATAGGTTCTTAAATTTTCCGCTGATTTTTTGATGTCACTTAGCTGATCCGCCGATCCGAAGTGCTCGACCGCGAACCAGCCCCGGTACTCCGTCCGAAGAAGCTCCTTTACGATCGTTTCGATCGGAAGCTCTCCCGTTCCGACGGCGGCGGGGTACATCTTTTTTCCGCCGACCGTCCGCTTTTCCTCCTCGTTCGGACGGTTCGGGGAAAAGCGCCGATCCTTACAGTGCAGATGAACGATCCGATTTCGCAGGAGCCGGAATGCCTCCGTTTCGCTTTCCTCCGAATAACGGAAATTCCCCGTGTCGAAGGCGCAGCCGAGCTTGGGGAGCCGTTCCAGAAAGCCGTTCAGCCCGTCGATCGTCGAAAAGGGAGCGGTACAGTCATCGAAATCCTCTAAGCAGACCTTGATCCCGTCGGCTTCGGCGGATTCGATCAGCGCCGCCATGCCCTCGGTCATTCGTTTCAGGGCAATTTCCCGATCGTCCCCGGGCGCAAAGAACCCCGGGATCGCCATGAGAAGCCTTGTACCGCAGCTTCCAAGCGTCTTCAGAACGGTGCGGACGCGTTCCGTGTCATCGCGGTGCGCGAAATCAAAAAAGGCATATACGCAGGAGATCTCCAGTCCGTTTTCGCGGAGAAGCTTTGGCAGCTGCGGGTTTCCCGCGAGCCGCTCATAATCGACCTCCGCGCCGGAAATCCCGAATCCGCGGACGGTGCAGAGGAGTTCGTCAAGCGGCAGACCGCTCTGACTTTCCGCTTCAAATAAATGCTCTGCAAATACGGAAATCTTCAAACCCGATTCCTGCCTTTCCTCGGAATTTTTTCAAAAAGAAACGAGGAGAGAAGCCCGACCCCGACGCCGAGAACGGCGCCGACCAAGACGTCGCTTGGAAAATGCACATATAAATACAGCCGCGAGAACCCGACGAGCGCCGCAAAGCAGCAGCCGAGAATTCCCCAAAGGCGCTTTCCCCGAAAAAGAGGAACCGCCGAGGCGAAGGAGGTGGACGTATGCGCGGAGGGGAAGGAGGTTCCCGACGGCTCGCTTATGGCGAGGACGATTTCGGGATTCAGCAGATACGGGCGCTCGCGCAGTACCAGCAGCTTGATCGCAAATTCCGTCAGCAGCAGTGCGGCGGCCAAAGCGCTCAGCACGGCGATCCCGCAAAAGCGGTACTTTTTAAAGAACAGGAGCGTGATTCCGATCATGATCCAGATCACGCCCCCGCCGATCCGGGAGACCGCCGCCATTGCCGCGTCTGCCGCGCCGCAGCGAAGCGCGTCCTGAATCGCGTCGAGGATCGCGAAATCAACCGCTTCGATTATTTCCGTCACGATTTTTTATTGACCGCGTCCAACATTTTTTGAAGCTTTGTGATCGGGAGCTTTGCGCCGAACATGGTGACGATGTTGCGCAGAATGCACCAGTCAAGGGATAAAAGCGCGTCCTTTTCATCGTCGGAGGCGATCTCGCTTTCCTTCTTTTCCATCAGCTTTAGGATTTCCTCCGTCGCCTGCGCGCCGTTCGGGTGAAGCCGAAGATCCCGGAAGCTGCTGTATATCGTGAGTTTTTTCGGCGGGTTTTCGGCGATCACCTCAACCTCCTCGGAAACGCGGATATCCGCCGAGGACGCGCCGATCAGGATCTCGAATTTCCCGCTGTCTACGCGCCAGCGGTGCTCGGTTTCGTCCCAGTAAGCAAACGCGCGGCGGTCGAGACGGAATTCAACCGTTTTTTCCTCGCCGACCTTCAGATCAATTTTCTCGAAGCCCTTCAGCTCCTTCACGGGGCGAAGGAACCGGGGCGAAGCTTCTTTTACGTAAAGCTGGACGATCTCTTTTCCGTCGAAGCTTCCCGTGTTTTTCACCTTGACGCGGACGGTAAGCGCGTCGTTTTCACCGATCTTCTTTTCCGAAACAACCGGGTCGGAGTAGGTGAAGGTCGTATAAGAAAGCCCGTGTCCGAACGGGAAAAGAACGGGCATGTTTTTCTTTTCGTAATAGCGGTAGCCGACAAAGATCCCCTCGCCGAAATCGACCGTTTCGCCGTTTCCGCGGAAGTTCAGATAAGAGGGATTATCCTCCAGCGCGCAGGGGAAGGATTCGGCAAGCTTTCCAGAGGGATTCGCCTTTCCGAATAAAATTTCCGCGATCGCCCGCGCGCCCGACTGTCCGCTCAGGTACGCCTCGAGAACGACGCACACCTGCCCTAAAAAAGGCATAACAACCGGCGCGCCGTTACAGAGCACCACGGCGACCTTTTGATTTACTTCGCTTACCCTGCGGATCAGCTCCAGATGACTTTCGGGAATGTTCAGGTGGGTGCGGTCGAAGCCCTCGGATTCATAGCTGTCGGGAAGCCCCGCCAAAATCACGACGGCGTCCTTCCCCTCGGCAGCCTTTACCGCCTCGCCGATTTTCGAGAGATCGGTATCGTCGTCGAGGGAATAGCCCTTCGCGTAGGTCACCTGTGCGTATTTTTTGATCTCGTCGAGCGGTTTTACGACCGTGTGCGGGTTGACCTGTGAGCTGCCGCTGCCCTGATAGCGCGGGCGCTCCGCCATTTCGCCGATCACGGCGATCTTCATGCCCTCGGAGAGAGGGAGCAGTCCGTCGTTTTTCAGCAGCACCATGCATTCCCGCGCGATCTCGGCGGCAAGCTCGCTGTGCGCGTCGTAGTCGCATTTTTTTCCGCTCCGCTTTCCGTCGAGCGTCAGGATCAGGTTCAGCATACGCTCTGCGCACGCATCGATCTGCTTTTCGGTAAGCTTTCCGTCGAAGCGGTCATCGACCGTTTTCATGACGGTTTTTTCGCCCTTATAGGATTTCAGAATTTCCTTGTCATTCATTCCGTCGGAGGAAGGCATTTCCAGATCCAGCCCCGCGTATACGCCCTGCGGACGGTTATCCACCGCGCCCCAGTCGGACATCACGACCCCGCGGAATCCCCATTCCTTCCGGAGCAGGTCGGTCAGCAGCCACTTGCTTTGTGAGCAGTAGTCTCCGTTGATCTTATTGTACGCGCACATCAGCGTGGTCGGCTTTGCTTTTTTTACGGGGATCTCATAGGAGGCGAGATAGATCTCGCGGAGCGCGCGCTCCGAAATGCGCTCGTTGATGACGAGACGATCCGTTTCCTGCGCGTTGGCGGCGAAATGCTTTAGGGAAGTGCCGACCCCCTTGCTCTGGATCCCTTCGATCAGCCCCGCGGCGATATTTCCCGAAAGGAAAGGATCCTCCGAGAAATACTCGAAATTCCGTCCGCAGATCGGCGAACGCTTGATATTATTCCCCGGGCCGAGGACGATTTGAACGTTCTGGTCGAGTGCTTCCTCGCCGATCGCCCGTCCTTGCTTTTCGGCAAGCTCCCTGTCCCAGGAGCAGGCGAGCAGGGAAGCGGTCGGAAAACAGGTCGCGGGAATGCTGTTCCCGATCCCGAGATCATGCCCTTCGCGCTGATTTCGCAGTCCGTGCGGCCCGTCCGTCATTCTGATCGAGGGGATCCCGAGCCGCTTTACGGGTTTGGTGTTCCAGCCGTCCTTCCCCGAAAGAAGTCCGATCTTTTCCTTCACCGTCATTTTTTCAAGAATTTTTAAAAGCTCTTTCTTTCTCATATTTATGATCCTTTCCTTCGGAGGAAGTTTATATCATTCGTCGTTTTGTTCAGACTGCCCGGATTTTCAGGCGGTATTCCTTAGTTTCTCCCGGATCGGCGGACTGTATTCCGCGCTTTTCGGCGAAAATCCCGCGGTCGGTATCGTAATCGTCACAGCCGCACCACGGCTCGATACAGAGAAACGGCGCGTTTTTATGATCGGGCGTCCAGACCCCGAGCGTTTCAAAGCCTTCCCAGCTTACCGAAACGCCTTTTCCCGACCCGAAGATCAGGGAACAGCTTTTCGAGCGGATCGTATCGAAATAAACGCAGTCATGGTCGAACAGGGGGAAGCTTAACGGAAAGACCCGCTCGTTCTCGAGCCTTGAAACGCGGTCATGATCTCCCCACATTCGGGTTTCGAGGTTCATGATCGGGCTTCTGACCGTTTCGTCCTGCGGAAATTCGAGGCGGCACTCGTCAAAATCCCCCTCGATCGCGAACGCGGGGTGCGCGCCGATACAGTAGGGCATTTTTTCGTCCGAGCGGTTTGTCACCTGATACAGGATCTCTAGCCCGTCGGACAGGAGCCGATAGGTGAGCGAGACGGTAAAATCGAAGGGATAGCGCATTTTTGTTTCCTCGTTCGACTCGAAGAGGAAAACCGCCTCCGACTCGCCCGATCTTACGGCGGAAAATTCGTTATCCCGCGCGAAGCCATGCTTGGGGATCGCGTATTCCTTTCCGTCGATGAGCGTTTTTCCTTCGCGGAGATTCCCGATCATCGGGAACAGGAACGGGGAAGTCTTCCCCCAGTATTTTTCGTCGCCGCACCACATCAGCTCACGATCGCCGACGACGCAGGATTTCAGCTCCGCGCCCTTCGTGTCGATGACCGCGGTGACGTTTTCGGCGTTTAATGTGACTTTCATCATGTTGATCAACCCTTTCCTATGGGGATTGTGTCTTTATTCCCCTGCTTCGGCTTTCGCCTGATTGATATAGAACAGATTTCCCTGAATGGATTCGGGTAAGTTGCGCTCCGTGCCGCCCCAATCGGGAAGCTCCGACCACGTAATGACATTTTCGTGCGCCATCACCTTTTTCAGGAATTCTCCGCTCATTCTCTCGGTATTGATCTTCGGGATCCCGAAAACGTCGGTCTCCTTATAGATAAATTCACCGTTCCAGGGCATGAAGAACAGCCAGTTTAAGGTTCCCGGCTCGTCGGGGTCGGGGATATAGCCCACCTCGGACAGCGCGAGCATTTTTCCTTCTTCGGTGATCTTCTCTAATTCGCTGTACTTTTTCTCCTGCGGGGAGTGATCTTCAGAGTCGGGGTAAACGTCGATCCCCGAAATATCGTAGGTGTTCGGGTGAACCTGCGTGTGCTTGCTCTGTCCGTTCCATACCCAGATCAGGTTCGTGAGCTTGTGGTAATTTTCGAGACGGTCGTAGATCATGTACCAGAGCTTCTGGTAATATTGTTCCTCGGCGACCTCGCGATCCGCCAGACCCCACCAGAACCATTTTCCGCTCGCTTCGTGAAGCGGACGCCAGAGGACGGGAACGCCCGCCGCCTCCAGCTTTTGCAGCTCGATCGCGATCAGGTCAATATCGTGGATCGCGACCTCGTATTCCTTCGTTCCGGGCGTGACCGCGTTTTTCAGGCTGAAATTCTTGATATTCTCCGAGTAGAACGCCTTGGCGTTGGTATAGATGCCCTGATCGACGTCGATCGGAACGTTCCAGTGCCAGCAGAACGCGACGATTCCGTTGGATTTCGTGTGCCAGTCGATCGCCATTTCCGTCCATTCGCTCGGATTTTCGTTGTTCGTCGTTGTGAAGATGAAGTCAAAGCCCTTGATCGCGGGGAGATCCTCGCTTTCAAGATAGTAGACGAGATCCTCCGTCTGCTTTTTTCCGCTCACCTGCTGCGCGGTGATGATGTTTTTTCCGTAATTTTCGCGGAGCCAGTCGTAAAGCGCCTGCGTTTTTTCATTGGTCTGGTTGGATACGGTCTCGCCCTCGCCGACGGTCTTTTCGTCGAGCGACTTTAAAAGCGCGTCAAAATCGGTCTCATAGGCAAGCGCGACCTCCATATCGACGTCTCCGTTCGCGTCTACCGCGACGGGATTCGAGAGCGGAGCGGTAGACGCGCCGGAATCGGCGGGAGTTGTTTCCGTTTCGTTCTGCGCGGGGGGCGTTGTCGTTCCCGCGGGTTCCTCCTCCGTCGTGCCGCAGGAGGTAAGCATGGCGGCGGCAAGCAGGAGTGCGGTCAATTTTTTCATTTGCTTCATAGGAGAATTCCTTTCTGTGAAATAGATTTATGTTAGTATGCCGTATTTTGCGGGAAAATAGAATGTAGATGAGTTTTTTAGGAAAAGTCCATTGATTTTTGGGGACGCGACAGGAGGTCGCAAGGCAAGTGCCCCAAAACATATTTCTTCTGAAATTCAATTCAGCTTTCGAGATACGCGGTATATTCGTTTAAAATATCGTCGTGGTTAAAAAGCGGGATCGCACCCTCCCGAAGAAACTTGACAACGCCCGAATAGCGCGGATCGAAAATATCGGGCGGCGGAACGCAGAATACATCCCGCCCCTCGTCCGCCGCATAGGACGCGGTAATGAGTGCGCCGCTTGCCACGCCTGCCTGAAACACTGCCGTTCCGCGGGAAAGTCCCGCTAAGATCCGGTTTCGCGCGCGGAAATAATCGCGAGACGGCGAGGTTCCCGGAAGAAGCTCGGTCAGATACGCGCCGCCGTTCAGAACGATCTGTTCGCGAAGCGCTCCGCTTCCCTTCGGGTAATCGTAATTGATCCCGCAGGCGAGAACGCCGACGGTCGGCGCGTTCTGACGGACGCAGGCGGAATGAACGGCACTGTCCACCCCGTGCGCCATGCCGCTCGCGAGGACGATCCCGCGGCTCGAAAGATCGGTGCAGACTCTCGCGCAAAGCCTTTCGATATACGGCGTGACCGCGCGGGAGCCGACGGCGGTAATACAAAGGCGTTCGTTCAGGCATTCGGGTGTTCCCCGGTAAAAGAGGACGAGCGGCGGGTTATAGATCTCCTTTAAAAGAGCGGGATAGCGTTCGTCTTCCATACAGAGGATCCCGTAACCGTTCTGCTCGCAGAACGCAGCGATCTCCTCCGCTTTTTCGAGCGTAATGCCCGGAAGAGCGGCTTTCTGCTTTTCGTCGAGACAGGAATGATCGCCGCCGCTGATCTCACGGTATGCCGTTTCCGCGTCGCCGTAACGCTCGATCACGGTCTGAAGAACGGGATTTGCGGGTTTGAATAAAAGGATCAGCCAGAGGTAGTAAAGTTCCATAATTATGACCATTCCTTTCCTATGTGAGGATTGTGTTTCCTGCGGGAAACACGACGGATTTGAAAAATCGAAGATTTTTCAAACTTTCTCCTTCTTTTTAGTATAGCATAGAATGGAAAATTTTTCAATAAAAAATCAAAAAACAAGGGAGAATTTTTGTATGCTCTCTGTTTGTGTTCCGTTTTTTGTTTTGTACAGGCGTGCGGCCGCGGAAGACACGCAAAAGGCTCCTTTTAGGATCCGCTTTTTTTCTTTTCCGTCAGCATTTTCACCCGCTCGAAAACCTGCCCCTTTCCGAAATCGTCCAGGCGGCGAAAGCCCTTCAAAAGCTCGTGTTCCTCGACGGTTTCGGCGGAAACGGGCGGAAGCGGTTTCACGTTTGAAAGCTCTGCGAGGTAGTCGAGCGAAACACCGTAATATTTCGCGATCGCGACCGCAATATTGAGCGGAAGCTCGCGTTCGCCGCGCTCATACCGTCCGTATTGGGTAAGCTGCATAAACAACGCCTTCGCCACCTCGGCCTGGGTCTTATCCGCGTCTTCTCTTAAATCCTTCATTCGTTGGTAATAACTCAAAAAAATCACCGTCCGGTTTTTATTTTGTGTTCATTGTAGCAAAAAAAGTCCTTACGGTGTTGATATTGTTTCCAATTGGTAATATAATATTCATATGTAACACCGAATAGTGTTTTAAAGAGGGCTGCTTTCTGAAAATATGGGAGAGAATTTTCTCGAATACCGCCCAAGCCGTTTCTCATAAGATTTCAATACATGATGAATCAAGGCAAAGCGGTGTTTGTACGGAATCGCTTCGCCCGGGAAAGAGGGAGATCGTTTTATGCTCGACGTATTTCAGACCGCGATCCGAAACCTGTTGTTTTTCGCGCTCCGTCTCGAGGGTGGGAGCTATCCGCGGCAGCTTACGAAAAAGGAGGAGCGGGAGTGCCTGAAGCGGGTCGCCGAGGGGGACGAGGCGGCGAGAAACCGCTTGATCGAGCACAACCTGCGCCTTGTGGCGTATATCGTGAACAAGCATTACGGGGATTCCAAGGAGCAGGAGGATCTCGTCTCGATCGGGACGATCGGGCTGATCAAGGCGGCGGAGACCTTCAACCCCGAAAAGGCGATCAGCTTTTCGACCTACGCGAGCACCTGCATTCAGAATCAGATCAAAATGTATTTCCGAAAGACAAGGCGCCGAAGCAGCGAGGTATACATGAACGAGCCGATCGACACGGACAAAAACGGAAATGAGATCACGATCGCCGATATTTTTAAGGACGACACCTGCGTCGACGAGGAGGTCGACCTGAAAATGAATATGGAAAAGCTGTACCGCTATGTGAACAGCGTGCTCGACGACCGCGAGCGCGTGATCATTTCGCGGCGGTACGGGCTTACGGCGGCGGACGGAACGGTTTCCCGCCCGCTTGCGCAGCGGGAGGTGGCGAAAATCCTCGGGATCTCCCGCTCGTATGTTTCGAGAATCGAAAAAAAGGCGCTCGAAAAGCTGCGCGCGGCGTTCGAGGAAGGGGAGGAGTGAGTTTTGCTCCGTCAAGTTAAGATACCGGGAAAAAGAAAAGCCCCGCGAACGGTCAAACAACCGTTCGCGGAGCGATCACTGGAGCTGATAATCGGAATCGAACCGATGACCTCATCCTTACCAAAGACAAATTTAACGTTTTGCCTCGTTTCATTATTTTTAACAAACGGCTGTATAATGCGGATTTTTCCAATTTTTGTTTTTTAGTGTTTCATCACGTTTTGTATAATTTCATTCCAATGGCGCACAAATGGCGCACAAAGAATATAGCTTCAAAACCTTTCATTCGTCCCGAATTGCATATAACAAGCGGCACTTTTTCAAAGGGAAAGAGAATTACCGCTTTGATTTAATTTTGTTTTTCGCCCTGTATTGTCATAAACCATGCAGAAAGCGCCCCAGAACGCGACTTTTGCTCCTCGACATATCATCTTTGCTCTAAAACAGGACAAAAATGCTTTATACACGAATATAAGAATGTACAAAAGCCGACCGAAAATTCTCTAAAGAGGATAATCGAACGGCTAATTTTTATGAAATGTTCTGTTTCTTTTCCGCACGATCCGATTTCGGGAGCAGCATAATGTCGAGCTTGTTCACCGCCTCAACGTCGGCTTCCTCAATCAAGTGTAAATACTTGTTCGTGGTCTCAATATCCCCGTGACCGAGCCGTCCTTGCACTTGCTTGATATTCACGCCGGCATACAAGAGCAGCGTTGCCGACGTATGCCGCAGGCTATGAAATTTGCGGTGCTTAAGACCGTTCCGCGCAAGGAACTTTGAGAATTGCTTTGTCGGGGTCATTGGGTTCATCATCTCGCCGTTCCATTGCGTGAATACCCAGTTACCGCCGATCCATTGAGAGCCGAGCCGCTGATTTTCGTAGTCCTTCGGCGGTTTGGTGGCAAGAGGCTGCCCCTTGATTTTATACGCTGCTCTCTCAATCGTGATTTTGCGCTGTTCAAAATCAATGCCCGAGAATTTCAAGGCAACCAGTTCACCGCGCCGCGCTCCCGTGAATATGGCGAGTTGTATCATCGTTTGGAACTGTAAATCCTCGTTCTCCAGCGCTTCAAGTATTTGGGCGGCTTCTTGCTTGGTAAATATCTCGATTTTCGGCGCTTGGGCTTTCGGAAGCGTAAGCCGCTCAACCTTTGCCGGGCTGTCCGAGATAAGTCCAAGCTTTATTGCTTGCTTGAATATCGACTGTAAAACCGTCAAGTAGCGCCGTATGGAAGATGGCGAAAGGGATTCCCCGTTTTCGACAGGCTTACCGTTACGCTTTTCTTTCGGTGTGGCGGCGAGCTGATGAATGAATTGTTGGACGTGCGAGGGGTTAATGTCCCTAAGCTTCAAGTGACCGAAAGCGGGTAAAATCAAATCGTTTATTATTCGTGTATAGTATTCATGCGTTGTCGGAGCTAGGGTGCTTTTCGTTGTTTCGAGATATTTTGGAATAAAATCCGCGAAGCGCAGACTTGAATTAGCCTCGCCGAAATGCAGGCACTCGCTCTCGAAATCATCAGCGAACCGCCGCAGCTCCTTTTCAATTTGTTTCGCGGTCATTCCCTTATCGGGCTTGTAGGACGTTGTAAAAGGCTTCAAACGATTGCCGCTGCTGTCATAGCCGTGATATACTCGGATAGTATAGCTTGTGATGTTTCCGCTCTTGTCGTGGCGCGGGGTGATGTTAGCCATCTGGATCACCGTCCTTTCTGTAACGCTCGTCATAGAATTTGATAAATTTACCAAGAATTTCTATGTCTTGTTGCATCTCCTGCTTTTTTTTAGCAAGTTTATCCCCCGTGTATTGGGTTGGAGCGTCCTCTAAATTGCTTTGAAGATTTAAGAGCAGATAATCAAGTTTATCGCCTATTTGATCATCAAACTCTTCAAAACTCTCGTTATCTGTTGTTGTGTCGCTTTTTATGTCGTTAATCATAGCTCTAAATACAAGCTCTGTTAATTTATATTCTGTAAGCACCAACCTTTCCTTATAAAGTTCGTCACAATTTTTCGGAGATCCAATCATAGAATTGCTTATTGACATATCCCCACTAAATTGGCGCTCTATAATCTGTGCTATTGCGTATTTGATATAGGAAAGCAGTTTGATATGGACTTGAAATTCGCTGCCTTTAAACAATTCATCTAATAGATAATTGCTTTCAATATTCGGGACAATTTTTTCATTATAATGGCGTTGTCCAACAGTTATGGTTTTGATTTTGTTCAGCAGTTCCACAATACTCTTGAACTCATTACGCTCAAGCAGAATATCAACGTTGCCACCGCTCTGGGTTATGGCTCTGATGTTTTCGCCCGATTTTTGCGTAATCCTCATATAATCACATGCTTTTTGTAAGTTCATATCTGTTGATTGAATATTGGTGCGCCCCAGAAGATAATCTGTAGAAACACCGTAGTATTCTGCCATTTTCACAATAGTGCTTATAGGGCATTCAGCCTTATCTCCCTTATATTTTACAAACGTGGGATATGGCATGTCCATTTGTTCCGCTTGCTTTTTATCCGATAATGTATAATCAATATCCCTTTTTACTTCCGTTAATTTCTCTAACCGATTAGACAAAACTTTTGTAATTTCGTTCTGTGCCATTTTGAAATGCCCTCCGTTATCTGATTAGATGATTATCGTTTGTATTGTTATCTGATTTTATCAAATCAGAAATTTTTCGTAATAGTGTGGAAAATATGCTATAATACAATCAGATAACAACAAAAGCAACAATTATCTGATTATATTATAATTTATTTTCTTGTTGTTGTCAAGTGTTTTTTAAAAAATTGAAAGGAGGGTTTTTATGAACGGTACAGATGTGAAAAGGCTTATTCTTGATAGCGGTGTGAAACTGTGGCAAGTCGCCGAGCGTTGGGGATTGACCGACAGTAATTTCAGCCGTAGATTAAGGAATCCGTTTAGCGAAAATGAGGTTCAACGTATCAAAGGTATTATTTTCGAACTCACTGCGAAACAGCGCACCGATACCGGCGAAAAGTAAAACCGCCCGACTGTTGCGACCAGTCGAGTGGCAAGGGAAAATTTTAAATTTATGCAGTGCTTGGCGTTTCCCCAAAACCTATTTTACCACATCTTCGGGGAAAATGCAAGGCAGAATTGGAGGAAATCTTGAAAATTTCGGACTATATTCCAGTTGGAAGAGCGAACGCTATTTCTAACAGCGATTTGGCTATTGTGAGCGGTACGGACGAGCGTGAGGCTCGGCGACTTGTACATCAAGCTCGTGCAAACGGTGAGCCAATCTGTTCCACATGTGAGGAACGCACAGGCGGCTATTATTTGCCGTGCAATGTAAGCGAGGCATGTACTTATTTACGGCAGCAGAACGCTAGGATAAAGAGCGCACAAGCGGCTTTGCGTGGCGTTAAAAAATATATCAAGGACAATGGAGGAGTTGTGTAATGGACGATAATATAAAAGTTCCGCACATGGAGCCCATCAAACCCGCTGCCGTGATTTCTAATATACCTGTCCACGCTTTGAGAATGATGGTTGCAAACGGTGAGGTCGTATCTGTGCGTGTAGGACGCAAAATTCTTGTCAATATGGATAGTTTAATAGCTTTTCTCAACACAGGAATTCCGCAAGGAGTGGTTGCCACTTCCCGTAGCTCTGACGAGGAAAACGTGCCACGAATTGCGCCGATCTCTTTGCGATAGGCGGGGACGATATGGCTGAACGCAAGAAATCAGTTAGGCTCTATAAGGTTTATGTCCGCTAGAAAGGAGGCTTGAAAAGTGGCAATATCAGTATTGCTTTATGAAACCGAGATATACACGCTCCTCTCTTTGCCGGAGGAGCAGCGTGGGAGAATACTTACGGCGATACTATGCGACGTAGCGGGAAAGGAACTACCCGAACTCGACGCTATGGAAAAAGCAATTTTCACGCTCGTGAATGCACAGGTGCAAAGAGCCGCTGATAAGTCGAGCAAACGCAAGCAAGCCGCTAACGCAAGGTGGAAAAACCAAGCAAACGAGGAAAACGGCGATACAGCAAGCGAACTCGAAGAAGATGATTGTATGCAAAATTGTAAAGACGTTATGCAAAATAATGCAAATGCTATGCAAAACCAAGCAAACGAGGAAAACGACGATACAAACCCATGCACGAATACGGGTACGGATACCATAACGAATACGGGTACGAATACCATAACGAATACGGGTACGAATACCATAACGAATACGGGTACGGGTACGGATACGGAAGCTACCGCAGCTTCGCAAGCGGAACGCCGCGCTGCCTGTCCCTTCGCGAAAATCAAAGAGCTTTTTCACACAATCTGTATCAGCTATCCGAAAATCAAAGCGATTGACGGAACCAGAAAAAACGCGGTGTCTGCCCGGTGGAAGTCTTATCCGAACCTTGAAACGTTCGAGGAATTGTTCCGAATTGCCGAAGGATCAGCATTTTTAAAAGGCGCGAATAAAAAGAACTGGTTAGCCGACTTTGATTGGATGATGAAATCGACGAATTTTGCTAAGATTCTTGAACACCGATATGATGACAAGCCGATAGGAAATCAATCCGACATAAGCCCACCGCTCAACGGTGATAGCACAACACCGTTCTTTTACGTTTAACGAAAGGAAAGCATATGGACGAAATTGCGGTTGTACTAAGCAGTATAATCGAAAACGCTCAAAAGGCAAACGCGCCAGTAATCGGAGACTATGACGGTCCTGAAGGACTCATTTATTGCGGGAAATGCCATACACCGAAGCAGACGTATATTCAAGGCTCTTTTACAGACGGGGAACCGTTAAAGGTTTTTGCAATGTGCGAGTGCGCGGCGAGTGAAGAAAGAGAGCGCAAGCGCATTGAACAGGAGCAACGCCGTCAAGAAAATATAAAGCGACTGCACGAGACTTGCTTCGCGGGAACGAGAGAGCGACTGGCGAGTGCCACTTTTGAAAACGATGACGGGGCTAATACTGGAATCGTCGAGGTGGCAAAACGGTATGTAGAGAATTTTGAAAAAATGCTTGCAAACGGACAAGGACTCCTGCTGTTTGGCGATGTCGGGAGAGGTAAAAGCTACATAGCCGCCTGTATTGCTAATGCTTTGATCGGTAAGGGCATTCCCGTCCTGATGACCAGTTTCAGCCGGATTGTATCGCAGTTGCAAAAAAATTTTGAAGAACGTGACAGCTATTTCGAGTGGCTGAACGGTTTTCCGCTTCTGATTATAGATGACTTCGGAGCAGAACGAACGAGCGAATATATGCAAGAAATTGTCTACACGGTAATAGATAACCGATACACGGCTGGAAGACCCATGATTATTACAACGAATTTGAATGTCGAAGAAATTAAGACAATCAAAGAATCGGACATATATCACAAGCGTGTGTTCGGGCGCATTAACGAGTGCTGTTGCGGTATCGAAGTAAAAGGCGATAATCGCCGTGAGTCGTTGGCTCGCAACAATTTTAGGGAAACAAGAAGTTTGCTTGGAATATGAAAATCAGATTGCCGACAAGCAGAGCGGCAATATAGGGGACAAAACATAATGAAAAATTTTCGGTATGCGATTCCTGAAATACCTCCCTCGCTCAACAAATTTCTAGGACGCGAAAACCCTTGGGAATACCGGAACACCAAAGCGGAATGGTTGCGGAAAGTCAATCTTTTCTGTGTTCCCAAGCCGCGAAAACCGCTGGAGAAAGCAGTTGTAACGCTGTTTTTCCATTTTAAAGATAAGCGCCGCCGCGATCTGGACAACTACTTGAAATTCATTTTAGATGGGCTTACGGCTTCCGGGATTATCCGCGACGATAATTTCGAAACCATAGAGCTTAGGCTTAAAGGGGTGTCCGACAAAAAAGGCGTTACAGAAATCTTTGTCGATGAGGCTTGATTGCTTGAAACAGACAGGCTTTACTAACATTATACATCGAAAGCGGGGGTTTGTCAATGACGAACGAACGGCTTGTAGAACTGATTCAGGAAAATGGCAATGATGAATTATTGCCGCTCCTATGGGAGAAAACGCGGCTTTTGATTTACAAGAATTGTCAGCGGCTCTGGCGGTTCTACTCCGAAAAGCTGGAGCGGCACGGACACTCCTTCGACGATTTACGGCAGGAGGGCTATAATGCGCTTCTGTTCGCCGTAGGGCAGTACAAAAGCGAAAGAGGGTATAAGTTCGCCACCTACTTGAATTATGCCTTAAAACACGCCCTGCGCAGGCTTTTGAACGGCGGTTCGGACGTCCTCAACCAAGCAGGAACGCAAAGGCTTGAACAACCGCTCGGCGAAAACAAGGAGGGCGATTCGCTTCTTATCGGGGACGTTGTTCCGGACGAACGCGCAGCGGCAACTTTGGAAGTTGTTGATCGGATCGATGAATACACCGCTCTATATGAAGCAATAGACAGCTTACCCGACGTTGAACGCCGCGTCATCATTGAACATTATTTCGAAAAGCTGTCCTTTGCGAAAATCGGCTGGATTCACGGCTTTACGGCACAACGGGCGAACCAAGCGCATAAAAGGGCTTTGTGGCTGCTTAGACGCGGGAAAACGGGGCGTAAACTATGGAAACTGTATGGAAGTGAATACAAATGCAGCTTTGACAGATCGATTTGCGTGAAACACAAGAGCGTTCGGGCGTTTAAACGCTCCCGCACTTCGGAGATTGAGGACTATGTTGCGTGGCTTATGTCACGTATCGGTTAATTTTATTACAAGAAAGGATTGGAAACCATGAACGACAAGGAATTTATTATCAACGGAAAGCTTTATTCGACAGAGGATTCTTTGCTTTTGTGTAGGCAAACAGGAGTTTTTTCGAGTGAGAAATCTGTGTATTATACCAAGAAAGGCGCGTTTTTTACTGTCGACAGTCAAATTATGGAGAAAACGGAGGTCAAGATCATCAACCGCCAAGAGGCTTTGGAAATCTTGAACGAGAACCCCGCCGGGATCATTAACGAGAATTATATTAAGGTTTTCTGCAAGGTGGAGAAAGGCTGATAACGATGGACGAAAACGGAAAACTCCACAACAGCAGCATAACGGAACATTTCAAAACGCTTTACGCTACTTGCGACATTGCCGACGAGATCAACAGGCGAATTGATCGTCTGAAAAGCTCTTCCGGCGATAAAAGCACGATTGAGGACGAAATAGACAGATTGCAAGTGGTTGTTCACGATCTTATGATGAAAAGAATACGGTTTATTCGGTTTACCATTACACTTGATCGAACCGCAAACAAAGTGCTTGAATTGCGCTGTGAAGAGTGCTTGTCATGGAAGAATATTGCGTTTAGAATGAATCTGAGCGAGACAACTGTAAGAAGATTATACAAGCAAGTTTGTGAAGCGGCGGAAAAGTACGGCGATATTTTCTGAAATATGTCCCCTTTTTTATGGGGTAACATTACTGACATATTCGTCATTTCGTTCAACTTTTGTACAACTTTCGTACCACTTTTTTAGTATACTTTTGGTATACTTTTGTGCTACTCCGAAAGTTAAACTAACACCGCATGATTATAGGGATTTCGGCAAGATCACGAGCTAATTTTATGCCTAACTTTTGTCCAACCGTTAAACACGTTTCCGGACAGCTTCCAAAATGAGCGAATTATAAATAAATTATACATTTTTTTGAAATATAGGAAAAGCGGCAATCTCCACTCGGAGCATTGCCGCTTACGGTTTTCTTTTCGTATCAGCACACAGACTGCGCAAATTTGGAGCGGTAAGCACAAACAAGGAATCTGCCGAGAGATCAAGCGCGCTTAAATCGGCTTGCGTGATCTTTTTTTGATTTGGTCATTATCACCTTTGAAGTTAACCCAAATTACGTTTTTCTTATAAACACCGCTGTAAAACAATCCGCGAGCAACATTCAAAATGGCTTCCTGCCCTTTATGATTCATGTTTTCAAAAATTTCAATCAGCTCCGTTTTAGACTCTAATTTGCTTTTCATTACGTTATCCTCTCTGACAAATGACGTATACACGTATTATCCCCAAAGTGAAAACACTCACTCGGAGTATTGCCGCTCTCCGATCTGTTAAGCCGTTTCAGAATCTGATAATGGCACACTTTCCGCGAAAAGAGTTTCGGGAGCAATGTCAATATCTTCGCTCCATGCAGCCGTACCGCATTCAATATAAACACGCCTGAAAAATTCAATATCCCTTAACGGTTGAAATGCAGGAAGATCAAGCAGCGGTTTAAAATCGAATAAACGTTGTTCGCCGTTGGTAAACAGAATTAACAGCTTATAATCATCAAGCGGACGAATTGATTTTGCTCTTACAGGCTTTGGAAGCTCGCCCGCATATGCGATTCCGTCAATAACGTACATTGATACACACCTTCCTTGTTATCTCAGCGGGTCGATTTTTGAAAAAGGCTCGCCTCTTACTGCCTTGTTCCATGCCGCATAAGCTTCTTCCTCGTGAATCGCTAGCCAGCCTTGAACGATCCGAAGCTGCTTTAACGGAATAGAACCTGCAAGCAATTCGCCGTCGATCCCGATTGAGGCTTCATATTCTCCGTAATAAACATGAATATGTGGTTTGTTGTGTTGCGAATCGTCCTTGAACAACAACTTAATTACAATTCCCATAAATCTGCTTAATTCAGGCATGGTTATTACTCCTTATTCTCATTATCGGCGTTTTGTATATCTTGTTCTAGCAGATCAACTATAAGTGCGGTCAGGCTCTTCCCCCGACGCTCTGCGTGTGATTTATAGCGGGCTTTGTTGCCCTTCGGTACATCTAGTGTTAGTTTATCCCTAGCCACCGCTTTATACTTTGCGGTGGCGCGTTTCTGTGCGTCTGTGTATTTACCGCCCACTTTATCACCCTTTCCATATACTACTATAATTATACTATTTCTTTTTATATCCCGTCAATATACGGAATATACAAAAAAATTATGAAAGTTTGTGCAGTCTGTCCGCTGTATATCCCGTGCATATATGATATAATATAGTTACAGAAAAGGAATCGCATGGCAGGAAAGGATAGTATACAATGAGTAAATGCAAATTTGAAGTAATCGCCAAAGATCGTGTTAGACACACATACGACAACAGCCAAACTGGAAGCTTTTCTGTTGGATTGAGGAAGTAGCGGGAACAGAAGAAGCAATGAATGCCCAGAGCTGGATCGAGCTTTGTGAAATCGGTGAGTATTACGAGGGAGAAAACTTCGAGATAATCTGCTTAGGCTAAATGAAAGGAGGGCGGCACGCCGCCCCACATATCGCCCCGAACCGCGCACCAGCGGCGGAGTGGCGACCAAATATCATATGAAAGGAGGCGGTGACTTATGGCAATTTTGGAGGAGCTGAAGCCAAAACACATCGTGAAGGATTATTACATCGGAAATACTCACATTATAATATCCGACGATTATTGCCGACCGAGAGAAGAAGTGGACGAGATTTTGCGGAGAATCGCAAGGATCGTGCAAAGAGCTCTTGCGGCTCAATATGCGGCAGAACAGAGAATGAAACAAAAAAACGATTAAGACAGGGAACGGAAAATCCCGAACACCAGAAAGGAAAAAGAAAAGAAAGCCCTTGCGGCAGGAACTACAAGGACTTAAAATGAGCGGCAATGTGATACAATAAACCGCTCGAACCGTGTTTATTGTATCACGAGCCGCCGAATTTGTTAAGACAGAAAGGAAATTTTTGAAATGAATGCATATAGATGTGACATCTGCGGAGAACTTTTCGCGAATCGTGGTGAAATAAGAGTTAACAGCCTTGCAGGAATGTATCACACATTACTTAAAAGAACTGATAATAACGCGGTGATCGATATTTGCGATTCCTGCCGCTGTCGGCTTCAAGATGTTTTAAACGCTATCTCTAATGATAGAATAATGGAAGAAAGACGCTTGATGGCTGAACTGTACGGCATTATCAATTAAACCGAATCAAAAGGAGTTTTTACTATGGAACAGAAAACACTAACACTTGATGAAAAGATCAATGACGCGGCTTGTAAAGCCGAAGAAATCGCCGCGATCGTTCAGTGCATTACCGACAAGGTAGAGACACGTGATTTCGATTTCAAGCTATATATCATCGGTGCGCTGTATGGCGTTATCAGCCTGTGCAATTATTTACAGAAAGATTTGAACGATCTTGCGGCGCAAGGGAATAGCGGTTGATTCTTTCGCTTCGTTCAGTCTTGTTTCATCTTGTTTTATGAAAATGGCGCACAAATAGTGCACAAAAACGATTTCGGAATATAACAAAGCCGCTTGTGAAATCCTCACAAACGGCTTTGTTATAACATTTGTACTGGAGCTGATAATCGGAATCGAACCGATGACCTCATCCTTACCAAGGATGCGCTCTACCGACTGAGCCATATCAGCACCATTCACAGTTTCATAGTATATCATAAATCGGGAATTTTGTCAATACTTTTTTAAAATTTTTTTGTGCATTCTATTCTAATCGTCGTCGGAAAGGAACTGATCCTTTAAAAACAGATCCATCACGCGGCGGATAATCGGGGAAGGGGTCGCCAGAAATCGCTCCTTCATCTGCCTCGCTTGTTCCTCGTCGGGCGCGAATACGTTTATGTCGAGAATCACCTGCCCGTTTTGCTCGTTCAAGAATCGGACATTCAGGTCATAGCGCTTCCGCTCGCCGTCGTAGGTGATATAGCAGCGGATCGCGCGCTCGCGCTTCATTCGTTCGAGAATCTCACGTCCTGTTTCGAGCGAATTTTCCTGAATCGAGAGCGGGATATGAGAAAGGAACTCCTCCGCGAGGAGCTTTCCCTCGGGAAGAAGCGTGTAAACGCGTTCGGCGCGGTTTTTGTCCCGCCGGACGGCGATCAGATTTTTTTTCTCCATTCTTCCCGTTTCGCTCATCAGTTCGAAATAGTTGACCGGCTCGATCGTAAGGACAAGCTCGCTGATGAAATAATCGCCGAGCTCGCCGAACTCGTTCAGCAGAAAGCAGAAATAAACGCAGATGTCAAAGCTGTCATAAATTTGAATCGAAGGTACGTTCATAGTCGAAAAGAACCTCAGAGCAGATAGGATAAAACGGCGATATTCGCCGCCGCCTCGATACAGGGTACCGCGCGGGGAACAATGCAGGCGTCGTGCCGCCCCTTGATCTCAAGAACGGTATTTTCCTTTTTGATGTAATCGACAGTTCGCTGCGGCTGCGCGATTGAGGGAGTCGGCTTTACCGCCGCGGTGAACAGAATGGGCATACCGCTGCTGATCCCGCCGAGGATCCCGCCGTTATGATTCGTTTCCGTGCGGATCGTTTCGCCGTCGGTTGTGAATCGGTCGTTCGCCTCCGAGCCGCGCATTTCCGAAAAGCGGAAGCCCGCGCCGAATTCCAGCCCCTTGATTGCGGGAATTCCGAAAACCGCCTGCGCGATCCGGTTTTCCAGTCCGTCGAACATGGGAGAGCCGATCCCCGGCTCCAGTCCGATCACCGCGCATTCGATCCTTCCGCCGACGGAGTCCAGCTCGGCGCTCGCATCCCGAACGACGGCCTTCATTTCCTCCTTCCGATCGGAATTCAGGAGCGGGAAATCTTTTTTCTTGATCGCGTCAAGCGTTTCGCGCGAAAGGGAGACCGGATCAAAGCGGTCGTCCGAAACCTTCCCGATCCCGAGAATGTGCGCGCCGCTGAATACACCGTATTCCCCGAGAAGCTGCCCGCAGACCGCGCCCGCGAAAACAAGCGGGGCGGTGAGCCTTCCCGAAAAGTGTCCGCCGCCGCGCGGATCGTTGGCGTAATGATAGCGGATCGCGCCCGTATAATCGGCGTGTCCGGGACGGGCGACCGTCGAAAGGTTTCCGTAATCGGCGGAATGCTGATCGGTATTCGGGATCACGGCGGCGAGCGGCGTCCCCGTCGTTTTCCCGTTAAAAACGCCCGAAAGGATCTCGGGGAAGTCCTTTTCGTTCCGGCGGGTGCTGATCCCGTCCTTTTTGGGCGCGCGTCTTGCCATAAATTCAAGAATTTGATCAAAATCAATCGGCTTTCCGCCCGGAAGTCCGTCGATCACAACGCCGATCCCCGCGCCGTGGGATTCGCCGAAGATCGAAACGGAAAGCCTGTCGAAACGAAGACTAGAGGACATCGATTTTCCCTCCCAGCTCTCTCAGATCCGCAAAGAAATTCGGATAGGATTTTGAGACGCATTCCGCGCCGTGCAGGATCACGTTTCCCGCGCAGTACTGCGACGCGGCGGCAACGGAGAGCGCCATGGGAATCCGGTGGTCAGTGTGGGAATCGCATTCCCCGCCGCGCAACGTCCCGACTCCCTCGATTATCAGCTCGTCCGGCTTTGCCTCGATTTTTGCACCGAGGCGGTTCAGCTCGGCTGAGATCACCTCAAGCCGATCGCATTCCTTGATCCGAAGCCGACCGCAGCCCGTGATATGCGAGGTTCCCTTCGCGAAGCAGGCGAGGACGGTCAGGATCGGAACGAGGTCAGGCGTCTGGCTCGCGTCAACTTCAAAGGCTTCGCCGTTTTCGGAAAAGCGGCTTGTTATGTCGAGGATCGCGCGGTCGCCCTGCTTCGTATCGGGGTTCAGCCCCTCGATTTTGAGATTCGCGCCGATCGCGTTCGCGACCAGGAAAAATGCCGCCTGCGACAGGTCGGATTCGACGGTATATCCGGCGGGACGGTAGCTCTGTCCGCCCGCGATCCGGTATTCGTTCCCGTTTTCGGCGACGGAGATCCCAAATCGGCGCATCACGTCCACGGTCAGATCAATGTACGGCTTCGACTCGATCGGGGGTTTTACCCGGATCACGCTGTCCTCCGGAAGGAGGGGGAGCGCGAGGAGCAGTCCCGTAATAAACTGAGAGGAAATATTTCCGTCGATCTCATATTCCCCACCCGTGAGCTTTCCCTCGATCCGGTAGGGCATTTTCTTTTCGGTAAAGCGCACGCCGTGGCGCTCAAATTCGGTAAAATAAGGCGTGATCGGGCGCTCGGGGAGCTTCGCTCTTCCGTTGAAGGAAGCCTCCGCTCCGAGCGCCGCGGCGATCGGGAGAAGGAAGCGAAGCGTCGAACCGCTCTCGCGGCAGTCGATCTCCGCTTTTTCGGCAGGGGTTTCGATCCCGCGCACGATCACGGTTCCGTTTTCCTTTTTTATGTCCGCGCCGAGGGCGGTCAGCGCGTCGATCGTCGCCGCCGTATCCTCACATTCGAGCATATTTTCAATCCGGCTTTCCCCTTTGGCAAGCGCGGCGCAGATCAACGCGCGGTGAGAAATGCTTTTCGACGGCGGAACAAGGATCGTTCCGGACAGGCGGGACGGGGCGATTTGTATATCCATATTTATAATCAGTCCTTTCCTATGGAGGAAGTTTGTGCCGAGAACGGGAGCAGGCCCTTCTTCCGCCGCGTCCGTGCGGCGGTTTGTGCTTACTCCTTGCGGCGTCCTGCCGCGATTGCCGAGGCACAAACGACGGGTTTGAAAAAT
>CAYVZH010000002.1:0-98125 GCA_964456025.1 uncultured Ruminiclostridium sp.
CTGCCCCTCAAAGTGGCTTGTCTATCATCTTAACATTTTTTTAAGAGGTTGTCAACCCTTTTTTCCGTTTTTCTTCTTTTCCCGCCTTTTGCACAATCCAAATTGATTTTAAATCGATCTTTTTGGACGAGTTTCCCACGCTTCCTCGCTCGAAAACGGAACAACGCCGCCCCGTTTTTCACCCTGTCATAAAAAAGGGAGGAAGCACCCGCTTCCTCCCTGCGCAAAATCAATTCTTTTATTCTTCTTCCGTCTCGAGGAAACCGAAGCTCGACTTTCCGTTCTTCTTGATCCGATACATGGCGTCATCCGCCATACCGATGATCTCCTCGACGCGCTTCGAGTCGTCGCGAATGATCGCAATACCGATACTTACGTTTACAGTCAAATGATCACCGCTGTCACTGTCAAAGCCGTCCTTGAGCGTTTTCAGAAGCTGTTCCGCGATCAACGCCGGATCGTTTTGATCGGAGTTCCGGATACAAATAATAAACTCGTCGCCGCCATAGCGTCCCGCCATGCCCTTGTCACCGACCGCGTTGCGGATCGAGGTCGCGGTAAAGCGCAGCACCTGGTCGCCCGTCGCGTGGCTGTAATTGTCGTTGTAGAACTTAAAGTCGTCAATATCAAGGAACAGGATCGCGAACTGATTCTTTCTCGCCGCAATCAGCTCAATCTCGTTATTGATCGCGCTTTCGATCGTTTCACGGTTGTATACGCCTGTCAGTGAGTCGAAGGACGCGCGCGCCGTCAGCATATTTTCGCTCTTCTTCGCGCGGTCAATATCGACGATTACGCCGACACTCTTAACAGGATTCCCTGCCTTATCGCAGATCGTCGCGGTACGGATCAATACCCAGATATAGTCGCCGTAAATATTCTTCCAGCGGTATTCGTTGTGCTTGAAGTTTTCGCCCTTCGCGAGCTTTTCGAGATCCGTTTTATAGCGGTCTGCGTCGTCGGGGTGAACTTTGCACTTCAGAAGGAAGCTGTCCGCGAAATGATCCGAGGGAGCGCGGTAGCTGAATTTCTTGTTAAAATTATTTGAGAAGATGACCTCGTTGTTGATGAAGTTCCATTCAAAAATAATATTGTCCGACATCTCGATAATGGTTCTGTATCGGGATTCGCTTACGATAATATCGTCCACAATATCGTTGAATACGCGGGCAATATCGCCGTATTCGTTCCGGGACATGATCTCGATTCGCGCCTCATGATCGCCGCGGCTGATCTTCAGGAGCGTTTCCTCGATCTTATAAAGCGGCTTCGTGACCGCGATGACCAGAAGGATCGCGGCTATGAAAAAGACAATGAACAAAAGAACCGCGATACCGATCACCGTCGAAACAGAGGACGCGGAATAAGTACCCGCAGCCGAAATGTCGTCATTCGCGACAATGACCCAACCGCCCGACGTCGCCGTGGTATAAGCGATGTTGGAACCGTTGCGGTAGCCCGTCGTCGTGGCCGTGGCGTTCGCGACAGCGTCCTTATACGGCGCGTACTGCTGCGTCGCGTTTTCCATGGAACCGACAAAGGTCTGCGTCGTAACGATCGCGCCGTTCGGATCGACCGCGAAAACGGCGTTCGAGGACTGACGGAGGATCGCGCGGATCCCGCCGCTTTCCTGCCCGAATACGAGCGCGAGATGACAGTCGTTCACCTTCGCGCGGACGGATACGAAATACTGTGATTTATCGCTCTGCGACGCCTCGTCATTGATGACAGGGGCATAATCCGCCGCATTCGTTTTGCAGACCTCGTCCGCGAGCGTCTGGGTGCTTCCGATCCCCGCGCCGAGCAGGATCTTCCCGCTGTTGTCATAAAGGATCGCCGAGGTCACGGACGAAGTATCGACCATTGCGCCAAAAAGATTCCGGACCTCCTCCGCCGAGGATTCGTCGCCGCCCGTATAGCTTTGAACGGCAGGAAGCTCCGCGACCGACTTCGTTCTGGCGGTGATGTCCGCCAGATAGTTTTCGAGGCTGGCCGCCTGCGTTCCGGAAAGTCCGGAGAGATAATTGTCATACATCGCGTCCGCCGTCGAATTCAGCTGTATCGCCAAAAACACCCCGAATACCGCCATTGAAACGGCAAGGAGGATTGCGGAAACAACGATCAGTATATTTTTTACTTTCATATGTAAACCCACGCTCCATCTGAATTCCGAACGCGCCCTGCGCATTCGCTTACAATTATAATATCACAAAAAATGAAAAATGTAAATGACTTGTGAACAATTTGTAACTTCGCCCTAAAACGATTCTTGCTTTTTGTGCTTTTTTAACAATTTCAAATTGGTGCAGGCGTACTTCATCTCGCGTCTCAAAAAGCGCCCGTTTTTGCGGACGCGGCGAAGCGCACACCTGCCCCAAAAGCTTAAAGTCAAAAAATACCGAAAATCAGCCGTTCCCGAGGTTATCGAAATTTTTCTTCAGATCGTCCCCGAATTTTTTCAGTTTCTCGAAAAATCCCGACTGTTTTTCATAATTTTTCTCGGAAAGCGAATCGCTGAATTCGGTCAGCATTTCCCGCTGCTTTTTAGAAAGATTTTTCGGCACCTCGAGAATGACCTTTACCATCTGATCGCCCCGACCCTCGCGCTGGAGCCGCTGGATCCCCTTTCCTCTGAGACGGAACACCGTATCGGGCTGCGTCCCCTCGGGGATATTGTACTTTACGTTCCCGTCGATCGTCGGAACGGTGACCTCCGCACCGAGCACCGCCTGCGCGTATGTGATCGGGATCTCCGTCCATACGTCGAAGCCCTTCCGCTCGAAAAGCGGATCCTTCCGTACCGAGATCCGGACATTGAGATCGCCGCGCGGTCCGCCGTTCGTTCCCATATGTCCCTCGCCCGAAACGCGTAAGATCTGTCCGTCGTCGATCCCCGCCGGAACGTTTACGGTGATCTTCGCCTTTTTCTGTACGCGTCCGCTCGCGCGGCAGGTCGGACAGGGCGTTTCGATCACCTTTCCCTTTCCGCCGCACTTGGTGCAGGGGCGCGTCGAGGTCATCGAGCCGAGGATCGTCCGCTGCTGAAAGCGCACCGATCCCGTCCCGTGGCATTCCGTACAGGTTTTCGCCGTTGTTCCCGCCTTTGCGCCGCTTCCGTTGCAGCTGTCGCAGACCTCCGCCCGGTTCAGCTCGACCTCGTGACGGATTCCCTTACAGGCTTCCATAAACGAAATATCGAGACTGATCGAAATATCCGCGCCCTTTCGGGGAGCGTTCGGGTTCGACGAGGATCGCATACCGCCCCCGCCGAAGAACGAGTCGAAAATATCGCCGAGGTCGATCCCGTCGCCCGTTGAAAATCCGCCGAAGCCGCCAAAGCCGCCGCCCTGTCCCGCGCCGTAAGAGGGATCAACGCCCGCGTGTCCGAACTGGTCGTACCGCTGGCGCTTCTGCGGATCGGTAAGAACGTCGTTTGCCTCGTTGACCTCCTTGAATTTCTCGGCCGCCTCGGGGTCGTCGGGGTGAAGATCGGGGTGATACATTTTTGCCATTTTCCGGTAGGCTTTTTTGATCTCGTCCTCCGTCGCGTTCTTGGAAATCCCGAGCACCTCGTAATAATCGCGCTTTTCCGCCATACCTGTCATTTCCTTTCTTTCGGGAAGCCGAAACGTCCGCCGCTTCGCCCTCCTGCCCGATACCGATTTCCGACGCTTTCACCAATCGAAAACCGGTACAATCTTTTGTCAAAGAAACCGCCGACAGGCAGCGCGGCGATGTCTCTTATACTGATCCGCAATGAAAACCGTAGACAAGAAATCTGCGCAAAATCGCATATATCAAAGCTTTTGCTTAATTTTTGTACGGTTTTTCATTGCATATCAGTATTGACACCGCGGCGCTGCCCTCGGCACGTCTTATTTCTTCTTTAGTTCGCGTCGGTATAATCCGCGTCAACGATATTATCGTCCGAGCCGTTCGGCGCCGCGTTCGTACCGCTTCCCTGAACGTCCGCCGCCTGCGCAGCCTGACCCTGCTCCTGATAAATGCGTCCCGCAACGTCGTAGAACGCCTTCTGGAGATCGTCCTTCGCGGTCTTGATCTTTTCGGTATCCGTTCCCTTGAGCGCTTCCTTCAGCGCGTCGAGCTTCGGGTTGACCGCCGACTTATCCGCCTCGGTGACCTTATCGCCGAACTCGCCCATCGACTTTTCGATCTGGTATACGAGCTGATCCGCCTCGTTCCGGAGATCAACCTCCTCGCGGCGCTTCGCGTCCTCCGACGCATATGCTTCCGCTTCCTTGACCGCCTTGTCGATGTCCTCCTTGCTCATGTTGCTCGAAGCGGTGATGGAGATGTGCTGCTCCTTGCCCGTTCCGAGATCCTTCGCCGAAACGTTTACGATCCCGTTCGCGTCAATGTCGAAGGTTACCTCGATCTGCGGGATCCCTCTCGGCGCGGGCGCAATTCCGTCTAAGCGGAAGGTGCCGATCGACTTGTTGTCTCTCGCGAACTCACGCTCGCCCTGTAAGATGTTGATGTCAACGCTCGGCTGGTTGTCACTGTATGTCGAGAAGATCTGCGACTTCTTCGTCGGGATCGTCGTGTTCCGCTCGATCATTCTGGTGCAGACGCCGCCCGCCGTCTCGATTCCGAGCGAAAGAGGCGTAACGTCGAGGAGCAGAAGCCCCGTGACCTCCTGATTGAGAACGCCGCCCTGGATTGCCGCACCCATCGCGACGCACTCGTCGGGGTTGATTCCCTTGAACGGATCCTTGCCGATATAATTCTTGACCGCTTCCTGTACGGCGGGGATTCTGGTCGAACCGCCGACGAGAAGCACCTTGTCGATCTCGGAAATTTTCAGTCCGCTGTCATTCAGCGCCTGCTTTAACGGTCCCATGGTCGCCTCGACGAGGTCGGCGGTAAGCTCGTTGAACTTCGCTCTCGAAAGCGTGGTGTTCATGTGCTTCGGGCCGGTCGCGTCCGCCGTGATATAGGGAATATTGACGTTGACCGTAGTCGAGTTGGAAAGCGCGATCTTCGCCTTTTCCGCCTCGTCCTTTAACCGCTGCATGGCGAACTTGTCATTCGTGAGGTCGGTTCCGTCTGTTCTCTTGAATTCGCTTACAAGATAGTCGATCACGCGCTGGTCGAAATCGTCGCCGCCGAGGCGGTTGTTGCCCGCCGTCGCGAGAACCTCCTGCACTCCGTCGCCGATCTCGATGACCGATACGTCGAACGTACCGCCGCCGAGGTCATAAACAACGATCTTCTGCTCGTTTTCCTTATCGACCCCGTACGCGAGCGCGGCTGCGGTCGGCTCGTTGATGATCCGGTGAACCTTTAAGCCCGCGATCTGTCCCGCGTCCTTGGTCGCCTGACGCTGCGAGTCGGTGAAGTATGCCGGAACGGTAATGACCGCGTCGGTGACCTTTTCGCCGAGATAGCTTTCCGCCTCGTTTTTCAGCTTGGTGAGGATCATCGCGGAGATCTCCTGCGGGGTGTACTTCTTCCCGTCAATATCTACCTTATAATCGCTGCCCATGTGGCGCTTGATCGAAATAACGGTCTTGTCGGGGTTGGTGACCGCCTGGTTCTTCGCGAGCTGTCCGACGAGCCGTTCGCCGTCCTTCGCAAAAGCGACAACGGACGGGGTCGTTCTCGAGCCCTCGCTGTTGGTGATGACGGTCGCTTCGCCGCCCTCGATAACGGATACGCACGAATTCGTGGTTCCTAAGTCGATTCCTATGATCTTTGCCATAATAACTGCCTCCTTAAAGCCTTTGTTTTTATTGTGTTTTTTCTTTTTTGTGCAGGCGCGCGCCCTTTCGGGCTCCTCCCGCTCTCGTTTTTTGCTGCGAAAATCCGTTCTCAATGCCTGCTAGCTTACAACCGCGACCATCGCGAACCGGATCACCCGCGTTCCGATCCGGTACCCGTTCTGGAATACCGAAGCAATCTTCCCGCTTTCAAGCTCCTCGCTTTCCACCTGCTGTACCGCCTGATGAATGCTCGGGTCAAAGTCCTCCGTCGGGACGCTCTCCACGCCGAGCTTTTCAAGCGTTTCGGAAAACGCGTCGCGGATCATCTCCACGCCCTTCTTGTAATTCTCGTCGGTGCACTCGGTCTGGAGCGCCCGCTCGAGGTTATCCATCACGGGTAAAAACTCCGTCACGATCCGCGCGGTGATCTCGGGAGTAAGCTCCGTGCGCTCCTTTGCGGTGCGTTTCCGATAGTTGTCATACTCCGCGATGTTCCGCATTAATTGATCCTTCAGTTTCGCGATCTCTTGATCCTTCGGATCGGCTTCCGCCTTCGGCTCGGTCTGCTCCGCGGATCCGGCGGTTTCTTCCCCGTTCGGGGGAATCGCCTCCTCTGCCGTTTCCGTTTCTTTTTCCTTTTCTTTTTCTTTATTCCTGCTCAAATGTCTCCGCCTCCTTCTGTTCTTCGGCCGCGTCGGCTTCCTCCTGTGATAAAAGGGTGGAAACCTTCCGCGTAAAATATTCTATATAAGGAATAATTTTTTTATAATCGAGTCTCAGCGGTCCGATCACGCCGAAGCTTCCCGCGTGCTCTCCGCTCTTGGAAAACGACCCCGTAATCAGGCTCGAGTTCGAGATCACAAAGGTATCGTCCTCCGCCCCGAACGTCACATTGATCCCGCCGAACGTCTCGTCGAGGACTCTCGTAAACTCGTTGCGCCGCCGTAAGACCGCCGCGATCTCCGTCCCCTTCAGTTCGGGACAGGCGATCAGGTTTTCCTCCCCTTCGATCACGACCCGGTCGTCGAGCATTTCCGCCGAAAGATCCATCACGCCCTTTAAGAGCGGCGAGAGCGAAACAACATAGCTTCCGAGCGCGGCGGAAAGATTGTTCAGAAAATCCTCCGAAACATTTTCCGGCGCGATCCCGGTCAGGTTCTCCTGCGCAAACTGCTGAAAAAACGCCATCTGCTCCTCGGTGAGGTCAAAGGACAAGCGGCAGACGCGGTTCCGGATCTGTCCGCCCGAGGTAATCATCAGGAGAACATACATTCTCCGTCCCGTCGGAATGACCTCGACCTTGGTAATGACCGAGAATTTCGCCGAATCGGTCGTCGAGACGATCGCGCATTTCGTGATCTCCGCGAGCGCGCGGGCGGCGTTCCCGATGATCGCGTCGTCCGTCTGGTTCTCCGCCTCGCCGAAAAGAAGGTCGATCCGCTCGCGCTCCTCCTCGTCAAGGACCGCGCGGCCCGAAAGCCGCTCGATGTAAAGCCGAAGCCCCTTAAAGGTCGGAATCCGCCCCGCCGAGGTGTGCGGGTGCTCGAGATAACCCTGCTGCTCGAGTGACGCCATCTCGTTCCGGATCGTCGCGGACGAGACCTGAAGATCGAGAAGCGGCTGGATCGCCTTTGATCCGATCGGCTCGCCGGTGCGAATGTATTCGTCCACAATGATCTCAAGAATTTTCAGCGCGCGGCTTTCCATTGCTCCAAACCGATCCTTTCGTAACGGAATATTTCTTCTTTAGCAGTCTTTCGTTCCGAGTGTTAGCACTCTTGATCTATGAGTGCTAAACATAATGTATCACGTTTTCAGAAAAAAGTCAATACCTTTTTAAAAAATTTTTTGAAAAAACGCCGCCTTCGGGAATCCCGAGGAGATATTCGCCCCGCCAAATTAAAAATAAGGTAAGCTTTCACAGTCTGTTGAAAAATCGGGAAAATCTTTCTTCGGAAGGAAAGCTTGAAGGGAAACCATCAGGGTTTCCCTTCAAATCATAATCATAGCCTTAAAATCGAGGAAATTCCGAAGGAATTTCCCGATTTTTGATTTTTGGCTTTGCCAAAAATCGGCGGCAGCTTGCCGAAAATCCGACCGAAGGGAGGTCTTTCGGCAAGCTGGGATTCCAACCGTTTTTTGGAATTTTCCCCGATTCCAAGCGGCGGTTGTTCATTTTGCATAAAAACAACCGCCGTTTTATTTACATTTCGGCGATTGACGAACAGCCGAAATTTTGGTACAATTGAATCGTGTAAACGTATTCATGAAAGAGCCTTTACCGCTAAAAAATTAATATACTTTCTATATATTAACAAGGGAGCTCCCTTGTATTCCTGCGAAGCAGGAATACAAAAAAGGAGGATTCGGGCGGCTCTTGAAGGCTTTTGCGTTACATATCCCAATGAAAATTCGCCAAAAACGAAAGGAGTTCTTTTATGAAAATGAAGAAAATCGCGTCGGCTCTCCTCGCGGCGGGAATGCTGCTCGGTTCCGCCGCCTGCAATTCCGACAGCCCGCGGGGAAACACAACGACCACGCCGAACGCGGACGTCGCCGACCCCGAAGCGACCACAAGCGGACCGAGCGCCGCGAACGTCATCATGGAAGAGGCGGAGGTCGTGGAAATTGACGAAAATCAGGAGACCGGAACGATCAAGGTGCTGATCTACTACGATCTGGTGACGCAGGACGCGAAGCTCGTCGATCTTTTCGAGACCCGCTATAACGGCTCGATCGAACAGGAGATCTGCTCGAGCGGCGCGGGCTATTTTGAAAAGCTCGGTACGCTCGTCGCCTCCGATCTTTCGCCCGATATTGTCCGTTACGAGTGGATGTCCTTCCCGCACGGCATGTCGCGGAATATGTATACGCCGATCGACAGCTATATCGACCTTGACAGCGATCTCTGGTCGGATATGAAGGAGGTCGCCGATCAGTTCCTTTATAACGGAAAGCACTATTATGTGCCGTATAAGATCACCTCGAACTTCGCCCTCAACTATAACCGTCTCTCGCTTCAGGAGTACGGTCTGCCCGATCCGATGGATCTGTATCACAGCGGCGAATGGAACTGGGCGGCGTTCCGCGATCTGTTGACCCAGTGGTGCGACGCGGACACGAACCATATCGGCTATACCGGCGTAAGCGCCATGAGCTTCGTTACCACGACGGGAACGAAAATGATCGACGTACGGGATAGCCAGATCGTCAACAACTTAAAGAACGAGAGCGTTCAGCGCGCGATGGAATTCTGCGAGGATCTCTGCCGTCAGGGTCTGACCGGCGACGGCTACGTTCCCCCCGACGAGGCGTTCGTGGACGGAAACCTCCTCTTCCTCGGCATGGAGCCGACCTGGACATATAGTGCGGCGTGCGAATCGCTCTTCAAAAAGAGCGTCGATTACGATATGGCATTCGTACCGTTCCCGAAAGACGAGCTTGCGGATCAGTATTATCACGGCTTTGACTCCTTCGGATACATGATCCCCTCCGGCTCGAAGAACGTGAAGGGCGCGGTGGACTGGATCACGCTGAACCGTACGGACGAGGTCGATCCCGAGAACGTCGCCAAGCGGAAGGACGAAGCGACCGATTCCTCGACGAAGTACTATCCGAAATGCCCCGAATGCAAATACAGCTACGTAGAGCATGAGACTGAGGATCTTACCGTCTGCCCCGAATGCAGCACCCCGAGACGCGTAAAGTTCAACGCCTATTATTCCGAGGAGCAGTATGAGGTATTGCTCGACCTGATCACGCCCGAACGCGGCAAGTTCAGCTTCCTTTTCGATAACTGCAAGGGCTTTAACGACGATCTCTCCAAGCTCTTTGAAGGCGCGGGCGAGTCGTCGCTGATGGACGGTCCGATGTGGAACGACATTTCCTTCACACAGCTCCGTGAAGAGTACTACAACTCGATCGAATCCATTCTTGACGATTACCGCACCAGAATGGCACAGGGCTAAAAATCCGATAAAATAATCCCCCGCGGGCTTTAAACCAAACGGCTCGCGGGGGTTGTTTTTTTGTTATTTTTTAATCGCAGGACTGCGCCGCGGCAACCCCCGCGCAAGTTCCCGTCGAAAACGCGATCTGTAAGTTAAACCCGCCCGTGAAGCCGGATACGTCGATGACCTCGCCCGCAAAATATAAGCCCTTCACAAGCTTCGATTCCATCGTTTTCGGCGAAATCTCCCGAACGTCGATGCCCCCGTCGGTGACGACCGCCTCCGCGATCGGACGGAATGCCGTCGGCGTGAGCGGAAAGCCCTTTACCGCCCCGCCGAGCCTTTGCCGCTCTGCCTTTGTGACCGAATTGCACTGCTTTTCGGGAGAAATTTCCGTATGCCTCAGGATCGGCGCGATCATCTTCTCGGGCAGGAGCTTCCGAAGCGCGTTGGAAATTTGGCTGTTCTTCCGCTCGGTAAGGTCGCGGACGATCCGGTCGTCCAGCTTTTCCGCCGAAAGCGCGGGCTTCAGGTCGATCAGGAGCGTGTACCTTCCCTCCCGGAACGGCTCCATGCGCGCGCTCGCGCTCAGAATAAGCGGCCCCGACACGCCGAAATGCGTAAAAAGCATTTCTCCCATTTCCGAAAAAACGATTTTCCCCTTTTCATTGTCCCGAACGGAAAGCACCGCGTTTTTCAGGCTCAGTCCCATCATCTCCGCGCAGTCCTCTCTTGTCTCGATCGGCACGAGAGAGGGCTTCGGCGGCACAACCGTATGTCCGAGCCGCTCCGCCATGCGGTACCCGTCGCCCGTCGAGCCCGTGACGGGGTAGGAAAGCCCGCCCGTCGCGAGAATGACGCGGCTCGCCCGGAAATCCCCCCGATCGGTCCGCACCCCGGAAACCGCGCCGTCCTCGGTCAGAATTTCCTCCGCCCGCGCACGGATCACCGTGACCCCGCATTTTTTCAACCCTCCGTAAAGCGCGTCCACAATATCATAGGCGCGGTCGGAAACGGGAAAAACGCGGTTCCCGCGCTCGGTCTTGAGCGGGACGCCCTCTTCTTCAAAAAAATTCATCACATCTTCGGGCGAAAACGCGGAAAGTGCGCTGTACAAGAAGCGCGGATTGCGCGGGATATTTTTGAGCACGGTATCCCGATCGGTGTTGTTGGTGACGTTACAGCGACCCTTCCCCGTGATCGCGAGCTTTCTCCCCACCTTTTCATTCCGCTCGATCAGCGCGGTTTTCCGCCCGAGCCGCGCGCATTGGATCGCCGCCGGCATTCCCGCCGCGCCCCCGCCGATCACGATCACCTCAAAATCCATCGTTCTTCCCCCTTTTTGTTCCGGAATTTTCCGAAAGGACAAGTCTTGTGAAGATATGTTCTCAGTGTACCATATTTCACCGCACCTTTCAAGAGATTTGCGGAAACTTTTTTTGCAGGATTTCAAAAAACCACTTGCATTTTTGGGTAAAAAGTAGTATACTGATTGTCGAAGGTTTTCCCGTGGGATCGTTCGCGGGGCTGAAACTGATTTTTAATCAAAGTGCAGACAAAAAGGGGATCTCCGCCATGCAAAGTCTTTTAACCGATATAGAAGCCAGAATGCCCGAATTCTCGAAAAGCCAGCGCGTTCTTGCGAAATACATGATCGAGCATTACGAAAGAGCCGCGTTTATGACGGCGGCAAAGCTTGGCGCGGCGGTCGGCGTAAGCGAAAGCACCGTCGTCCGTTTCGCGATCGAAATGGGCTTTGAGGGCTATCCCGAAATGCAGACCGCGCTCCGCAATTACAGCAAAAACCGCCTCACGACGCTCCAGCGGCTCGACATCGCGAGCGACCGTCTCGGAAACGGAAATCTGCTGAAAAACGTATTTTCGCAGGACAGCGACCGCCTCCGCACCACGCTCGAGGCTCTCTCCGAGGAGCATTTCAACGCGGCGGTGGAAAAGATCGTTTCGGCGGAGCATATCTACATTTTCGGCGCGATGAGCAGCAACATTCTCGCGCGGTTTTTGTACAATTACCTGAGCCTGATCTTCGACAGCGTGATCTTTGTTCAGCCGATCAACACCAGCGGGATCTTACAGCAGTTGATCCGGATCGGCGAAAAGGACGTGATGATTTCGATGTCCTTCCCGCGGTACTCGAAAAACACGCTCCACGCGACGGCGTACGCGAAAAAAAGCGGCGCGAACATTATCGCCGTCACCGACAGCGCGACCTCTCCCCTCGCGGATTACGCGGACGAGCTTCTGCTCGCGAAAAGCGATATGGTAAGCTTCGCGGACAGCCTCGTCGCGCCGCTGTGCCTGATGAACGCGCTGCTGGTCGCGGTGGGAATGCGCTGCCGCCCGCAGCTCGAGCAGAACCTGATGAAGCTGGAAGCGCTCTGGGACGAGAATGAAGCGTATAAAAAGGACGATGAAGGATAAAAGGATAAAAAGAAAAATCGGAGTTTGACCCGATTTTTTCTTTTTTAATGGCAGGGTTATTCCGAGACGGTATCGTCGACTGCCCAAAATTCAACGGAAATCATATACTCGTTTCCTCCCGGCCCGATCATCTTCAGCGTATAGCGATATTTTCCTTCAAGCGGGACATAGTAGGAAGTACCCATCGCAAATCCACATTCCTGCTTTTCCTCGATCGCATATACCAGACCGGCGAAACCCATTTCCTTGTCAAGAAGCTCCGGTTTTATCCATTCTCCGTTTTCCTCGCGAAACAGTTGGTCTTCTCCGGAGCTAAGAAACGGCAAAGCTTCGTTCCTTACCACAATCATGGCATCCTCCGACATACGGACGGGATATTCTCCCTTAAACCTCGCGTATACCGAAGGAGACTGTACTTCCCCATCTTTTGTCCAGCTTTTTCCGCCGTCCGAACTTTCGTATACCGCTCCGTCAGGGTATTTGACCTCGATCCTCGGAAATTCTTTCTTCTCGGGCATTTTTTTCAGCGCGCCGTTTTCGTCGAAGGAATATTTCTTCCCGTCGATTTTCCGCGTTCCCGTCACGAGATACCCGTTTTTATCCGCGTAATGCTTCCGTTCGCCCTTGACCTTGATCCATTTGTTTTTCACAAGCTCGCCGTTTTTCCAGTACCGCTTGCCCTTGCTTGTCATCGTATAGCCCGTATATTTGCCTTGGCAAACGCCGCTTTCGTCGAATTTGTAACGGATCCCGTCGATCATGGCGGATTTCGTCAGAACCGTTCCGTCGGACTTGATGTAATAGCGGTTCCCGTCGATCTCGTTCCAGCCGGGAGTGTAGTCCGCAAACTCGAAAGTAAAGAGACCGTACTCGCTCAGGCGCTCGTATCGCGCTAATCCGATCTCGGCGGGATCTTCGACCCCGCAGTCTTTTATAATTTCCTTGAAGCTGTAAACCCTTCGAGCATTTGCGTTTTTCCTTCCGGAATGATAGGTCGTTCCGTCATAGGAGATCAATGAAAAGAAAAAGCTTCCGAGATTATCCGGGTTTTCCTCCTCAAATTCCAAATAATACTCCCCGTATTCCGATTCGATCATCGCCTTGCGGTCAAAAGTGAACGTAAAAACGATCAGCTTGTCTTCTTCGTTCCGAAAGTCTTGTCCGATTTCGGGGGAGAAAAGACGGGGGGTAAAACCGCCTATTTCTTCAATTTCTTGGGAGTAAAATTCCTCAAAGGCTTCCGGATCGTCTCCGTTCCAAAGCTCTACCAACTTTTTTTCGGTGTCCTTTTCTCTGACAAAAAAATTTTCCTTCGCCGAAACGGGAAGCATAAACGCCAAAGAAGAACACAGGATCAAAAAAAAGCAAACGGATTTTTTTATCACGGAAAATCTCCTTTCATCATACATTCTTTTTAAAAATATTGTCGTTATTTTCAATTCTTTTCATCGCAAGCTTTAAAATCCTTTCGCACCACCGCTGCGTTTTTTGGGTGTCCGAGCACAGATCCGAAACGATCCGATCCCCTTCCGCGATCGCTCTTTGATACTGTTCCTCGGACAGCTCCCCCGACTGATAGGCGGCGTCCAGCTCATCACGATCCTCTATAACCACATCGCCCTCAACATCAAATACCACATCTAAATACTGATCCATGAAATAAGCGACCTGATCCTCATCATATCCCCAGCCGTCGATCACATCAACATACCATAACGAGACCGATTTTGAATATTTTACACCCTGAACCCTCCTGTCCGGGGGAAGGAATTTTGCCGTTATTACCCGATACTGATCGTCGGGAATCAGCTGCAGCCATAGCATTCCTTTCCCGCACACCGGAGTCTTCCCGGCTTTCGGCATTTCCCAAAAGAAATAATCCCCGCCCTTTAACTCCACCACGCTCACCAGTCCGTGAAAATCGTCTGTGTCCATTCTCATAGGTAATAAGGAAATCCTTGAAAAAACCATTTTGCGTCCCGATCAAGGCGTTTTTTTGTCATAAAATACTCCTCCCGAACTCTGTTTAATTGCTTTCATTATAACATCTTAAAATAAAAAAATCAACTCCTGCCCCAGCTTTTCTCAACCCGCCCGAACCCCGCATGGAAGCGGGAGCGGATCGCCCCAAGCGATCCGCAAGGCACTCCTGCCCAAAAAGAAAAACAAAACCGGATAACGGCGGCAAACCGAAGTCTGCCGCCGCTACCCATGGTGTATATAGGGGGAATCTCGTAAGCTGTTTATTGTGCGGTGCCGCTTAACCCGCGCTCTCCGAAAGCTCGATCTCCAGTTCCACACTGTCGAGCGTTCCGTTCTCCTTTTCGCGCGCAACAGTCACCTTGATCTTATCGCCCGCCTTCATATTTTTAATGATCCCTTGGACGTCCGTAACCGTTTCCACATTTTTCCCGTTGATCTTCGTGATAATATCCGAAAGGCGAAGCTCGCTCTTGCTGACCGCCGCGTCCGCGCGGATCTCGGTCACCAGTAAGCCCTTGGAAAGCTTCGTACCGTACGCCTGCGCCCGATATTCGTTCAGCTCGATCGTCGTGATCCCGAGAACGGGTCTGCTCTTTACGTATCCGAACGAAAGGAGATCCTCCATGACGGGCTTTGCCTCATTGATCGTGATCGCGAAGCCGATGTTCTCGACCGTGTCGTAAACGATCTTCTTATTGACGACGCCGATCACGTTCCCGTACATATCGAACAGCGCACCGCCCGAATTTCCGCTGTTGATCGGGGCGTCGGTCTGGATATAGCTGGTGCTGTACCCGGTCGAAAGGCTGATCCGGTTCAGTCCCGAGATAATGCCCTGCGTCATGGTGTGCGTGAACATGACCGATCCGTTTACGCCTGGGTTCCCGATCGCGCAGACGGTCTGTCCGACCTTCAGGGAATCGCTGTCGCCGATCTTCGCCGTGCGGAACGGCTCGGTGCGGCTGATCTTAATGACCGCAATATCGGTCGAAGTATCCGAGCCGATTATTTCCGCCTCATAAGTATGCGTGGTCTCGCTGTCCTCATAGTCGTTGACGATGACCTCCACCCGCTCCGCGTCGTCCACAACGTGCGCGTTGGTAAGAATATATCCGTCCTCGGTAAAGACGATCCCGCTCGCGTAACCGCTGAGTACGGGTTCTTTCTTTTCGTCGGGCTTCTCTCCGCCGTAGCCGAAGTAGTAGTCATAATAGCTGCTGTAAGAGCCCTGCGGACTTGCGTAAATATTGATGAGTACGATCGTGTCGTTTACGACCTCGTAAAGCTCTTCCGCCGTATACTGTCCGTTCAGTCCCGTCGGGGTGACCGCCTCGCCGCGCGAAGCGGAAGCGCCGGAGGACGCGGTATTGGAATTTCGGATTACGTCGAGCGCCGCCGAAACGTCGCCCGGCAGATTATTTTTCTCATGATCGGACTGCGTTTCAAAATTTGCTCCGTCCCGATCCCAGATTTCGCCGCCATCGAGTGGGATACCGCCGTTCATACGCCCCGCGAGGTACGCCCCGCCGAAGCCCGAAGCCCCGCCGACGACCGCCACCAACGCGACCAGCGCGACCACGGTCTTCATCTTTCCTTTTTTCCTGGGAGGTTCTGTCGTATATTGATATTCGGTTCTGTAATTTTCGTCCATGATACAATCATTCCTTTCCGTAAAAGCAGAAGCCGGCTTTTTCTCTATGGTTGTATTCTACCCCATGTTTGTGAAAAAAACGTGACTGTTTGATTAAGATTCGTAAAGTTCGCGGTAAAGAATTCGTGGAGATTCGCGAAGAATAAATGACGAAATTCTGTGAAAACGTACTCTGATTTTCACAAAGGCCGCTTACTCGCCGTCCGTTTCCTTCAGCTCCCTTTGAAGTACCCCGAGCGCGATCCCGCATTCGATCCGCTTGCGCATGGTCGCGCATTGCAGCTTCATCGGCTTTCTGACGTCGCCCTCATAGATGAATCCGTTCGCGTTGCAGCCGCCCGAGCAGTAAAACCTTGCCCAGCAGTTCGCACAGTCCGCCTTGCTGTAAATATGTGTTTTCGCGAAATAGTTCATGATTTCCTGATCCAGTACCCCATCGGATAGGTTTCCCAGTTTCCACTGTTCTATGCCGACAAATTGGTGACAGGGGTAAATTTCTCCGTCGGGCGTGACCGCGACATACTCGTTCCCGCAGCCGCAGCCGCGCAGCCGCTTGATGACGCAGGGACCCTGATTCAGATCGACCATGAAATGAAAGAAATTGAACGGTCTTTCGCCGTTTTTCCGAAGCCCCTCCGCCATCACGTCGTAAATGCGGTCGTAGTTCCGGAAGATCTCTGGAAGATCCTCCTCGGCGATCGCGTACGGCATTTCGGGCGGCGCGGCAACAGGCTCCACCGAAAGCTGTGAAAATCCGAGCGAAGCGATATGGAAAACGTCCTCCGCGAAATCGAGATTCTGCCTCGTAAACGTCCCGCGCACGTAGTAGTCCGTCCGGTTCGGCTGCGTCCGTTCACTGACGAGCTTCCGGTATTTCGGAACAAGCGCGTCGTAGCAGCCCTTTCCGTTCGGGGTCGGGCGGTTGCGGTCGTTGACCTCCTTCCGTCCGTCGAGCGACAGAACGCAGTTCGACATCTCACGGTTGATGTACGCGATCTTTTCGTCGTCGAGCAGAAGCCCGTTCGTCGTGATCGTAAAGCGGAATTTCTTGCCGTGCTTTTGTTCAACGCTCCGCGCGTAATCGACGACCGCGGTAACGGTGTCCCAGGCCATGAGCGGCTCTCCGCCGAAAAAGTCCAGCTCGAGATTTTCCCGCCCCGCCGAGTGCTCGATTAAAAAGTCGATCGCCCTTTTCCCCATTTCGGGAGTCATGGTTTTCCGACCTGTTCCGAAATCGCCCGTCTGCGCGAAGCAGTAGGAGCAGCGCAGGTTGCAGTCGTGCGAAACGTGCAGGCAAAGCGCTTTGATCGGCGCCTTGACCGAGATCTCCGCGTATTTTTCGTAATCGTCCGCGCTGAACAAAATCCCGTCGCGGAAAAGCTCGTAAAATTCCCCGTAGCATTCTTCCAGTTCTTCGACGGGATATTCCGAAAGCGCCGCGGCGGCCGATTCGGGAAGCTTTTCCCCGAGCGGCGGCTCAAGCGCCCCGATCAGGTCGTAAGCCATTTTATCCACATGATGTACGCCCCCGCTCGCGACGTCGAGCACAAAATAGTCCTCCCCCTGCCGAAAGCGGTGGATCATGCCTTCCGTTTGACTCATAAAATCCGTCCTCATTTCTATGTAGACCTGTTTGGGTAAAAATACCCCGAATACAAAGCAGGGGACGGCGAAAAGAAAACGCCGCCCCGTGTACCTGCCGTTACCCTGTTTACTTCTGCGACTCGCATTCCTGATTCGCGATCGTGCAGGAGGTTTTGCACGCCGACTGGCAGGAGGTCTGGCACTTGCCGCAGCCGCCCTTCGCGGCGGTTTCCTTTAAATTCGCTTTATTGACGGTTTTGATATGCTTCATGATCTGCTTTCCTTTCCGTTCGATTTTGATTGTACCGTTATTATAGCATACTTTTTTGAAAATTGCAATACCCCGCCGCGCGATTTCTCCGAAAACGCGTTCGTTCCTGCTTTTGATGCGTATGAACGATTTGTAATTTTGTGCATTTTCTATAACGCACAGTATATTTTAAATTTCAATATACTTTTTGTATTTTCGATTCTTCCCGACCGAAAACGACGGGTCAGGCGTTTCTTTTATGTAGTGGGCAAGGACGAGGCTGCCACCAATGATCTCACCAAGCAATTTCACAAACCCCCTTCTCCCCGCCTCCTCCAGAAGCCTCGGCTGAATCTCCGGAAACCGCCAGCGCGCCGGCGGCTCGTCGAACAGCTCGATTTTTTCGATCTCGAAGTGAAGCTCCCGTTCAAAGACCTCCACTTCCGCGAAATACAGCATTCCGAAGGTCTCCTCTCCGTTGAAATTATCGGGAGCGATGACAGAATACACGCAGATCGGCTTGATCTCATATTTAACCGCGCCCGTTTCCTCATACAATTCCCTTTTCGCGGCGGCTAGGATATCCTCTCCCGCTTCCCGATGTCCGCCCGGGATTTCGTAGGTGTCGCGATTCCTGTGCTTGCAGAACACCAGCTTCCCGTGACACACCGTCACGATCACGGCGAATTTCAGCAATTCGTCTGCGATCTCATCATAAAACCTTACCTCTGCCATATTACACTCCTATTAAAAATCGCCGCGCGTTCGTCCCCGACGAACACGCGGCGTTCCTGATTTATAGGCTGACATTCCCCGCATGCGCCTTTCGCCAGTCGGAATTGGACACAAATTCCTCGATAAAAAGCTCGGTTTCCTTCTGCTCCGCCGCGCGGTACTCCTCAAGCTGGTGCTCCTCCAGCTTATCGAGCTTCGAGACCTCCTGCGTCGCCTGAACCACCGCTTCAAGCTGCCGCTCGATCTCGCGCTCCTTCATAAGGATCTGGTGCCGCTTCATGTGAAGCTCCTGCTGCTTCGCGGAAATATACCGTTTATGGACCGAGATCTCGAGCGGCGTCGTTCCCTTCGCGTACATCTCGGTCAGCTCGCGGTTCAGCCGCGCCAGCTCCTCGAGAATGCCCTCCAATTCCGCCTGTAATCGGTTGCGCTCTCCGCGGAGCTGCGCAAGCGTCCCCTTCTCGGTTTCAAGCGTCTGTTCACGGTACTGCTTCAAACGCTCCAGCGTAAATTCAAACTTTTTCAAGAATATGTCTCCTTACTTAATAAAAGAGTAAAAAAGAAATGAATTATTTTGCAGGGACTCTGTCCCCACACCCCTGCCAAAGGAAACTTTTTCCTTTGGAATCCTTTTTCCCATCGCTATTTTTACCAATTCCAATTCTGCGGCTGTCAGGTCGTGAGTGTTGTTGAAAACAAAAAAATTCTATGCAGAACATGTCAAAGATATTGTTTTATATTCATTCACTATTCAATAAATTTAATATTTCTCAGATAGAACGCGCGCTCCGTCAGCTTACCGCTTCCTCCAGCATACGGATCGTATCGTCCAGAGAAAAGCTCTCGTGCGTCGCCTGCATTAAAAATCCGTTGATTTTGTCGATCTTATTGATCGCCTCGTCAAGCTTCGGGTTCGTCCCCGCCTTATAAGCGCCGATCGAGATCAGATCGACATTGGAATTATACAAAGCGAGAAGGTTTCTGAGCCTGCTTGCCGCCGCCTTATGCTCTTCGCCGCAAATGATCGACATCAGACGGGATACGCTCGAAAGAATGTCGATCGCGGGATAATGGTTCTGCGCCGCGATCTTTCGCGAAAGAACAATATGCCCGTCGATAATTCCGCGCACCGTGTCGGCGATCGGCTCATTCGTATCGTCGCCCTCCACCAGTACCGCATATATTCCCGTAATGCTTCCCTTTTCAAAACAGCCTGCCCGTTCGAGCAGCTTCGGAAGCGCCGAGTAGATCGAAGGCGTGTACCCGCGCGCGATCGGCGGCTCTCCCGTCGATAACCCGACCTCGCGGTTCGCCATCGCGAAACGCGTCAGGTTATCCATCATTAAAAGAACGTCCTTCCCCTGGCTCATGAAATATTCCGCGATCGCCGTCGCCGTCATCGGGCATTTCGACCGCATCATCGCGGGCTGATCCGAAGTCGCGACCACCACGACCGACCGCGCCATGCCTTCCTCGCCGAGATCGTTCTCGATAAACTCGCGAACCTCTCTGCCACGCTCTCCGACCAGCGCGATCACGTTAATATCCGCCTTGACTTTCCGCGCGATCATTCCCATCAGGGTACTTTTTCCGACGCCCGAGCCGGCAAAAATCCCGATTCTCTGCCCCTTCCCGAGGGTAAGAAGCCCGTCGATCGCCTTTACGCCAAGCTCGATCGGCTCGGCAATCTTCGGACGGGTGAGCGGGTTTACGGGGATCCCGTTAATGGAAATGCTGTCGGTATAGTTGATCTTCCCGCCGTCGTCGATCGGATTCCCGATCGCGTCAATGATCCGCCCGATGAGCGCGTCTCCGGTCTTTACCATCAGCTTCGCGCCCGTATTATCGACGACGCTCCCGGGGCCGATCCCCTCAATATCCGTATACGGCATTAAAATGACCTTATCCGACTGAAAGCCGACGACCTCCGCGCGGATATAGTCCTTCATATCCTTGGTGTAAATGCGGCATACGTCTCCGATGCTGCATTCGGGTCCGCTCGCCTCGATCGTCATGCCGACGATCTTTTCGATCTTCCCCATATAGCGGTAAGAATCGAGCGAACCGAGCTCTTCTTTAAAATCCTTTAAATTCATGCTTCCCCGCCGCCTTCTTCCGCGCTCGCGTTCTCGTCCGTTTCCGCTTCAGCCGCTTCTTCCTGCGGCTTCTCGCGCTTCGACTGCAACAGGTCGGTCAGCGACTTGTCACGGTATTTCCGCTTTCCGAGCTGTTCGATCATTTTAAGCTGCGTGGAAACGCTCGCGTCAGTGATCTCCGATCCGCTGTCAATGAGGAGCGTGCCCTGCGGCGCGTCCTTTAAAAGCTCGATCTCGATCAGCGCGTCATTCCGGAAGATCTCCTTTAAAACTGTCTCGTCGATCTCCGCTTCTTCCGAAACATCAAGCTGCGAAAGCGTGATCTTTACGGATTTGCTGCTCCGATAGCGCTTTCCCGCCGCGCGCAGCATTTTCGTGATCGTCGCTTTATCCTTTTGCTTCAGACTTCCGACCGTGACCTTCTGCGCGATCTCGAAAATCGTATCGAAAAGCGCGTGCTCATAATCGAGGAAAAGCTGTTCCTTCTGCGCGGTGACCGCCTCGTTCAAGGTCTTCAGCTCCACCAGCGTTTCCTTGCATTTCTTCAGCGCGCTGACATAGCCCTCCTCGTGTCCCTGCGAATAGCCCTCGTCATAGCCCTGCTTTTTCCCTTCGACCTTTGCCTCCGCTCTGACCCGTTCGCCCTCCGCGCGGGCTTCCCCGATGATCTGCTTTGCGGCTTCCTTGGTTTTTCCGTAAATTTCCTCGGCTTTTTCCTTCGCGCGGCGGATAAAAAGCTCCGCCTCCTGCTCGTACTGTTCGCGAAGCGCCTCGTACTCCTCGACGAGCTTGCTCCGCTCCAACGCGGCTTCCTCGGCACTGACAAGCTCGATCGACGCTTCCGCTTCTTCGGCGCTCGGCTCCTCTGCCTGCTGCGCTTCCTCCGGCTCCGTTTTCTCCCCGTTTAGGGCAGGATCGAAACCGATCCCGTTTTCTTCTTCCGTCGGTTCGTCCCGCCGCGGCGATTCCTCCCGTAAGACCGGATCGCCGTGCACTGTTCGGATCGGCGCGTCCGATGTCTCAGTCGGCACGCCGTACACCGTCCGCATGACGGGCGTATCGTCGTTTGGCGAAACGGGAACATACCCGAATCCATATCCGCCCTTTATGATTCCCGCCATGATCGTTCCTCCCGTAAGTAAATAAAATTGCCTGTTTCCGTTCCGCGCTCCGCGCACCTCAAATCCGGCGCGTCTGCTGTTTAACAATTAGAAAATTGTCATGCTACGCAGCTTACCCTCTTAGATTTTTCAAAGCAGTGGGGTCATTTGAAAGGACCATTTTCACAGTGTCACATTTTTCCAGGTCCCGACAGCTGCCGCATGTTTTTACACCCTTTTTCAACGCACACTGGCGAATGCCGCAAAGACGATCACAGTAAACGGTTTTGATCCCATCAACACGACAGCCCTCACAATTGATATGTTCGGGCAAAATGGGAGCATCATTTAACTCAGACCACAGTTTCGCAGTCTTCTCACGCAGCGCCTGATCGTCATTGATTGTTGCAAGATATGCGTCGCACTTTTCACAATCCAGTCCGCAGTATGCAATCATATCCCTCATAATGATGTACCTCCTATGAACTTCAAGGCATTAAATTTCCGGTATATTTGTTCCCGCATATTTGAATCCGAGATACTCATAAATGGACACAAAATACCGATACCCCAAAACACACTTATTGAAGGCGTCTTTTTCCTCATTGTACAGCGCCAGAAAGGAATGCTCGTAAAGCCTTAAAACCTGCCCGCTTTTCGCGTCGGCCGCCCTGAAACGATCCATGCCGATCAGCTGCGTGATCCCGATCTGAAAAGCCGTCACGGAAAATAATACGCTGTTAAAATCACTGTCGAAATACTCCGGTGTTTTTCTCAGCAATCCTTTATCCTGATATTCGGCTGTTTCATATAAAAAGCTGTCCACAAACGCGCCGAACAGGGACGCTTCATTCGCAAAACCAACCGCCTGATAATCTTTTTCATATTGCTCAGCCAAACCTGCCAAAGCCGCATTCCTGTTGATCGCTGATTTGTAGTCCTCGGCAAAATCAAGCCCGCGTAAATCAAACAACAGCGCAATAATAAACTCACGCAGTTCCGTATGCCCGCCGTTAAAAATCCGCTCTGCGCGCCGGGTCTCCTGAGGATTTAACGTGCGCAAGGTGATTTTATATTTTTTGCTGTCCAGAAAACTTGACGTGATCCCGTAATCATCGGATATTTCCATTTTAGAAAAGAATGTTCTCGCGGAATAAAGCAGATTCATCAAAGCCTTGAACTCGCTTTTCTTTTCATCGTCAAAATCGTCGCCCTCAAGCGGAAAATATACCTTACAGAAGCTCTCGCAACCCTTTTTCTCATCGAACGACAGGACAAACGCTTCGCTTTTTCCGTCGTTAAAATCAATGCTGAAAATTTCGCCGTTCCCGTCGGTCTCACAAACCCAATTCTTCGTCGCTCCCCTTGGCTTGACGAATTTTTTCATTTTTTCAAAAAGCTCCCCGGGGGTTCTGCCGCGTTTCAATTTCAGGGTAAAGAAAATCGTATCCGCCATTTCGGCTCCCTCCCGGAATATCTCGTGGAAAATCCGCCTCGTACCCCTTCAAAGCGCCTTTACAGCGCATTTTTTGGGCAATTCTTCACACATTCAAAGCACAAAATACATTCCGTCCCGTTTTCCCGTTTCCGCGAATTGTCCGTCATGTCCACATTCATGGGACACACCCGCCTGCATTTCCCGCAGGAAACGCATTTCTCCTTGTCGCATTTGATCCGCAAAAGCGAGAAATAGCTCATAGGTTTTAAAAATACCGTGATCGGGCAGATATATTTGCAAAACGCGCGGTTGTCCTTCCACAAAAACGCTAGCGCGATCCCGACCGCGTAGTACAAGACGTTTCCGACAAGAAACGCCCAGAACATGATCTGCTCGATATTTCCGACCTGTGCCAAGAACAGCGCAGCGACGAAAATCAGCGAAACGGAAAACGTAAGATAGCGAATCCAGCCGATCTTCTTCCGCGGCTGCTCCGGCACCTTATAGGGGAGAAAATCCAACACCATTGCCGTCCAGCAGGCATAGCCGCACCAACCCCTGCCGAAGATCAGCGACCCGAAGATCTTCGCGACCGCGTAATGAATGGTCGCCGCTTCAAACACGCCGATAAATAAATAGTACCAGAATCCCTCGATCTGCATATTCTCATTGCTGATCAGTCCCAGATAAACCAGCATATACAACCCGACCAGAAGCTGCGCGACCCGTCGGGCGTGCTTGTATTTCCCGATATACAGAAAGATCCCCAGCGAGACCGACGCTCCGATATAGCTGAAATTGAACAGATAAAAAAGATTGTCCATCGTCAGCCATAGCGTGACCGCGACCGCTTCAAATACGATCAGGAGCAGGATCGGAAGACTGTATTTCTTTATTTTTTTCATGTTTTTCTCCCATTAGCCCGCAAAAATCAGAACGGATAACGTCCCGACGGCTGCCGCCGCAAGAATCAGTATTCTCAAAAACTTTCGCCGCCGTAAAAAAGGGAGAAATTCCCCCATCAGGAAAAGTGCCGTAAAAATAAAAAACAACAGGATCGGCGCAAGCCCGACAAAGGACACCCCGCCCGCAATAAAACAGCATACCGCGAACGAGACCAGAACCCCGACCGCCATATCCAGCGCCGCAGCGCGAAGGATTTTTCCGTATTTCATGAGTAACTTCCTTTCGGCTGCGGTCACGCGCTTTCGCGCACCGCGTTAAAATACTCCCTTACGCCGAGAAACGTTTCTGCCCGAAATAATTCATTATGCCTAGCTCCCGCGACCGTCCGGAATTCCGCGCCGTTCGGATACGCTTCCGAAAGCCGCTTTGAGCTTTCATAAGGGATCACCTCGTCGGTATCCGAAGCATAAATCAGCGGGGTCACACGAACCTCGTGGGCGTACTCCTCCGCCTCCATGCGAAACGCGACCAAGAGCCGCAGCGGGCCGTAAAAAATGTTTATCTGCCCGTTATAAAGGTCGTACCCGTTCGCGTAGGGCGCAAGCAGCGCCAAGCCCCGAACGTCCCTTTGCGAAGCGACATAATTCGCCACGCCCGTTCCGATACTGTACCCGAGAAGATAGATTTCCGAAATGCCGCGCTCCTCCGAAAAATAATCGTAGGCGTCCAGCCCGTGCTCCTGAAAAGACCGCTCCGAAGCCGTTCCCCCGCTCTTTCCGTAAGAGGGATAGTCGAGAAACGCAAACCGATATTCCGCAAAACTGCCCGCATACCGTTCGCTTTCCGCCATGAACGCGAGCTTCGAGGCGGCGGATTCCCCGTTCCCGCCGAAATACAAGATAAGCGGCGCGTCTTCCGCCGCGCTGTTCAAAAGCCAGCCCGAAACCGTTCCGTTTTTTCCCTCAAAAGCGATCTCCTCGGCGGTATCCAGCGCCGCGAGCGATCGCTCGGCGTCTTCGTCACGGTTCGGATAGAACAGTATTTTCGGCGCGAGCGTGTAAACGCATACCGAGATAAAAACAAAAACCGTAAGGGCCGTCATTCCCGCGTTGATCGCCGCGCGGGTCTTTCTTCCCCGACACCGGAACAGAAACCGTACCAGAAACTCCGCCCCGAACAGCACCACAGGCGTTACAAGGATCGCGGCAGCCGTTTCGCGGATTGAGGTCGTAAGAAGCCAAATCCCCGCGATCACTGCGGCGGTAACCGTTCCGCTGAAAAGCGCTTTTTTAATGGATTCGATCCGATCCTGTCCGTCCACTTCCTGCCCTTCCTTTGAGAACGTGTCTTCACAAGACATTGCACTTGTCCTTTCGCCAAATTCTTCCGATGACTTTGTTAAAAATCCTTGAAATCCGTTAGGATTCCTGCGGCTTTTTGCCTCGTCCTCGAAAGAATTTGCACGAAAATCCAAGCACAAATCTTATGAAGACAGGTTCTGACTTTCGATTTATAACAGAAGCTTCGCTTTCGGAAAAATCCGAAAGCGAGGCTTTTTTTCATTTTTGGGGTGAAAACTGCGTCTCACCGCGTTATGCGATAATATCGTCTCCGCCGCCGCCCTTCGCAATCGTAACAACGCCCTCTTCCTCGAGCCGGCGAATGATCGCGACAATACGCTGCTGCGCCTCCTCGACGTCGCGCATACGGACGTTGTGCAGATACTCGACGTCCGTCTGGGTCGATTCCTTGCTTCGCGCGGACATATTGGCGTAAATGACCTCCGCGACCTCGGCGGTCGAGCCCTTGATCGCGATCGCGAGATCCTTCGGATCGACCTGCGGGATAAACGCCTGGATCGAAGTCGAATCGAGGTTCACAATATCCTCGAATACGAACATCTTCTGACGGATCTCTTCCGCAAGCTTCGGGTCACGCAGATTCAGCTCGTCGAAAATGAACTTTTCGGTCGAGCGCTCTACCTTGTTCAGTACGTCGGCAATGTAGTTTACGCCGCCCACGTCCATGCTTTCCGTCGTCGCGAGGTTCGCGAACTTTTTCTCAAGGGTTTTTTCAATGCTCTTGATCACGTCCGGCGAGGCGGACTCCATTTTCGCGATACGCTCCACGACCTCGATCCGCGTATCCTTCGGAAGCTCGGAAAGGATCGCCGAAGCCTGATCGCTCCGCGCGTAGGAAAGAATGAGCGCAATGGTCTGCGGGTGTTCGTTCTGTACGATCGCGAGAAGGTTTTTATAATCCGCCTTCCGTACAAACGCGAACGCCTTCGTTTTAAGCTGTTTGGTGATCCGCTCGAAAAGCGCCGCCGCCGCCTGCGATCCGAACGCCTTTTCGAGGATCTCCCTCGCGTATTCCACGCCGCCCTCCGCGATGACCTTCTGGGTCAGGCAGACCTCATAGAAATCGTTTAAAACATCGTCAATGACCTCGGCGGGCCAGTAATCCATTTTTGCGACCTCAAGCGTAAGCTTTTCGATCTCCTCGTCGGTGAAATACTTGAAAACGCTCGAGGCATTCTCCGTTCCGAGTGCCGAAATGACAAGCGCCGCCTTCTGAAGCGCACCGATCTGACCCGGTGTCGCGCCGCCGCCGGATGCCGCCGGCTGCCGTTGTTCTGCCATATATGTACGTTCCTTTCCCGGAAAAATCGATGGTCGTCCGTAAAGCCGACTTCCCTTATTCGTCCCCGCGCATCCAGTTGCGGATCAGCTGCGCGACAATCTCGGGATTCGTTTTCGAGAATTCCCGGATTTCCCGCTTCAATACGTCCTCGCGGGTCTCCGTGCGTTCTCCCGAAAGGCTCTGAATCTCAAAGTCCTCCTCGTATTCTCCGCCATATCCTGCGCCGTGTTCTCTCATGCTGTTATCCTCTGTATCCCTGCCCGCATCGGGCGCCGCCGCCATCGCGAGCGCGCTCGCCCTTCTCGCCTTCGCGCGCTTTTTGCTCGAGCTTGAAGCGAAAAGCGCGATCGCCAGAAGGATCAGAAGCAGGATACCAAGCGAAATGATCAGGAAGATCAGCATATTCCGCTCGCCCTGTACGACGATCGTTCCGTCGCTGCCAAAACCGCCCGAGCCCGAGGTACCCTCAAGCGTAAACGGATACGCCATAAAGGTCACGCTTCCGAGATTCGCGCCGATCGCGGTCGCGATAATGCGCTGCCACTGCTCGATGTCCGCCTGTGAAAGCCCCGTCGCGTCTACCACGACCGAAGCCGAGATGTTGTCATAGCTGTAACCGTCTTTTTCGACCTGCTGGATCTCCTCGTTGACAAGGTATTTGATCTGCTCCTGCCACTCCCAGTAAATATCGTCTCCCTCTCCGACCTGAAGCGTAGGATAATCGGGCGAGATGTCCGCATTGACCGTCGAGCCGACAAGTCCGCCCTCCGCCGAGGTTCCGCCGCCCGCGGAAACGCGGTTTTCTTCGCTCACCATGCCGCCGCGGTTTCCTTCCCCGTCTACCGAGGGAGTATATTCCTTGCGCTGCGTTACTTCGCTGTTATAATTGAGCTGTACGTCTACCCCGACGCGGAAATCGGGGAATATCCCGCCGAAAAGCTCGACGAGTTTTTCCTTTAAGATCGCCGTGATCGAATTCTGCACTTCAAGGCGGCGATAATAAAGCTCGATCTCGTCCTCGTCCGCCGCAACGTTGATCTCCTCGGTCGTGAGAAGGAGCCCCGCCCCGTCGGTAACGGTAATGTTCTCCTCCTTCAGTCCGGGAACGGCGGTGCGGATCAGGCTGTAAATGCCCTTAATCACGTTCGGCGCAAGCGTCTCCTTCGTCTGAAGAACGATCGACGCACCTGCTTCCTCCCTGCTCCCGACCGAAAGCACATAGTCGTTCGTCGGCGGAATACTTAAAATAACAAGCGCGGAATCGACGCCCTGATATGTCATAAGCGTCGCGCGAAGATTCGATTCAAGCTGCTGCCGTTCCTTGACGCGCTTATCCGAATCGGTCGAGAAAAGCCCCGTCCCGTTGTCCCAGATATCATAGTTAAAGGCGGCCTTCGGATAGCCGAGCATACTGAGCTGTACGCGAAGCTCCTCCACCTTATCCTCGGGAACAATAATATCTCCCTGCGCGTTGATCGTAACGTCCGTCGTACCGAAATCGTTCCGGATCACCGAGAGGATCTCGGACGCCTCCTCCTGAGAAGCGCCGCTGTACAATACGGCTTTCCCCGTATTGCTTGCGAGGATCGCGACGATCACCGCGGACACGACAATAACACCGAGCACCGCTAAAAAGATGATCTGCCCTTTTCTCCCGATGTCGGTCCATTTTGTTTTGGCAGTCCCCCAGATTTTCCCGAGGGTTTCCTTTAATTTATCCATTCACATTCGCTCCGATTTGATATAGTAAAACCCGAAAAGCGGTAAGACCGCGCTTAAACCCGGCTTTTATCGGAGAACTGCGCAATTTTTCCGAAAGCGCAGCTTTCCTTTGAAGCCAACTTCTTATATGCTCATCTGCATGATCTGGTTATAAGCGTCTACCGCCGCGTTTTTCACGTTTACAAGAAGCTCGGTGGCGAGCTGTGCCTTGGCGATATTCATCTGAACCTGTTCAAGGCTGTCCGTATCGCCGAGCATCAGGTTGATCATATCCTGATTGCGGACTGCCTGCGCGTCCTCCGCGTTTTTCCAGAGTCCGAGCATCGCGTCGAGGAACGTCGGCTCGCCCGTTTCCTCCGCGGGCTGCGTCTGCTTCGGGGCGAACGCTCTTTCTACCGATTCAAGCGGTGTGATCGCCGGCGATAAAGGTACAATGTACATAAAGGAGACTTCCTTTCTATATGTAAAATATGAGAAAAATACCGTCCGACATTACTGTCCGATAGTAAGCGCCTTCTGAATGATCGCTTTCATGCTGTTGAAAATGGTAAGATTCGAGGTATACGACTGAGACGCCGCGAGTGCGTCCATCTGCTCCTCGGGAACGTCCACGTTCGGGAGGTAGTAATACCCGTCCTCGTCCGCGTCGGGATGGGTCGGGTCATAAACGGGGGTCGGCGGCGTTTCGTCCTCGACGATCTGCGTTAAAAGAACGCCTTCGCCTTTAAACTCGCGGTTCTTCCCCGCGAGCCCCCGAAGCTCGTTTAACCGTTCGGCGACCATGGAGCGGAACTCGATCACGCTTTCGCGGTCGTTCACGACCTTTTTATTCTCGGTAAAAACCACGCACTGCCGCACATAGGGCGTTCCGTCCTCGGTGCGGGTCGTTTCGGCGTTCGCGACATTCTGCGCGATCACGTCCAGTCTTGTGCGCTGCGCCATCATGCCGGAAACCGGAATATCCAGATTACTCAAAAAAGCCATAAGGGTTTTCCTTTCTTATGTATTGCTGCGGTTATCTGTATCAGCTTCTGCTCATCGCCGTCCGGAGCATATTGAACTCCGCGTTGATCTGATTGATGACCGCCTGATACTGATAAGCGTTCTTGACGAAAAGCGCCTGCTGGGTATCCGCGTCAACGTTGTTCCCGTCGGGCTGATCCTTCGTGTTCTCATCGACGTAAACCGTCGATTCAAGCGAAATGCGCTTTTTCCCCGTTGCCTTTCCGTTTTTATCCAGTTCGTCCTTCAGAACGCCCGCGAAATAAAGATACTTGCACTTATAATCGGGAGTATCCTGGTTGGAAATGTTCTGCCCGATGATATTCTGCTGCTGCGAAAGCAGCTTGATCCCCTGCTCCATGACCCGGAACGAGGTAGAATCAAATAATCCCATAAAGAACCTCCATTCTTTGCTAAGATCATACTTCCACAAATACTATTAACCATTATACAACATTTTTTTCCGTTTTTCAATGGTTTTCTTAAAATTTTCTCAAAACGGTTAATTTTTCCATTCCCTGCTGTAATCAAAGCTCTCGGGAAGCACCCTTGCCTTCGGTCTCCGGCGGATATGATCCGCCTCGCGAAAGACGTACGGCTTCGGCGCGGGAAGCGCGTCAAAACGCCGTTTCGCCTCGCCGATCGAATCCGCCGCGCGCTTTACACTCCCGAATACGTTCGGGATCTTTAAGTGCTCCTCGACCGCGTAGCCCCCGATGTTCAGATACGGGTGATCAAACTCAAAATCCCCGTTCCGGACGTGATAGCCGAGGTTCACGCTTTTCATGCAGTAATGGGAAATCTTTCCCGACAGGGCGACCGACCGCTTTTCCGCCGTGACCGAGACGAGCGAGCCGAACGGGATATAATAAATGTCCCTTATGATCATACGCTCGCCGCCCACGCGGTATTCGCCCGCATAGGCACTGTATACCATGCCCTTCAGCTGAATGTCGAGATACGTATAACGGCTTTGGCGGCGAATCTTCCGGTCAAAAGCCGCACCCGTAACAAAGCAGAAAATCATTCCCGCGAGGAGCGTCCCGCCGATGACCGCAAGCATTCGGAAAATAACGCCGCGGTCGGGGGCGGTGCAGACGTTAAAGATCAGCACGAAAAACGCCGCGACGCAAACCTCCGCGCAGAACGCCGCCGCGCAGAGGAGCATATTTTTCCTTCGCCGTTCCGACGGAACGGGGCTCCAGTGAAAATATGCGCGCATTTTCCGTTCCTCTCCCTTCCGGATTTTCTTACCTATTTATTATATTATTATATCTTTTTTATGGCAGTTTGTACAGCAAAACCGACGCGCTTCGATCACTTTCGTGATTTTGCATAAAATCCAACGTATCAAATCGGCTGATTTTGCAATAAAATTGTGCAAGACGCCGAATATTCCCCGCAGAACGGAGATTTTCGCTTTTCTTCAAAAAAAATTGCCGCGTGCTATTGACTTTTTTGTGCATTTTAATGTATAATTAAGAATAATGAGCATTGTCGCAGAGCAACTTGTCGCAGAACGACCGGTCGCAAAGCGGCAGGAACGAGAGGGGGAATGGCGGTGCTTGACCGGGAAAGGATTCTGAAGGTTGAGCTGACAGCGGCGTCGGGAGAATCGCTGGTTCTCGCGGATAAGGATCAGCTTTCGTATCCGAAAACATTCGTCAACGACAGACCCGCGGACAATGTCATTATTATTAAGGGAAAGGATCTTCCTGAGCTTGAACTGAACCGAAGCGTTTCGGTCATTACATATATGAAAAACGGAGACCGCGTAAAGTATATCGGGACGATCCGTATGTCGCTCCCGAAGCAGCTGAACATCTGGCTGAACAGCGACGTCGGGACGGTCATGCCCGAGCGCAGGCGCTACTTTAAGGTCGAAACCGACCTGAACTGTATCGTGGACGGCTATACAAGGGGCGAGGACGAATACGAATACGAGATTCCTCTCGCCGCCGTGATCCGGAATATCAGTATCGGCGGGATCTTTTTAATGTGTACGACGCAGAAATTTAGCCCCGAGGACACGCTTTCCGTCCACTTCAAGATGGACAACGGCGAGCTGATCCGCGTGGACGCGAAGGTGCTTCGGACGCAGCGCGGGGAGGACGGCTCGATCGAGGGCTACGGCTGTCAGTTTATCAATACCGATCCCGCGCTTGAGGAGCAGTTCGCGAAATTCGTAAATATGCTCCAGCTCAAAAAGCGAAGCGAAGAGCTTGAGCGGAACGAGGGGCGCTTGGAATCGAGGAACCGATGACCGCCCCGACAGACGGCGCAGTTTCCAAACGGTTTATCCGGGGTCATTACGGACTTTCCGAATATATTTTCCCATTGTACGGGCGTACAGAATATCGGTATTTTAGCGGGGCGTGGACAAAATCCCGCAATAAAATTCCGGTATAAGAAAGGAATGGTTTCAGTCATGAATATTAAGGTTAAAACTTCTCTGAGGGTGATCTTAATCGGCGTAGCGGTGCTTCCGCTTTTGATTTTGGCGCTTGTTTCGTCGCTTCAGATCTTTAGCTTTTCACGCAGAATGATCGCGCAGGAAGCGGGAACGGCAGGCTATGCGTACAGCGCCGGGGTCGGAAACCTTGCCGGCGGGTATCTGGACGACGCGCGGACGCTGAGTTCGCTTTCCGCCGTGCAGACCGCGATCCCCGACTTAAATTCCGTAAAATCGGAGCTTTCGCAGATCCGCAAAAGCTTTACCACCGAACGCAGCGGTATGCTTGACATCGCGGTCCTCAACGGGGACGGCAGCATCGTAAACGACGGGATCGGCTCGGGCGCGGGCGTACACTTCTTCGCCTTTGACGAAAACTGGAGCACGCGGCAGGGCGCTTTCGCCACCGGATTTTACAAAAACAACGCCGAATACGGCGATAGCGTTTTCGTAACGGCAAATAAAACGGGAGACGGCTATGTAGCGTGCGTCATCAGCGCCTCCGTCCTCACCGATTATCTTTCTCAGTGCCGCTACCTCACGAACGGCTCCGTAGTGATCTCGGACGCTTCGACGGTTGTCGGCGGGGACGCTTCCTCGATCACCGATCTTTCCGGTTCGTGGATCCCCGATTCGATCGCCTCGAAGATCCCCTCGATGATTACCGAAAATTACGCCAACAATTATAGCTCTCTGGACGATCCTACCTATCTCGGCAATTACGGAAAGGTAACCGGTACGGATTGGGTATGGCTTTCGCTTTACTCCGTTTCCGCGGCAAACGAGACGGTATTCATGATCTTCTTAGTCGGTCTGATCGTACTGCTTGCCCTCGCACTTGTCAGCGTTCTCGTCATGATGATCATGACCCAGAACGTAATCAACCCGATGCTGAACATGATCGACACCATGAAGGAGATCAATTCGGGGAACCGCGATCAGCGGATCGACGTCGCCACCATGAAGCGTGAATTTGTCCGCATTTCCGACACGTTCAACAACATGATGGACGAGGCGCTTTTAAGCGAGGAGCTTCATAAAACCGTTTCCGACCTTTCGGATAATATGCTGTTTGAATACGACTTTACAAAGGAAACGCTCTTTACTTCGAATAACTTCAAAGAAAAAATCGGTACGCCTGCCGCGGGCGCGACGCTCAACAACGGAAAGTTTATCGATTCGTCGATGGCTGAAAAGGACGCCGAGCAGTATAAGCGCGACATGAACGCCCTCTTAAAGAACAAGTCCGACATCGGCGGCGAGTATCAGATCAAGGACGCGGCGGGAAAAGACCTTTGGGTCGCGATGCGCGCGCACTGTATTACCGACCGTCTCGGCGAGGTTCTCCGCGTAATCGGCGTACTGACGGACATTCATTCGGAGAAAACGGCGACGTTAAAGCTTGCCGAGCGCGCAAGCTACGACTTCCTGTCGCAGCTTTACAACCGCAATACCTTCGAGCGCGAGTTCCAGGCGGAGCTTGAACGGAGCGCGAATAAGAAGGTCGCCCTCCTCTTCCTCGACGTCGACGACTTCAAGTTCATCAACGACCGGTACAGTCACGCGGTCGGCGATGAGGTCATTCGCTACGTTGCGGACGTTATTAAGAGCAAGGCGGGCGAAACGGGCTTCGCGGGACGCTTCGGCGGCGACGAATTCGTTCTCTGCGTTTCCGATCCGAAGATGATCGAGAACGTCGAGGTTCTCTCGATGGACATTATCGACGACCTGTACAGCGGGTATTACTCCAAGTCCGTTGACACAACGCTGAATATCAAGGCAAGTATCGGTATCGCGGTTTACCCCGATCACGGTACGGAAGGAAGAGCGCTGATCGCCTGCGCGGATACGGCGATGTACTTCGTAAAGAAAAACGGAAAGGCAAATTATCATATCTACGATCCGAGCGACGAAGAAACGACCATGGGCGCGCATACTTTATAATTGATCCACAGGATTCCGCCGCACATTTCGGTGTGCGGCGATTCTGTTGAAAAAGAACATACTCCTGCATTTAAAGGTGGAAAAAAGATATGGCAAAAATTATTGCGGTAACGAATCAAAAGGGCGGCGTCGGAAAGACGACAACCTGTTCCTCGCTCTGCGGCTGCCTGAGCGCGCTGAAAAAACGCGTTCTCGCGATCGACCTCGATCCGCAGGGGAATTTCAGCTTCAGTCTCGGCGCGGACACGGATAATTCCTACACGATCTACGACGCGTTCAAAGGGAACGTCGATATTTACGACACGGTGCAGCACTGCGAATGCTGCGACGTGATCCCCGCAAATATCCTTCTCTCGGGTGCGGAGCTTGAGCTGACCTCCGTCGGGCGCGAATATATCCTCCGCGAACACCTCGCGGGGATCGCCGACGAATACGACTATATCCTGATCGATACGCCCCCCGCGCTCTCGATCCTGACGATCAACGCTTATACCGCCGCAAACCAACTGGTGATCCCGATGATCGCGGAAATTTTATCCCTGCAAGGGATCGCGCAGCTCAAGGAGACCGTTTTCGCGGTGAAGAAGTATTACAATAAAGGGCTGGAAATTCGGGGGATCGTTTTAAACAAGTACAACCCGCGGCTGATCCTGACGCAGGAGGTTGAGGAGCTTGCGAACATCATTGCCGAACAGCTCGATACCGACGTTTTCGAGCAAAAGATCTCGAGCAGCGTGATCGTCGCGGAAGCCCCCGCCCACGCGAAAACGATCATCGAGTACGCGCCGCGCTCCAAGTCCGCCGAGGAATACATGAACCTCACCTACGAGCTGCTCGGCATGGAGAAGCCGAAGAAAAAGGAGCAGAAGCTCGGCAGAGGCAGACCCCGCAAGGAACGCCCGCAGGAGGGAAGCGTTTGAAAAATCTTCGATTTTTCAAACCCGTCGTTTGTGCCTCGCCGGCTGCGAAGCTGCGCTTCTGGGCGCAAACTTCCTCCATAGGAAAGGAATGATCTATCAATGAGATCCGCGCGAACCGATAAAGTTCTGAATCTCCTTTCGGAAAAGCCCTCGAATCCGATCCTGAAAGTCCCCGAGGAGGAATATATCCCCCCGATCTACAGCCGCATGGGAAGCGGAACCCAGCAGATCAACGTGATATTCCTGCTGATGAACGAGCAGCTCGGGACGATCATGGATCGCTTTCACTGCTGTATGTGCCCGAACTGCGCGCAGGCGGTCACGCGCGAAGCGATGAAGCAGCTTCCGCCGCTTATCGTTACGGTAAAGCGAAAGGAAGACGAGCAGAAGGTGAATGAGCTCGCGGCAAGAATGCGTAACCGCGTGATCCAGATCATTACCAAGGCGGTGATTTTCGTGAAATCGAACCCGCCGCCGCACGAACGTGAAAAAGACCTTTAAGTCCTGTTTGAAACAAGGCTGAAAGGTCTTTTTTTATGCTGTCATTTGCCCTTAAATCTCATTCATCTGCGCAACCATCAGATCCTGTAACGACGCGTAATACAGCGGAAACAGCGCCTCCACACACCCTAGCAAAAGCATATTTTTGTTATTGATCGCGGCGAGATCGTGCCCATAAGTATAGATCCACCGCCGGAACCATTCTGTATCGAACGCGGGCTCGTTTTTCTTTGTCCGGACAAGCCAGAGCATGGACTTATAACTGTCCTCGATGATCCCGTCGGGATTCGCGAAGCCGATCTCCTCCAGCAGGTCATAGATCTGTTTGAGCTGGCTGTCCTTGATCGTCGTGCTTTCCGCGTAGCGGCGGATAAACGGGAGCCGGATCGCAAAGCTGTACCGAATGACCGCGAGAACCTCCTGAAACCTCTCTCCGCTCATCTCGCCGAGACTCGCGTCGTCGAGGACGATCCCGAGATTCCGGAAACATTCGTAATCCGTGATCTTGTTCAGCCCGATCTTAAAAATATCCTTTACGTTGATGTTGTAAAAATCGGATTCCGCGACCTGATAACAATAACGAATCGCGTTAAAAAGCGATCTGGACGCACTGTCGATCTCCTCCGCAAGCTTCTGTACCGCTTCCTCTGCCGCCATGCTTTTCCTCCTTCGCTTAGAACATGTCTTCACAAGAATTTGCGCCTGTCCTTTCGACAAATCTTATGAAGACAAGTTCTTAAAAAGCAACACCGCTTGACCCTCGGTTGTGCGGTGTTGCCTTTTTAAATTTCAAAAAAATTTTCAGCCTTATACTGCCTTCGCCTCTTCAAGGTTGTAAACAAGCTTTTCATACTCCTCGATCGGCATCGGGCGGGCAAAGAAGAAGCCCTGCGCCATGTTGCAGCCAAGCTTCGAGAGAAGATTCGCCTGTTCCTTCGTCTCGATCCCTTCGCAGATCGTCGAAATATTCAGTACCGTCGCGAGGGAAACCACGCTTCCGATGATCTTGCTCGCGTTTTCGGATTCGTTCGCGTCTTCGGTCAGGAACGAACGGTCGATCTTCAGCACGTCTACCGGCAGATCCTTCAGCATATTGAGCGAGGAATATCCCGTTCCGAAATCGTCGATCGAAACATGGAAGCCCGCCTCCTTGATCTGCTTGAATACTGCCATTAAAATGTCAATATTCTCAAAAGCCGCGCTTTCGGTAATCTCGATCTCGAAATACTTCGGGTCGATCTCGTACTCCTTACAGTAATTCGCGAGAACCTGCACAAATTCGGGATTACGCAAATGCGCCCTCGACATGTTGACCGAAATGATCTTCGGCGTAAGGCCCTGATTCTGCCAGGATTTCTGTAAGCGGCAGACCTCGCGGAACATATAAAAGTCAAGCTTCGTCACAAAGCCGTTGCGCTCGAAAAGCGGGATAAACTGTCCCGGCGGAAGAAGCTTCCCGTTATGCTTCCAGCGCACAAGCGCCTCCGCTCCGGTCACCTCGTTCTCGCCGTCGAGGCTGAACTTCGGCTGTAAATAGACCATAAACTCGTTCCGCTCGAGCGCCGTTTCCATGATATTTTCGATAAAATGCTCCTCGCGGATATTCTCGAGCATGGAGAACTCGAAAAAGCAGTAAACGCTTTCTTTGTGCTCTTTGACGCTGCTTCTGGCGATGTCGGCACGATCCGCCGCGGTATGCACGCTTACGGTACGGTCGGTGATGAGATAGACCCCGATCGAGACCACGATCCGGATCGTCGTGATCTGATAATCAATGTCCGAAATAATCCGGTTCATCAGCTCGATCAGCCCGTCCTTATCGCGGTAGGCAACAAGAAGGTAAAACCGATCCGCCGAGGCGCGCGCGAAAAAATCGTCCGTTCCGATGTTCCGAGAAAGGATATTCGCGATCTTTTTAAGGATCTCGTTTCCGCCCTCGAATCCGACCGTGTCGTTTACTTCCTTGAATTTATCAATGTCGAGCGAAAGGAGCGCGTAGCCCTTGCTCGTATTCGTCAGCTTATCGTTATAATCCTCCATGAACTTCTGCCAGGAGTCAAAGCCCGTAACGCTGTCCTCGTAGAAATGCTTGTGGCTCTCGGAGAGGACTTCGCTCATTTTCTTATGCGCACGGATCTTAAAAAGAATCATATATACCGCGAGCGTCAAGAGCACGGCAACCACCGCAATTATAAGAGCGATCAGCGGAGCAAACATTGACCCGGACGCCGAGGCTGCAATGATCGGCTCGATCGGCGTTGTCTGAAGGAACGTCCAGTTCTGGGTATCCATGGAAGCGTACGTGATCAGGTATTCCTCCCCGCCCAGTACGGCGCGGACGCTTCCCTGCGCGTCGCGGCGGCTGACCGCCGTTTTCAGCTCATTTACGTTATGACCCGTGCTCTCGAGGATCGAAAGCATGTTATCCCCGGCCTCAAAGGCGCATTCCTTATCCGTAAACAGTACCGAGCCGCTTTCGCTTACAATAAAGCTGCCGCTCAGGATGGAAAAGCCGCTTTGATGCGAAATCGACGCAAGATCCGCCGGAGCCGAACCCGCCACAAACGCACCGACAACGGTATCTTCCCCGTTCTTTACGGGTACGACATAAACGTCACGTTCCTTACCCGTTTCGGCAGAGGAGAGAATCGTGCTGTTTCCCGAAAAAGCTTCCTGCACGACCGTGCGGTATGACGCGTCAAGCTCTTTCCCGTCGGAGACCACCGCCGACCCGTTCCCGCGCACGAACGCCGCCCTGGTAAAAAGACCGCCGCCGCAGCAGCGCGCCAGCTTCATCTGTATTTCCTCCTCGGAGGAACCGTCGATCTGCCCCGCGAAATTTTCCAAAACGCGAATGCGATTGTCGAAATACCGCGACGAGATCCCCGAAGCGGTATAAACCGAGGATTCAATGTACGCGGAGGAACGATCCACGACGTTCTCGCGCACATTTTGAATGTAAGCAATCAGTAGAAGAGATGTGGCAACAATTACCAAAACGGAGATTAAAATGACCGCGCCGATTGACAGCCACTCACGCTTTTCCTGCTTCGTCAGCGCCCTTTTCTCCAATGCCATAATCCTTCTTCCCCCTTTCTCTCTGCAAAACCCGAGCTGTCCGCGCGAAAACACGGACACGCCCCGAAATGTGCCGTTTCCGAAAAGAACAAATCCGTCGATGTCTGCTGTCTGTTGGGACGGAAACGCCCCCTGTCGGATTGATCTCCGCTTCTTTGCACATCGCCCGCTGAAAACATGGGGGGACACCGTGTCAATTATCGGTTCCCGAATAAGCTTAGAGCCGCGCCGCATAAACGCATAGATAACCGCGCGGATTACGTCAAAAGGCATTCGCCTTAAAACAGCCCTCTGTCCTTATCATGACAGGGGCATCCTTGCCTGAGCCTACTTGCTTCAGTCTTGTTTTCTCAGTTTCCTTAAATTTTCCTTTCCTCTTCCATGTCTGTATTTTACCACATTTCTCCTTGAAAAGCAATAGAATTTTTGCATTTTCATGAATTTGAACCTATTTAAGAAATGATTTTAGCGATTCCGCATAAAAGAACAGCGAAAAAAGTTACAACACGGTTTCGATCGGGAAAATAGCAGGAAAAAGGGGCAGGCGGTTTCGCCTGCCCCGCAGCCTGTCAAAACAGTCCGAAAAATCCTTCATATAAAAAAGAGGAAGGCGGTTTTGCCTTCCTCTTTAAAATAGGTCATACGTTCTGACGAAGCTGCGCGATCCGGCGCGACAGCTCTTCATACGCGGGCTTGAACATATCGGGCTCGTCCTTATGGATCACGATCGTATCGTCGGGCGAGATCCCAAGCTTTTCCATGTTAATGGTAAAATCGGTCATCAGGAAAAACTTCCATTTATAAACGTCCCGCTGAAGCGCGATCATCTCGGCAAGATGGTCGTAAGTACATTTTTTGCTTGCGTTGTCGCGTCCGAAAACGTTGATCATGCAGATGACAAGAGAAGGACGCTCCTCCTCGGGAGTCGCCGCGAGACGAACGCCGACCGAATCCATCAATTCGGAAACCGCGTCGAGCATACGGCATTCGCCGCAGCCGTCGCTCAGATCAAAGCGGTAATCCTTCGCGCCCATCTTCGCAATCGGCTTATTGTCGAAAACCGTGATGACCTCGTTGTTGAACGACCAGCCGGTCAGATTTGCTTCGCCGTCGAGCTTTTTCTGCGCGGTAACGAACGCTTTGAACGCCTTGACAGCCTGCTCGCTCTGTACCTCCGCGTCCGAGCCGCAGTCAAAAGCAAACAGCATTTCGGTAAAATGTTCCTTCATAATGAAACCACCCTTTCCTTTTTGAACCGACCTGTCGGACGGATTGTATCGAAGCCCCGTTCGGGACCTTTGTTCCGTTATTTTTTTCACGAGTCAAAAGCCGTGAAGCCGTGTCCACTTCTTGTTTTTACATATTATACCATATTATTTAACAAAAAGCAAGTCTTTTTGAACAATTTGTTAATTTTTTTTAAGGCTACACCGCATAATGATTGTCGTTCGATGTGGCTAGCACACGCAAGCGTGTGCACAGATTCTTTTGTCAGATTGTGCTGATTTCTTGCAGGAATCCTGACGGATTTCAAAAGGAATCAGCGCAATATGGCGGAAAATATGGCAGTCAATCGGACGGCAAAGCCGAAGGGCGGTCATTGTGCGGTGTTGCCTTATTTTTAGGGCAGGCGTGCGCCTCCGCCCGTTCTCAATAAAATCGGCTTTTCTTTTTCCCCTTCCGCCGAGCACATCGGCTCGACCGCGGCGCCCTTTTGACGGGAAAAATAATTCTCCGCGATCTTTACCGCTTTCCCCGAAAGGAGCAGCAGGCCGATCAGGTTCGGGAGCGCCATCAGCCCGTTGAACAGATCGGACAGCGCCCAGGCGAGCCGAAGGCTTACCGTGCTCCCGATCCCGACGGTGACCGCGTAAATCACGCGGTAGATCCCCGCCGTGCGGCTTCCGAAAAGGTATCCGAGTGCCTGCATTCCGCAGTATGACCAGCCGACGATCGTCGAGAACGCGAATAAAAGCACCGCGACCGCCAGTCCCTTTCCCGCCGCGTCCCCGAAGCGCTGACCAAAGGCAAACGCCGCGAGCGCCGCGCCGCTGACCTCGGTGATCTCGACCGAAACGATTACAGGATCGCCGTTCGCGTCGAGCAGGGACGATCCGTCGGGATTTTTCTCCGGAACGCCGCGTACCTGCATTAAATTCACATAGCCGTAATCACTTTCGGACAGCGCCGAAGGCTTTAAAAGCCGGACGGTGAGTCTTTGTCCGTTTTCCGTCCGCGCCGCCGCCTCAATTGTCGTTTCCGGTGCCGCGTCCGCGTCCGCGAGACGGAGAAAAGCGATCGGCTCCCCGACGATCAGCGGCGCGCCTTCCTCGGTATTCAGTGAAAAATACTGCGGCGTTTCCGAAAGCGTCATCATCGCTTCCTCAAACGTCACCTCCGACGCGGGCGCGGAAAGAAGCGCGAACGCCGTCAGGCTGCACATCACGATCGTATCGAAAAAAACCTCGAACATTCCAAGCATTCCCTGCCGTACCGGCTCGCGGACGTTCGACGCGGCATTGACCGCAACGGAGGTGCCGAGCCCCGCCTCGTTTGAGAACACCCCGCGGCGGAAGCCCGCCGAGACCGCGCGGGAAACCAGGTAGCCGCCCGCCCCGCCCGCCGCCGCGCGAAAATCGAACGCACATCGCAGAATGCCCGTAAAAACCGAAGGAAGCCGCCCCGCGTTCAGGATCAGGATCAGAACGCACGCGCCGCAGTACAGGATCGCCATGATCGGAACAAGCCGCTCCGTAACCTTCCCGATCCTTTGGATCCCGCCTGTCAGCACCAGCGCCGTCAGGACGGAAAGAGAAACCCCCGTAACGACGGCGGGGATCCCGAACTCCGCGCCGAGCGCTTCGGCGATCGAATTCGCCTGCGTCATGTTCCCGATCCCGAAGGAGGCAAGCGCGCAAAGCGCCGCGAAGACTGCCGAAAGGATTCGTCCGAGCGGCTTCGGAAGCCCGCCGCGCAGGTAATACATCGCGCCGCCCGCCCATTCGCCCGCCTTGTTTTTCCGGCGGTAATAGATCCCGAGGACGTTTTCGGTAAAGCTCGTCGCCATGCCGAACGCCGCCGAGATCCACATCCAGAAGACCGCTCCCGGTCCCCCGACGGCAAGCGCGGCGGCGACGCCCGCGATATTCCCCGTGCCGAGCGCGGCGGCAAGCGCGGTCGAAAGCGCCTGAAACGGAGAAATCCCTCTTTCGCCGCCCCCGGAGCGCTTTGTCAGCGAAAAAAGCGTCTCCCCGAGCCAGCGCCTGATCCCCGTGACCTGAAAAAAACGCAGCCGTACCGTCAAAAAAATGCCCGTCCCGAGTAAAAGCGCAAGCAGAGGCGTTCCCCACAGCACCCGATTGACCGATTCGATCCATTCGCTCATGTCGTTCCCCCGATGTCAGATGTTCCGATCTTATGGTTTTATTCTTTAGGGCAGGACTGCTCCGCTCCCGCCGTTTCCCCGCCGGCAGGCTTCCGGTGAAACAGCTCGCGCAGCGCGACGAGGATCAGAAGCCCCGCGAACAGCTTCCGCAGAAGCCCCTCCCCGAGGAATCCGCCGAAAACGGTGCCGACCGCCGCGCCGACAGTGCCCGCCAAGGCCGCGAAGGGGAGCTTTTTCCATTCGACAAGCCCGCTCCGCGTATGAAGGATCACGGAAAAAAACGCGATCGGCAGGAAGAACAGGAGATTGACCCCCTGCGCTTCCAGCTGCCCCGCCCCCGCGAACAGGGTGAGATAAAGGATCAGGATAAACCCGCCGCCCAGCCCCATCGACGCGGCGATCCCCGTCAAAAATCCGATCAGGAGGCTCACCGCAGCAGCATCTGTCCCGCCGCGAGCAGGAGCAGCCCTCCGAAGATCCGCCGAAGGAGATCGTTTTTGATCTTTTTCAGAAGCACCGACCCGACCGCCGCCCCGAGAAGCCCCCCGGGGAGCAGCGGGAGCGCGAGCGAAAGATTGAGGTTCCCGCCCAGCCCGTAGCCGATCGCCGCCGAAATGCTCAAAAAGAAGATGAGCGCGACGGAAGTCGCGTGGCTCGTGCGCGGCGAAAGTCCCATGCGCTCGAAAAGCGGGACTGCCGCCGTTCCGCCGCCCGAGCCGAACAGCCCGTTCAGCAGTCCGCATAAAAGCCCTGCCGACGTAAATATGATCATTCCTTTCCTCCGGAGGAAGTTTGTGCCGAGAATGGGAGCAAGCTTTTCCTCCGCCGCGTCCATGCGGCGGTTTTGTGCTTGCTCCTTGCGGCGTCCTGCCGCATTTGCCGAGGCACAAACGACGGGTTTGAAAAATCTTCGATTTTTCAAACTTTTCAGCTTTTCGTTCTTGATCCCGATCATTCCCTTTTCCTTATTTTTTATCTGTCCCGGAAAATTGCAAAAAACAACCCGTCCCTTCCTATTTTATCCGAAAAGGACGGGTTTATGACGTGAAATTTGCAAAAAAAACGACTTTTTGGCAAATATTTCCGATAAAAAATGTCTGTCGGATATTGACAAAACAGGAAAAGGCTAGTATAATAAAGAAGAATATACGGAAAGTATATTCAAATTACAGCATATTACGGCATACACATAATTACGCGGGAATGGGGCGGAGTCTTTGGGAGCATACGGCGGTTCGGATGCCGATTTTATCACAAGGCAGTTTATCCTGAACGAAAATACCCCCACGCTGATTACGGAGACCTACAAAAATATCCGTACGCACCTCCTTTTCGCCATGAAAGAGCGCGGCTTTCCCTGCGCCGCGATTACGAGCCAATGTAAAAGCGAAGGGAAAACGACGACCGCGGCGAACCTCGCGATCACGCTGAGCATGCTCGAAAAACGGGTGCTTCTGATCGACGCCGACCTTCGCCGACCGAGTCTCGACGGACTTTTCCGCTTAAAGAGCCGCTGCGGACTCAGCAGCGTCCTGAGCGGACAGTGCGACGTGTACCGCGCGATCTCGCAGGATGTCCTGCGGAATTTCCACGTTATGCCCGCGGGCTCTGTTCCCGATAACCCCGCCGACCTTCTCGGAGGGGCGAATATGGAACAGCTCATACGGCTTCTCTACGAATTCTACGATTTTATCCTGATTGATACGCCGCCGCTGTGCGTGGCGAACGATTCGCTTCTGTTCGGCGGATATACGGCGGGCGTGGTATTGGTGGTCCGCGAGAACCGAACGACCCATACCGACCTCAAAAAAGCGCTTCTTACGGTCTCGCTCGCGCGGGCAAACCTGATCGGCGCGGTGAAAACATACTGCGCCGCCGTAAAGGACGAAATTTCGGACTATAAAAGCCTTCTCCGCTCGGCGGAGGAAGACGGCGAGGACTGGGAAGAGCGGGAGGAACGGTCGTGACGGTGTATCTGATCTTTCCGGCGCTTGCCGCCCTTTGCGGGCTGGTGAAAAAGAAAACGCCGGTCTGCCTGCTCTGCGGGATCATGATGTTTTTCTTTCTGATCGCGGTTTTTCCCGCGGACTCTCCGCTGATCGGAATCTACGAGCTTCTGCCGCGGTATCCCGTATCGCTGATAAATCGGCTGGACGCCCCGATCGGGTTTCTCTTCCCTGCGAAGCTGTTTTCCATGCTTTATCCGTCCTCCGAGCTGCTCCCGACGGTACTCGCCGCGTGCTTCTCGCTCGGAACGATGATCTACATATTTCGGAGCAGCGAGGCTCCCGCCGTCTCGGTTCTTCTCGTTTCGGCCGGCGGCTTCCTGCTGACCGCGTGCGGCGATCCCTGCCTTTTCGCGGCGGCGCTGATCGCGGCTTACGCGTTTCGCTATGTCGGCGAACGGCGGTTTCTCCGCTTTGCAGCGCTGATCCTGCTGGCTTCCTGCTTTTCGCCCGAAGCGCTTCTTCTCCTTTTGCTTTATTTCATTTTGATCCCCCCGCCCTGTATTCTTCTGCTCCTCGGCGGCGCGGCGCTTTCGGCGGTTCTTCTCTTTACCGACGCGGCACCGTTCCTGTACGGATTTCTTTACGGGTCGGCGGAGATCCCCCCGCGGGAAGGTCTTTCTCCCGTTTTCGCGGTCACGCTTGGGATCCTGTCCCTGTTTGCCGCGCTTTTAAAGCCGCTTCTCCCGAAAAATAAGAAACGGGAATACGGAACGGCGGTCAATCTGCTTTTCGCGGCGGCGTTTCTGTCGCTCGTCGGAATATACGAGCCTTTCTTCACCCCCCTGATGATCATGACGGCATTCGCGGGCGTTCCGGTTCTCGGCGGCGCGGCGGTAAAAACCGTCGGAAGGCTCATCGCGCTTACCTTCCGGGAAAGGAAAAAACCCGTCCGGATCGTCTGCGCGGCGGTCGGCGCGGGTTGCCTGACCGTCTGGTACTTATGGATTCTTTATGAGAACGGCATTCGGTTCGGTACGGGAGGGTAACGTATGGCGTTTTCGGATTCTCCCCTTCGTTCGCGGATCGTCGAAAGAAGACTTACCCTGCTTTTTCGGACAAAAACCTCCGAAAACGCGGTGCTTTGCGCGGCGGTAAGCTTTGCCTGCGGGCTGAGCGCGATCGCGGCGGAGCCGATCCGGCGGTTTTACCCGCTGTTTTTTGGCGGAATGCTCTTGGTCTGGGCGGCCGCTGCACTTTCGGCGGGATTCCTCCGGCAATGGTTTTTTCCCCTTTTCGCGGCGGCGTTTCATCTGCTGCCCCATTTGTTCATCGACGCGGCGCAAAGCCCGACCCGCTCGGAAGAGTTCACGGCTTTGAACGACGCGCTGGCGCTTCTCGGCGAACTGATCGCCGAAGCCGCGCCCTCATTCCTGACGGAACGTTTCGGGATCGGGCGTCTCACATACTCCGAATTTTTTCTGATCGGGGTCGCCTTTCTGTTCCTGCTTGGCTTCCTGCTGCGCAGGCAGGCGCGCGGTTCCCGCTTTTACTGCGAAGCGCGTCTGAAAATCCTCGAATATGAAAAAAACGATCAACACTGATTTTACATATCATTTTCAAATCATGAAAGGAACGGTTCTAAAAATGAAATTGAAAAAGCTGGTTAGTTTGGTCCTCTCCTTGGCGATTGTTTCGTCCTACGCGGTGCAGGGCGTCGCCGCGTCATCGGACGGAGGCGGGGCGGATCTGCTGCCCCCTGTCGATTCCGACACGAGTGCGCCGCCCGAGACAACTCCGACACCCACCGAAACGCCGACCATCGATCCCGGCACGGATTTACCATCGACCGACGAACCGGCGAGCAACGAACCAACTCCCATTGAGTCCGATACGCCTCCGGCAACCGAACCCGAGCCCGAAGCTCCTCCGGCAGACGAGCCGAAGCCCGAAACGCCTCCGGCGGCGGACGATGACCTGACAGTGTCAACATTCGCGGACGATATTATGCTGTACGCGGCTGTCGCCGACCTTCCGGTCAACTATCGAAACTACGGCTCACAGTCCGCCTTCGATAATATCGACATTCACAACGAGAACGATTATTACCAGCATATGACGACCGCCTCGGGCATAACGGGGAAGCTTTTTACTTCCTTTCTGACCGATGACCTCGAGGAGATCACCGGCCCTCAGTATACGCTCCGCGCTACCGCGAGCGTCAGCGACAGCGTTGACAACTTTACGCATTTTATCGACAAGAACAATAACGAGGTCATCTACCTTCCGACGCTGATCGGGAAAAACGATATGCGTCTGATCGGTCAGAATCTCAACGTGACGAAGCTCTCTCTTGCGATCCGCGACACCAAGGGGCGTAACTATACGGCGTCCGTTACGAAGCGCGGCGCGCAGAACATCGCCGCCTCGCTGAACACCGGCGAAACGGTCAATCTCGCGCTTTCGTTCACGGCGAGCATGGATAATCACAGGCTTGACATCAAGCTCGTCGGCGCAAACTCGCGGCAGGGCTTGGACGGCGATATTGAATATAGGATCGCGTTTGAGGAATTCAACGAGCTTCTCACTCCGGCAGGGCTGAAGGGCTACGCGCTTACGATGTATAACGGGAAGACCAGGAAGGTTCAGAAGCCGATCATGACCGTGAATACCGACGCGATGTTTACCCTGAACAGGGAAAACGGATACAGCGTTTACTTCCTGATCTGGGACGAAACGGAATATATCTCGAGAACCGAGGCGCAGCAGATGATCGACGACGCGATCAGTGGTCTGAACCTCGCCGACACCGCCGACCTTAAGGCGCAGATCGCCGATCTCAAAAACCAGATCAAGCAGCTTGACGACAAATACGTAACGGAATCCAAGGTTAACGACCTGATCAACAGCTACTTCAAAAAAGAAACAAACCTTAACGCGCTTGTCGAAGCGATTTTTAAACATGAAAAATTCGACGATCTGGTCGAAGCGAAGCTGAAGGAATATTTCGGCTTTGATTCAAGCGATCTCGGCAGCTATAAGAATATCTTGATTGCCTATATTATCGGTCAGGTCACGACTGAACTGAAAAATCTCGACACAAGACTCGATAAGCTTGAAACACTTATCAGTAAAGCGATCGAAAGCCAGCTTAGCTATATTTTCAACCAGGGTACTACCTCCGATAGCTTAAAGGATTTTATCCTCGGACTGATCGCGCTTGATTCGCTCAAAGGTGATAAAGGTGATAAAGGCGATAAAGGTGACCCCGGAAAAGACGGCATCAACGGTAAAGACGGTATAAACGGTTTGAACGGCAGAGACGGTATAGACGGCGAGGATTTTGCCGAATGGGCGACCCGGAATTACGGCGGGATCAGTAATTTTATCAATCAGATCAGCTTTGAGGGCTGGGCAAGGTCAAATTACGGAAGCGTTGATAACTTTATCCGGAGCATTTCGGGAACGAACGGTTTTTCCGCTTATGAGCTTGCGGTTCAGAACGGCTATTACGGCTCGCTCGGACAGTGGCTCGAATCTCTCCGCGGAAAGGACGGAAAATCCGCCTACGAGCTCGCGGTAGAAAACGGATATAACGGAACGGAGCGTCAGTGGCTTGATTCGCTTCAGGGCGAAGACGGCGCGGACGGTGAAGACGGAAAAGACGGCGAAGACGGACGCGACGGAAGGGACGGACGCGACGGAAACGTCGTATACGTGAACGGAACCTACGGCGAGCTTCCGAGCTCGGTTGTCGCTTCGGGAACGACCCAGCAGCAGTATCCCTCCAGCGGCTCCGTAAATAACGACGTGACCTTATCGATCGACCCGCCCGCCTCCTCCGGGAGCAAAAAGGGCGTGGCCGCGAACCCCGCGACCGGTGCGGCAGTCGGTATTTTCCTCCCCGCGGCGGCGGCAGTTTCCGTTCTCCTTGTGAAAAAGGGCGGACGGAAAAGAGGCAGAAAATAAAACAAAAAGGGGAGTTTTTAAAACTCCCCTTTATTTTTGTGAATCGTTAAGAAGGAAATAGAAAAATGGAATTGAATCTCGTACTGGTTGAACCGCAGATCCCGCAGAATACGGGAAATATCTCGCGTACCTGCGCACTGACGGGCGCGCGGCTTCATATCGTAAAGCCGATGGGCTTTGAGGTAACGGACCGTCAGCTCAAGCGCGCGGGACTGGATTATTGGCACCTGCTCGACCTCACCTATTACGACAGTCTCGACGAATTTTTCGCGAAAAATCCGGACGGAAGCTTTACCTATTTTACCACAAAAGCGAAAAACCGCTATTGCGATACGGTTTATCGGGACAAAGCCTTTCTCGTGTTCGGGCGGGAGGATCGGGGACTGCCCGAATCGCTTCTGGTGAAAAATCCCGATTCCTGCGTCCGGATCCCCATGCTCGATCACGAATCCGCGCGAAGCCTGAACCTCTCGAACAGCGCCGCGATCGGCGCGTATGAGGTGCTTCGGCAGTGGAACTTTCCCAAGCTGAAATGCAGGGGTGAACTGACGAAATACGACTGGCTTACAGGAGAGCAGATCTGAACTATGAAAGAAAGGATTCCTATCATGAACGAGATCAAATGCCCCCATTGCGGGCAAAGCTTTACGGTGGACGAAGCGGGATACGCCGCGATCTTACAGCAGGTGAGAAACGAAGAATTTCAAAAAGAAATTCAGGGAAGGCTAAAAGAAGAAAAAAAGCATTGGGTGGAAAAGCAAGCCGCCGAGAAAGAGACCGAGATCGGGAAAGCCGTCTCGGAAAAAGAAAAGGAAATTTCAGCGCTTCGGGAAGAAATTGCAGAGCTACGCACTACAGCAAAAAACAACGATACAGAAAAAAATCTTGCCATAACAAACGCTGTATCACAAACACAGTCCGATTACGAGAAAAAGCTCAAAACAGTCGAGAAAGAAAACCAACAGTTAAAACAAAAAATCGCGCTTGATGCAAAGGATCACGAGAGTGAAGTCAAAGGGCTGAAGGCTGATCTTAAAAATAGCGAAACCGAACATAAACTCGCGTTGAACAAAGCGGTCGACGAGGTCAAACAGCAACTTGCTGAAGAAAAAGCCGCCCACGAAGCTGATAACAAGGCAAAGGACGATCAGATCGAATATTATAAGGATTTTAAGGCGAAGCAGTCCACCAAAATGATCGGCGAGTCACTCGAACAGCACTGCCAGACCCAGTTTAACCAGATCCGCATGACCGCTTTTCCGCGCGCGTATTTCGAGAAGGACAACGACGCAAAAAGCGGGAGCAAGGGTGATTTTATCTACCGCGAGGAAGACGAGGACGGAATCGAGATCCTCTCCATTATGTTTGAAATGAAAAACGAAATGGATACGACCGCGACGAAACATAAAAACGAGGATTTTTTCAAAGAGCTGGATAAGGACAGAACCGAGAAAAAATGCGAATACGCCGTCCTCGTCACCCTGCTCGAAGCGGACAGCGAGCTTTACACGGGAATCACGGACGTTTCCTACCGCTACGAAAAAATGTACGTGATCCGACCGCAGTTCTTTATCCCGATGATCACCCTGCTGCGCAATGCGGCGCTGAATTCCCTGCAATATAAACGCGCGCTTGCCCTTGAGCGGGCTCAAAATATCGACATCACGAACTTTGAAAACAGTCTGAACGATTTTAAGGACAAATTCGCGAGAAATTACGATCTCGCCAGCCGGAAATTCAAAGAAGCCGTTGACGAAATCGACAAATCCATTCTTCACCTGCAAAAAATCAAGGACGCTCTTCTTTCCTCCGAAAACAACCTCCGTTTGGCGAATAACAAAGCGGAGGAGATCACGATCAAAAAGCTGACCAAAAACAACCCGACCATGGCGGCGAAATTCGCCGCGCTCCCTTCTCACGAAGAAAACTGATTTTTATTTTTAGGGCAGGACTGCGTTCCCGCCCTCTTTGTTTAAATCGGAAATTTTCACCGCTGCCGTAATCTTCCCCCTCTGCCCGATCACGACCCGATCTCCTTTGATCTCCATGACGTCGTACACCTGCCCGTAAACGAACGCCGCAAGGCTTGTCCCGGTATAGGTTTTCGCGCCGTTTTTCACCCGCACTTTATCCCCGACCTTCAGATTCGTTACCACAGGCTTCTCCAGCGGCTTTTCCGCCGTCTTCTCGTATGTAATATACGGACACTCGAACCAATACTCCCAGATCCAGTCCTTCAACTTCCTTTTCACGATCCCGTCAAACCCGCCGCCGAGCGTACTCTCGATCGTGTACCCATTCCCGACATACACCCCGACGTGCGGACGGGATTTACAGTACACCACTAACCCCGGCACCTCCGGGATCGTGTCAATTGTCCCCTTGATCTTTGCCGCATTGTACATTCCGTGCGCGTTCACGTCGGGGAACCCCGCTTTTCCGTAATTCGGCGAGCCCGTCCCGCCGTCTGCCTTTCCCGACCAGTAGTAGCTTTTAACCAGCCCCACGCAGTCACACCCGAAATAATTTTTCCCGACCAGCCCGCGAAGCGTCTGAACACGGCTTTCGGGGTACTGCGGCGTATTTTTGTACAGCTTCGCGAGCATGTCAATATACCCGTCGGTGATCGGTCTCAAAATCCCGCCCCACATGTATTTCGTGTTCAGCTTCATCGCGTTTTCGCAGTGCTTCACAAGTCCCGTATTTGTGTACATTTTTACAATCCTTTCCGAACCTTCCCGATCAGCTCTTTTAATTTGTCAAACCCGAACTGCGCGGCATAGCTGACGAAAAATCCCGTCACCACCGCCCCCGCGACCATGTACCACGCAACGGCAATTTCCGTGATCGCAGCATACGCGAAAAATGCTCCGATCGTAAGTCCCATTGCCACGATGAGCGCCGTAATCTGTGCGGGAATCCTTGTGATCGTTCGTTTCAGCACCTCGGTAATCACATTTGTCCCGAGCGTCAGCAGACCGATCACAAAAATAAAGGCAGACGGGTCAAACGCCTGCAAAAAAGTAAAATTCACAGCATATTCCCCTTTTCAATTTCTTCCAGAATATCTTCCAATGTCGGCGAATCGTTCCGATCTCCTTTCGGCACTGCCCGCATTTTGACCATATTCTCCGCCTTTGCCTTCCAGCAGTAGAACCCGATCGCCGCCGCGGTCGGAACACCGATAAACGACAGATACTCACCGAGGTACGCGCCTGCCAAAAAGCAAAAAACAGCCCCGTAAACCACCCCGAAAAAGTACGTCCCCATGACCGCCGCGACGAGGATTTTCGTATATGTTTTCATTTTTCCGCCCTCTCCAGATCTCCGATCCGGTGATTCGCCGCCTTGATCTCCTCGTCCAGCACCGCGTCATGCTTTTCGAGCCGATACACGCGGTCGATCACCTGATTGTGCTTATCGACCTTTTCCTCCAGCTTTTGCAGCCGATAGGCGGTAAGCCGCGAGGTCGCCAGAACGCCCCCGAAGCTCCCGAGCAGGGTAAAAATCCCCGACACGACCGCCACAATAACCGAACTGTCCATTTAATTCACCTCGCTTCCCGACACCACCGCCGGACTGTCCGTGACCTCCGTCAGCGTCAGCGGTTCATACGTCAGTCCCACAGCGGCCTGATACTCCGCAAGCGTGGCGAAAGGAAATAGGTAGTTGGTGTTCATTCGCACCCGTTCATAGATCTGATCGTTCGCAATATTTGTATTCGATTTCCTGATATAATGAAACCGTATATTCGCACAGCCATTTTCAAAAACCTTACTGCCCACGGTATGCCCCGGCGGATAAATATCCAGCCATTCCAACAATAAGCCTATACCGCTCCAATGATCTTCGTTTACAGCAGCACCCTGCGATACATCTACGTCATCTGTTCGCGTAAGAAGCCATGAATACGTTCCCGCGTCGGGAGTCACAGCGGTTTGTTTAAGATAAGATTTTTTATAAGCTATTTGCGTGGTGTTAGAGTAAAAATCCGCAGAAACCTCCGAATATCTCGAATAATTCGGAACTCCGTTTTCCGGATAATACCATTTGCTCGCGCTTGCGCCATTTGTTCCTTCATTCAACACTGCGTACGGATACGCAATATATCCCTGTATTACGATCTGATTCCCCGGTCCCGTGTAGCCGATCCTGTTCCCCGCGTTGTATTCGATCTGCGTAAAGTTGTGCAGGAGATATTTCGCGTCGGCTTCCTTGATGATGACAGCTTGGTCGATAGCGATACCTTCTCCTGTCGCGCTGATCTCCCCGTCTTCGGAAATGGTGATATTTTCCCCCGCCGTGTACTCCTTGACCTCCGCACTGATCGTCCCGTCCTCGGAAATGGTGATATTCTCTCCCGCTTTGTACTCTTTCCCTCCCGTGGCAGTCGCGATCAACTCACCGTTTTCTCCGAACTTCAAACCTTCTCCGAGCTTTAGCTGTACCTCGCTCGTATATCTGGTCGGATCGTCCTCCTCACTATCCGTCCAGTCATTTTTCTTTTTTTCGTACACCCTCGCGCCGAACGCAAGTCCCTTTCCGAGATTTAAGTGAATTTTGCCGTAATCGGGGTCTTCCTTGTCTTCACTCGGGTCAATTTTAAACCCGTCTCCCAGATTCGGGGAGATCGACTGCCCGTCAAGCTCGTTATACCGCATTCCTTCGCCGAGTTTGACGGAACACTCCCGATCGCTGTTCGCCATCAGTCCGTTCCCGATACTGATCGTTCCCGCCGTGTTCTTCGTAGGGTACGGAATATAGAGCCGTCCGTCATAATCAATTTTCAACCCTTGCCCTACATACACTCCCCCAAGATATTTTCCGGTTTCATCGTAGTCGGCAGCGCCAACCTTTGCAACCTTCATATTGATCGTGTTCCCGTTGATCTCGATCCCCTTGCCGGCGGCGTATTGGCATTTTAAGGAAAGCGCGTCAACCTTCTTGTCCGTCTGACTTGTGACAACAGCGGCGGACGCCGCGTCCCGTCCCAAAAGCGGGGGAGCGGCGCATACGACCGTGTGAAAATTCCGATAGCGCCATTCCTGCTTGGTCACAAGCCCGACAATACTGCGCCGCTGGTCAATATCCCCGCCCGAACAGCGCAGAACGTCCCCTACGTCGAGCGCGGGATCGCCGTAAATTTCCGCGTTGATCCCGCGCTGCTTAAATCCGTCGATAAACGCGAGCCGATCGGTATTGACCTTTTCCCGCTCCTCTAAGGTCAGCGATGTGCGCAGGAGCGGATTCTCGGAGAAGGTATACCCCGCGGGGGCGGCCTGCTCGTCCGTCTGAACCGTGTCCGAAACATAGGTTTTTAAGACGCTCCCGATGTATGCGCAGATCGAACGGATATACGCGCGGGTATCGGTCACGGTAATGCTGTCCCGTTCCGCTTCGGTGAGGTATTTGTCGATCACGATATCCGTATTGTCCGTTTGACTTACGCCGTACTTTGCCGAACGGAACCAAAGCTTCCCCTCGCGGTCAATGACGGCGTAGGCGCAAAGAAGCTCGGCACACCACGCGATCATGTCCCGATAAGTCCGGACCTGCGTATCCGCCGCCGAGAGCATGACGCCGTAATTCGGGAGCGTTTCGGGAATCCCGCCGAACGGTACGCCGCAGTCCGCGCAGGCCGCCGCGACCAGCTTCTCTGCGCTGCCCCAAAGCGACCTTCTTTCCTCGGGGATCACCTGATCGAAAAAACAGCCGCAGTCATAGGCGGTAAGCGAAACCGTATTCCGCTTGCGGCGGACGCTGTTCCCGTCCGCATAATAGATCCCCATCGGTACGCTCTCCCACCCCTTCGCCGTCTCGATCTCGTAGACGGGCTCGATCCTCGCGCCGCTGAAATCGCGCAAAAGCGCGTTGTCGTCAAAAACCGCGATCTGAAGACACCCGATATGAAACGTCCCGATCCGGTAATCGTCACAAAGCTCGTGCGATATTTTAAGGGAGTTTTTCACCAGGCTCCGATCCGAGATCGTAAGCTTCGTCCCGTCCGAAAGCGTGATGCTCCCCGCGATCCGATCGTTGACGACCCTCTGCCGGATCGCCTCTTTATAATCTTCGCTGACCGAATACATGAATTTTCCTCCTTAATATTCCGTAAGCCGACAACTTACCTCCCAATAGCACGCAAACGGGCTTCCGTTCTGCTGCTGATAAAACACGCTTTTGAGCTCGCTCGCGAACATGACGCATTCGGAATATTCCGCCGCCGACGGGTCGAGCATCGTGACCTCCAGCTCCGTTTCGGATAAAAGCGCCTGAAGCGCGGCAGTCTGCGCGCCGTTTAAGATCCATTTTACGGTGCAGACCTTTACCCCCTCGCGAAGCCGCCTTCTGTGCATGATCCCCGTCTCGTCCGAACGGCGGCTGTCCGCGCTGTCGATGTCGTCCGAATCGACCGCGTAATAGCTCGGGGTCGGAAGCTCCTTCCCGTTGATTTTTAAAAAATACATTTTTATAACCATTCCTTTCCTATGGAGGAAGTTTGTGCCGAGAGAATTTGCCGAGGCACAAACGACGGGTTTGAAAAATCAAAGATTTTTCAAACTTCTTTCCCCTTCCATTATTTTCCCTCCCGCCGCCCGCTTGTGCCGTCAGCGGCCCGTAAACCCGTCCGTGATACGGCTTCTGCGCCCGTTGTAAGCGCTGACCGCCTCCCCGATCCGATCCCCGTCAAGCTCGATTGTCGTGCGGATCTCGATCGGTCGGTTCTGTCCGTTTTGTTCATTGCCGCTCCCCGAAACCGCGCCGACGAGCGTCTGACTGCGGTCAAGGCGAAGAACGTTCGCCGCCGCGAGCGCGGGCGAAAACGCTTCGATCCCACTCATGTCCGCACTCCCTCCCGCCGTAAGAACGGCGGCGCGCGCGCTCCCGGCGGGCGCCTGCGGGAATCCTCCCGAGGTTCCCGCCGACGGTTCCGGTGCCTGATAGATCCCGTCCGCGGCACTGCCCGATACGGCTCCCTCGGCGCTCTCCCCCGTCGGATCGACCACCTTTGCCGCCGCGCTTGCCGCCTGTTCCGCGAGCGTGACCGTCTCCCGAAGCGTCGTGTTGACGGCTCCGAGCTTTTCGGTAAAATCGGCTGTCTGCGCGGTAATGATAATGTTAAGCTGTTCCGTCGTCATCTGTAAAAATCACCTTCCCTTCTCTTTGAATTTCTCCGCGATCCGAAGCATCTCCGCTTTCGCATCCCGCCAGTCATGTGCGCGGTTCGGGAAAGCCCTGTCCGGGCTTTCGGGAAAACGCTCCGGCGCGTTCACCGCCGTAAGCGTGAGTGCGGCAATATTAAACGCGAGGAGCCGATCCCCGAAAAGCTTGTCGTTTTGCCGTTCCGTGCGGGAGCGCTCTCCCGCACGAAGGATCAGGAAAAGCTCCGCCGCCGTCATGTCCCAGAGCCGCAGAGGGTCGGGAAGAAGCGGAAGAACGCGCCCGAAAAGCGAGGAGATCAGCCCTGCGGCAGAGCCTTCTCCCCCTCGTCGAAAAAACCCGATCTCCCGAGCGCCTGCGCGATCAGCTCATTGAGCGCGCGAAGCGTTCCCCCCTCGGTCACATACTCGTCATAGATCAGGTAAACGCTCTCCCTCGTCGTCTCGGGCGAAAGGCTTTCGATGAGCGCGAAAAGAAACTCGATCACGACCTTCATTTCGGTGAGCCGCTTCGCCCCCTCATAGACCGAGCAGCCGAGCCGCTCCTCGAGCCTTACCGCCGATTTCGCCGTAAGCCGGAGCATATAATTTCTCCCGTTTACCGTGAGATCCGTATACGGCAGGGAAATATTCCGATTTTCCATCCTTTTCTCCTTTCTCAGCTGTCCGAGCTGTGCGTAAGCGGCGTGCTCGGAATGGAAACAATGCTGAATTCCATGACGCCGTCGGGGTTCATACTCTTGATCTTGGTCGAGATCTGCCCCGACCAGGTAAAGCTTGTCCCGTCGGGGAACTCGAGCTTCTGCGTCACGACCGTCCCCGCGCGTTCGATCGCCCTTGCCGCCTGATAAGCCGCCGCGACCTGCCCGCCCGTTACGTTCGGGTTCTCCTCCGCGCTGTTGTAGTAAAAGCCGAAGGTGAGATCGTCGTATTTGTACAGCCCCGCAATGTAGCGGTGCGCGGGGTCGAGGAGGTTCGTGACCTCCTTTTTCTCCCGCTCTCCGCCCATATCGGGCGTGGATTTGAGCCCGTAAAGGCTGTTCCCGTTTAAGTAAAATTTTGTTCCGCTGCTGATAAGCTCCATTTTGCTTCCTTCCTTTCTTTTTTAGGGCAGTATTCCGCCTGCCCCGTTCTCTCTTTTTCCCTTTCTCCCGTTCTTCTCGTTTTTCCCTCCCGATCCATGCCCGCTTTCTATTTCTAAACCGAGACCGTCCTCCCGCTCACCTCGTCAATCCCGCAGGTAAACCGCATACAACGGCGCGGGACGTCCCCGTCCGTCAGAAGCTGAGAAAAACTCCGCCGGAGTCCCATTCCCGTAAGCCGCTCATTGACCGCGGCGGCAAGCGTTTCGGTCTCCTTTGCCGAAGCCGCGTATATGTCGATCTGGATCGTGATGCGGCTCACGCGCTCCCTGCCGTTTAAAACGATCTCCGCGCTGTTTCCCGTTTCGGTCAGGATCAGGGCGGGGAGCTTCCTCCCCGTTTTCCCGAACGAAAGCCCGACCGCCGCGAGATCGCCCAGCTTTTCCGCCAGAATCGGCTTTAAATCAACCATTCTTGAACATCTCCTCCAAGTAAATTTCCCCCGCCTTCCCCGCCGCCTCATAAAGCGCGTTCTGTAAAAACGGATTCGGCGGAGTACTCCCCGTGCCAAGCTCAACATAAACCGCGTAATCGGTATTCGCCGAAACGACCGCCTGCTCCCCCTCGACCGCGCAGGTAAGACTGTTTTTGAGCCTCCCCGTCCGGACGGGACAGTTCTCCCGCGCGCTCATCAGTGCGGCCTCCGCCGTTCTCCGAAGCGCCCGCGCCGCCTTTTCACTGTTCCAGCCGATCATATCCGCTCCGCCACCGCCGAGACATACTCTCTCGACCGGCGCACCTCGGTAATGCGGCTGTCGGGCGCTTTTCCGTAAACCGCCGCGAGATCGCCGCATTTGATCCCCGCGTCGGGACGGAGAAAAAGCTTTACACTTGCCTTTTCGGTCATGCCCTCGCGGCGATCCTCAGCGGCGCGGGTATCGCTCTGCACGTCCGCGTACACGTATCCGAGCAGTCTCGGCTCGGTCTTTGTCCCGATATAATCGCTTGCCGTTTCGTCGGCGGCGTAAATATCAATTTTCCTCAGTCGGTTCCACGCGGGAAACATAGACCGCACCCACCTTTCTCGGATAATTTTTGAGCCGGAGGAGCATTTCCGCGGGAAGCCCGTCGAGATACCCGACGGAAGCCTCTCCCTCGCTCCGCCGGATCTCCCCCTCCGTCCCGCCGCGGTTGTAATAAATGAGCGCAAGCGCCGCCTGTATGTCGGTAAGCCGCTCGGGAAGCGTCTCCCGCCCGATGATGTCGAGGATCGTATGCTCCGCCTGTAAAAGAAGAACGCCGAGCCGCTCTTCGTCCGGCTCGGCGTCAGGCGGCAGACGGAGCTTTAAGATCTCCATTGCCGTAGTTTTCATCTCTTTTTCAATTCCTTTCCCAAAATTAAGAACATTTTTACGGGAATCCCGCGAAGCGCGGCTGCCCCGAACAACCGAATCTTTTTATTTTTTATCCCAATTTCCGCGCCCCGCGGTTCCCGCAAAAACCGTCTTTATTCCTCCGAGGGTACGGTCACGGCTGCCGAAACCGCCGTACATTTCCCGTCCGCGTTCTTGACCGCGGCGAACAGCTTTCCGGTCGCCGTGATCTTCCCGTCCGCGGGAACCGCCGCCCATGTCTCGTCAAGCGCGTCTCCGAGCTTCGGCGCGGCGGAAGCGCTCTTGTAAACAAGCGTGCCTCCGTTCGTGTCGCCGCTTACGGTAAGCGTTCCGTCCGCATACCCCGCGTCAAGCGTACCGAGCGCGCCGTAACGCACCGCGATCGCCGATTTCTTGCGGTCGAATACGAAAATATCGTGGTATAAAAGCCCCTCAACGAGATGACCCGCGATCCCGGGCGGATCCTGGTGGATCTTGTACTCCTGAAGCTTGATCGGCGCGGGCGCGCAGGACGGGTGCGTGATAATAAAGGAAACGCCCGCGGGTAAGCGCCGCTTCGGAACAGCGATGATCGCCACGCCGTCACAGTCGCCGATCATGCCCTTGTAGATCACGCGCTGCTGCGCGATCTCGGTCGCCTTGGTGAAGTGTACGCTGTCCTGCTTTAAGAGGTCGATAAACCCGTTCGAGCAGAACGCGACGCGGTTCTCGATCGGGAATTCCTCGTCGGTGATCTTCGAGTTCGCCTCGACAAAGGCGGTGTAAGCGTTCTCGGCGGTAAGCGCGCCGTAGCTTCTGCTTCCCGCAAGCTCGGCGAGCTTCGCGAAGCGGTAACGGTCAATTTCGGGAATGATGACCTGCTCGATCTGCCGCTGAAGCGCCCTTCCCGCGTTTCTTACGCCCTCGGGCGAGTCCGCCGCGTAGGTTTTGTCGATGGTGAAGGTGAACGCCTTCTGCTGGGTCATTTTCATTTCCTGCGTCGAATCCTGAAGTTCGACGGGCTCGCCGTATCGCTGCATACCCCCGTCGGGGTTGTAGTCGCCGAGGGGCGCGGTTTCCATGGAAAAAACCGTGACCGTCTGCGCGTTCCCGAAGGAAACGTCGTTATTGACGCCCGCGGACGAAAGAAGCCCGCTTCTGATGGTTTCGTCGATCTGACCCGAATATTTTTCCGCTAAATTGATTGCCATTTTCTTTTGATCCTTTCCTGTTATTTGTTTTTTCTTTTTTTGTGCAGGAGTGCCCTGCGGCTTGCTTTGTGCGGCTGTGTCCGTGCAGCACCCCGCCCGTTTTTGTTACTGCCGGATACCCAGCCCTTCCAGAAACGCGTCCGAACCGCCGCACGCCGCACCCTTGGGGGCGCCGAGATGAACACGGAGCCCGACCTCCTCACGGAGCGTCTTGGAAAAGCATTCCGACACCGCGTTTAAGCTTTCCTCCAGGCTCTCCTCCGAGGACAGGCTGATACAGGGGAGAAGCGAGGCGGGAAGCTTCCGTTCGGCAAGCTTTTCGACCGCCGCCGCGCGAAGCTCCCGTTTTGCGAGCGCCGCCTCCCGCGCGTCCAGCTCCTTCTGAAGCTTTTCGCGAAGAAAGCGTTCCTTTTCGCCCGCGTCCATTGCCGAAAGCTGCTCCGTCTCGGCGAGCTTCTGTTCAAAAGCCGCCTTCTGCTCCGTCAAAAGCGCGTCCACCTGCTCCTTGGTAAAGACCTCGCCGCCGTTCCCGCCGGGCTGATCCTCCGCGGGCTTTTTGATTTCGTCCATACTGTTTTGTCCTTTCCGATAAAAATTTGCAAACAAAAAGGACGACGCGCCTCTCGGCACATCGCCCATTCGTTTACAGTTTACATTTTACACGCTCTTTAGGGGACTTTCAAGGACGACCCCCGGACAAACGCGGACGAACTCGGCGGCGCAAGCTTAAACCCTCCCCGCGCGGCGCGTCAATCCCGCTCCTCCTCAGGAAACACGATCTCCCCATGCTCGTTTTCAAAGACTTCGACCCGCTTTTTGAGTATTTGCTCGATCTCCTTATTGGCGGAACGCCCTTTATATTCCGCCACATACCGAAATTTCCGGAACAGCCTGCTGTCCACTCGAAGCGTATATCGAAGCAGATCATCTTTCATCTTAGTATCCACCCTTATTCGTCAAATTTATGTCATTATAACATTATTATAATGGAAAAAATGTAACAAAATAAAAAATGGTGCTATAATGACATAAAAATGGCGCATAAAAAGGAGAATAATGTTAATGAAAGTCGCTGTAATCGGTTCCAGAGGACTGGAGATTGAAAATTTGGAAGAATACCTTCCGAAAGAAACGACGGAAATTATTTCGGGCGGTGCGAAAGGAATCGACGCCTGCGCGAGGAATTACGCAAAGTCACACGGAATAAAGCTCACGGAAATTTTGCCGGAATACGAGAAATTCGGACGTGCCGCACCGCTGAAACGAAACGATCTGATCATTGAACGTGCCGATGTGATCCTTGCTTTCTGGGACGGAAAGTCTCGCGGCACGCGCTATGTCATTGAAACCTGTCAAAAACGCGGAAAGGCGGTGCGGGTTTATCATCATATTGATAAAACGACCCAATAAAAAACGCCCCGTGCAAAAACACGAAGCGCCGCAGCAGCCGGCTTATTCATGAGAAAACCGCCTTGATCTCTCAAAGCGGTTTTCAAAAAGGTATCTTGGCGGGTGTGCCCCTTCCCGCATTTCTTTTGACCCGAAGGGTGCGTAGCAGCACAGATCTCTACTTCAAAATCCCTTTTTTATTATACCACTTTCCCCCTTAAAAGTCAATCTTTCCCCGTCACCCTGCACAAAAACCCGCCCGGAAAACCCGGAAGAACAGTGAAAAAAATCCTTGACAACCTTCAAAAAATATGTTAAAATAAATTCACCTCGAAAAAAGGGGTCTTTTTTGTGTACCCGTTTTTTAGGATCCGTCTTCATAAGACAGGTTCCGAGAGGGAGGCTGAAACCCTGCCTGTAAAGGGCGGGAAATAAAATAGGAGGTGCCGAACATGAGAGTTAAAATTACACTCGCCTGCACGGAGTGCAAGCAGCGCAATTACAACACCAAGAAAAACAAGAAGAACGATCCGGACAGAATCGAAATGAACAAGTTCTGTAAGTTCTGCCGCAAGCACACTCTCCACAGAGAAACCAAGTAAGGAGGATTCTGCATGGCTAACGAGAAAACAGCGGCTGCGGCAAAGTCTTCCGCTCCGAAGAAGCAGAAAAAATCCGTTATCCGGTATTTTAAAGACGCGCGTTCCGAGTTTAAAAAGGTCGTATGGCCCTCGAGAAAACAGGTCTTTAACAATACGGTCGTCGTCATTGTGGCAATGGTCGTAAGCGGTATCGCGATCTGGGGAATGGATTCGGTCTTTATGTTCCTGATTAAGCTGATGCTCGGAAAATAACGGTGCGGTAAGGGGAAGAATATGTCAGATGCAAAATGGTATATCCTGCATACCTACTCGGGATACGAGAATAAGGTCGCGAACGACATTCGCACGCTCGCGGAAAACAGAAATCTTCAGCAGCTGATTGAGGACGTTATGGTTCCGATCGGTCCGGCAACGGACGATTACGGAAAGCCCGTGCTCGATAAGGAAGGGAACCAAAAGGAAGAAAAGCTGTTTCCCTGCTACGTTTACGTAAAAATGGTCATGACCGACGAAACGTGGTATATCTGCCGGAATACGAGAGGCGTTACCGGCTTTGTGGGACCCGGATCAAAGCCGATCCCCCTCACGGACGAAGAGGTGCGTAACCTCGGCGTCGCGAAGCAGTCGGCACAGGTTCGGCTCGCGGCGGGCGATCTCGTCAATATCGTTTCCGGCTCGCTCGAAGGGTTCGAGGGAACGGTCCGCGAGGTGGACGAGGCGGCGGGAACGGTCGTTGTGACAGTTTCGATGTTCGGAAGAGAAACGCCCACGACGCTCGAGCTGTCCGCGGTCGAAAAAATCAATTAAGCTTGTTCTTTTTTAGGACAGGACGTAGTTCTTTAAGTTTTTGGAGGTAAAATAACATGGCTCAGAAGGTAGTCGGATTTATTAAATTACAAATTCCCGCGGGGAAAGCGACCCCCGCTCCGCCGGTAGGACCTGCTTTAGGTCAGCACGGCGTAAATATCATGGCGTTTACGAAGGAATTCAACGAGCGCACCAAGAACGACGCGGGACTGATCATTCCGGTCGTGATCACCGTTTACGCGGACAGAAGCTTTTCCTTCGTTACGAAGACCCCTCCTGCGGCGGTTCTTTTAAAGAAGGCGGCGGGAATCGAAACCGCTTCGGGGACCCCGAATAAGACGAAGGTCGCGAAGGTTACGAAAACGCAGGTTCAGGCGATCGCGCAGCAGAAAATGCCCGACCTGAACGCAGGTTCGATCGAAGCCGCGATGTCCATGATCGCGGGCACGGCTCGCTCCATGGGGATCGAAGTCATCGACGGCTAAATCTTTATTTATAAGAACCGGGGAGGCGGAACGTTTCCGTCCTCCGAACGAATAACGAAACATTACGTGGGAGGCGGGGTTTTGACCCGTGCCGCTCAACCACGAAGGAGGATTTTTACATGAAGCACGGAAAAAGATATGTTGATAGCGCAAAGCTCGTTGATTCCGCGAAGCTGTACGAAGTCGGCGAGGCTTGCGATCTGGTATGCAAGACTGCAAAGGCGAAGTTCGACGAAACGGTAGAGCTTCACATTCGTCTCGGCGTAGACTCCCGTCACGCGGATCAGCAGGTAAGAGGCGCGGTCGTTCTTCCGAACGGAACGGGTAAGACCGTAAGAACGCTCGTATTCACGAAGGGCGATAAGATCAAGGACGCCGAAGACGCGGGTGCGGATTATATCGCGGACGACGACACGGTAAAGAAGATCATGGACGGCTGGATGGATTTCGACGTCGTGATTGCTTCTCCCGATATGATGGGCGTTGTCGGACGTCTCGGTAAGGTGCTCGGTCCGCGCGGACTGATGCCGAACCCGAAGGCGGGTACCGTTACCCCCGAGGTCGGAAAAGCGGTTACCGACGCAAAGGCCGGTAAGATCGAATACCGTCTCGATAAAACGAATATTATCCACTGCCCGATCGGAAAGGCTTCGTTCGGACAGACCAAGCTCGAGGAAAATCTCGAGGCGCTGATGTCCGCGATCGTAAAGGCAAAGCCCGCGGCGGCAAAGGGTCAGTATTTAAAGAGCTGCACCATTTCCTCCACCATGGGACCCGGCGTGAAGATCAGCACGGCGAAGTACGGCTGCTAAGGATTAACAATACGGCAAAGGGTATGGCGAAAAGCCGTGCCCTTTGTTTTTGGGCAGGCGTGTGTGCCTGCAAAAAAAGCAACAGGAGAAAAATCACCATGCACAAGGACATCACATTGGTCGTCATGGCGGCGGGGATCGGCTCGCGCTTCGGCGAGCGCATCAAACAGCTTGAACCGATCGGACCGAACGGCGAGCTGATGATGGATTACGCGGTAAGCGACGCGATCCGGGCGGGATTCACGCACGTCGTTCTCATCATTCGCCGCGACATCGAAGCGCTTGTCCGCGAAAAGATCGGCGACCGCCTTTCCCGTTTTGTGAAGGTCACTTACGTTTTTCAGGAAAAGGACGACCTTCCCGTCCGCCGCGAGCTTGCCGCGCACCGCTCCAAGCCTTGGGGAACGGGACAAGCGCTCCTCACGCTGCGTGATCTGGGCTTGCACGCCTTCGCGGTCATTAACGCCGACGATTTTTACGGTGCCGAGGCGTACCGCGTTGCCTACGATTATTTGAGCCGCACCGATAACAGCGGAAAAGCGGTTCCCGAATACGCCATGTGCGGCTTTCTGATCGAAAATACCCTGAGCGAAAACGGCACGGTCACACGCGGGATCTGCACGGTAAAGGGCGGCTTTTTGGCAGGCGTGGAGGAAACGAAGGAGCTTCGCCGCGCCCCCGACGGCGCGATCCGCGGGGTCTACAACGGCGAGAAAAAGACCGTCCCCGAGAACACGCCCGTTTCAATGAATCTATGGTGCTTTACGGGAGAATATCTCTCGGCGCTTTCGGAGCAGTTTGTGGAATTTCTGAATGCGGTGGACGAAACGAACCCGGATCAAGGCGAATTTCTCGTCCCGATCTCGGTCGATCACCTAATCGGCGAAGGAAAGTGCGCCGTCCGCGTCTTGAACGTTCACGAAAAATGGTTCGGAATGACCTACGCACAGGACGTGGAAGCGGTCAAAGCCGAAATTCTCCGCCTGACCGAAAAAGGGGTCTACCCCGACCCCCTCTGGAAATGACCATAACGACTTTTAAAGTGATAAACAAGGTCAAGAAAAATAAAAAGGAGACGCTTCCATGCCAATCATTTCTGAGAACAGTCTTCCCATCTATTACGAAGCCTACGGCGCGGGCGAGACGGTCGTTTATTTACAGTCTCCGCTCGGCGGGATCAATCCCGGCACGTACTATTTCGCGGGGCGGCTTTCCGCGCGTTTTCGGGTTCTCATCTGGGACAGCCCGAATACCGGGCGATCGGGCGTTTCCCTCCGAAAAACACCAAGCGAGTGGCATTTGTGCTGCCAATATTTAAAGGAACTTCTTGATGCGCTGGGCGAAAGCGCCGTTCATCTGGCAGGCTGCTCGGGCGGCGGGGAAATGGGTCTGCTGTTCGCGCATCTGTATCCCGACCGCGTTCGAAGTCTGGCGATGTACCGTCCGACGGATTCCGCGAGCAGCGCCGAGCAGGAGCTTTTCCGCGCGCGTTATTTCAGACTTGCCGAGATTGTGCGGACTTCCTCCGTTTCCGAAGCGATGGAATACAGTAAATCCCCACCGCCGTCAAGGTTTTCTGGCGTTTCGCGCTGGCTTTGGGAAATTTACGAGAAAGACCGTGACGCATTGTTTGCGTTTCAAAGCGAGGATTTGGCGGAGCTTCTCGAAGGTTGGGGAAAATGGGCAAGCGATCCGCTTTTCTATCGTGCGAATCTGAGCGATGCGGAACTGAGCGCAATCACCGTTCCGACGCTGCTCTGTCCCTGCGCGGACGAATACCACCCCGAACGCCTTGCCGCCGATCTGCATAAACACTTGCCGAATGCCACACTAATCCCCTCCGCACGAGTCCGAAGCGAGGCAGAAATCTATAACGCCTTAGAGGAGCACCCTTTCGGCGGATTCACAGATTTTGTCAATGATTACGAAAAATTTCACCTTTCCCAACCAAACGGCGGAGATTATTAAAATCCCCGCCGTTTTCTTTTATTTTATCGAATCCACTTCTCCGCGAAAGCCCTGATCTCCTCCCGCTCCTTCGGGTCGAACCGCTCCGCGCAACGAACCAACTCCCAGCGCTCCTCATGCTCGGTCGTTTCCCCCGGTTCAAGCGTCCGAAGCGCCCCAAGCGTCTCGATCTCCATAATTTCGGGATCGGTAAACGTCTCACAGTTACAGCCGAAATCCGGATACTCCGCGTTCGGGTCGAAGTCGAAGCGCTTTACGAAAAGCTGCCCCTTGTTGAGGTACGCGCACCACCCGTCCTCGTTGTTCATGCCGACCTTGAACTTCTCCGCCTTATCCGTCTGACGAAGTGTGAGATACTCGTTATCGGCGTAAAACCGCTCGTCGTTCACGTCGGTGTATTCCCAGAGTACGATTCGCCGATTCGAGAGAAGCCCCGTTTCCTTCCGACACTGCGGAAGCAGCTCGACCCCGCCCCGATCCGCGACGGTCAGGCACCACGGCGCGAGCCGCAGCGCGTGATCCGAAATGTTGGTGATCGTATGTCCGATCGTGAGGGAGGAGCCTTTTTCCGAAAGCTTGACCGTCATGCCGTGCCGCTCCCCGACCTTTTCACGGTCGGCGGGCGTCAGGATCACACGGTTCCCCTCGATCCGAACCGCGACCGCGCCGTTGTCGGGCGTATAGCTCCCGGGCCAGCTTTCCGGACTCGACCAGAGCCGATGCCCGCCGTAAATGTACCAGTTTTCCTCCGTCCCGAAAAAATCGTGAAGCTCCTTGCTGTCGCGCACGGTCTTCCGCTCAATGTCCTCCTTGAGGATATTTTCCATGCCGTTCAGCGCGTAATAAATGATCCGCGGACCGATGTCCACGGTGATTTTTACGGTACAGTCCCCGTTGTCCAGCACGATACATTTCCCGAAATTCTTGTAGTTTTCTTCCTTGACCTGCATTTTAATCAGTCCTTTCTCCCGAAAGCTTTTCCGTGATCCGCTCGATCAGCTCCCGCCGGATCCCGTTCAGCGCCGAAGCCGGGACGGACAGCCCCTCCCCGACGGTACAGCGAACCTCTCCGAGCGTAAAGATCGTCCCGCCGAGCTTTCCGAGCCGTTCGGCGATCTCCTCCCGCGCGGTCGGACGCGTCCTCGCCTCCTCGGGAGTAAACGGACTCTCATACACCGCCGCAACGGTTTCCCCGCCGCGCGTCACCGCGATCTCCGCCGCGATCGGCTTTCCCCGCTCGATCCGGATCGAAAAATCCGCCGCGTACCGCTTGTACGGCTTCTCGTAAAGCTTTTTTAATTCCTTTAGGGCAGGCGCGGCGCTTTCGACGTCCTCCCGCGTCCGCGTCCCCTGCATTTCCGTAAGGCTTCCCGCTAAATACGCGGAAGTGAACCCGCTCCGCGAAAAGGCGGCGCGAAGCCGTTCGAGATCGGGTTCCTCCCCGTTCAAAGCGGCACGGCAGGCGGTCACGGCGGCGGCAACATATTCGGGGCGCTTCATGCGCCCCTCGATCTTCGCCGAGGTCACGCCGATCTCGTTCAGCTCTTTTAAGTACCCGATCCCGCAAAGATCCTTCAGCGAAAGCACATATTCCCGCTCCCCGAACACATGGTTCAGGCGGCAGGGCTGGGCGCACCGACCGCGGTTTCCGCTCCGTCCGCCGTAAAACGCGCTCATCAGGCACTGCCCGCTGAGCGAAACGCAAAGCGCCCCGTGAATAAAGACCTCCGTCTCGATTTCAACGTTTTTTACGATCCGTTCAATTTCCGGAAACGAAAGCTCACGGGCGAGAACCGCGCGGGAAAAACCCGCTTTTTTAACGAATTCCGCTCCCGCCGCCGACGTAATCGTCATCTGCGTCGAAGCGTGAAGCGGGAGCGCGGGAACCGCCGAACGGATCAGGCTCGCCAGCCCAAGATCCTGCACGATCAGCGCGTCCGCCCCCATTTCGTACAGCCGTTGGGCGGCCTTTACCGCCCCATGAAGCTCCCCGTCGAACAGGAGCGTATTCATCGCAATATGCACTTTTACGCCGGAGGCATGACAAAGACGGATCGCCGCCGCCGTCTCCTCCGGCGTAAAATTTTTCGCGTTTTTTCGGGCGGAAAAATCGGTCATACCGAGGTAAACTGCGTCCGCTCCGGTATTTAAAGCCGCGGAAAGGCTGTCCGCCCCGCCGCAGGGCGCTAAGATCTCGATCATGTCTCGGAATCGAAGGTCGTCTGAACGAACGCCCCGTCGATCTGCTCGTCCTTGACGTTTAAGCGCTCCTTGAGCTTTTCAAGCTCGTCCTGAAGCGAAACGATCTCCTCCTCTTTGCGCGCCATGCAAAGCCCGTAAGAGCTTTCGTAATTTTTGAGAATGTTGCGGAGCTTCTGGTTTTCCTCCTCCTTTTCCTCGCTTTTCTGACGAACGGAATGCTCCGTCTCGGCAAGGATCGACCGAAGCTTATCCATTTCTCCCGAACGGCTTTCGAGATAGCGAAGCTTCTTTTCATATTCCGCGATCCGCGCCGAAAGCTCCGCCTCGGTCGGGGTCGGCTTCTGTGCCCCCGATTTCAGTCTCTCGATCTCCTCGTTCGCGATCGCGAGCTCGATCTCGACGTCCTCCTTCTCCCGCTGAAGCGTCCGTATATCCTCGGGAACGTCACCGGAAACGGTGGAGTGGATCTCCATTTTCGTGATCCTGCCGTTTAGCTCCGCGATCGTCTTGTTCGCGTTTTCAAGCCGCCCCTGCGCCCCGTCCAGCTCGTTGCGGAGCGCCTCGTTCGCGGCGACCTCGGTAAGCTTTTCGGTATTGAGCTGCGCAATGATCATATTCGCGGAGGAAAGCGCCGCTTTTACGTCGGCGATCTCGGTCTCGCTGCCGCTGCATTTCTCGCTCAGCGCCCGTTCCTTCTCTCCCGCCTCGTTTAAACGGCGTTCCAGCTCGCCGCGCTCGCCGCGAAGCCGTTCGATCTCGGCGTTCAGCGATTCTTCCTCCCGCTGTCTTAGATCAAGCTCCGCGCCGAGGGAACGGATCCGCTCCTCAAGCGTCTCGATCTTCCCGTTCAGCGCGCCGATCAGCGCCTCGTCCTCATCGCTTCTTACCTTTTTGAGCGAATCCCCCATCAGAAGAAGCGCGGAAAGCGCGGTCGCCTCCGCCTCGCTGATCCCGGGCATTTTCGTCATAATATATAAAATTTTTTCCTCAAAGCTTTTCGCGAACGCTAAAACCTCGTCCTGATTATCCGTCTTTAAGTAATAGCCCCGTCCGTTGACCTGAACCCTAAGCTTGTCCATGAAGCCGTCCTCCCGGTTATATACTGGTATATTTTCTATTATATAATATTTTTTTCAAAAAGGAAAGCCTTTTTTGAAAATTTTTCAGGAACTTTTAAAATTTTCTTGAAATCATCGGGGAAAAGTTGTATAATAAAGAAAAACACGCAATCAATGAAAGGATAAAACAAGTCATGACGATCAAAACATTTTACCTGAATAACGAAAAAACCGTTTCCATGCGCGCCTATCTTTTAGGGCAGGTCGAGTCCCTCGAATGGTGCAAAAAGCGCCCGGCGATCCTGATCCTTCCCGGCGGGGGCTACGAATACTGCTCCGAGCGCGAAGCCGAGCCGATCGCCATGCGCTATCTCGCGGAGGGCTATAACGCGTTTATCCTGAACTATACCTGCAACAAAAAATACCCCGCCCCGTTCGTGAACGCGGCATACGCGCTCTTAAAGCTTCGGAAGCGCGCCGAGGAATTCGGGATCGACCCCGAAAAGATCGCCGTCTGGGGCGCGAGCGCGGGCGCACATCTGGCGGGCTGCCTCGCGACGATGTGGAACGATAAAATGATCCTGGACACGCTGGGCTGTACGCCCGAGGAGCTTCGCCCGAACGCGGCGGTGCTCTGCTATCCCGTCATCAGCGGGATCACGAACCCCCATACCGGCTCGTTCAAGGTTCTCCTCGGCGACAATCCGACCCATAGCGAGCTTTCGCGCCTCTCGCTCGAAAACCGCGTCACGCCGAAAACCCCGCCGATCTTCCTCTGGTGTACCGCGAACGACGACTGTGTCCCCGCGCAGAACAGCCTTGTATTCGCGAAAGCCTGCGTCTCGAACGGCGTGCCCTGCGAATTCCATATGTTTGACGAAGGCCCGCACGGGCTTTCGACCTGCGATAAAGTAACGGGCTGGAACGAATACTTCTTCCGGGAAGGCTGTAAGCAGTGGATCCCGCTCTCCATGAAATTCTTGGAAAAGTATATGAAGCTGTGATCTGACGTATCGGTAAAACCATGGAAAGGAATCCGCGATCATGCGAAGAATTGAGACCGAACGGCTGATCCTTCGCCCGCTCACGGTGAAGGACGCGGACGACGTGTTTGAATGGGTCGGCGACCCTGTGGTCAACCGCTATATGCCCTATGCGCTCTATGATAATACAGAACAGGTGAAGGAATGGATTCGCGGGATCGGGGACGATACCTACGAATTCGGATTTGAACTCGCCTCAACAGGAAAGGTAATCGGCGCGGGCAGCGTTAAATATAATCAAGGCTGTAACGCCTATGAACTCGGTTATAATCTCAACCGTGCGTTCTGGGGACAGGGATTCGCTACGGAAGCGTCTAAGGCGATGATCCAATGGGCATATGAAACGATGGGAGTACGTGAATTTTGCGCCACCCACGCGATCGCCAATACCGCGTCCGGCAATGTGATCCGCAAATGCGGGTTCCGATTTGAGAAGTATGTGCAGTATTCTAGGCTCGACGGAAGCGAGACGTTTGACGCCGCGTTTTATCGATTGCACTTAGACTAAAAGCTGCGCCTGCTCCGTCGGTACAGCCCGAAAAAGTATGACATAAGGAGAACGTTTTATGAAAAAACCGTTTGTCACCAAAGAAAAACTCGAAGAGATCATTCAGAAATACCCCACCCCCTTCCACCTCTACGACGAAAAAGGGATCCGCGAAAACGCGCGCCGCTTAAAGGAAGCGTTTTCTTGGAACAAGGGCTTTCGCGAGTATTTCGCCGTAAAAGCGACCCCGAACCCGTATATTTTACAGGTTCTGCGCGAAGAGGGCTGCGGCTTCGACTGCTCCTCCTATACCGAGCTCATGCTCTCGAATAAGGTCGGCGCAAAGGGACACGACATCATGTTCAGCTCGAACGTGACCCCCGACGAGGATTTTCGGCTCGCCTACGACCTCGGCGCGATCATCAACCTCGATGACTTCACCCATATCGACATTCTCGACCGCCTGACCGGCTTCCCCGAAACGATCTGCTTCCGCTATAATCCCGGCGGCGAGTTTAAGACAAGCGAAAAAGGAAACGTCATGGATACCCCGAAGGACGCGAAATACGGGCTGACTCACGAGCAGATCATCGAGGCGTATCGGATCGCGCGTGAAAAGGGCGTAAAGCGCTTCGGTGTTCACGCCTTCCTCGCGAGCAACACCCTGACGAACGACTATTACCCCGTCCTCGCGGCGCAGCTTTTCCGTCTCGCGGCGGAGGTAAAGGAAAAAGCCGACGTTTCGCTCGACTTTATCAACCTTTCGGGCGGAGTCGGGATCCCCTATAAGCCCGACCAGCCCGAAAATGACATTGCCGAGATCGGGCGGCGGGTAAAGGAAGCATATGAGGAAATTCTCGTTCCTGCCGAACTTGAAAACATCGCGATCTTTACCGAGCTGGGGCGGTTCATGCTCGCGCCCTACGGCTGCCTTGTCGCGACGGCGATCCGCGAAAAACATATTTATAAGGAATATATCGGGCTGGACGCGTGCGCGGCGAACCTCATGCGGCCTGCGATCTACGGCGCGTATCATCACATCACCGTCATGGGGAAGGAAAACGCTCCCTGCGATCATCTCTATGACATTACGGGCGGACTTTGCGAAAATAACGATAAATTCGCGATCGACCGAATGCTCCCGAAAATCGACCTCGGCGACCGCCTTGTGATCCACGATACCGGCGCACACGGCTTTTCCATGGGCTATAATTATAACGGAAAGCTGCGCTCGGCGGAAATTCTCCTGAAAGGGGACGGAAGCTTCTCCCTGATCCGCCGCGCCGAAACCCCAAAGGACTACTTCGCGACCTTTGACTTCTCGGATGAATACCGATTTTAATAATTGATCCTTCTTATGATAAAAAACCCCTGTGCTATGCACAGGGGTTTTGCGTTGATTCAATTTTCAGCTTATCCGGTTACCGTTTCGACGGCTGCTCGGGAACCGTAATGTCGATCGTCGTATCACCGCTTATGGTAATATCCGCGGAGCTGTAATAGCGGGTCGTTCTGCCGCCCGTTGAGACGCTTGCGGACGCCCCGGAGCCGAGCGTAAGCGTAAGCGTCGTTCCGGGAAGGAACTTCGCGCCCGACTTGATCGCCTTTCCGGCGCTCTTTACGGTATTGTTCTTATCCCCGCCGGTTATGGTGACGGGATAGGTTTTCCCCGCAATAACTTCGACATCTCCGCCGCTTACCTTATTGGTGCTGCCCGATTTGATCGACTTCCCGGCGATCTGGATCTCATCGACCTCCGCGCCCTCCACGGCGGTCACGAGAATCGACCCTCCGTCAATCACCGAATCGCCCGAATAAAGGGAAACCGGCGCGTTCTTGTCGGTCACGTCGCTTACCGTCACATAACGGCTGTCAAAGATCACGCGGCGCATCGGCTTTACCTCGACCGAAAGCTTCGCCGCCTTACCGCTCTGCGTATTGATAATGCTGACCGTCGATTTCCCGACGCCGATGGGCGTTACGGTGACGGTGCTGTTGTCCGCACTGATTCTCACGCGCACAACGCTCGCGTCGGTGGTCTTGTCAGCGTTCTTATAATCAACGGTATACGAGGTCGCCATGTCGGGCGTGTCTTTCTTGTCGCCAAGCTCAAGCTTTACGGAATTCTGCGACGCGCCGGAACCATACGCGAGCGTAAGCTTCGATACGGTCTTTGCCCCTTTGTTGAGAACGCGGTAAGTAAAGCTCCCCTCCTCGGCGAGGACGGGCGAGCTCGCCGACATTTTTACCTCGGCGGCATACATTCTCGGCGCAACACTGTACTGCGGGAGATAAATGATCTGCTTCTGATTGATCTCATAGACCCAGACGTTGACGCGCCCGGCCTTTTTTCCGCCGGTAACGGTGATCGTTCCGTCCTTGATCTTCGCGCTCGCGATCTGCTTCGTTTCCTTCGCGTTCGGGTCGGTGAATTTCGCCTTATCGTCGAACATATTCAAAAACTGGCTGACGGTCGAAACCGACGAATCCGTCACAACGACGTTCCATTTTCCGCCGGTGGACATGGCGATATGCTGAAGCTCGCCGGTCTTATACCGCGCGGTCTCGTCAACATACGGGGTCTTTTTATCGTCCTTGATGTCCCGCCCGTTCGCCCACACGGAAAAATCACTCGCATAGGAAAAAACGGGACCGCTCGGAGAGGTCGTCGAACCGCTTCCGAGACCCGGCTCAAGCCAAGACGACGCGGAAGCCGTAAAAGCGGCCGATACGCCGAAAACCGCCGCAGCTGCCGCAGCAGCAAAGCGTTTCATTGTATTTTTCATAGTAAATTCCTCCTCCTTGAGGGTTCATGCGCCCTTCATACGCGCACTTGCCATTTATACTTAAGAATAGTATAGCAAATTTTGGTTTTTTTGTCAACAGTTTTTTGGAGAAAATCCGTAAAAAAAGGAGTTTTTTCCGCTGCGCGGTTGCAAAAAGGGAAAATCTGTGCTATAATAACTTTGAATGTGAGGGATCGGAATGAACGTAAAGTTAAATCTCGGCGCGTGGGGAAGCGTTTTTGCCGTTCCCTCGCGGGTGACCGACTGCCTGCGGATCGCGGACGGGAAACAGTTAAAAGTCCTGCTCGCGCTGCTGCGGAACGCGGAGCGGCCGCTTTCCGACGGCGAAATTGCCGCTTTGACGGGGGTATCTCCCTGCGACGTCGGGGACGCGCTTCTGTTCTGGGAAAATGTCGGGATCCTCGCCCCGCGCGGCGACTCGCTGATTCCCGCCGAGGGCGACCCCGTTTTTGCCGATTTAAGTGCAGGCGTACTCCCCCCTCCCCCTTCCGCGGTTTCCATATCCTCCGGATCGGAAAAACCGAAAGTCGAGCCGCTTTCTCCCGCCGCACGCGCAAAGCTCGGCGGAGAGCCGCAATTCCCCCCGAAGGAGATCGCCGCCGCCGTCAATACGGACGAATCGGTACGCTATCTTTTTGAAACGTTCGAGCGGCTCGCGGGACGGCCGACCCGGCACGCGGAGCGGAACGCGCTGATGATCCTGACCGAGGAGGCGGGAATGCCGAGCGAGGTCGCGGTCATGCTGGTGGAATACTGCTTTTCGATCGACCGCGCCACCCCCGCGTACCTGAAAGCGGCGGCGCTTGAATGGGTGGAAAGCGGGATCGACACGATCGGGAAAGCGGAGGAGCGGATCAAGCTGCTGCGTTCCCGCCATACGCTCGAAAGCCGCCTTCGCGCGAAATTCGGACGGACAAGCGCCTTCTCGAAATCCGAAAAAGAGCTGATCGCCCTCTGGGCGGAAGCAAATTACCCCGAGGAGCTTCTGGACGAAGCGTATGACCTCTGCATGAAAAACACCGGGCGATTGAGTCTGAAATATATGGACACGGTTCTCAGAAGCTGGGCAGAAAAAGGCTATACGACGGCGGAACAGGCGCGCGGGGAAAAGAAGCCCGCCGAAAAGGAGCTTGTCGGCTCGTCCTTCGACGTAAACGACGTCGGGCAGGCAGCCTACGGAAGATATAAAAAGCTGGGCGGAAAGGAGGGGACGCAGTGAGTTTTGACGAACGGTTTTACCGCGAGGCGGAGCGCATTTTAAACGAGCGCCGCATGAAAAACGAACGCCTGCTCGCGAGGCGCGAAGCGGAGATCACCGAAAAATATCCCGAGATCGCGCGGACCGAACGGGAGCTTTCCGCCACAAGCGCAAGGCTGATCAATCTGATCCTGACGAAGGACAAAGACTTTTCCCGAAAACTCTCCGAGCTGGAACAAAGCAACCTCCTTTTACAGAAGCGGCTCGGCGAGCTGCTTGCGCAAAGCGGCTTTCCCGCCGATTATCTCGACCGCCCCTGCGACTGTAAGCTCTGCGGCGATACGGGGATCCATGACGGACGGCGCTGCGCCTGCGTGACCGAACTGGTGCGGCGGCTCGCGGCGGAGGAGCTGAACCGTTCCTCCCCGTTAAGCCTCTGCAATTTCGAGGATTTCCGCCTGAATTATTACGACGACGCGCGGGAAACTCCCCTCGGCTGTACCGCCCGCGCGGCAATGTCGGAAAATCTGGATTTCTGCCGCCGTTACGCCGCGGATTTTCACCTTCCCTATCGAAGCGTCCTGATGAGCGGGGGGACCGGGCTCGGAAAGACCCACCTTTCACTCAGTATCGCGCGGGAGGTGCTTGAAAAAGGATACAGCGTGATCTACGGCTCCGCGCCCGAGCTGTTCCGGAAAATGGAGCGGGAGCATTTCGGACGGAGCGAGGGCGATACCGCCTCCGCGCTTCAGGAGGCGCAGCTTCTGATTTTAGACGATCTCGGCGCGGAATTTGAAAGCAAGTTTTATACCTCCGCGCTGTACAGCATTCTCAACAACCGCCTGAACGCCGCCCTGCCGACGATCGTCAGCACGAACTGCGGCTTTGCCGAGCTGAACGAGCGCTACGGCGAGCGGATCACATCCCGCCTGATGGCAATGGAACAGCTCATCTTTGTGGGGAACGACGTGCGGCTCCAAAAAGCGAACGGAAGCTGACCGCCGCCCGCACCCTTATGAATTAAAGAAAAACCCTTTTCGGAAAGGTTTGTTATGAACGATTTAATAGCCATTGTCGGACGCCCGAACGTCGGGAAATCGACGCTTTTCAATAAGCTTACCGGGCAAAGGATCGCGATCGTCGAGGACACCCCCGGCGTAACGCGCGACCGGATCTACGGAAAGGCGGAATGGCGGAACCGCCCGTTCCGCCTCGTCGATACCGGCGGGATCGAGCCGGACACCAAGGATATTCTCCTTTCTCAGATGCGCGCGCAGGCGCAGCTCGCGATCGACAGCGCGAACGTCATTATTTTTGTCGTCGATCTGACGACGGGCATGACCGCGAACGACGAAAGCGTCGCGTCCATGCTCTTAAAGAGCGGAAAACCCGTCGTGCTCTGCGTGAATAAATGCGATTCGGTCGGCGCGCCGCCCGCCGAGCTTTACGAATTTTACAATCTGGGGCTGGGCGAGCCGATCCCCGTTTCCTCGATCCACGGTCACGGAACGGGCGACCTGCTTGACGCGGCGCTTGCCCTTCTCCCGCCCGAAACGGACGAAGAGGAGGACGAAGCGACGATCAAGGTCGCCGTGATCGGAAAGCCGAACGCGGGGAAATCCTCTCTCGTGAACCGGATCGCGGGCGAGGAGCGCGTGATCGTTTCGGACATCGCCGGAACGACGAGAGACGCGACGGATACACTCGTCGAGCGGGACGGCGAAAAATACCTTCTTATTGACACGGCGGGGATCCGGCGAAAATCGAAGGTCTCCGACGACATCGAACGGTACAGCGTCCTCCGCGCCTATATGGCGATCGACCGCGCGGACGTGTGCGTCATCATGATCGACGCGAATATCGGCTATACCGAGCAGGACAGTAAGGTCGCGGGCTACGCGCACGATAAAGGAAAAGCCTGCGTGATCGCAGTCAATAAGTGGGATTCGATCGAGAAAAACGAAAAAACCATGAACGAATTCCGTGCGAAGCTCGACGTGGATTTTTCGTTCATGTCCTATGCGCCGTACGTCTTTATCTCCGCGCTCACGGGGCAGCGGATTGACAAATTATTTGAGGAGATCCGCCTGACCGCCGAGCAAAATGCCCGACGGATCACGACGGGAATGCTGAACGACCTGCTCGCCTACGCGACGGCGCGGGTACAGCCCCCCTCCGATAAGGGAAAGCGCCTGAAGCTTTATTACATGACGCAGGCTTCGACCAAGCCGCCGACCTTCGTCGTGTTCTGCAATAAAAAAGATCTGTTCCATTATTCGTATCAGCGGTATATCGAAAATCAGATCCGCGAGGCGTTCTCGCTCGACCGTACCCCGATCCGGATCGTCGTAAGAGAACGGGGGGAATAAAATGAATCTTTTGCTCACTATCGTCTGCTTCGCCGCGATGGCGGTAATCCCCTACCTGCTCTGCGGCGTGAACAGCGCGATCATCGTCACAAAGATCAAAACGGGGAAGGATATCCGCACCATGGGGAGCGGAAACGCGGGACTGACGAATACGCTCCGGACGCAGGGGAAGCTTGCCGCGCTTTTCGTTCTGATCGGCGATATTTTAAAAGGCGTTCTTTCGATCCTTCTGGTACATTTCCTCTTCCGTCTCCTGCTCGGGATCGACACCTATTCACCGACGGAGGGACACTCGTGGGTCAACTTCTGCGCGGGGGTCTTCGCCGTACTCGGGCATATTTACCCGATCTTCTACGGCTTTAAGGGCGGAAAAGGGGTGCTGGTGACCTTTGCGGTCATGCTGACGATCGACGCGGTTCCCGCGCTGCTGCTGCTCGGGGTGTTCGCGGTCGTGACGGCGCTGACCCGCTACGTTTCGCTCGGCTCGGTGATCGCGGCGGCGCTCTACCCGTTTACGGTGCTCGGCTTCTCGCTGATGGAGGGGAATGTGTGCGCGTGGGCGGATTTCGCCTTCTCAGCAGGGATCGCCTTCCTGCTGATCTTTATGCACCGCGCGAACCTGAAGCGCCTGAAAAACCACACGGAAAAAAAGCTCGGCGAAAAAGCCTCCTGATTTTTTGCGCGCATTTTTTCCCGCGCTCCGCTGCGATACTATATAAATTAAGGAATGAACAAGTTTGAAAAATCTTCGATTTTTCAAACCCGTCGTATTTTTCGTAGAAAAATACAATCCTCTCATGGGAAAGGAATGATCATAAAAATGAATTTTATGCAGGTCGATATCGACACCTCCCCCGAAGCGGTCGAGCTTCTGGTCATGCGGCTCTCCGAGCTTGGGATCACGGGCTTTGTGATCCATAACCCCACCGATTTCGAGGAATTCCTTGAAAATAAGAAAATGAACTGGGATTACGTGGACGACGGTCTGATGGATCTCAAGAACGAGCCGACTTATATCACGCTTTATTTACAGGATAACGCGCAGGGGCTGGAAACGCTCGCGGAGCTGAAAGGCGTTCTGGCGGAACTAACGGAAAAGGACGGCGGACTTTACGGCTCGCTTTCCCTGTCGCTCGACCATGTGCGCGAGGAGGACTGGGCAAATAACTGGAAGCAGTATTATAAACCGTTTACGGTCGGCGATCGGCTCGCGGTAAAGCCGTCATGGGAACCTCTCCCCGCCGAAATGAGCGGACGAAAGGTGCTGGAGATCGACCCCGCGTCCTCCTTCGGGACGGGACAGCATCACACCACTCGCCTCGTCATGGAACAACTTGAATCGGTTCTGCGCGAGGGCGACCGCCTGCTCGATCTCGGCTGCGGAAGCGGGATCCTTGCGATCGCGGGAATGCTCCTCGGCGCAAAGGAAGCGGTTTTGGTGGATGTATTCGAAAACGCCGCCGCGACCGCCGCGGAAAATATGAAGAAAAACGGCTTTTCCGATACGGTTTTTCGTGCATACTGCGGAAATATCCTGACCGATCCGGCGCTGCGCGAAAAGCTCGGCGGCGGTTATGCGGTCATTACCGCGAATATCGTCGCGGACGTCATTATCTCGATGAGCGAATATTTCGGCGGATTCCTGTCCGAGGACGGAACCCTCCTCGTCTCGGGGATTATTACCGAACGGCTCCCCGAGGTTCGCGAAGCGTTGGAGAAAAACGGCTTTTCCGAGATCGGACACGCCGAGCGGGAGGGCTGGAACGTACTGATCCTAAAGAAGAAAGGAATCTCCCGATGATTACCGTAAGCGTCTGCATGATCGTCAAAAATGAGGAAGCCCGTCTGCGCCGCTGTCTCGAATGCCTGAAGCCGATCGCGGACGAGATCCTGATCGCCGATACCGGCTCGACCGACCGTACCAAGGAGATCGCGGCGGAATTTACCGATCGGATCTACGACTTTCCGTGGATCGACGATTTCGCCGCGGCGCGGAACTTCATTTTCTCCAAGGCGAAAATGGACTATATCTATACCGCCGACGCGGACGAGGAGCTTGACGCGGTCAATCTCCGGCGGTTCCGCGAATTAAAGGCGGCGCTCCTTCCCGAAATTGAGATCGTCCAGATGCACTATCTCAATCTCATGGAGGAAAATACCGCCTATAACGCGCGGCGCGAGCTTCGTCCGAAGCTTTTCCGACGGCTGCGGACGTTTGAGTGGATCGATCCGGTTCACGAAACGATCCGCCTTGACCCGATCGTTTACGACAGCGAGATCGAAATTCTCCATAAAGCCGAAGGACACCACGCGAAGCGGGATTTCGCCACGTTCCGGAAAGCGCTCCGAAAGGGGATCCGCCTGACGAAAAAGCTCCACAGTATGTACGCGAAGGAGCTTTTTATCGCGGGAGACGCGGACGATCTCGCGGAAGCGGAGCCGTTTTTCTTGGAAAGCTGGCGGGACGAGTCGCGAACGCCCGACGAGCGCCGCGAAGCCGCCTGCGTTCTGGCGCGGCATTACCGCCTTTCGGGAAATCCCTCCTCCCTCTTCTCGGTGATCCTGCGTGAGCTTCCCTACGGTTACAGCGCGGAGCTTTGCACCGAGATCGGCGCGTACTTCTTCGGGGAAGGGAACTTCGCCGAAGCCCTCTGCTGGTACAACGACGGAATCTACGAAGCGGAGCCGATCATCTCGATTTTCGTAAAAGGAACGGATTCGCTCCTGCGGCTGGCGGAATGCTATGAAAAAACGGGCGATCCGCACACGGCGGAGCGAATCCGAAGAGAAGCGGAAAGCTGGACAATCCCCGAAACGGTCTGACAATTTGACAAATTTTTTCAAAAAACCTTCCATTCCGGAAGAAATTGTGGTATAATAAATCGTATCAGTTCAGAAGGAGTAAAGATCATTGACAGTCATTATTTCCATTGTAAATCAAAAAGGCGGCGTCGCGAAAACGACCACCGCGATCAATCTCTGCGCCTCGCTCGGCGCTATGGGACAGCGGGTGCTGCTGGTCGATCTCGACCCGCAGGGAAACGCGACGGCGGGCTGCGGCTATGCGGGCGCGGCGAAGAAAAAACTCGAATATACCACCTATGACGTCATCATGGGAGAAGCCCGCCCCGCGCAGGCGATCATTCAGACAAAATTCAAGAACCTCTCCCTGCTGCCCGCGACGGCGACCCTTGCGGAAGCCGAGGTTCGGCTCATGCAGTTTGAGAATAAAACGCTCTGCCTGAAAAAAGCCCTGCTCCAGGTCAAGGACGATTACGATATTATTATCATCGACTGCCTCCCCTCGCTCGGCGTGCTTGCGCTGAACGGGCTGAGCGCCTGCGACCGACTCATTATCCCCATGCAGTGCGAGCCGTACAGCTTGGAAGGCGTGGCGGAGCTTCTCGCGACGGTAAAGCGGATCAAGAAATCGAGCAACCGTTCGCTCCAGATCATGGGGATCGTGTTCACCATGCTTGATCGGCGGCTTACCGTAAACCGCGAGGTCATGCGCAATATCAAGGCGAATTTCCCCGAGGACGTGATCTTTAAAACCGAGATCCCGCGGAACGTCCGTATTTCGGAGGCCCCGAGCCACGGCGAGCCGATCCTCTACTATGACCCCGATTCAAAAGGCGCGGAGGCGTATAACCGCCTCGCGAAAGAGGTTCTGAAAAAGTGCCGCGAGATGGAGGAAATGTTATAAATCTTACATAATATAAGGCTACACCGCACAATAATTGTCGTTCCGGCGGCAGTCAGATTTGTCTGTCAGATTGTACAGAATTTGGGCAGGAAGGCTGCCGCCTTTCAAGCAAATTCTGTGCAGTATGACGAAAAATATGGCTGTCGATGGGACGGCAAAGGCGTAGCCGGTCATTGTGCGGTGTTGCCTAAAGAAGGGAGAACCTATGGCGAAAAAGACAGGGCTCGGCGAAAATTTCGGCTCGATCTTCGACGACGACGGACTGTTCGGCGCGGAAGAAAATACCGCGCCCCAGAAGCTGAAAATTACCGAGATCGAACCGAATAAGAAACAGCCGCGGAAAACCTTTCCCGAAGAAGGCTTAAACGCCCTCGCGGAATCGATCCTCGAGCACGGGATCATTCAGCCGCTTACCGTCCGCCCCTACGGCGACGTGTACCAGATCGTCGCGGGGGAACGCCGCTGGCGCGCGGCAAAGATCGCGGGACTGAAAGAGGTTCCCGTCCGGATCATGGAGCTTTCCGACGAACAGACCGCGCAGATCGCATTGATCGAGAATTTGCAGCGCGAGGATCTGAACCCGATCGAAGAAGCGCTCGGGTACCAGCAATTGATCGACACCTACCGCATGACGCAGGAGGAGGTCGCGAAGCACGTCGGGAAAGCGCGTTCCTCCGTCGCGAATTCGCTGCGGCTCCTGTCGCTGCCCGACGAGGTCAGGATCATGGTGCGGGACGGCGAACTTTCCGCGGGACACAGCAAGGTGCTTACGGGAATCTCGGATCCCGAACGGCAGAGTCTTCTCGCGAAACGGGTCGTTGCCGAGGGGCTGAGTGTGCGGACGCTCGAAAAGCTCGCAAAACAGGAAAACGCGCCCGCCGCAAAAAGTCCGGCGCCGAAGGAGACCTTCCTTGTCGAAGCCGAGCTGAGCCTGACCGACTACCTCGGAAAGCCTGTCCGGGTAGAAAAAGGGCGGGGACGGTACACGGTAAGTATCGACTGTAAAACCGAGGAAGAGCTGCGCGAGCTGCTCGGTTCGCTCTCCGGGAAAGGAAATTAACGTTTTTTCTTTTTGTGCAAGCCGCTGCCGCAACTACGCGGTATGCCCGCGCAATTGCAAAAAATAAAAAAGGATCACGGCGTGGGGAAACCGCGCCGCAAAGAAAGGAAAACAAGCCATGCTTGATATGAAATTTTTACGGGAAAATCCCGATCTCGTCAGGGAAAATATCAAAAAGAAGTTTCAGGATCAGAAGCTCCCGCTGGTGGACGAGGTGATCGCGCTCGACGCGGAGAGCCGCGCGGCACAGCGCGAGGCGGACGGACTTCGCGCCGACCGGAACCGGATCTCAAAGGAGATCGGAATGCTGATGGGACAGGGAAAAAAAGAAGAAGCCGAGGAAGCAAAAAAGAAGGTCGGTGAATTTTCCGCCCGCCTGACCGAGCTGGAGGAAAAAGAGGGCGAGTACGCCGAAAAGATCAAAAAGATCATGATGACGATCCCGAATATCATTGACCCAAGCGTCCCAATCGGGAAGGACGACACCGAGAACGTCGAGGTCACGAAATACGGCGACCCGTACACGCCTTCTTTTGAAATTCCCTACCATACCGACATTATGGAAAAGCTGAACGGGATCGATCTCGACGCGGCGAGAAGGGTCGCGGGGAACGGCTTCTACTACCTGATGGGCGACATCGCGCGGCTTCATTCCGCCGTGATCTCCTACGCGCGCGATTTTATGATCAACCGCGGCTTCACCTACTGCGTTCCGCCGTTCATGATCCGCAGTGCGGTCGTTTCGGGAGTCATGAGCTTTGCGGAAATGGATTCCATGATGTATAAGATCGAGGGCGAGGATCTGTTCCTGATTGGCACAAGCGAGCATTCCATGATCGGAAAATATATCGACACAATGGTGCCCGAGGAAACCCTCCCGCATACGCTGACGAGCTATTCCCCCTGCTTCCGGAAGGAAAAGGGCGCGCACGGGATCGAGGAGCGCGGCGTGTACCGGATCCACCAGTTTGAAAAGCAGGAAATGATCGTGATCTGTAAGCCCGAGGACAGCATGATGTGGTTCGACAAGCTTTGGCAGAACACCGTCGATCTGTTCCGCTCCATGGATATCCCCGTTCGCACGTTGGAATGCTGCTCGGGCGATCTCGCGGATTTAAAGGTGAAATCCTTCGACGTAGAAGCTTGGTCGCCGCGCCAGCAGAAATATTTCGAGGTCGGAAGCTGCTCGAACCTCGGCGACGCGCAGGCAAGACGGCTCGGAATCCGCGTAAAGGGAACGGACGGGAAGAAATACCTTGCCCACACACTGAACAACACCGTTGTCGCGCCGCCGCGTATGTTGATCGCGTTCCTCGAAAACAATCTGAACGAGGACGGAAGCGTTCGGATCCCCGAAGTGCTTCGTTCTTATATGGGCGGTAAATCCGTCATTGAAGTTCCGAAAAAGTAATGAAAGGAGAACCCCAACATGGACATCAAAGCAAAAATTGACGAGATCGTAAACAAGGTCAAGAACGATCCCGCGCTTTCCAAGAAATTCAGCGAAAATCCGATCGGCGCAGTCGAGGAAATCCTCGGCATTGATCTCCCCGACGATCAGGTCAAGTCGATCGTGGACGGCGTAAAAGCGAAAATCTCTGCGGACGACATCAAGGATAAGATCGGCGGATTTCTCGGCGGATTGAAAAAGTAAGACAAGCGCCCGTGTTCCGGCACGGGCGCTTGGTTTTTCATTGACTTTCGACAAAAACTGTGATAAAATAACAATTGCCGGGACCTCCGACGGATCGGAGGTGAGAAGCATGAACCTTTTGTTGACTTTCGCGTTATCGATTGTCGCGGGTGTAATCTCAGGCGTAATCGCCAATTACATAAGCGATAGAGTCAATCGTCGGAAGTAACCGGTAAAAAGGGCGCCCACAGTGAATCTTGACAGTCTCTGCGGGCGTTCTTTTTCTCTTTGGTGAGATAGCACGAATTTGTTGACTTTCGTATGACTTTATTATACTCCCTCTCCCCCGATTTGTCAACACCTTTTTTAAAATTCCCCGGCACCCCGATCCCCGCCTTTTGTACCTTTATTATATCTCCTCCCACCCTGTTTTGTCAAATCTTACTATTATATATAGTATACTCCTCTCTTTCAGACGCTCTGATTGTTAAAATTAACCAACCCAACCTGCTAAAACCACCTGTTCAATGGCATATCTGCACAAAAGCAAAAAATTCCAAAAAAAATTCAAAAAAACGCTAAAGTTTTTCCCGCCCCCGCCGATAATACTTGTGTAAAGGTTAAAGAACGTTTCCGGAAACGTAAAAGACCCACACAAACACAAATTATTTAACCGACGTTACACAAACCGTGTAACAAAAAATCAACTGAATCGGCAGAAAGGAATTCAGCCGATCAACACAATCAAGGAGGAAACAGTTATGGGAATGGTAGTACAGCACAATATTAGCGCTATGAACGCTAATAACGCAATGACGAAGAACGTAAGCGGCTTAAAGAAGTCGACTGAAAAGCTCTCGACCGGTTATTCGATCAACCGTGCGGCGGATAACGCAGCAGGTCTCGCGATCTCCGAAAAAATGCGTTCGCAGATCCGTGGTCTTTCGCAGGCTACGAACAACGCGAATGACGCGATCAGCTTGATCCAGACCGCTGAAGGCGGACTTCAGGAATCCGAAGACATTCTCCAGAGAATGCGCGAACTGGCGGTTCAGTCCTCGAACGGTACATACACCGACGAAGACCGCGAGCAGATCCAGTACGAAGTTGACGCTCTGAAGGAAGAGATCGACAGAATCGCTCAGTCCACCGAGTTCAACGAGATGAAGTTACTCGACGGCTCGCTCGACGGCGGCTTCGGTGACACGGGCGTTTACGGTCCTCGCTACGGCGCTTACCTCTCGCAGAACGACTCTGACGCGAAACTTGCTACGAACATTTCTCTCGAAGGTTCGACCATCACTTCTAGCGTTGCTGGTGTAACCGTTGCTTTAGCGGACACTGCTTCCGGTAAGGGCGGCGAGAACGCGGAATGGTCTGATGACGGTAAGACCTTAACCCTGAACTTAGTAGCTGGTTCTACTTATACTCAGTCTCAGATCGACGACTTAATCAAGAACGCGACCCAGGCGAAGGATGATACTCAGGCTGCGGCTCGTCCCGAAGTATCCTTCACGCTCGCGAACGGCGTATTCGCTTTCACTGGTGAAGAAACCTTCACGACCGATACCGGTGTTCGCGCGACCAGCGGCGATCCTACTGACATCACCGGCCTTCTGATGACCTCGGGCGGCGCTCAGAACGAAAAGTACGCGGATTCGATCCAGTTTGTTTCCAACAACTACGGTGCTGATGATCGTGCGATCACGTTAAAGACCGACGTTGCGGCAGGCAAGGAATGGGTTGAAACCACCAAAATGAACAACGAAGCAACCGGAATCAAGGACGGCGAGTTCACGCTCCACCTTTCTACCGGCGTTGAGTACACCGAAGAAGATCTCGAAAAGCTCCTCGCGAAGGCGGGTCTCGATTATACTGTAAAACTCACCGACGAAGTTGCGAACCCTGACGGCGATAAGGTTCTCTTTGCGCAGACGAAGGATGCGGAAATTGAGTTAACCATGTCCGAAGGTAAGGGCGTAGGCGCTGACAAGGCTCTCGGAAACGGCGAAGGCTTAGTATTCCAGATCGGCGCGAACGGCGTTGAGGATCAGAGACTCCAGCTCAACATCAGCGATATGAGCGCGAAGGCGATCGGCGTAGCGGACATCGACGTTTCTAAGCGTGATTCTGCGAACGACGGTATCAACAAGATTGACGACGCGATCAAGACCGTTTCCACTCAGCGCGCTAAGCTCGGTGCGGTTCAGAACAGACTCGAGCACACCGTTAACAGCTTAAGCACTGCGGAAGAAAACCTCCAGTCGGCGGAATCTCAGATTCGCGACACCGACATGGCGAAGGAAATGATCAAGTACACGAAGTCCAATATCCTCCAGCAGGCTTCTCAGTCCATGCTCGCTCAGGCGAACCAGCAGCCTCAGGGCGTTCTCCAGCTCCTCGGCTAATCCCCGATCAGCGTAAACGCTTAACGGCTTAAGGGCTAAAAAGTTATTCATTACAGGACTGCTCGTCTTCGGGGTAACACCTGAAGCGGGCAGAACCTGTAAAATCTGGAAGAAAATCCCAAAATTCATTGGGATTTTCCAAAAAATGGGTTGACAATCGACCCGAAATCTGCTATAATTCATGTAAGTGGATCAGGCGGATTGTACGCAAAATGTAACCGCCGATTCATGAAGAAAAGGCGTATATCGGGAACGCGAATTGCGATACTTTGGGTCGCGGTCGCCCCGACAAAATGATCAAGGAGGATATTTATTATGAGCACATTACTCAAAAAGTCTGTTGCTTTATTCGCGACTGCTGCGATTTTAGCTTCGACGAGCGTAACCGCTTTTGCGGAAGAAAAGACAGAACCCACGGGCAACTATGATATGGTTGTTTGGATCGGCGCGAAGGACGTTAAAGCTAAGAAGGGTTCCGGCGATTACGATACACTGATGAAGAGCGAATCCTTTGCTCACGTTGCGAATTATTCCGGCGGTAAGATCGGTGTTGCGGTTGTAAAGAAGGGTACCGCTTCTGATGAGGCAGCTTTTGTTAAACTGTTTGACGAAAAGGGCAAGCTGGACGCGACGAAGGCTAAGGAAGGTAAAGATCTTGCTTCTGCAAAATACAAAGAGGGCGTAGTAACCGTTACTGCGGGCAGGGTTCCCGGCGATGTTGATGTATGGGTTTATGAGACGAAGAAGGTTGACGGCAAGATGACGGTTGTTAATTCTTCCACTCTTGCAACCGGTGCTGGTAAGTCTATGAATACGTCAGGTAGCGCTACTGTAAAGCCGGTGAAGTATGAATTCACGGCAAAGGCAGCTGTAACTGGTCCTCAGTTCGTTATTAAGTCGGCTTCGGGCGATGTACAGGGAATTAAAGCTCCTACAGACACCGAAAAAAATGCTGGTACTATTGAAAAGGGCGCTAAGACCGTAGAGCTTGCAATTAAGGCTGACGCGGAAAAGGCAACCATTTTCATCGCTGACAAGAAGGTTGAAGCTTCCAAGGATAATACTTGGACGATTTTAACTGATGATAAGACGAAGTATAACGCCGATGTTATCACTTTGGAGCCCAGCGCTAAGGTTTCGTATGATTCTAGCGCAAAGGCGTTCAAACTTGAAAACATTACCGCTAAGGGCAAAGGCAAGACCACGATCAATATCCAGAACGATCAGTCCGGTAAGGTCTTGAAGGTTCCGGTAGTTGTTACGAAGTGGATTAAGGTTAGCGGCGACAGCGCTATCAAGATGAGCGTGGACGGAGGAACTGCTGCTAGCATATCTTCTTCCGGTACTTATGTAGCTCCGAAGTCGAAGGTAACTTTCGATAAGAAGGTTAAGGTTGACGGTAAGGAATACGAAGCTGGTAAGGCTGTTACGATCACGAAGGACACCACTGTTGAAGAAGTAAAGACTACTTCCTAAGTGATATTCACGCAAAAGCTTTAAAGCGGAAACGCTTAAGGAACCCCTCGAAAGAGGGGTTCTTTTTTTGCGTTGGGATTGACTTTTTCGTTTGGGTGGGGTATAATAGAAAAAACGGCTGAATATTTACGAAAAAAATTCGCGAATGTATTGACAAATCCCGAAGAACGCGCTATAATAATATCGTGAAGGAAGATATTCCAGTATTAAATTCCATATCACGTCACCTCAAAGATGAATCCCCCCGCGTTGCGCCGCGGGGGGATTCGATTGCTTTTACTTCCGGTCGAAGTATTTCGTAATCATATTAGCAATAATGCTGCAGATTACTGAAGCTATGTATTCCAGTATCTTTTCCATGCCGTCACCTCCCTCCTTCCGGAAGTGCCGACAGGAGTATTGTATCACATATTCGAGAAAATGTCAATTTATGCCGAATCCAAGAATTTTCCCGTCAGACCTATTGACAAATCCGAAGGAACGCGCTATAGTAATGTTGCTATGTATTCGAGCATTGTTTCATGCTTTCATCTCAATGAGAAACCCCGCGTGCCAGCGCGGGGCTTCTTTTTTTCCAATAACACTTTCCCCTTTCCCGCATATACTGCTAAAAAACGAAAGGGGAACGAGAATGAATTATTTGAACGAAATACTTCGGAGGAAGCCGAACGCGCAAGCCTGCCTGACGGGAAGCGAAAAATACCCCGCTCTGAAAGGGCAAGTGCGGTTTTATCAGATTTGCGGCGGTGTTCTTGTCTGCGCAAAGATCACGGGCTTACCCAAAGGGGAATCCGGTAAATCGCCGATCTTTGCGTTTCACATTCACGAGGGCGAGCAATGTACGGGAAATGAAGAAGACCCTTTTGCGGGCGCGAAGGGGCATTATAACCCGGACAACTGCCCCCACCCTTACCACGCGGGCGATCTCCCTCCCCTGTTCGGCGTGAACGGAACGGCCTTTTCGGTATTCCTGACCGGTCGGTTTACCGTCCGCGAGATTTTGAAAAAAGCGGTTATTCTCCACGCCATGCCCGACGACTTCACCACCCAGCCCTCGGGAAACGCGGGTAAAAAGATCGCCTGCGGGATCGTGAAGCCCGTTGACTAAGCCTGAAGCCGCGCACCCGCATGGTATTCCGAAAAATTTCTGCCAAAGCCTGTCCCGCGCTTGACTTGCCGCGGGTTTCTATGGTATACTGTTACCAAAGAAAAGCCTTCAGCAGAAAGGAATCGTCCATGTTTTGTACAAAATGCGGTAAACAGCTTGATCATTCGGCAAAATTTTGCTCCGCCTGCGGAAATCCCGTCCCGGCGGCAGCCCCCGAGGAAGTAAGACCTCTCGACACTCCCATGACTGCGGAACCCGAGGAAACCTCAGCCCCCGAATCCCCCGTAACTGCGGAACCCGAGGAAACCCAAGCCCCCGAATCCCCCGTAACTGCGGAACCCGAGGAAACCCCAGTCCCCGAATCTCCCGTGATCGCGGAATCCGAGGAAACCCAAGTCCCCGAATCCCCCGTAACTGCGGAACCCGAGGAAACCCAAGCCCCCGAATCCCCCGTAACTGCGGAACCCGAGGAAACCCAAGCTCCCGAATCCCCTGTGACTGTGGAACCCGAGGAAACCCAAGTCTCCGAAACTCCCGCAGCCTCAAAGCCTGCCCCGGCAGCGGTTTTCGCGGCGGAGCCAACAGCACCGGAAACTCCGATCGCGCCGCCCGCGCCAACTTTTGACGAATTCGCGCAGGAGACCCCAGCCCCAAAGAAAAAGAAGAAAATTCTCCCGTGGATTGCGGGCGGAACGGCGGTCGTGCTGGTCGGAACAGCGGCGGTCGGCTATTTCGGCTTTTATAATCAGGTCATGCGCCTGTTCATGGGTGACGCGGGCTTCGCGCTCCACGTCGAGAAAAAAACGGGCGGTTTTGTCACTTTTGATGAACGGGCGTCCGCGAAGCTGAACGAAATGCTTGCCGCGCGGATCGACGAAATGTTCCTTCTGAAAAAGGAGCAGGACGCGGACGATTTTGATTTTGAGAGTTATGAGCAGGCGCAGATGTCGGCGATGATTTCCGGGCTTCTCCCGATGGCGGAGCGTTTCGGCGGAAGCGAGCTTACCTGCGGAATGTCGATCAAGATGGACGAGCTTCTCGGCGGACTTCTCACGCTCTCCGATACGAACCTCGACAGCTTGAATCTGCTCGGAAATTTCAAAAATATCCTTCGCGTTTATCATGCCGAAGCCGCCGACCAATTTGAATTCATCACGAAATACGGCGACGAGGAGATTTTAGACGGCACACTTACGATCGACCCGCAAAAATTCGCGGTCGCATTCCCCGAATTGAGCAGCTATACCTTCTTTTCCGATTACGCGGCGACGACGGACAGCGAACCCACCCTGACCTGCTCGGTGGAGGAGATCGAACGAATCTGCGGCGCGATCGAGGAACTGTACTATGAAGCATATGCCGAAGCGGAAATTACATACGAAGACGGAAGCTTTACGGTCGCGGGGCAGACGGTCGAATGCACCAGGATCCGCGCGTCCCTCTCCCCCGAGCAGACGAACAACCTTTACCAAAAGATCAACGACCTTCTGAAAAACGACGAATATTTAAGGGATTATTACAGGAGTGCGGTCGGGGAGGATCTGAGCGAATATGACGCGCTTTTCGATGATTTAGACGCTTTTTCCGAGCCGTTTGTGTCGGAAAGCTACATCGGAAAGAACGCAAAACTGCTCGCGAAAACCTATTCGATCGGCATGGGAGAGGACAAAGGCCCGCTTACCCTTGAATACGCCCGCCCCGACGAAACTCACCATTTCCGGATCGGAACATTCGACGGCGAACAGATCGGGATCGACACCGCCAAAAATTCCGAAACGGAAGAGGACGACGGAACGATCGAATTCTCCTACGCAAAAACAGCGGAGGAAAACGCGCCCGTGCTCGTGTTGGCGCTTGATTATATCAACCGCGGAACGGTCGAATATCTCGGCGAGCCGATCTATCTCGGAAGCTGCACCCTTCGTATCTCGGAAAAGGACACCATGATCCGCTCGCTCCTTCGCGGGAATTTCGGGAATGGCGCGATCGACGGGAACCTGATGTCGGTGAGGGAATCGAATTCTAGCAGCTCGGCGATTCTAAGCGGACTGCTTGAGAAATTCGCCCTGACGCTCTCGGTCAAGCAGATCGGGGGCGAGGAAAGCGCGATCCGTACCGACTTTACGCTTGCCTTCGGGGAGTATCTCTCCCTCTCCGCCTATCTGGAGCAAAGGCCGCTTGCGAACGCGGACCGACCGATCATTATGCCCGCGACCGACGGAGAAAAATGTATCAATATGGCGAAAGAACCCGATACGGAAACCCTGCGGCTTGTCCGGATCGAATTATTTGAAAATCTTCTCGCCCTGCTTGATCAGAACGAGGGTATGAAGAAACTGGACGATTCGTTTGATCTCTCCGAAAAAATCGAGGAAGAGCTGAACAAGCTTCGCGATGAGCTTGAATTTGAAAAGCATTACAAAAATTACACCTCTAGTACAAAACGGCAGGCGCGCAACGCCGCGCGGAACCTTTCCGACGAGATGGAAACGCAGGGAATGGACGCGTCCGCCTGGAACGCGCTCCTCGCACTGAACGAGGACGCCTCGGATTACAACAACACATGGGGGAAGGAAGAATTTGAGCGGACGGTAAAGCTCTACTTCGATAGAAACGGAAACGTGACCGTCCTCGACAACGGAAAAATGGGATTCGTTGATTATACCGAGCTGGCTCAGAACAGTGACCGTGAAAATCTCTATGTCGAGCTTCTTTTCTCCTACTTCTCCGAAAATCCGCTCTGCGGGATCACCGCCGTCTATACCGACAATCCGAGCGATCTCCCCGAAAACCTCCCGACGGTATACGACTATCTGGACGGGCTGTATGAATGGAACGGCAGGGAAAACGCGATCGACGGCTTCGTGGTCGGAACCTCTCCCTCTCTTTCGGAGGGCAAAAGCACCGCGGAAGAACGGATCCGCGCCGAGATCGAGGAGCTTCATGCAAGAGACGAGAAGATCGACAAACTGAATGACGCGGCAAAAAAGATCAATAACGCCGTAAGCGGCTTCCTTTCCGCGAATCCGAGCTTCTTCCGCTCGGACGTACTGCTCGCCTCGGTCATTGTAAAATATGACGTAAACGCGGGTTGGATCGCCGAATCCTTTACGGGGAACGGCCTCGAACCCGCGAGCCAGAGCACGCTTTTCACAAGCGGCGTTTCGGCGGTCTCCCAGCTTACCGATCACTTAAACCGCCGCTTCCCCGAGTTTGAACCCGTTACGGCGCAGATCCACTTTGTCCGCGGCGACGGAAATACCGGCGGAGGAAGCGCCAACGGAAACGCCCCGACAAGTCTCGGCGCGATGTCCGCGGTCGGAACGGCGGTGATTGAAAACGGAACGGGCTTATTCCAGGATAACAACCTCCCCGACGCGCTCGATTTCTGGACGGGGTACTGCGGCTGGGCGGAAAACAACCCGAACGCCGTGCCGCAGGTCGGCGTATACTGGACGGGCTGGAACGAATACACCCTCGTCGGGACCTACTGTAAGGAGACAAACGCGCCGCTCGCGGATTTCGACGAGTATCTGCGCAATCAAAACGCGAATAATCCTCTTTTCGCGGAAATGGACGCGCTGAACCGCGACGCGCGGCTGCTCTCCGATACAATCACGGGGCTGTTCGGCGGAACCGTGATTGACGAATATGACGAGGACGACGATCCCCCGCTCTTTTCCCTCACGATGAGCGGGCGCGGCAACGTCTGGCTGCTGACCGGCGCGTACATGAACAATTCTCTCTATGAGGATTCCGACGAGCTGATCGACGACGATACCCTTGCAAAGCTCATGCAGTACCTGAACGAGCTTGCGGAATCGGGCGACCTTCCGATGTCCCGCGACGTAAAAGCGGTTCTTCATTTCTACCGGAACGAATTTGTCGGCGCGGCGGTCGTGCCGCTCGATACGGCGTTTGACTTCGCGGACTGCGGTCTCTCGGTTCTGGATTTTTACGCCGGAGAAAATTACCTTTGGTACCCCGCCGTCCCGTTCGGAAGCTACTGCGTAAAAACCGATGCGCCGCTTCGCTTTACGGAATAGTTTTTTGGACGAAGCTATTGAAAATTTCCGTAAACTGTGGTATACTATAAAAAGACACACGATGATTTGAACAGCGCACGTTTGCACGAAAGGCAAAAGAAAAGGCAAAACGAAAGGAATAACAAATGGCTGAACAGAAAAACACAACCCCCGAAAATAACGCCGAGGAAAATATCTTCCCCGATTTAAAGAACGAGCCGCTCGTCGCGACGATGAACGCGATCAAGGAAAAGGAAACGCCCGAGACCCAGACCGCCTTTGTCACGGCGGCGTTACAGGCAAGCTATTTCGCGCCCGTCGATATTCTCGACGCAAGCGGCGTCCCGATCGAAGGAACGGGAAAAATGTCCGTCCCGGGAGACGCGAAATTTAACTTCCGCCTCATCAAGAATACGGAAGGCGAACAGTTTTTCCTTCTGTTCACCGATATTCCCGAGTTTCAGCGGTGGAACAAGGAAGAAAAGATCAAGACGATGGTCGTGACCTTCTCGCAGATCGTAAAGCTTGCGATGAAAAAGCGGGACGAAACGGCAGGGATCGTCATTAACCCGATGAATCATAACCTGATCTTTAAGCATGACATGATCGAAAGCCTCTTCCGTCATCTGGAACAGACCGCGAATCAGTCCGAACAGCCGAAGACCGAACAGGTCAAAATCCTTTTCGGAAAGCCGATGAATATTCCCGACGCGGTGCTGGATTCCTTCCGGAAGACGCTCGCGAAAAACCCCGAGATCGACGCGGTGTACTTCCTTATGATGAAGCAGGGCGAGCAGGAGCATTATCTCTTCGTTTTTGACAGCAAGCTTGAAAACGAAAAGATGAAAAAGGTCGCGGATTCCTTCTGCGCGTCGGCACGGCTCTTCCTTTCAAAATTCCCGGTCGTTTCCGCGTCGCTTCATTCTACGATCGGCGAAAACGCCCCGAAGGTAACCGAGCCGTTTTATCAGAAGGAACAATAATCCTATTTTCGCATAAAAATGACGAAGCCCGGCTTTTCGGGCTTCTTTCCGTTCCGAGGGGGTGAAACAATGACCGATCCGAATCTCGGATTAACCGCCGAAGAAGTCGCCGAGCGGATCCGGCTCGGAAAAGTAAACGGCGATCCGAACGTAAAAACGAAGTCCGTAAAGCAGATTCTCGCGGAGAATATCTTTACTTTTTTTAATTTCATTAACGTGATGCTGGCGGTTCTCGTGTTCCTCGTCGGCTCTCCGAAAAACGCCATGTTTGCTTTAGTGATCCTGTTCAATACGGGGATCGGGATCTTTCAGGAGATCCGCGCGAAGCGGACGATCGACCGCCTTACGCTTGTTTCCGCGCCGAAAGCGCACGTTCTCCGCGGCGGAACCGAATGTGAAATTCCGACAAGCGAGCTTGTCGCGGACGATCTGGTGATCTTCCGGACGGGAGCGCAGGCGGCGGCGGACTGCGCGATCGTCGGCGGGGAATGCGAAGTGAACGAAAGCCTTGTCACGGGCGAAAGCGACCCGATCTGTAAAACCGCGGGCGAAAAGATCCTCTCGGGGAGCTTTGTGGTGAGCGGCGAAGCGAAAGCGGTCGTGACCGCGCTCGGAAGGGACAGCTTTTCCGGAAAAATCTCCGAGAGCGTAAAATATGTCAAAAAGCCGCAGTCCAAAATGATGGACGCGATCAACCGCATTTTAAAAGGAATTTCAATTTGTATTCTCCCGATTATGGGTCTGCTGTTCTATAACGCGATCTTCGTTTCGGGACAGCCACTCGACCGTGCCGTCACCAGTACCGTTGCCGCCGTGATCGGCATGATCCCCGAGGGGCTGGTGCTTCTTTCGAGCGTCGTCCTCGCGGTAAGCGCGATCCGTCTCGCGCAGAATCGGACGCTCGTGCAGGATCTGTACTGTATCGAAACGCTCGCACGGGTGGACACGCTCTGTCTCGACAAAACGGGAACGATCACCGAGGGAAAAATGGCGGTCGAGGAGGTCTTTTCCTTCACGGGCGAGCCGCTCGACCGCGAAATGACCCTGCTGACGAACGCGCTTCCCGACCGGAACCCGACCTTCCTCGCCGTTCGCGAAAGGTGGGATCAGGAATGCGAAACGCCCGCCGAACAGGTTCTCCCCTTCTCCTCCGCGAAAAAATGGAGCGGGGCGTATTTTCCCGAGACCGGGAGCCTTGTCATGGGCGCGGGAGAATTTATCCTCGGAGTAAAATACGAGAAAATTCGACAGAAAGTTGAGAAATTTTCCGAAGGCGGGCGGCGCGTGCTTCTGCTCGCGCGTTCCGATTCTTCTTTTCGGGGCAGGGATCTCCCCGACAACCTGACCCCGCTCGGCCTGATCGCGATCTCCGACCGGATCCGTCCCGAAGCGCCCGACACCCTCCGCTATTTCGACGAGCAGGGCGTTGACATCAAGATCATCTCGGGCGACAATCCCCTTACGGTCAGCGCCGTCGCGAAAAAAGCGGGCGTAAAGAACGCCGACCGTTTTATCGACGCATCCGAGATCACCGACCTCCCGAAAGCGATCCGGGAATATACCGTTTTCGGCCGCGTTACCCCCGACCAGAAGCTCGCGATCGTGAAGGCGCTGAAAGCGGAAGGAAAGACCGTCGGCATGACGGGCGACGGCGTGAACGACGTTCTCGCGCTGAAGGAATCCGACTGCTCGATCGCCATGCAAAGCGGGAGCGAAGCGGCGCGGAACGTGTCGAACCTCGTCCTGCTCGACAGCAATTTTGCCTCCATGCCCCGCGTCGTTGCGGAAGGGCGCCGCTCGATCAACAATATCGAGCGCTCCGCCTCTCTCTTTCTGTCCAAAACCCTGTACAGCCTCCTGCTCGCGGTGCTGTTCATGATGATCCGGCTTCCGTTTTTGTTTGAACCGATCCAGATGACCCTGATCAACGCGATGTGTATCGGGATCCCGAGCTTTCTGCTCGCGCTCGAGCCGAATAAGTCGCTCATTCGCGGAAGCTTCATCGGGAACGTCATGGAGCGCGCTGTCCCGAACGGGATCACGGCGGCACTCGCACTTTCGTCGGTGATCGTCGCCGCAAGTCTGTTCGGATTTTCGACCGAGCAGATGAGCAGCGCCGCGACCGTTGTTCTCGCGGGGATCTCGTTTATGATCACCTTCCGCTGCTGTAAGCCGTGGGAAAAATGGAAGGCGGCAATGCTGCTGATACTGATCGGGGCGTTTACGGGCGCAAGCATTCTTTTCGGCGAATTTTTCGGTATGGTCGATTTTACGGGGATCATGTCCTACTGCGCCGCCATGACGATCACTTCCGCCGCCGCGCTCATGGTCGGGCTTTCGCTGCTTTCGCATAAGGCGGCAGCGTGGCTGCGCGAAAGAAAGCAGTCCGACAAAATTCGACAATAAGGAATATTCTCCATATTTATACCGACGGTATATTTTATAAATCGACAAATTGTATAATATATTGCGTTTTATCCTTTTTGTATTATTCTCATTATGGCTTTGAGCACGAATCGAACAATAACGAACAACCTATGAACGTTCATAATCGTTTCGGTCAGGAACAAGTGAAAGGAGCTTTCCATGCCAAAAAAAGAGGTACAGATATTTTCCGACGGCGCCTGCTCGGGGAATCCCGGGCCGGGCGGCTACGGCGTGATTTTGCGCTGTGACGGGTACGAAAAAGAGCTTTCGGGCGGAGAACCGCACACCACCAATAACCGCATGGAGCTGCTCGGGGTCATTACGGGGCTGGAGGCGCTGAAATACCCCTGCCGCGTGATGATCCAGACCGATTCGCGCTATGTCGTGGACGGGATCGAAAAGGGCTGGGCGCGGTCATGGCGAAAAAACGGCTGGATCAAGAGCGATAAAAAGCCCGCCCTGAACAGCGACCTTTGGGAGCGCCTGCTGAACCTGCTCGAAATTCACGAAGTACGCTTTACCTGGATCAAGGGACACGCGGGACACCCCGAAAACGAACGCTGCGACCGTCTGGCTGTCCTGAAAAGAGACGAATTTTCGCGAAAATAAGAAATTTTATTTCGCTTTATTGGGATAATGCACAAAAAATGAATTTGCAGGAATCAAAATTCCTGAATTCATTTTTCGACAAGGTTCTTTACAAAAGCCATGAAAAATGATATAATAAGAGCGAAAATACAGAATAGACCCGCTCGCGGAGGTCATTTTCGGAAAGGAACAACTTTACCATGGAAATCAAGATCACAAAAACGGCTTCGCCGAAGCAGAAGCCGGATTGGAGCAATTTAGGCTTCGGAAATTACTATACCGACCATATGTTTTTGATGAATTACGACGAGGGACAGGGCTGGCACGATCCCCGGATCGTCCCCTACGGGCCGATCGCGCTCGACCCCGCCGCAATGGTGCTTCATTACGGGCAGGAGGTTTTCGAGGGCTTAAAGGCATACCGTACCGCCGAGGGAAAGGTTCAGCTTTTCCGCCCCGAAAAGAACATGGCGCGTCTGAACGTTTCCTGCGACCGTCTCTGTATCCCGAAAATTGACGAGAAATTCGCGATCGAAGCGATCGAAGCGCTCGTAAAGATCGATCAGGACTGGATCCCGACCGAGGACGGCACCTCGCTTTATATCCGCCCCTACATTTTCGCGGTTGACGCGCACGTCGGCGTTCACCCCGCAAGCCACCTCATTTTCGCGATCATTTTATCGCCGGTTGCCGCATACTATCCCGAGGGGATCAATCCCGTCAAGATTTTCGTGGAGCAGAAATATGTCCGCGCGGTCATCGGCGGAACGGGCTTCACCAAGGCGGGCGCGAACTACGCGATCTCGCTCAAGGGGCAGGAGGAAGCCGCCGCGGACGGATATATCCAGGTACTCTGGCTCGACGGCGTAGAGCGCAAGTATGTCGAGGAAGTCGGCTCGATGAACGTTTTCTTCGTAATCGGTGACGAGGTCGTGACCCCCTCGCTGCGCGGCTCGGTACTCGGCGGAATTACGAGAATGTCCTGCTGCGAGCTGCTGAAATCCATGGGCTATAAGGTCTCCGAGCGCCTGCTCTCGATCGACGAGGTCGTAGACGCGTATAAGAACGGAAAGCTTGTTGAAGCGTTCGGGACGGGTACCGCCGCCGTCATTTCGCCGATCGGCGAGCTGAAATACGGCGATCTCGTCATGACGGTCAACGGCGGAAAGATCGGCGCGATCTCGCAGAAGCTTTACGACACCCTTACGGGGATCCAGTGGGGAAAGATCCCGGATACCATGGGCTGGACGCGCGAGGTCTCGATGTGAAAAAAGTGCTTTGCCTTCTGACGGGCGCCGTCCTGCTTTTCTTTTTGGCAGGGTGCGCTCCCGCGCTGACTCCCCGGGAATATCTGGACGGATTAACCGGCGGTTTTCACGAATATGCCGCGGCAAGCAAGGAGATCAGCGCCGCGCTCGACGCGAAAACCTATGATAAGTCCTCGCTGGACGCCGCACGCGGTGCGCTGAATTCCATCAGCGCGCTTTCGCCGCCGAGCGAATACGCCGAGCTGCACCAAACGCTCTGTGAAAGCATAGAGACCGAGCTGGAATGGCTCGATACGGCAGAGGAATTCTGCCGTATCGCGAAGGACGATCCGACGAACGCCGCCGGGCTCGCGAAGATCGTGGAAAAGCTTTCGGAGCTTCTGGATAACTCGACATTCGCCGACAGTATGCTCAAGACCGTGACCGCCGTTCGGGGCGACCTCGAATAATCGAACAAAAAGGAGAAAATCGTACTCATGAACAACACCGAAAAAACCATGGATAAAATCGTCGCGCTCTGTAAGGGGCGGGGCTTTATCTTCCCCGGGAGCGAAATTTACGGCGGTCTCGCAAATACGTGGGACTACGGCCCGCTCGGCACCCGACTCAAAAACACCGTCAAGGACTGCTGGCGCAAGCGGTTTATCCAACAGCGCCGCAACAGCTACGAGCTTGACGCGGATATTTTAATGCACCCGCGCGTGTGGGAAGCTTCGGGACACGTCGCGAGCTTCTCCGACCCGCTCCTTGACTGTAAGGAATGTAAAATGAGGCACCGCGCGGATAACCTCATCGGCGATTTCGACCCCGAGGCGCACCCCGACGCGATGACGAAGGAGGAAATGTTCGACTATATCAAGAGCCATAACATTCCCTGCCCGAACTGCGGAAAATCAAACTACACCGACATTCGCGAATTTAACCTCATGTTCCAGACCTACCGCGGCGTCACGAACGACAGCAAGAGCATTATCTACCTGCGCCCCGAGAACGCGCAGGGCGAATATGTCAATTTCCTGAATGTTCAGCGCACGACCCGCTCGAAGCTTCCCTTCTCGATCGGTCAGATCGGTAAGGCATTCCGCAACGAGATCACCCCCGGAAACTTCACCTTCCGCACGATCGAGTTCGAGCAGATGGAATTCCAGACCTTTTGCAAGGAGGGAACGGACGCGGAGCTTTACGATTATTTTAAGGAATTCGGCAGAAAGTTCTATATGGATCTCGGGATCGCGGAGGATCACCTCCGTTATCACGATCACGAAAAGCTCGCGCATTACGCAAAAGCGGCGTGTGATATTGAATTCCTGTTCCCGTTCGGCTGGGGCGAAGTCAACGGCACCCATAACCGCACCGATTTCGACCTCACCCGTCACCGCGAATACAGCGGACAAAAGATCGAATACCTCGATCCCGAATCGGGCGAAAAGATCGTTCCGTTTATTATCGAATCCACCTACGGGCTGGATCGGACGGTTCTCGCGCTGCTCTGCGAAGCGTATGACGAGGAAGTGATCGACGCGGAAAAGAACGATACCCGCGTGGTGCTCCGCTTTAAGCCCGCGATCGCGCCGATCAAGGCGGCGGTTCTCCCGCTTTCGAAGAAGCTGAACGAAGGGGCGCTGACCCTCCGCGACACGCTCTCGGAAAGCTTTATGACCGATTACGACGAAACCGGCTCGATCGGAAAGCGCTACCGCCGTCAGGACGAGATCGGTACCCCGTTCTGCATCACCTACGATTTCGACAGCGAGACCGATCGCTGCGTAACGGTTCGCGAGCGCGATTCCATGCAGCAGGTTCGCCTCCCGATCGACGAGGTAAAGGCGTATATCGAGGAACGGATCAAGTTTTGATTTGAGATTTATAAGAGATTTTTTGAGAGAATGATAAGAGAATTTAAGAGAGAAAAAACTTTTTACCGAGGGCTCTGCCCTCGGACTCCCGCAAGCCTTTGAAAAGGCTTGACCTAA
>CAYVZH010000003.1:0-90471 GCA_964456025.1 uncultured Ruminiclostridium sp.
TTTTCGCAGGAATCCTGACGGATTTCAAGAAAAATCTGTGCGATATGACGGAAAATATGGCAGTCAATCGAGCGGCAAAGGCGGAGCCGGTCATTGTGCGGTGTTGCCTAAACATTAAGCGTGGCTTGCGGAAGCGGGTACGGGATCCCGTACCCCTTCGGCAACTGCACAAAAATAAAAAACAACCGAAAAAGCAGAAAAAATCCGACGGGAGATTTTTTGTGCTTTTTTACAAACTCCCAATTAAAGAGGTTTACCGACAAGCTGAAATGGAATACTTTTTAAATACGGCGCGGCAGATCCCCGAATACCGGATCGCCGCGGATCAAAGGAGCGGGCTTCCGCTCATGCTGACGGGGCTGTCTCATATTCATAAGGCGCATTTTCTGGCGGCGCTTTCCTTTGAGGAGAGCTTTTCCGCCCCCCTGCTCGTCCTTTGCGACACGGAGGGAGAATGCGCCCGTCTCTGCGCGGACATCAACACGATGAGCGGGCGGGAAACGGCAGTCGTTTACCCCGCGAAGGATCTCATGCTCGGCGAGGTCGATTCCGCCTCGCGGGAATACGTATTGAAGCGGCTCGGCGTGCTGTACCGCATGGCTTCGGGGAACGCGCCGATCGTCTGCGCCACGCCCGAGGCGGCGGCGCAGCTTACCGTCCCGAAAAGCGCGCTTCTCGCTCGGAGCGTGACCGTAAAAACGGGCGGAACGCTGAATCTTTCGGCGCTTGCCGAAACGCTCGTTTCGATCGGGTACGAGCGTTTTGACCAGATTGAGGGAACGGCGCAGTTTTCCGTGCGCGGCTCGATCTTCGACCTTTATCCCGTAAACTTCCCCGCCCCGATCCGAATCGAGATGTGGGACGACACGGTGGACAGTATCTCGACCTTTGACCTCGAGACCCAGCGGCGGATCGATACCGTAAAATCTGTCTCCGCCGCGCCCGCGACCGAGCTTTTGTTCGAGAGTACGGCGGCGTTCGCGGAAAAGCTATCCTCCTTTTTAAAGGGGATCCGCGGGAAGAACGCGCCTACTGTACGCGAAAAGCTGCGTCCCGATCTCGAAAAGCTTGAAAACGGGATCGTTCCCGACGGCGACCGTTATTTCCCCCTTTGCTATGACGAGGAGGCAACGGTGCTCGATTACGCGGCGGAGGTCGTGATCTGTGAAAACACGGCGTGCAACGAAAGCCTGAAATCCGCGCTCGCGCAGTATAACGAGGACGTGAAAATGCTCTTCGAGGAGGGAATGCTCTGTAAGGGGCTGGATCGCTATCTCCTCACGAAAGCGGAGTACGCCGCAAAGCTTGAACCGAAGATCCGCGCCTATTTCGATAATTTCATGCGCGGGAACGAGCTTCGGCTCTCCCGGCTTCTGACCGTTTCGGCGGGACAGGTCGCGCCGTGGAGCGGGGAATACCGCTACCTGCTCGACGAACTGAAATCCTATATGCAAAACGGGTACAGCGTGATCGTCCTCGCGGGGACGGAAAAGGGCGCGCGCGTTCTCGCGGAAGACCTCCGCGCGGACGGCATTCCCGCCGATTATTCCGATTCCCCGAAAAAGCTATACATGAAGCGCGTATACGTCACGCAGGGCTTCCTGACCTCGGGGTACAGCTATCCCGAGGCAAGGCTCGCCGCGATCTCGCACACGGCGGTAAGCGTTGCGGTACGCGAAAAGCCGAAGCGGAAAAAGGCGGAGATCATCAGCTCGCTCGGCGACATCGCCGTCGGCGACCTCGTCGTACACAACAGCTATGGGATCGGCGTTTTCGAGGGTGTCCAGAAGCTGACGCAGGACAAGATCAGCAAGGATTATATCAAGATCCGCTACGCGGGAACGGACGTTCTGTACGTCCCCGTTACCCAGCTTGACCTCATCTCCCGCTATATCGGAAGCGGAGATGTCACGACGGTAAAGCTCTCGAAAATGCACACCGACCAGTGGCAAAAGGCAAAAACAAAGGCGAAGGCCGCCGCGAAGGAAATGGCGGCGGAGCTTACCGCGCTTTACGCGAAGCGCATGAAGAGCAAGGGCTATGCCTTCGACCCCGACGGCGCGGAGCAGGCGGATTTCGAGAACCATTTCAGCTATGTCGAAACGGACGATCAGCTCCGCTGTATCGCGGAGATCAAGCGGGACATGGAGGAGAGCCGCCCCATGGAGCGGCTTCTCTGCGGCGACGTCGGCTTCGGGAAAACGGAGGTCGCCCTGCGCGCGGCGTTTAAGTGCATTATGAGCGGGAAGCAATGTGCCCTCCTTTGCCCGACGACCGTTCTCGCGTGGCAGCATTACCAGACGGTCGTAAAGCGCATGGACGGCTTTCCCGTACAGGTCGAGCTTCTCTCCCGCTTCCGCACGCAAAAGGAGATCAAACAGAGTATCGAGCGCATGAAGCGCGGCTCGGCGGATCTCGTGATCGGGACGCACCGTCTCGTTCAGGACGACGTGGGCTTTAAAGACCTCGGTCTGGTCATTGTTGACGAGGAACAGCGCTTCGGGGTCACGCATAAGGATAAATTCAAGGAGATGTTCCCCGGGGTCGATATTCTGACCCTTTCGGCGACGCCGATCCCGCGGACGCTCAATATGGCGATGTCCGGGATCCGCGACATGAGCGTCATCGAAACCCCGCCGCAGGATCGGCAGCCCGTCACGACCTACGTGATCGAGCATAACGAGGGCGTTCTCGTTCAGGCGATCCGCAAGGAGCTTCGCCGAAGCGGGCAGGTCTACTATATCCATAACCGGATCGAATCCATCATGCAGTGCGCGGCGCAGCTCCATACCCTGATCCCCGAGGCGAGGATCGGGATCGCGCACGGAAGAATGGAGGAGGACGAGCTTCTCGAGGTCTGGCGGAAGCTGCTCGAGCATGAGATCGACGTACTCGTCTGCACGACCCTGATCGAAACGGGCGTGGACGTCCCGAACTGCAACACCCTCATTATCGAGAACGCGGATTATATGGGACTTGCGCAGCTTCATCAGCTTCGCGGGCGGGTCGGACGGACGAACCGCCGCGCCTTCGCTTATTTCACCTTTAAAAGGGGCAAGCTTTTAAGCGAGGTGGCGGCGAAGCGGCTGGACGCGATCCGCGAATTCACGAAATTCGGCTCCGGCTTCCGGATCGCCATGCGCGACCTTGAGATCCGCGGCGCGGGTTCGATCCTCGGCGCGAGCCAGTCGGGGCATATGTCGGCGGTCGGCTACGATATGTACTTAAAGCTTCTTGACGAAGCGGTAAAGGAGGAGCGCGGCGAAACGGCGCAGCCCGTTTCCGAATGCCTTGTGGACGTAAAGGCGGACGCGTTTATCCCCGAGGATTACATCAGAAATCCCGCCCAGCGGATCAGCTGTTATAAGCGGATCGCCATGATCCGGAGCGAAGACGACGCCTATGACGTGACCGACGAGCTGATCGATCGGTACGGAGAACCGCCGAAGCCCGTCTACGGCCTGATCGAGGTCGCCCGGGTGCGGAGCATGGCGCAGGAACAGGGGATCACCGAGATCCTTCAGTCGAAGGATACCCTCAGCTTCTTCACCGAGCAGCCCGACATGAAAAAGATCGCCGAGCTGAACGCGCGCATGGACGGACGGGTCAACCTGAATCTCGCGGGAAAGGTCTGCTTTAAGCTGAACCTGAATCCCCACGAGACCCCGATCGAACTGATGAGGGAAGTTATGGAAAAGCTCTGCGGGCGGGAAGACGCGGCACAGCCGCGTCTGTCCTAAAAAACGATACAGGAAAGGAAAAGGGAACAATGGGTATTTCGGAAAAATTAGGAGACGCGATGAATAAGCTCGAAAATAAGACCGACGAGCTGACGCAGAAGGCAAAGGAACAGCTTACCCCCGAAAAGCGCGCCGAGTATAAGCAGAAGCTCGACGGCGCGGTCGGAAAACTCGAACAAAAGACCGGCGAATTAACCGAAAAGGCAAAGGAACAGCTTACCCCCGAAAAGCGCGCCGAGTATAAGCAGAAATTCGACGGCGCGGTCGGGAAGCTTGAAAATAAGACCGGAGAGCTGACGAAAAAGGCGAAGGAAAAGCTGGACGAGGCGCTTACCGACGAGAAAAAAGCCGAATATAAGGAAAAATTCAGCACGGCGATGAATAACGCGGACGAGGAACTGACCCGTCTCGAAAAAAATGTCGGCGAGGAGATGAAGGGATTTTTCGGGAAGAAATAATTCGGGAAGGAAATAGTCGGTATGTCTGTTTTTGATATTTTTCGCGCCCTTGATGAGCAGAAAAAAGCGCCGCAGGCAATGGGAACGGTCGAATACGTGATCTGCGGACTGGGAAATCCCGGAACGCAGTACGAAAATACCCGCCACAATACGGGCTTTATGGCGCTCGATACGCTCGCGGAGCGGCAGAAGCTCCCCGTGAAGAAGCTGAAATTCAAGTCGCTGACCGCGGACGCGATGATCGGCGGGGTGCGCTGCCTGCTCATGAAGCCGACAACCTTCATGAACAACAGCGGCGAGGCTGCGGCGGAGGCGCTTCGGTTTTATAAGCTCCCGACCGAGCGGCTCGTCGTGCTGTACGACGATATTTCGCTCGACGTCGGGCGGATCCGGATCCGCGAAAAGGGAAGCGACGGCGGTCACAACGGGATCAAGAGCATTATTCTCGAAACGAACAGCGACCGATTCCCCCGGATCAAAATCGGCGTAGGCGCGAAGCCGAACCCGAATTACGACCTCGCGAGCTGGGTTTTGTCGCCCTTTTTAAAGGAGCAGGGCCCGCTGCTAGAGGAAGCGCTCGATAAGGCGGCTTCGGCGGCGGAGCTGATCGTCGGGGGAAAGACGAACGAAGCAATGAATCGGTTTAATTGATTTTTTGTGCAGGGTGCCGAAATTCGCAAAACCGCGCAAGATTTCGGCTCTGTCGGTTGTATTAAAGAATGATACTAATTTCTGTCTAAAAGCGTAGTTAAAAAATCTGCGCAAAAATCATATATGCAAATTTTTGCTTGATTTTTTAAACGCTTTTTAGACGGAAATTAGTATGAAGCTCATTTTTGAAAGAAGAGATCTCATGGAAAAAAAGAAAAAACAGAAAAAAGAAACGGTAAAGCCCCTTCGCCCCGTCTTCGCGATCGGGAATATCGTCTATACCTCGGTCTTTTTCGGGATCATCACGGTCGCGCTGCTGATCCTCCCCCGTTCGAGCCAGTCGCTGATCGAAAAGCGCGATCTCGCGGAGTTCCCCGAATTTACGTGGGAGGACTTTTTAAACGGCGACTATACCGAAGGGATCGCGGAATACTATAACGACACCGTCCCGTATCGCGATTCGCTCAAGAACGCCGCCGCCGTCATCAAAAGCGCTTACGGAGTGCCGCTCGACGATACGGAAATTCACGGACAACTCATCGCGGTGACCGAGCCCCCCGCCGTTATCACCGCGCCGCGCCCGAAGGAAACGACTCCCGCGAAAACGACCGTTCCCACCAAAAATACCGCGCCCGAGGTGTCGGAAAACGCGCCCGTAACGACGACCGCCCCGCCCGCTACGACCACGACCCCCGCGACCACCTCGCAGCGGCAGGTCAACGAGATCGCCGACGGGGTCATTACGAACGGACAGGTCGTTACCAAGCTTTCGGACGGACATTACCGCGGGATCTCGCTGTTCGGCGGGGGCGCGGGAACGGTCTACGCCGAAACGCTCAACCGTTTTCACGCGGAGCTTGGCGATTCGGTCACGGTCTACTCCATGGTGATCCCGACGGCGGGCGAATACTACCTCCCCGCGAAATATGACGCGTATAACGCGAGCCATTCGGCGTTTATCGAAAAGATCAACGCGCAGCTCGATCCCGCGGTCGTTCCCGTGGACGCGGTGACCGCGCTCGCCGCCCATACCGACGAGGAGATCTATACCCGTACCGACCACCACTGGCAGCCGCTCGGCGCGTACTACGCGGTAGAGGAATTCGCGAAAACGGCAAATGTCCCGTTTGCGGCGCTCGACACCTATGAAAAGGTCGTGGTGGACGGCTATGTCGGGTCCATGTACACCTACACCCAAAGCGCCCTGATCCTGAACGATCCGGAGCAGTTTATTTACTACAAGCCCTCGAACGATTACACGACCTATTATTACGATACCTATTACAACTTCGACTACGAATACCCGCTGTTTGTGAAGCAGTCCGTCGGCGATTCGTACTCGACCTTCATGGGCGGGGATAAGAAGATCGTAAGGATCGAAACGGACGTCAAGAACGGGCGAAAGCTCCTGATCTTTAAGGACAGCTACGGAAACGCGGAGGTCCCGTTCTTTACCTCCTCGTTTGAGGAAATTTACATCTGCGATATGCGGTGGTTCGACCTGAACGCGGTCGAATTCATCAAGGAGCAGGGGATCACCGACCTGCTCGCGACGATGTGCTCCTTCTCCGCGACGGGGCCGAACGCCGAGAAATTCGCCGCCAAGCTCGATAATCCGACCAACGCGGAACGCGCGGCAAATCCCGCGCCCGAAACGGAGCAGCCATGAGGAAGAAAAGCCTTTCTGTTTTCATTGCGCTTTTGCTTGCGGCGGGCGGCTGTTCCTCCGCCTCCGCCGAAAAGCCGCCCGAAACCCTCCGCACCGTAAAGACCAACGGGATCAGCGCCTATATCCCCGAATCCGAAGCTTCGGCGGATTCGGAAGCGGCGGAAAAGACCGATTCTTTCGTCACGACCGTAATTCCCGGATCGGAAAGCACGTCGGTGTCAAAGATCACGCACCACTACGACACGACCATTCCCGAAACGCTTGTGGGCGGCCCTCCCAAGCGCACGGAGCAGAAATCCCCCGAACCGGCGGAAACAGCCCCGACCGCCGCAAACCCACAAAGCGCCGCGCCTGCACAAACGAAAAAGGAAACGGCCACGGCGGCGGAAACGACCGAAAGGAGCAGAGAACCGTCCTACGGCTATGAAAAGCTCGGCGAAAGCGGAATTCTCGTCATAAGGCGCGCGGACGGGCATTACCTCGGCTTAATGCCGTGCTGGGGGACGTATTCGCTCTGCGAAAGCTGGGCGGAGAGCGTGAACGAACTGAAGCGCCGCCTCCCCGAGGTGAACGTTTACCACATGATCGTCCCCACGTCGAGCGAATTTTACGTTCCGGACGGCTGGGACAGCTTTACCGCGAGCCAGAAAAACAAGATCGGCCACGCCGCGTCCTTCCTCGAAAACGTGACGGATATTGACGCGTATTCCGCGCTCGAAGCCCACCTCGGCGAGGAAATTTACGCCCGCACCGATCACCACTGGCTCCCGCTCGGCGGGTATTACGCGGCGGAGGCGTTCGGGGAGGCGGCGGGGCTGGATTTCCCCGATCTTTCGGCGTATGAAAAGGTCGAACGGGGCGGCTATGTCGGCTCGCTGTACGGCTACGCGAAGGACGAGCATTTAAAAAACGATCCCGAGGTTTTTACCCTCTATCTCCCGCCGAACAACGCCGCGCTGAAAACGACCTATTACGACACGAATTTCCGGAACGGGTACGAAAGCGCGCTCATGCTCTCCCCCGACGCGAGCGGGTATTACTGCTCCTTCCTCGGCTCGGACGACCGGATCGCGAAGATCGAAACCGACGTGAAAAACGGCAGAAAGCTCGTGATCTTTAAGGAGAGCTACGGAAACGCGCTTGTTCCGTTCCTGGTCTCGTCGTTTGAGGAAATTTACGTCTGCGATATTCGTTATTTCAATCTGAACGCGGCGGAGTTCTGTGAAAGCGTCGGGGCGACGGACGTGCTCGCCGCCGTCTGCACCTTCACCGCCGCAGGCACAAACGGAAATTACCTGAACAAAATTTTGTCTTGATTTATTGAGAGATTTTAAGAAAGAGTTAAGAGAAAATTATTATTACTGGGGGACTCTGTCCCCGAAAGCAGGGACGCTTTCAGGTGAACGCCCAAGGCGGCGCATGGACGCGCCGCAAATAAAGCGTTCACCGAAACCCCCGCAAGCCTTTGAAAAGGCTTGACCTAAACTTTCATAACCCTTTAGACAAGGATTCCAAAAAGCTGTTGGATATGGATTTCTCGAAACTGAATATTGAAATAAAGATTTTTAATTGTGAATTTTTCGGCACTGTCTTGGCAGAGAATTTGGATTTTTAATTGGCAATTTGTGTCATCTTTGATGTCAAATCGGTAAACGATAGAGGGCTGACTTATGAAAAAATCTGTAATTATAACTATTGTAGGCATAACAATTTTACTTGTATCTATTTTTCTGATTGTATGGTTACCAAAAAGTGATTTGGATAAATATATTGTTATACACAATGCATGTTATTGTGAAAAATGGGAATTCAAGTATACAAATGTTGATAACGAAAATCAAAAACTATCTATAAGATTTGATAAGAAAAGCGGTGCATGGAATAATAATATTGATAATATTCGTGAGATATACGAATGGCTTTACAACAAAGTTTATGAAAACGACAGTTTAAGAGAATATTCGGTTGATTTGGATTTTGTCGGTATCGGAGAATACTTCTCAATTCAGAATATATCTTATGACTTAAATCAATTGGAAATATGGTGCAATACAGCCGTTGACCTTAAGAAAATATCTGCCGAGTTCTCGGATGCAACAGAATTATATTTATCTCCAGCACATTATAATGATATAATGGAAATCAAGGGCTTCAGTGACCTCCAATATATTTATTTCAGCAATGCTTTATCAGATGATGAAATTGCAACAATAAAATCCTATTTCCCTGATTGCGAGTTTGAAAGCGGCGGTTATTAGCATTTATGATTGAAGCATTAAGTTTGACAGACTATTTGTTGTTCTTTTGGGCTGCTCAATATCACAAACATACGTAAAAAGATCAATATTGACTTTCAGTTTTTACATTCATAAAGCAATATTGCTTTTCGCTTCCTTACAAGCAGGAGGCTTGCAGGCAAAAGCCCCAAGCGAGCCGCAAGGAAGCGGCTGTTGTCCGTCCAGAGCTTCGGCATGGACGCCGAAGCCCAAAACGGACAACTCTGCATTGGACGCGGCGCAAACAAAGCTTTTGCCGAGGGACTAAAAGGAAGCAGGTGTGCGGGGACGCGACAGGAGGTCGCAAGGCAATCGCCCCAAGTGCCGCACGGACGCGGCGCAAACAAAGCGCTTGCCGAAGAGCACCCCAAAAATAAATATATTCTCTCTTAAAATCTCTTTTTAAATCTGATCCATTCAAAGAAAGGAAAACCGGTGAAAGACATTTTTTCATACCCCTATGACAGCGGGTTTCTTTTAAGAAAGCAGAAAAACCTGCGCAAGGAATTCAAGAACGACGGGATCAAGCGGATTCCGGTAAAGATCGCCATTCTCGGCGGCTCGACCGCGGACGCGGTACGGGATCAGCTGGAGCTGTTTTTGCTGAACTACGGGCTGGAACCGTCGTTTTACCTCTCGGAATACGGACAGTTCCGGCAGGACGCGCTTTTCCCGCCGAAAGAATTGACCGATTTCGCGCCCGACATCACCTATTTCCACACCACGAACCGCAATATCCGCCGCTTTCCGACGTTAAACGACACGCCCGAGACCGCCGAAGAACTTCTTGAGGAGGAATTCGGAGAATTCCGCGCGCTCTGGGAAAGCGTTTGGGACAAGCTCGACGGGACGATCCTTCAAAACAACTTTGAGCTGCCCTCCTTCCGCCTGCTCGGGAACGCGGACGCGTCCGACCCGCGCGGGAGAGTGCATTTTATCGGCGGACTGAACCGGAAATTCGCCGAATACGCCGCTTCTCAAAAAAACTTCTGCCTGAACGACATTCACTATCTTTCCGCCTGCTACGGGCTGGACAAATGGGCGGACGGCGCGGCATGGAACCTGTACAAATACGCGCTCGCGGTGAACGCGATCCCGTCTCTCGCCGCGAACCTTGCCGCGATCATCAAGGCGCTCTACGGAAGGAACAAGAAAGTCCTCGCGCTCGATCTCGACAATACCCTCTGGGGCGGCGTTGTCGGGGACGACGGCGCGGACGGGATCCGAATCGGGAAGGATCTCCCCGCGGGACAGGTCTATTCCGAATTTCAGGAGTACGTGAAGCTGCACAAGGATCTGGGCGTGCTGCTTACCGTCTGCTCGAAAAACGATCCCGAAAACGCGCTCGCGGGGCTGAACCACCCGGAGGGCACCCTGAGGCCCGACGATTTCACTCTGATCCAGGCGAACTGGGAAAATAAGGATCGGAACATTTCCGAAACGGCTCGGGAGCTGAATCTCCTCCCCGAAAGCTTCGTTTTCGCCGACGACAACCCCGCCGAACGGGAGATCGTCCGCGAGCAGCTTCCCGGAACGGCCGTCCCCGCGTTGGACGGCGCGGAAAATTATATCCGAATTCTCGACCGGAACCGCTATTTCGAGGTTGTTTCCCTCTCGGAGGACGATCGGAAGCGTGCCGAGATGTACCGCGCGAACGCGCAGCGCGCCGAACTTGAAAAAACCTATGCCGATTACGGCGCGTATCTCGACGGGCTTTCCATGACGGCGGAGATCCGCCCGTTCGCCCCGCCCTATCTTGAGCGGATCGCCCAGCTTACCAACAAAAGCAATCAGTTTAACCTCACGACCCGCCGCTACTCCCCCGCCGAGATCGAGGAAGCTGCCCGCGATCCGAAGAAAATTGCCCTTTACGGAAAGCTTTCCGACCGTTTCGGTGATAACGGCGTGGTCGCGGTCACGATCGGGTCGGTCGAGGGAAAAACGCTTTCGATCGAGCTGTGGCTGATGAGCTGCCGCGTATTAAAGCGGGAAATGGAGCTTGCCATGCTCGATGAAACGGTTCGCCGCGCGAAGGAACGGGGAGTGCAAAAAATCGTCGGGACTTATTACCCGACGGCGAAAAACGGTATGGTGAAAAATCTCTACGACGATTTCGGCTTTACCAAGGTGTCCGAGGACGAAGCCGGCACCGTATGGGAGTTAAATATCACGGATTACGCCCCCAAAACGGCGCATATCCAAGTGAATTAAAGGAGGATTTATCAATGGAACAGATCTATCAGCGGCTCACAAACGTATTTCGGGAGTTTTTCGACGACGACGAGATCGAGATCGACGCGGAAACGACCGCGGACGACATCGACGACTGGGACAGCCTCAACCATATCACCCTCATGGCGGCGGTCGAGGACGAATTCGGGATCCGTCTTTCAATGGGGGAGGTTTCCGGTCTCGATAACGTCGGCGCGCTCGCTGAAATTATCCGGAAGAAGATTTGAATTTTTAAGAGAAAGAAAAGAGAGAAAATTTATTTATTTTGGGATGCTCTTCGGCAAGCGCTTTGTTTGCGCCGCGTCCGTGCGGCGCTTGGGGCGCTTGCCTTGCGACCTCCTGTCGCACCCCCGAACCCCTGCAAGCCTTTAAAAAGGCTTGACCTAAACTTTTGTACTTGCTTTTACACAGCTTTAACAATTAAAAAATCTGTACGATTAGACAAGTTTACAGAAAAACTTATCTAATCGTACAGATTTTCATTCTTATACTACGCCATATAAAGCGATATTGCCTTTCGCTTCCTTTCGGTGTCGAAAGGAAGCGGGGGTTCGGGGGCAGCGCCCCCGAAAAACATATATCCTTCTCTTATTTTCTCTTAAAATTCTCTCAAATGAAATCTCTCACAGCCAAGAAATGCTGTTATCGCCGACCGTCAACACATAAACATACGCGTCCTGTGCGCCCCAGTCGCACGCCTCGTCGAAATGCTCCGCGGTGGTTCCCATGAAAACGTCCGCGACCACATCGGTCAGGGAGCCCGTATCGGCGGCGATCGCGTAGCCGTAGACCTTTTTCCCGTCCTTCGAGCAGATATAAAGCTCGGAACCGAACGGAATCTCGTTCGGATCGACGGCGACCGTCCCAATCTCGAGTTTTCTGCCGCTGTACGTTCCCGCGCCTGCGGGCGCGGTATAGGCGGTGACTTTCCCGTCGAGACGGTAGGCATACTCGGTCGGAATCCCGTTTTCGAGGGAGAAATTGCCCTCCTTCTTACTGTACGGTACGCCAAGCGCCGTTCCGACGGCGATCACCTCGTCCGAGGGAGGAAGCTCGCTCGTTACGGCTTCATAAGTATAGACCGTTTCGCCGTTTACGATCTTCTCGATCACGGTCGTATCCCGCCGCCCGCTTTGTCCCTCGGCGCTTACAAAGCTCGTGCCGATCTGATGAAGCTGGCTTTCGGCGGTTACGGTCTGATACGCGATCGGCTCGCTCGTGGTATGCTCGACAAATTCGACCCGATCGACGGTAATGTGCATTCCCGGCTCGATCCGCTCACCGAGGGGGTAATTGACCTCGTCGTCCGCGCCGAGAACGATCCCTTCCCGCGTGAGAACCGCCTCGACCGTCTCGCCCGAGCTTCGGACGGTATGCGTTTCGCCGTCGGCGGTGATCATTACCGAGGAATCGGCTTCAAGTGCCATACCCGTGAGCGCTGTTTCGGAAATAAATGTTCCGGCGATGACCGCCGCCGTGAACCGGATCCGGTTCCAGATCGCCCTTCTTGTCTTTTTCCTTTGGTGCAGGGTGCTTCCCCTCCCGTCTGTATTGATTTACGACGAATACTGATTTCGTCTGAATGCATACCGAAAAAATCTGCGCAAAACCGTACAAATTCAGGCTTTTGCTTGATTTTTTCGACGCTTTTAAACGAAAATAAGTACACCTGTCGTCTGATCGGATTTTTGCCCGTTTCCGCTATTATATTCATTCGCCCCCATGCTGTCAAATCCGTTCGGCGGTTGAAAACTGGTAAAGTTGTACAAAAAAGGAAGCTTCTTTTCAGAAGAAACGACAAATATCGGGCGGTTTTCTTGTTTGAAACAGCCCGATATTACTAAAAGTATAATCGTTTTCGTGATATTTAACGAAAAGTAAAACGGGATTTGGGAGACGTGATCCTCAAATCCCGTTTTTGGTTAAAAATCATGTCCGAGCCGATCGACGAACGCCCGCATTTCCGCCTTGGAGGTAATGGCGCGCGTCTGCTCGATCACTTCCTTTCGCCGCTGCTCCGAAAGCTCGGCGAAATATTTGAGCGCCGCCGAATTTTCCGCAAGCGCGTAGCCCAGTCCGAGCGGTACGGTCGGACGGTTTTCCTTATTCTGCATACTGCTCCTTCCTTTCTCGGTTTTCTCCGATTAGGTTGCGCAGTATGCGGGAAATTATTCATCTGATTTCTCTCCGATTGAGTGAAGATCAAGGACGCTTCACAAATGAACGTCGGTTTCGGTATAACCGCCGATCTTTTCCTCCAATACGGCGGCGGCTTCCTCCGTAAACGGAAGCGCGGAAAGCCGCTCCGTTTTTTCAAGCAGCGCCGCTTTCGGGATCCCGTACGCCTCGTACTGCTCCCCGGAGGCGTGATACAGCCACTCGGGCGTAAAGATCTCCCCGTTGTGATAGATCGCGCTGTCGCTGACGAAGCATTCCGCGACGGCGTTCTTTTTACCGTTCAGCAGAATTTCAATGGAATCCTCCGTAAAATTCGGCGTAAGATTGTACGCCGCCCAGAGCATCATTTCGTCCGTCAGAACCGTTTCCGCCGTTTCCCGATCCACGGAAAAATCCCGCAGAAAGGTGTACAGATTCGCTTCTTTTCCGATGTCGGTCACGATCCCGTCCGTTTGCAGATCGGAAAGCCACGCTTCAAACGCGTCGGTTCCCACCGTCTCGATCAGCTCGCTCGGGATCCCGCGCAGCAGCCCGTTCGTCAGACAGTCATACGCGGCGGTTGAGTCGCCGTCCGCACGTTCGGGAAACGGCGCGGGAAGCGTCGGGTCGGGAGCGACCGCTGCGCTTAAAAGCGCGGTGCGTTCGGGAGCGGCACAGCTCCCCAAAAGCGACAAGGAACAAAAAAGCGAAAAGAAAATGATTTTTTGTTTGTTCATTTCGTTGTACCTCGATCGGCTTTCTTCATATTTGCAATTTCATTATACTCCCTTCTCACAATTTCGTCAAGGATTTTAAAATAAAAAGACCCCCGACGGATCGGAGGTCTTTTTATCCCTTGATTTAAAACGAAAATAAATGCTTCACCAACTCGCGAAGACTTCTCCCGAAATCAAGCTCCTCGATCTCCTCCGCCGCGATGATCTTCGCCGTCCCGATCACGGTATCGCCCGAGGTGACCGTGACGAAGCCGAGAAGCTGCCCCTGCCGGACGGGCGCGGTCACCGCCGTAGTGCGGCTGTAATGATATTGGATCGTGCTTTTGCTACCCTTCGGGAGAATGACGGTCGAGGTCTCCGTAAAACGGGTATCGACTGCCTCCTTTACGCCGCCCTCCACCTTTACCTCCAGAAGTTCCGCAGGATCGGGGTGGATCGCGACGATCTCGAATCCCGAAAATCCGTAATCAAGCAGCGCTTCCGCCGTATCGAACCGCGCCTCGTCCTCCGCGCAGCCGAGCACCACCGCTGTCAGCCCCATTTCTCCCCGCTTCGCCGTCGCCGAAAGGCAGCAGCCCGCCGCGTCGGTAGTTCCCGTTTTTAAACCCGTGATCCCGTCGTACCGCGTGATGAGCTTATTGGTGTTTAATAATTGCACTTCGGTTTTCTGCCCTGTCCGAACGCTGTCGAGACGGGTCAAAAGGAATTCGTCGAAAAAATCGTACCGCCGAAGCGCCGACGACATGATCGCCACGTCGCGTGCCGTGGAGTAATGATCTTCATCGTCGAAGCCGACGCAGTTCGCGAAATGGGTATTGTTCATCCCGAGCCGCGCGGCGGTTTGGTTCATTCTCTCGACAAACGCCTCCTCGCTCCCCTCGATCGTCTCCGCGAGCATCACGCACGCATCGTTCGCCGAAGCGATCACGACCGCCTTCACCAGCTCGCCGACCGACATTTTCTCCCCCGCCGTCAGCCAGATCACCGACCCGTCCATTGACGCGGCATGATCGGAGCAGGACGCCATCGTTTCAAACGTGAGCGACCCTCTTTCAAGCTCCTCCGCCGCGATCAGAAGCGTCATGACCTTCGTCACCGACGCGATCGGGAGCCGAACATCGGCATTGTACTCGTAAAGCGGCTGTCCCGTCTCCGTTTCCGCCAGAAACGCCGCCTTCGCCGCGGAGCAGTCCACACCCCCGCTTCCTTCCGCCGCCGCGGGCAGCACGCCTGTTATTAAAAATAAAAGAGCTAAGATCGGAGCCGTTATTTTTTTCATGTTTTTCATTTCTGATCATTCCTTTCCACTGGAGGAAGTTTTGTGCCGAGGGTTTGACGAGGCACAAAACGACGGGTTTGAAAAATCTTTAATTTTTCAAACAGTTCCTTTTCATGAGAGACTTCGCGAATAGTATTCCCAAAAAAGCACAGAATAATTACAAATCACAGGAAGGGTTCATCGTTAATGAAAAAACAGGATTCTTTTTTTACCGAGCTGTTCAAGCAGCTTGTCATTTTTCTTTTCGGGGGCTTTATTTACGGCGCGGTCGAGATCCTTTACCGCGCCCATACCCACCCGTCCATGTTTATCACGGGCGGGCTTTGCCTCGTCTGGGTCGGCGGTCTCAACAGCTTTTTCGGGAAGGTTCTCCCCCTCCCCGCGCAGATGGCGGTCGGGAGCATGATCATTACCGCGGCGGAGCTTTTCTGCGGGCTGATCGTAAACGTCGGGTTTCACATGGACGTCTGGGATTACAGCGATCTTCCCTTTAACTTCATGGGACAGATCTGCCTGCGCTTTGTCGTGATCTGGTTTTTCTTCTCCCTCGTCGCGATCGTCGCGGAGGATTTTATCCGAAGCCGCCTCTTCGGGGAGGAAAAAAAGAGGATTTTTAAGAGAAATTAAAAAATGATTTTTCGGCATTTATTTGCCGCTTTGACCAACCAAAGCGGCGGAAAGTTGCTTTGGCAAAAGCAGGAAGGAATGCTTCCTTTCTCTAAAATTGCAAGCTTGAAAGCTTGCGGCAGTTTTTTGTTCCTTTCGTCAGCGAAAGGAACCGAAAGCTGCCCTCACGGCGGCTGTCCTCAACCCGGCTTTGAAGATCGCGATTTTTTAGTAGATCAAAGCCGGGGTCGGACAAGCGCCGCGAGGGGGTTCTGAAAAAAACGGCGGACATTCAGAACAGCGACAAAATTGTACCATTCTTTTTTCGGCTTTCAGCAGATTTCCGAATCCAACCGTTATTCACCCCGACCATCAACGGGGAAAGTCCGCGTCCTTGTGCCGCAGCGCAGTAAACCGTACCACCACAACCCGTCCATACAGAGCGGCAGAGAAAAGAGCAAAGAAGAAAGCCCGAAAAAGAAATCGGGCTTTCTTCTTTGCGCTAAACTTTCCCCCATTATACAACCAAGTTTGAACTGTGCAGTCCTCAAGTGTACTGCACAAAGACACAGTTTTCCCCCGTTGCTGTCAATCGAGAGCGGCGAGAGCTTCGGTTTTGGCAGAGAACGGGTAAAAAATCGCAGAAAATTGCCGCTGTCCTGATTTTCTTCCCCGAGTTCAGTATTACCTCCTCTCGGCGCTTTCTCCGACCGCTTTTTTCGTCATGCAGATTTAAAAGACGAAAAAAGAGTTGAGGAGAAGCGACGAGAGGCGACTTTCCGCCGCTTTGGTCGGTCAAAGCGGCAAAAAAACAACCGCCGACCCTCCGGTCGGAAATTTTAGCAAAAGGAAGCGTTCCTCCCGCTTTTAACAAAGCGAGCTTTCGGTTCCTTTCCGCTGAAAGGAACAAAAAATCCCCCCTTGCTTGTCATTTTCCGCTTTTTGTCCGCATACAATCTACAAAAAGATTCCGAGCGGAAAGGAAATACGGATATGGTAGTCTACACAATGACAAAAAAACAGATCCTCCGTATCGCGTCGGTCGTGCTGTTTGCGATTGTCGCGGTTCTTCTTGTGATCTTCGCGGTCACGAACGCGGTAACCGCGGGGGCGGAGGAGCCGAAAGCCCCGATCTACTGCGTCGAGCGGGGCGATAATAAGATCGCGCTCACCTTTGACTGTGCTTGGGGGAATTCCAACACCGACGCGCTGCTTGAAATTCTCAAAAACGCGAACGCGAAGGCGACCTTTTTCGTCACGGGGGAATTCTGCGACAAATATCCCGACGACGTGCGGAAGTTCGCCGAGGCGGGGCATTCGGTACAGAATCATTCCGACCTGCACCCACACGTCAAGGGCATGAACATCAACGACCTGATCGCCGACACCCGCGAATGCAGCAGGAAGATCAAAATGCTGACGGGGAAGGATCCGGTTCTCTACCGTTCGCCCTACGGAGAGTATGACGACGTGGTACTGACGACCGTGGAGGGAATGGGCTTAAAGCCGATCCAGTGGTCGGCGGACAGCATCGACTGGGAGGATCCCGACGCGGCGACGATCAAAAAGCGAATCCTTTCAAAAACGGAATCCGGCTCGATCCTTCTGTTCCATAACGACCTCCCGAATACCGAGGAAGCGCTCCCCTCCCTGCTGACCGAGCTGCTCCAGAAGGGCTTTGAATTCGTAAAGACGGAAGACCTGATCTATTTTGACAGCTATCGGATCGACAACACGGGCAAGCAGATCTACGAGCCGAACCTTACCGCCTCGGCGAGCGGGATCACCTACACCGACGATTCCTACGCGAATTCGGCATTCGAGAAGATCCGTCTCCACCTGACGCTTGAGGAGATCTATACCCTTTCGACCTATACCACGGATAAGGTGCGGGTCATTGAGAAAACACGGACGTTCCTGAGCGACGCGGAGATCGCGGCGATCCAGCTGATGTCCTATGAGGAGCTTTACGAGGCGTACGGAAGCCTTGTGTACGCGGCGGAGACCTACGGCGCGGGCGAGCTTGCGGATTCGACAGAGGAAACGCCCGAAAACGGCACGGAGAATGACGCGGAGAACGGTTCCGAGAATAACCCCGAGAACGGTGCGGAGAATAATCCCGAAAACGGCGCGGAGAACGACGTTGAAGATGATAACGAAGAGGAGCCGTCCGGCGAAATTGCAAAATAATTTATCCCCCGAAGTCCTACGATTTCGGGGGCTGTTTTCGCAAAGAGACAGCCGGAGATTTTTCAATATATTACTTGACACGGGTACAGAAACGGTGTATACTGGAATTAAATTATCATAGTCGGCGTTCTGTCGGTAAAACTGTAAAATTTAATTTTCTTAAAAGGAAAGAAGGAGGAAGAATATGGCGCACATGAATCACAACAAAACACATCAGATCACGATCAACCTTTCCGTCACCGATCAGGCGATAAAAACGGCGGTATTGGCGCTGATCGGGCTGTTTGCATTTTGTTGGCTTTGCGCCGCGGACGTTCCTTTCCCGCTTTCGACGATCGACACAGATCGCGCGTTTCGGCTCATAGTTGATTTAGCGGCAGGCTTTTCGTTCTTGGCGGTAAGCGTTTATTTCCTTTCGGAAATGAAGCTCGGTGCTCTGCCGAAAACGTCGATTGTCGCGGGAGGAGCGCTCCTGATTGCCGCGAAATACGTCTATTTATTCATCGCGAACCTTGACGAGGTGCGGCTTTGGAGTATTACCGATCCTGCGGCGATCCTCACCGTTTCCGTTTTGGTGCATTTTGCATATGCTGTGCTTCTCTTTGCTTCCGTGCTTCCGATCCTGCGGAAAAAGCAAACCGGCAAGGATAGCGCCTAAGCTTAAGCAATTCCCGCAAGGCAAAAACGCAGGATACGCACCCCTCCCCAAAAGTAAAAAACCGTCTCTTTTCCGAAAACCGCAAAAGGGACGGCCTTTTCGTTCTTTTCCCTAAAAATAAAGGAAAATTTTTGTAATATTTGTAAAATTTTTTGGTAACGTTTTCATCTATTGCTATTTTTCCGAAAATGATATATAATAGAGGATAGGAATTGTCCAAAACGGACAAAGCACGGCACGGGCGGGACAAGCTCCGCTCCTGCAAAAAGAAAGGAATGGTTTCACGATGAAGTTCGGCTATTTTGACGACGTGAATAAGGAATACGTCATCACCTCACCGCGCACCCCCTACCCTTGGATCAACTACCTCGGTACGCAGGGATTTTTCTCCCTGATCTCCAACACCGCGGGCGGATACAGCTTCTATAAGGACGCGCGTCTGCGCCGTATTACCCGCTACCGCTACAATAACGTTCCGGTAGACCTCGGCGGACGCTATTTTTACATCAACGACGGCGGACACGTATGGAATCCCGGCTGGTCGCCCGTAAAGACCGAGCTGGACGCTTACGAGTGCCGCCACGGTATGGGCTATACCATTATAAAGGGCGAATCGAAGGGCGTAGAGGCGAAGGTTACCTTCTTCGTGCCGCAGGATTTTAACGGCGAGATCCAGAAGGTAACGATCACCAACAAATCCGGCGGTTTCAAGAAGATCAAGCTGTTCAGCTTCCTCGAATGGTGCCTTTGGGACGCGAACGACGACAGCACGAACTTCCAGAGAAACTACAATACCGGCGAGGTCGAGATCGAGGGAAGCACAATCTACCACAAGACCGAATATAAGGAGCGCCGCGACCATTACGCCTTCTACTCCGTAAACGCGAAGATCATGGGCTTTGACACCGACCGTGAGACCTTCCTCGGCTTATATAACGGCTTCGGCGAGCCGCAGACGGTTATGCAGGGTTCTCCCCGCAACTCGGTGGCGGACGGCTGGTCTCCTGTTGCTTCGCATTATGTCGAGGTCGATCTCGAAGCGGGCGCAAGCCGCGATCTCGTTTTTGTCCTCGGCTATGTCGAGAACCCTGTGGAAGAAAAGTTCGCGCCCGACCTTACCGACGACGATAAGATCATCACCACCGCCGGATCGAGAAAGAACATCATCAACAAGAAGAAAGCGCATGAAATGATCGAAATGTGCAATACCGCCGAGAAAGCGGACGCGCTTTTCGCCGAGCTGAAAAAGCACTGGGAAAGCCTGCTCGGGCAGTATCACGTCGAATCCCCCGATGAAAAGGTCAACCGTATGGTCAATATCTGGAACCAGTATCAGTGCATGGTGACCTTTAATATGTCGCGCTCCGCTTCGTACTTCGAAAGCGGGATCGGGCGCGGCATGGGATTCCGCGACAGCAACCAGGATCTGCTCGGCTTCGTTCATCAGATCCCCGCGCGCGCGAGAGAGCGTCTGATCGACCTCGCCGCGACCATGCTTGAGGACGGCGGCGCGTATCATCAGTATCAGCCGCTCACCAAAATGGGCAACCACGAGCTTGGCTCGAACTTTAACGACGATCCGCTCTGGATGATTCTCGCGGTCGCCGCATACATCAAGGAAACGGGCGATCTTTCGATCCTGTCCGAAAAGGTTCCCTACGAAAACAAGGACGAGCTTGCGAATACCATGCTCGACCACCTGAAGCGCGCGTTCAACCACGTCTGCACCAAGATCGGCCCGCACGGCTTACCGCTTTCGGGACGCGCGGACTGGAACGACTGCCTGAACCTTTCCTGCTACTCGGACAAGCCGGGCGAAAGCTTCCAGACCTACAACAATAAGAAAATGTTCTCCGAACCGCCGTTCTACAGCCAGAACGCCGAATCGGTCATGATCGCGGGAATGTTCGGCTTTATCGGGCCGGAATACGCGGCGATGTGCCGTCTCATGGGCGACGAAGCGGAAGCGGAACGCGCCATGGCGGAAGTAGCGAAAATGAACGAGCGCACCATGCAGTACGGCTTTGACGGCGAATGGTTTATCCGCGCCTACGACCACTATGGGAAGAAGGTCGGCTCGCACGAAAACGAGGAAGGAAAGATCTTTATCGAGCCGCAGGGCTTCTGCGTTCTCGCGGGTCTCGGAAAAGAAACGGGTGCCGACGTCAAGACGCTCGACAGCGTGGCGAAATACCTCAATTCCGACCACGGTCTCGTCTTAAACAACCCTGCTTTCACGAAATATCACATCGAATACGGCGAAATTTCTACCTATCCGGGCGGTTACAAGGAAAACGCGGGCATTTTCTGCCACAACAACGCGTGGATCATCTGCGCGGAGGCGTTCGCGGGGAGAGGCGACAAGGCGTTCGAATACTACTCGAAGATCGCGCCCGCGTTCCGCGAGGAATTCTCCGACCTGCACCGCACCGAGCCGTATGTATACGCCCAGATGATCGCCGGAAAGGACGCGCCCCGTCACGGTGAGGCGAAGAACAGCTGGCTCACGGGTACGGCGGCATGGAACTTCGTGGCGATCTCGCAGTACATTCTCGGGATCAAGCCGAGCTACAACGGACTGGAAATTTCTCCCTCGATCCCGCACGAATGGGACGGCTTTACGGTATCGCGGCTGTACCGCGGCGCGACCTATAACATCAAGGTCTCGAATCCCGACCATGTTTGCAGCGGCGTAAAGAGCATGACCGTAGACGGAAAGCCTGTCGAAGGGAACGTTGCTCCCGTTTTCGCGAACGGAACGCACGAGGTTGAGGTAGTTCTCGGCTAAAAGGCGAAAACAGTGCTTAGGCTAAAAACAAGAACCGTTCTTGACTTAAATGAAAAAATTCCCCGCCCTTTCGGGTTTTCCGAAAGGACGGGGTTTTGTTTTGATTTTTTGGGAATCATTCCTCGCCGTTTACCGCTTGATAAAGATCGTCCTTCAACGTGGGGAGAACGTAATTCTTCCCCTGATAGGTGACCGTCATATTGCCGTATCCGAACGCGCCCTCGCCTAACGATTTCAGACCGTCGGGGAGGGTAACACTCGTAAGATTGCATCTGAAAAAGGCTTGCTCGCCAATCGCCGTCACGCCGTTCCCGATCGTAACGCTCGTAAGCGCATAGCATTGACTGAAGGCTTTCCAACCGATCTCGGTCACGCTGTCGGGGATCGTAACACTCGTAAGCGCTTCGCAGCCGCCAAAAACAGAATCGCCGATCACCGTCACGCCGTTCCCGATCGTAACGCTCGTAAGCGAATGGCATTGACTGAAGGCTTCGTCGCCGATCTCGGTCACCCCGTCGGGGATCGTAATATTTGTAAGCGAAGTGCAGCCGATAAAAGCGCCGTAGCCGATTCGAGCCACGCTGTCGGGGATCGTAACATTGGCAAGAGCAGTGCAGCCAAAAAAAGCAAAACCGCTGATCTCGGTCACGCTGTCGGGGATCGTGACATCGGTAAGACCCGTGCAGCAAAAAAAAGCAGAATCGCTGATCTCGGTCACGCTGTCGGGGATCGTAACGCTTTTCATATCGGAATACGCAAACACGTCTTCCGCAATGGATCGAACGCCGTCGGGGATCGTGACCTCTCCCGAACAGGTCTGCCCGTCGATCAGGTTTCCGTTCACGATCACGAGCGGGTTCTCCGCACGCTTTTTTTCAAGCCACGGAGTCCCCGCAAAGACAGTGAGCCCCAGCTTTACCGCGTGATCCGGCAGGGTCACGTTTTCCAGCGCCGCGCAGCCAGAAAAAGCGACCGCGCCGACCTCGGTCACGCTGTCGGGGATCGTGACGCTTGTGAGCGTCTCACATTTCCCAAAAGCGTTGCCGGCAATGCTTGTTACGCCGTCCGGGATCGTAACGTCTCCGACGGCGCCGAGCTTTCCGTCCACCAGAATACCGTTCACGATCACGAGCGGGTTCTCCGCGCGCATTTTTTCAAGCCATGGAGTACCTTCAAAAGCCCACGCGCCGATCTGCTCCACGCTTTCGGGAATGATGATCTTTTCGAGCTTTTCGCAACGGTAAAAGGCGTTGCCGCTGATCACGGTCACACTGTCGGGAATCACGACGCTTTCAATATCCCTTTGATAAAACGCATTGCCTCCGATCCCGGTCACGGGCTTCCCGTCGATCACGGCGGGAATAACGACCTTCGGATCGCTCCCGCGATACCCGGTGATCGTGATCCTGCCGTCTGCTTCTGAATATTTGTAATCCTCCGCAGACGGTTCTTCCGCTTCGGTGGTCGTGGTCGTTTCCGCTTTGGCAGTGGTCGCGGCGGCGGTCGTCGTTGTTTCCTCCGCAGCGATTTCTTCGGCAGACGCCTCGGTCGTAATCGGCTTCATCGGCTCTATGTTTGGATCGGGACAAAACGCATACCAGATCTGATCAAGATCCAGATTTGGAACATCATACGGAATAATTCGACCCTCTTCTTCCATCTCCCGATAGGATTCCGGGTCGTTTTCCTTTAACGACTGCTGATATTCATAATCACGCTGCACATTTGAAATAAAGCGATAACCCATATCTCCCCTTATCAGCAGGCAGAAGTTTTCTCCGTCGAAATACACTTTCATTCCATCATCAAAATCCGTTTCCAGCTCGTTTTGGATCAGATATACCGTACCGTTTTTTTCCGCCTCGTCCGTTACCTTCTTGGTAACGCCCCTTAGATTCTCGTCGGTAAGAGGCACTGAAAGAAATTCCTCATCGCAGGGATAAAGGAAGGAATAGCCTTCTTCCGTCTCAATCAGCACGAGAGCGTCAAGGGGGTATATTGCACGCAGCTCTCCGTCCAGCATGATCCACCCGTTAAATACGCCGAAGTGACCCGGTGCGACATCGTCAACGGTTGTGGTCGTTTCGACGGTGGTTTCCACCGTTGCGATCGTTTCCGCCGTGGTGGTCGTTTCCGCTTTGGTGATGATCGCGGCGGTCGTCGTTGTCCCGACCGTTTCGACCGGCCGTTCCTCACAGGCGGCAAGCGGCAGGATCAGCGCCGCCGCGCAGGCCATTGCCGCTGCTTTTGTCCCTCTTGATTTTGTCATTCCTTTTTCCTCCGAATTTTTCAGGATTACGCCCAGCCGTTTACCGCTTCATAAAGACCGGTATAAAGATCGGGAGAATAGGTTTTCCCCCGATACGTAACCTTACAGCTGCACTGCCTGAACACGGCATTGCCCAATGTATGAAGTCCGTCGGGAAGGGTCACGTCCGTAAGAGCGCCGCAGCCGCAAAAGGCTCCGAAACCGATCTTGGTCACTTCGTCGGGAATCGTAATGCTTTCGAGCGTTTCACAGCCCTCAAAAACCGATATACCGATTTTCTTTAATCCGTCGGGGAGCGTAATGCCCGAAAGAGACTGACAGGCTTTGAAGGCGGAATCCCCGATCTCCGTTACGCTTTCGGGGATCGTTACATTTTTGAGAAGGGTACAGCCGTAAAAAAGATTTGCGGGGATTTTTTCGATCCCGTCCGGAAGCGTAACGCCTGTAACGCCGCAGAGATTTCCGTCCGTACGGCAAAACGCGCTATCCGCAATGAACCGAACGTTGTCGGGAATCACGACCTCACCGGAACAAACAGACCCATCGATCAGACAGCCGTTTACGATCACGAGCGGATCCTCCGCGCGCATTTTTTCAAGCCACGGAGTCCCTTCAAAGACCGCCCCGCCCATCTCTATCGCATGATCCGGAAAGGTCACATTTTCCAGCGCTTCACAGAGTGAAAAGGCATAGTTTCCGACCGCCGATATGCTGTCGGGAAGAACGATCTCCGTCAGGTCCAAACAGCCGTCAAAGGCAGCATGACCGATCCCGGTCACGCCGTCGGGGATCGTAATATCCGTAAGTGCAGTGCAGCCGTAAAAGGTGAAATCTCCAATCTCGGTCACCCCGTCGGGGATCGTAATACCCGTAAGTGCGGTGCAGCCGAAAAAGGCGCCGTCCCCGATCTCGGTCACCCCGTCGGGGATCGCAATACTCGTCAGAGCGCTGCAGTCAAAAAAGGCGTAGATGCCGATCTCTGCCGCACTGTCGGGAAGATCAACGCTTGTGAGCGACATACACTGTAAAAAAGCGCTGTCGCTGATCCCGGTCACACCCTCGGGGATCGTGACGCCTGTGATCGAGCTGCCCGAAAACGCGCCTTCCGCAATGGATCGAACGCCGTCGGGGATCGTGACGTCTCCCGAACAGGTATGCCCGTCGATCAGGTTTCCGTTCACGATCACGAGCGGATCCTCCGCGCGCAGTTCTTCCAACCACGGAGTCTCTCCGAAGATCGAACTTTCCAGCTTTAGCGCGTGATCCGGGAGGGTCACCTTTTCCAACGCCGTACAGTCGGCAAAGGCAAGATCGCCGATCAGCTCCACGCTGTCCGGAAGCTCGACGCTTGTTATCGTCTCACATTGGTAAAAAGCAACGGGAGCGACCGTCTTTACGCCGTCCGGGATCGTAACACTTGGGGAAGAACAGGTTGTCCCGTTCACCAGAATGTCGTTCACGATCACGAACGGGTCTTCCGCCTGCCGATCCGCGAGCCAGGGCGTCCCGTCAAAGGCAAACAATCCGATATATTCAACACTTTCGGGAATGGTGATGCTCTTGAGCGAGTCGCAGAAGCGGAACGCTTTCTCGTCAATGAAGGTCACGCTCTCGGGGATCACGACGCTTTCCATATGCAATTGATAAAACGCCCCGTCGCCGATCTCGGTCACGGGCTTTCCGTCGATCACGGCGGGAATGACGATCTCCGTGTCGCTTCCCCTATACTTGTCGATCGTGATCCTGCCGCCGGTCACGGAATATTCAAAATCCTCCGCGTCCGATTCGCGGACGGGCGGTTCCTCGGCCGTTTGGGCGGCGGTTTCCGAATCGACCTTCGTCGCGTCAGCGGTCAGGTGCGCCGCCGTTGTGGTCGCTTCCGCGGCCGCGGCGGCGGTCGTCGTTGTTTCAGCTGTTTCGACCGACTGTTCCTCGCAGGCGGCAAGCGACAGGATCAGCGCCGCCGCGCAGGCCATTGCCGCTGCTTTTGTCCCTCTTGTTTTTGTCATTCCTTTTTCCTCCGTATCATCAAAAAGTGCGCAGCCGAAGCTACGCACCGAAAAACGCACAGCTCCGAATTGCTGCGACACAAATTCTAATTCTATCGACGTATAATTGAAACCATGCGAAAGAAGAGCCTTGCGCTTTTACCGTATTAGGATAGAGCGCATGGTCTCAATTATACCTTATTAAAATTTGTGTCGCAGCTTTATTATAGCACAGAGAAAAGGAAAAAGCAAGGGATTTGTCCAACTTTTCCCAAGACGGCGGAAAATCTGTCCTGCCCTAAAACTTTTCAAAAAACAAAATCCCCGCCCTTTCGGCTTTTCCGAAGGGACGGGATTCTTTGTGCATTTTTTCAGCCTGTTTGACCGTATCTGTGACCGTGACCGTTTCCATGATGCCCGTTTCCGTCAGCCGCCGACGGATCTTCATGGTCATCGCATTCCGACAGCGACGAGATCCGATCACGAAGCTCGCGCATGGTCATGCCCTGCACTTCCTCGGGCGTAATCAAGGGATCCAGCGCCTGCAATTCCAGAAACGCCCCGTATTTCCCGCAGGAAAGCCCAAGCTCGTGCGCCGCGTGCGCCTCCTCGGAGCTTGCGGAATGGCAGTCAATGTTCCCGTGCTCTTGCGCGTACGCGCTCACCTCGGAAAGGATATGGGCGGACTGCGCGGTGTTTGTTTCAATGACCGTGACCGTCATGATCTCGTCTTCGGAAAGCATGGCTTCCACGCTCTGACTGTCAACGATTCTGCGGAGCGCTTCGTCATAGCCCATAAAATTCAGGTTCAGCGACTTTACCAGCGCTTCGCCGTCGTTGTTCAGCGCGCTGACCGAGATCACCCTATCAAAACGGTTGATCCCCAGTTCAAGGGAGGGATTGATGTCGATATTGATATGCGCCGTCGGCGTGAAGTACAGCCCCGCGCCCGCGAACAAGACCAACGCCAGACACGCGGCGGCAACGGACAATATTCTCCGCCGCGCTAAAGTCTTCCTCGCCGCATAACCGTTCGTTTTCCGCGCGATAAACGCTTTGGTTCTGCTTTTGAGCGTCTCGTCCGCGTGAACCGCGTCGAATGCGGCTTTTATTTTATCGTCCATATTCTTCACCTCCCAGCTTCTCCCGCAGCAATTCCTTTGAGCGCGTCAGGAGTGTATAGACCGTATTGACGTTTTTGTGAAGAATTTTGCCGATCTGCGGAGCGGTATACCCTTCATAGTAATGCAGATACACAACGTCGCGGTACTTCGCGGGCAGCGAAAGAACCGCCTCCAGAACCTCTTTGTTTTCGCCGGGAGCTTCACACGGCAGCTCGGCAATTTCGTCCAGCGGCACGGCGCGCGAGCGGAAAAAGCTCTTGAGCCAGTCCTTGCACGCGTTGACCGTAACGCGAATGATCCAGGCTTTTTCGTGTTCGTCGCTCTCAAAAACCGCGGAGCTGAGACAGTATTTGAAAAAAACGGTCTGAAACACGTCTTCCGTATCGGCGTGATTTTTCAAATAGACCATACAAAGCCGCCGAACGGTATCGGAATACCGCTCGACCGCTCTGTTCACCTCCCGCTCGCTCCGCATAAGAATGAACCCCCGTTGTTATTATTGCTCCCCATGAACTCTTGAATTTTTCCGCTTCGGGAGTTCATTGGGACAGCAATTACCGGTTCCGGTGCCGCCCGCCCTTTTTGTTGTGATGACCGCGTCCGGCCGCATTTTGCGGACATACGCCCCCGGCGCAGTTGTCGCAGATTCCATTGCCGTCCTCGTCGATAAAGCTACAATTCGCGTGATGAGAACCGCGCCCGATCCCGCCGCATACGCCCCCGGCGCAGTTGTCGCAAATTCCGTCGTTATCCTCGTCGATAAAGCTGCAATTCGCATGATGAGAACCTCGCCCGATCCCGCCGCATACGCCCCCGGCGCAGTTGTCGCAGATTCCGTCGTTGTCTTCGTCCACAAAGCTGCAATTTGCGTGATGAGAACCGCGCCCGTAAGCGCCCGCCGTTACGTTCGCCGCGCCCGCGCCGATCATCAGAACCGCCGCAGAAAGAATCGCACAAATTTTTTTCATATTTTTACCCTCCGTTTTTGATATTGAAAGCAGGCTTTCACTTATCATACGATCGGAACATCAAAATCCATTCATTTTTTTAAAATTTTTTAAATTATAGCACAAAGCCGATTCAAAGTCAATGCCGCTCCGTCCGGGAAGCAAAGCACTCCTGCCCTAAAAACTTTTCAAAAAAGGAACCCGCCGCCCTTGCGCTCCCCGCCAAAAAATGGTATACTGTTTTTAACAGAAAAATCCGTCCGCGACAGAAAGGGAACCCTATGAAAAAGACACTTTTCAACGACAACTGGCTTTACGCCGAAGCGCCCGTCGGCACCCCCGCCGAAGCCGTTTTTACCGCCGAAAATCTTGCTCCCGTCGATCTCCCCCACGATATGCTGATCCACGACTCGGACAATCTCTATAAAAACTGCGTCGGGCTTTACCGAAAGACCTTCACCCTCGATCATCTCCCCGAGGCGGACGGCTCGCTCCTGCTCCGCTTTGGCGGCGTTTACCCCGAGTGCCGCGTGCTCCTGAACGGAACGGAGGTCTGTCATCATACCTACGGGTACAGCTCCTTTTATGCCGACCTTACCCCCGCTTTAAAGCAGGGCGAAAACACCCTCGGCGTATGGGTGAACCACCTCGCGCCGAACTCCCGCTGGTACTCCGGCGCGGGCATTTACCGGAAGGTCGAGCTTTGCGAGGTTCCGCCCGTTCATTTTGAACCCGACGGGATCTACATTCATACCGACCGGACAGAAAACGGCTTTTTCGTTACGGCGCAAGCCGAATACGCCGCTGCGCCGAATCTTTCTCTTGTCTGCGCCGTGGTCGCGCCGAACGGGGAAACCGTTTTTTCGTCGGAATCCGAAAATCCGGATTTCCGCTTTGAAATCCCGCTCGAAAATACCATGCTCTGGGACATCGACTCCCCCCGTCTTTACACGTTCATTGCCGAGCTGAAAAAAGGCGATACCGTCTGTGACCGGGAGGAGATCCGTTTCGGCTTTCGGGACATTCGCTTCGACCCGAACGAGGGATTTTTCCTGAACGGACGGCACGTAAAGCTGAACGGGGTCTGCCTGCACCACGATCTCGGCGCGCTCGGCGCGGCGTTCCATACCGACGCGCTCCGCCGCCAACTCCTGCTGATGAAGGAAATGGGCGTGAACGCGATCCGCACCTCCCACAATATGCCCGCCGAGGAGATGATGACCCTCGCGGACGAGCTGGGACTGCTCATCAATTCCGAAGCCTACGATATGTGGGGAAAGCCGAAAACCGAATTTGACAACGCGCGGTTCTTCGCCGAGACCTGTGAGGAGGATGTAAAAAGCTGGGTGACCCGCGACCGGAATCACCCCTCCCTGATCCTGTGGAGTATCGGAAACGAAATTTACGATACCCACGACGGGGAATACGGACGGGAGGAAATGCGGCGGCTGATCCGCGCGGTAAAGCGGCATGACCCGCTCGGGAACGCGTTCGTTACCTTCGGCTCGAACTATATTCCCTGGGAAAACACGCAGAAATGCGCGAAGGAGCTGGACGTCGTGGGCGGAAATTACGCCGAGGCGATCTACGGCGAGCTGCACGAAAAGCACCCAAGCTGGCGCATTTACGGGAGCGAAACAGCGGCGCGCGGACAGAGCCGCGGCATCTATCATTTCCCCCTCGCCCACACCGCGCGGACGTACGAGGATCTTCAGATGTCCTCCCTCGAAAACAGCCGTTCGGGGCAAGCCGACCGCACCCCGCAGGATTCCATTGTCTGGGATCGCGACTGCCCCTTCAGCGCGGGTCAGTTCATCTGGACGGGAACGGACTACATCGGCGAGCCGACCCCCTACTCGACGAAAAATTCCTATTACGGGCAGTGCGATACGGCGGGCTTCATAAAGGATTCCTATTACTTATATCAGGCGGCGTGGACGGACAAAAATGTGCTGCATTTGTTCCCGTACTGGGATTTTAACGACGGGCAGCTCATCGACGTGTGCGCGTACACGAACGCGCCCGCCTGCGAGCTGTTCTTAAACGGGAAAAGCCTCGGAAAGCGGGAGCGTGGGGACCGCTACCGCTGCGACTGGCAGGTTCCGTATGAAAAGGGCGAGCTTCGCGCCGTGTCCTACAACGCGGCAGGCGAGGTGATCGCCGAGGACGTACAGCGGTCATTCGGCGACGGGGTAAAAATTGAGCTTGTTCCCGAACGGACAGAGCTTTGCTCCGTGCTCGGAGCAGAGCTCTGCGCCGACGGAGAAAGCTTACTTTTTGTTGCAATTTCGCTTTCCGACGAGAACGGTACGTTCGTCGCGAACGCGCGGAACCGGATCAACGTTACGGTAACGGGCGCGGGGCGGCTCATCGGGCTCGACAGCGGGGACAGCACCGATTACGAAAGCTATCGGGCGACCTCGAAAAAGCTTTTCAGCGGGAAACTTCTCGCAATCGTCGCGGCAAAGGACGAGCCGGGCGAGATCATTTTCCGCGCCGCGTCGGAGGGGCTTCCGACCGCCGAGCTCGTGATCCCCGCCGTTCCCGCGAAGGTAAGAGAGGGAGTTTCCTGTCTCACCGAAAGCCGCGAAGCGCTCAACCGAACGCCCGAGGAGGGAATCCCGATCCGGAAAATCGCGCTTTCCCGCGCGGGAAGCACCCTGCTCACCAAGGAAAACCCCGCCGCCGAAATTTCCGCGGAAATATTCCCGAAGGGCGCGGCGGGCGAGATTCGTTTTTCCGCCGTCACCGACAGCGGCATCGTCACTAATCTCGCCAAGGTCGAGACCGCTCCGGACGGGCGTTCCGCGGTCGTCCGCGCGGTCGGGGACGGGTCGTTCCGCCTGCGCTGTACCGCCGCGAACGGGAAGGACTGCGCGGAAGTCCTTTCCGACCTCGAATTTACCGTGAGCGGGCTCGGGAGCGCGACGCTGAACCCCTACTCCTTCGTTTCCGCCACCTTTTACAGCCGCACGAACTGCGGCGCGCTCGACGAGGTACTGAACGGCGGGGTGCGGTGCGTAAAGAACGGGGAAACGCAGATCTGCTTCGACCGCGTCGATTTCGGGCGTGACTTTTCCGGGGAAATAACCGTCCCGATCCTCCGCTGGTTCCGCGACGACGCCATGCCCGTCGAGATCTGGGAAAAAATGCCGGGAGAGGAAGGGGCGGAAATGCTCTGGTCCGGTATTTACGAGCGTCCTTTCGTCTGGCAGACCTACCAGCCGCTCGTTTGTCCCCTTTCCCGCCGCCTCACGGGCGAGACGAGCATTTGTATCGTCTGCCGTACGGGCGACGACGACGTAAACGTACAGGGCTTTTCCTTCCGCCGCCTTTCCCGCGGGTATGAAACGCTTACGCCCGCGGAGCTGGAGCGCGTTTACGGCGACAGCTTCGAGCGGGACGGCGAGGTGATCCGTAAGATCGGAAACAACGTCACGCTCGATTTCGGGAAGCTGAATTTCGAGCAGGGCTTCGCTTCGGTCGCCCTCTGCGGGCGGACGGAAAACGAAACCGATTCGGTTCACCTCATTCTCGGCGGGGAATCGGGCGAAACACGGCAGATGATGGAATTCCGGAAAAAGGACGGCTTTACCGAGCAGACGTTCCGGATCGCCGCGCCGAAGGGCGAATACGATACGCGGCTGATGTTCCTCCCGGGCTGCTCCTTCGATTTCCGCTCGGTCACCTTTTCGGCGGAAAAGAACCCGTAATGTAACCCTTTCCCGTTTTATACAGCGGAAACAATTCCGGCATTGCGCAAATTGAACAAACCACGTTGTGAAAGCGTAAAAAAGCAGTCCCCCGTATTGACAAGCGCGGAAAGATAAGGTATACTGTAACTTGGGATATTTTCCATATTCCCGCTATCGCTTTGCCGGACAAAGGGGGTTGCCGCAAATGCCAAACAATAAAAAAGACAACCGCTCGGCGTTTTTCGGTCTGAAATGCGTCCTGCTCGCTCTGGCGATCCTGATGATCGCGGGCGCGGTCATTCTCGGCTCGCTTTATCCCGCGCTCGAGGAAAACAACACCTGCCTTATCATCAACCTGATCGCGATCGTGATCGTTTCGGCCGTAATGATCTTAGAGGTAAAGCCTTATCTGGAGACGAAGAACGTCGGGATCCGGAATATCTACCGCGAAAAGGACATCGAGATCGAAAAATTCGGAAAGTTCGACCGAATGCTCGAAAAGAACACCTTTTGCTATAATTTTCAGCCGATCGTTGACGCGAGAACCGGCGACATCTTCGCGTACGAGGCGTTAATGCGCTCGCCGAAGGAGGTCGGGCTTAACCCGCGTGAGATCTTAAAATACGCGGAGATCAGCCAGAGACTGTACAGCATTGAATATTTCACCTTTTACAACACGCTCCGCGCCTATCACGAGAACCCCGAAAAATTCGCGGGGCGGAAAATGTTTATCAACAGTATTCCGAGCGTTTTCCTGAGCGAAGCGGATCTCGACGAAATGACGGAAAAATTCGGAGATATTACGAAAAATACCGTCGTTGAAATTCTCGAGGACGACGAGGACACGAAGGAAAGCTGTGTTTATTTTGAAAAGCTCCGCGACCGATTCGGCTGCGGGATCGCGATCGACGATTACGGGAGCGGCTATTCCAACGAGATCAAGCTCCTGAACAATAACCCGAACGTGATCAAGATCGACATTTCCCTCATCTCCTCCATCGACAGCGACATGAAAAAACAGCTTCTCGTCTCAAACATTATTCAGTTCGCCTCCAAATACGGGATCAAGGTTCTCGCCGAGGGGGTCGAAACAAAGGAAGAGCTTGAGACGCTCATTGAGCTTGGGATTGATTTATTGCAGGGGTTCTATCTCGCGCGTCCGAACGCGGAGATCGTCTCCGAGATCAACGCCGATATCCGCGATTTTATTATCGGGGAAAGTATCCGCCGCTCGAAGTTCAATAATGACCGGAAAATCTATCATGCCGAGGACGGGGAAACCGTCTCGCTTCTGGAGCTTGCCGTCCAGAAATACGGAAATATTCACGTAAAATCCGGAACGGTCACGATCGTGGGCGAGCCGAAGCACCCGATCGAAATGACAGTCACGACGGACGCGAATTCGGACTGCACCGTCGAGCTTCAGAACGCGAACCTTTCGGGCCTGCGGGGGATCTGTATCGAGATCGGACAGCGCGGAACGCTCACCTTGAAATGTACGGGCGAAAATACGCTCAACCGCGAGGGAATCCGCGTTCCCGCGAACGCCTCCCTGTTCCTCTGCGGCGACGGAAGCCTTACCATTGACGGAACGCGGAACGACGGCGTCGGGATCGGCGGAAGCTTCAGCGATGAATTCGGCGCGATCACGATTGATATGAACGGTACGCTGAATGTCGGCTGCTCGGGCGATCGGGTCGTTTGTATCGGCGGCGGAAAACAGGCGGAGGGAACAGCGATCCGGCTGCTCCGCGGGGCGATCTCGATTGACGGACGGGGAATCCAGACGGTCGGCGTGGGCTGCGGAAGCGGCTCGCTCTGCCTGACGAGTACCGCCGCGCTGAAGGTCGCGGTAAGCGGGAATCACGTTACCGGAATCGGCTCCGACAGCGGCAGCGCCGACATCGAAATTAACGGCGGAACGGTGCGCGTAAGCGCCCAGGGAGATCAGATCGCCGGAATCGGCGCGTTTCAGGGCAAAAACACCAAGATCACCTGCGCGGGCGGAAGGATCGAATCCTCGACGCGCGGAAAAGAAGCGGTTTGTATCGGCTCCTTTAAGGGAACGGCCGAAATTATCATCAGCGGCTCGGATTACGTAAACGCTTACGCGGAGGGAATGGACGTTCTCGGGATCGGAAGCGTCGCCGCGCCCGATACGGCGGAAAAAAGCTCGCTTACGATCACGGGCGGAACAGTTCGTTCGTACCTGCTCGCGGGGAAGCGCCGCTGGTTCGGGACGGACGGGAAAAATATTGTGATCACAAGCGGGAATATCGTGTCGAACGAGGAAAACTTCGTGATCGAAGCGGTGAACAGCTTCGGAGAACGGCTCGTTTCCATGATTGTCGGGGGAGATTCCTACGAACGGCGGATCTCCACGGAAAAAAGCAATTATCTTTATCGGGCGGTCAAAATTCCCGATGTTGACGAGTTGCGGGTCTACATTCCCGAAAGCTGCGCCGCGGAAGCGGAGATCAGGGTTTAAAATTTTAGTTTCATTTTCACCGCTTTGACCGACCAAAGCGGCGAAAAGTCGCCTCGGCAAAAGCGAGGGAAACGCTTCCTTTTTATAAAATAACAAGCTTAAAAGCTTGCGGCAATTTTTTTGCCGCTTTGACTGACCAAAGCGGCGGAAAGTCACCCTTTTGGCACTGCCCTCAACTCTTTTTTCGTCTTTTGAAACTTGCAGGACGAAAAAAGAGGTCGGGCAAGCTCCAAAAGGGACTTTTTATGAACTCGGGATAGAAATTCAGCACAGCGACAAATCCTCCCAATTTCTTTAGTCCCCACAAGCCCTCATTCCTCCCGCCATTTGCGAATAAATGCGAAGAACAACCTTCGGTTCTTTGCGCTTAGCACTTGAGGACTTCACACCCCAAGGGGTCTGTACAAAACGGGGCAGGGTGGGTGCCGGAAAGAAGGTTTTGATTCCTTTTACAAATGAGAGAAAACAGGAGAGCAGCAAATTCAACAAGACTTCCAAAAGGGAAACAAAAGCTTTTCCCTCAAGCCCTCCCTTCCCCGTTCTGTACAGTCGGGTTGTGGTGGTGAAGTCCTCAGGAGCTAAGCGCAAAGACGCAGACTTTCCCCGTTGACGGTCAAGGAGAAGGCGGTAAGAATAAGAAATCTGCTGAAAACTCGGAAAAAATAACGCGAAAATGTCGCTGTGCTGAAAATTCTCCCCGAGTTCAAAAAATTCCCCCTCGGCGCTTGTCCGACCGTTTTTTCGCCATGCAGGTTGAAAGGCAAAAAAACGTTGAGGACAGCGCCGAGGGGGTGACTTTGCGCCACTTTGGTCAGTCAAAGTGGCAAAAAACTCTAAAATCTACTCCTCAATCTTCACGCTTTTCATGACGATCGGCTCCAGCGGCATATCCGCGTAATCGGTCTCACAGCGCGCGATCTCGTCCACCGCGTCCATACCCTCGACGACCTTTCCGAACGCGGCATAGCTCCCGTCCAGATGCGGCGCGTCCTCGTGCATGATAAAGAACTGGCAGCTTGCGGAATCTGGATCGGCGGCGCGCGCCATCGAAACCACGCCGCGCGTATGCTTGAGGTCGTTTTCAACGCCGTTCGAGCGGAATTCGCCCTTGATATGCTTCCCCGAATTTCCGGTACCGTTCCCGATCGGGCAGCCCCCTTGGATCATAAACCCGCTGATCACGCGGTGAAAGGTCAGTCCGTCGTAAAAGCCGTCCGCGACAAGCTCCTCAAAATTTTTCACCGTAATCGGCGCAATATCGGGATAAAGCTCGATCTTGATCTGCTTCCCGTTTTCGAGTTCAATCACTACCATATTTGATTTCCTTTCTGTATCTCTTTGCTTTTTTAACAGCCCGATCAGATAAACGCACAGCGCGATGACCCCGATTCCGAGAATCATCGCCGAAAGAAAGAGCGCGGTATTGTCCTCCTTCGGTCTCGCGGCCGGAAGCGCCTGCGGAGTCGTTCCGCCTGCGGCGGGTGATCGGGTCTGTTCCGCCCCCTCCGTTTCTTCCTTTGGGGCAGGGTTCTCCTCCGCCGTCGCGGCAGAGGTTTCGGGAGGAATCTCCGCCCCCGCGGGATTCCCTGCGGTTAAAACCGCATCATCGAAAAAGCTCCGCCGTTCGGCGTAATCGGCGCGGTGATTCTGCGCGAGCGCGTCGTCCGAAATATCGAAATATTTCTCGTGCTGAATACTGGGAACATACTCCCCGTTCATGAAATTCCCGCTCCCGTTCCAGCACGCGTCCATCCAGACCCAGCGTTCCTCCGCCGCGTACCAGAATGCCGTAAATTCGTGGTTCTGGACCCCGTTCGGAAGCTCCTCAAACGTCACGCCGCCGCTCGAAACGCCGCCCTTTACCGCGACCGCGTCGATCCCCTGCGCCTGCAATAAAGCGCAGGTCAGATTCGCAAAGCCCGTACAGACCGTCTTCGAGGTTTTCAGCACATTCTCCAGCGCGTAGGTCTCGACCGTAACGTTCGTTTCCCGTGCGTCCTGATCGTAATAATAGCGCGACGCGACATAGGCGCAGATCGCGCGCGCCTTATCGTAATCGCCCTCGAACCCCGCCGTGACCGAGTCCGAGACCTGTCGAAGCTGATCCCGCACCTGTGCCGCGCGCTCCGCGTCTCCCGAGGCGGAGAGGTAATAAAGCGCCGCCTCGGCGGGCGCGTCATAAATATGCTCAAAAACAGATCGGTTGGATTCCGAAAGCCCGTTTTCGGGGAAGTACCACCCTGTGCCGTCACAGTCGATCCGATAGGAAAGCACCGCTCCCGAATCGAATTCAAGCCTGATGAGCGACGAGCCGTTCCCCGCCGCCATGCCGAATACCGCCTCAAAGCTTCCGTCCGCCTTTGAGGAAAAGCGCATGGAAACGATCTCATCGTCCGGAGAGGTGATCCGGCGGAGACGGTCGTTTTTATAAACGCCAACCGCCGTGACCTGATCCCCGACAATCTCAAACAGGGCATACGCCTCGGAATTATACGAGGTACGCAGATAGTTCCGGCGGGAACCGACGGCAAAGGATCGGGGAACCGCGCCGAAAACCGCACAGATCAGCAGGCACAGCGCCGCCCATAAGAAAAACCTTTTCCCTAACCGAACCTGTTTCACCGATCAACCGACCTCCGAACCGCACAGTACTGCACTTTAAGAAAATTAAAACAAATCCGCGCGGGCGATCAGAACATCTTCCGAAGCTCGTCTTTATCCATACTGTAAAGGAGCGCCGTTTCGCGGGAAATAATATCGTCGCGCACGAGCCGCTTCAGGCTTTCGTTCATGGTACGCATACCCGTCGAAGCGTTCGACGCCATGACCTGCTCGAGCTGATGTACCTTTTCGGCGCGGATATTGTTCGCCGCCGCGTCGTTGTTGATAAGGATCTCGAAGGCGGCGGTTCTTCCGCGCTCGGTATTCTTCATCGGAACAAGGATCTGCGAGATAACGCCCCGTAGCGTACCCGAAAGCTGCGACCGCACCTGGTTCTGCTCGTCGGTCGGGAATACGTCGATAATACGGTTAATCGTCTGCGCCGCGCCCGTCGTATGGAGCGTCGCGAGAACGAGGTGTCCCGTTTCCGCCGCCGTGATCGCGAGCTTGATTGTCTCGAAGTCGCGCATTTCTCCGACGAGGAGTACGTCGGGGTTTTCACGGAGCGCGCTTCGGAGCGCGTCATTAAAGCTCGTTACGTCGGTGCCGATCTCACGCTGATGGATCGTCGCGAGCTTCGGCTGATAAAGATACTCAACCGGATCCTCGATCGTAATGATGTGACAGGCGCGGAACTGGTTGATATAATCGACCATTGTCGCGAGCGTCGTCGATTTGCCCGAGCCGGTCGGCCCCGTCACGAGGATCAGGCCCTTCATCTCCTTCGTCAGGTCGATCGCCGCCTGCGGGAGGCTGATGTCCTTAAAGGAAGGGATCTGCTCATTTAAAAGACGGATCGCCGCCGCGAGCTTCCCGCCGTTCTGGTGATAAACGTTGACTCTCTGCCGTCCGCCGTTCGCCGCCGTGAAGGAGAAGTCGATGTCTCTCCCCTCGCCGAGCCGCTTTTCCTGCTCCGCCGAAAGCATGGAGAGGATCGTCCGGCTTACGACTTCCTCGTCCATTCCGTCGAATTTCTTCAGCTCGCCGTTGATACGGATCGAGGTCGGCGCGCCTACGGTAAGGTGTACGTCAGAAGCGTTCTTGCTTCTCGCGAAATTCATTAACTGATCAATCGTCATAACTGTTTTTCCCTTTCTGAAAATTTATAGGTTATAATGCTGAGGATTATCGGAGAATTACTTGATCCTGAACTGGATCCCGCTCGCGGAGAGGTAGACCTCCTGCGCGGTATTGGCGATCCGCTGATTGACCGCGCCCATGATCTCACGGAAGGAGACCTGCTCGGAATCCTTCGGGCAGACGGAAAAGCCCGGCTCGATCGAGATAATGACCATTGCGCCGTTGAGCTCCTCAACCTTCCGCATACATTCGATCACGCTGTCCACGACGATCTTCCGGATCTCGTTATGCTCTTCCCGCGTGATATTTTCGACGTCCTTCGCGACCCGGCGCATCACGGCGGAGGTATACGAGCCGAGACTGTCGAAAATGAAAAATTTATGATCCTTGATGAGCGGTACGGGATCCTCGACGTCCTGTACGACCGTCCATTCGACGTTGTTTTCGCGGTTCGAGAACTCCATACGGTGCCTTGTTTCCTCGCTCATCTGACTCCCCGTGTTTAAAACGAGGACGTCGTCACAGGTCTTGAAATACGAGATCGCCCACCTCGTTTTCCCGCTTCCCGCGCCGCCGGTAACCAGGGTGATGTTGCCCATAGACTGATACCTGTCCTTTCTTTGATGAAATGCCGCTCCCTCCGTCCGCCTCCCGCCGTCAGGCGGGACAACTGCCGAAAAGTGAAACGAAATCTACTTAACCTTATTATATTATATTTTTTCGGGTAAGTCAAGTTTTTTGTTCAAATGTGAAAATCCTCGGAAATATGCACGAATCCCCCTTGTTTTATTTGGTGAAATGTGATATACTTTAGGAGATATTATTTTCGGTGAAAAGAAAAGTTTGAAAAATCTTTGATTTTTCAAACCCGTCGTTTGCGCCTCGGCAAAGCGGCAGGACGCCGCAAGGAGCAAGCACAAATCGCCGCACGGATGCGGCGGACGAAAAGCTTGCTCCCGTTCTCGGCACAAACTTCCTCCATTGGAAAGGAATGATTATAACTATGGACAGATTTGCGGAACAGCTGATCGAAAAGCTGCCCGACGGGGCGGATTATTTTAAAAGAGGACTGATCGCGGCGGGAGAAATTCTCGTGCTCGCGGTGCTGGTGCTGCTGACCCTCTGGTCGCAGTATACCGTTCTGCTCTTTACGGTCACGGCGGCGTTCGGCTCGTTCTGGCTTGTGAAATATCTTTGGGAAGGGACGAATACCGAATACGAATATATCGTAACGAACGACGATCTCGACGTCGATAAGATCATCGGAAAGCGTAAGCGGGGGCGCATGATTACGGTAAGCCTCAAGACCGTAAGCGAGTTTGCGCCGTACTTAAACGAAACGGACGTTTCCGCCGACGTGACCGTCGTCGCGCACGACGGGACGGGCGAGGATCTTTATTACCTTCTTGCACAGTCGGAAAAATACGGAAATCTCATGATCCTGTTCAACCCGAACGAGGCGGTCAAGGAAAACCTGATCGGCGGCTTTGAGCCGAAGCTTAGAGCAAAGCTCGGAGCAGAGCTTCGCTCCAAGCTCGGAGCAGAGCTCGGAGCAGAGCCGGAACAGGAAGAGTCGGTTTAATACTAATTTCTGCCTAAAAGCGTAGTTAAAAAATCTGCACAAAAATCATATACGCAAATTTTTGCTTGATTTTTTAAACGCTTTTTAGACAGAAATTAGTATAAGCATAAAGCGCCGAAAACGGCGGCTTCAGCATGGAAAAAGGTGAGCTTATGAAAAACGCGCTGAAAAAAAGTGCATACAGAGAGATCCGCGGAACAAAAAGCCGCTTTTTTTCGATTTTCGGCATTGTCGCGATCGGGGTCGGGTTCTTCTCCGGCGTAAAAGCCGCCGCGCCCGATATGCGGCTTTCGGCGGATACCTATTACGACGAAGCAAACCTCACGGATCTCCGGCTCGTTTCGACCTACGGCTTCGATGAAAGCGACCTCGCCGCGCTTGAAGCACTTTCGGGCGTTTCGGTCATTCCCTCGTACTATACCGACCTGATCTCCGAGGTAGACGGCGGTTCGCCGAACGCGGCACGGGTCTTTTCGCTCGGCGCACATGAGGCGGGCTTCAATACCCTCACGCTCATTGACGGAAGGTTTCCCGAAAAGGAAAACGAGTGCGTCGCGATCGGCTCCGGCATGAAAAATACGGTCGTCCTCGGCTCAAAGGTAAGCTTTACCGACGGGGACGGAGAAGTGCCGGACGATATGCTGAACGAATCGACCTTTACCATTGTCGGGACGGCGATCTGTCCCGTATTTATTGATAAAACGGGCTTCGGGAGCACCTCGGTCGGGAACGGCTCGATCGGAGCGGTCTATTACGTCCCCGAGGAATGCTTCTGCGTCGAGTATTATACCGAGGTTTATCTTCGGGATCCCGAGCTGGCGGCGCTTTCGTCCTATTCGGACGAATACGGCGAAAAGCGGGATCAGCTTGAAAAATCCGTGGAGGAGATCGCCGAGGTTCGGGAGACCGACCGGTTCGACGAAGTATTGACCGAAGCGAACGACACGCTGGAGGACGCGCGGCAGGAGCTGGCAGACGCGGAACGGGAAGCGAACGAGGAGATTGCCGACGGGGAAAAGGAGCTCGCCGACGCGAAGCAAAAGCTGGACGACGCGGAAAAGGAAATCGCCGACGGAGAACGGGAGATCGCCGACGGAGAACAGGATCTGTTGGACGCGCGCGCCGAGTTGGATCAGGGCTACCTTGATCTCGCGCAGGGTCGGGCGGACTACGCCGAGGAGATCGAAAAGGCGGAAAAGGAACTAAGCGACGCGGCGGAGGAAATTGCGGAAAGCGAAAAAAAGCTTTCCGACGCGGAAAAGGAACTCGAATCGGGGAAAAAGGAGTACGAGGACGGCCTCGCGAAATATGAGGACGGCGTAAAGCAATTCGCCGACGGCAAAGCCGAGTATGAGGAGGGCTATGCCGCCTATGAAGACGGGCTGAGACAATATAACGAGCAGAAGGAAGCCTTCGACGAGGGAAAAGCGCAGTATGAAGAGGGCGAAGCACAGTACGAGGCGGGCATGGCACAGCTTGCCGACGCGAAAACACAGCTCGATCAGGCCGCCGCGCAGCTTTCTCAGCTCCAGTCCATGCTCGGCGCGGACAGCCCGCAGTACCTCGCCGCCAAGGCGGAATACGACCAAAATTACGCGCAGGTTGAAGCCACCGCGGCGCAGCTTGCGGAAGTGCGCGCGCAGCTTGACGAAACGAAAATACAGATCGAACAGGGAGAAGCGCAGCTTGCGGAAGCGAAGGCGACGCTGGACGAAACGGAAGCGCAGCTAAGTGAAGCGAAAAAAACAATTGACGAAACGGAAGCGGAACTCAGTGACGCAAAGGCGGAGCTGGACGAAGCGAAAGCCGAGATTGAGCGCGCGGAGCGGGAGATCGCGGACGGGCAGGCGCAGCTTGCGGACGGGAAAAAGCAGTACGAGGACGGGCTTGCGGAGCTGGAACAGGCGAAAACGGACGCGGAAAAGGAATTCGCCGAGGCGGAGCAAAAGCTCGCCGACGGGGAAAAGGAGCTTGCCGACGGGGAAAAGGAGCTTGCCGACGCGCGGGAGAAGCTTTCGGAAGGAAAAGCGGATTACGAGCAGGGGCTGAAGGATTACGCGGACGGCGAGAAGGAACTGAACGACGGGAAAGCCGAAGCGGAGGAAAAGATCGCCGACGCAAAAGCGGAGCTTTCCGACGCGGAAAAGGAGATCGGCGACCTCGAAAAGCCCGAATGGTACATATTTACGCGGGACGATAACCTCGGCTATGCCGAATACGGCGAAAACGCCGACCGGATCAACAATATCGCCTCGGTATTCCCGGTCTTTTTCATTCTGGTGGCGGCGCTCGTCTGCCTTACCACCATGACGCGCATGGTCGAGGAACAGCGCACCCAGATCGGGACGCTGAAAGCGCTCGGCTATTCGGACGGAAAGATTGTCTACAAATATATGCTGTACGCCGCGGCGGCGACCGCCTCGGGCGCGGTATTCGGGATCCTCGGGGGAATGCAGCTTTTCCCCTTCGTGATCGTTACCGCCTACGGCATGATGTACTCGATCCCGGTACTTTGTTCCCCGATCGACCTCGTGACCGCTGCCGCCTCGATCCTTGTCAGCCTTGCGGCGATCACGCTCACGGTATTTTTCACCTGCCGCTCCGCGCTCACGGAGCAGGCGGCGCAGCTCATGCGGTTCAAAGCCCCGAAAGCGGGAAAGCGGATCTTGCTCGAACGGGTCGGATTCCTCTGGAAGCGGCTGAATTTCAGCGGGAAGGTCACGGCGCGCAACCTCTTCCGATATAAGCGGAAAATGATCATGTCAACGGTCGGGATCGCGGGCTGTACGGCACTTTTAATGACAGGCTTCGCGCTTTACGACAGCATTAACGACATCATCATCAAGCAGTACGGCGAGCTTCAGAGCTATGACGGGATCGCGGTCTACGACGGGGAAAAATATCCCGATTCCGCCGCCGAAGCCGCCGCGGTCATCGCCGAGCACGGAAACAGCGTGAACGTTTTCCAGAAGCAGATGAACGTCAGCACGGGCGGAAAAAAGGTAAGCGCGTATATCGCCGTCCCGCGCGAAGCGGAGCGGTTCACCGACTTCCTGCACCTTCGCGACCGGAAAACCGGCGAAGGATACGCCCTCACGGACGGAACGGTATACATGGACGAAAAGCTCACCCTGCTCATCAGCGCAAAGGCGGGAGACACGGTCACGATCGAAAAATCGGACACCGAGACGGTCAAGGTGACCTTGACCGCGCCGTTTGAAAACTATCCCGCGCATTACGTCTATATGACGGAAAAGACTTATACCGACCTGTTCGGCGAGGTCCCCGAATATAACGCGCTTTATTTCGCGCACGGGCTTTCCGTAAGCGACGAGGACGCGCTCGCCGAGCGGCTTCTCGAAACGGACGGCGTCCTCGCGGTCACCTACTCCTCGGACGTGAAGGAAACGTATCAGACCATGCTCAATACCCTCAGTCTTGTCATTATCGTCATTATCGCCTCGGCGGGCGCGCTCGCCTATATCGTCATGTACAACCTCACCAATATCAATATCAGCGAGCGCGTGCGGGAGATCGCGACGCTGAAGGTTCTCGGCTTTTACGACGGGGAGGTCGATACGTATATTTTCCGGGAAAACCTGATCCTGACCCTGCTCGGAACAGGGGTCGGGCTGATTCTCGGGATCTTCCTCGCGAATTTCGTCATTACGACGGCGGAGGTCGATTTCGTGATGTTCGGGCGGACGATCTACCCGATGAGCTATGTGCTTGCGGCGGCGTTTACGCTGCTGTTCTCGGTGGTCGTTATGCTGGTCATGCACCGGAAGCTGAAAAATGTGGATATGATCGACGCGCTGAAGTCGATTGAGTAATTTTTTTGCAGGGTTCGCTTCCGTCTTCCTCCCAAAAGCCCCCGAATTCTGACCTTTTTCTCGAAAAACTCCGCTCTTTTTGCAGGACGACAATTTAAATCCTGCAAATTTAAGGAAATTTGTGAAAAATCACGATTGACAAAAATGGGCTTACCCGCTATAATAGAAGCATAAGATTCAGCAAAACAATGGCGTTTTGAGCAGGGTACCTGCGCTCAAAACGCCGTTTTGTTTAAGAGTACCGCAAACACACAAAGAAAGGAAAACGATTATGTCAGAAAAAAACGATATGACCCAATTTTTCGGCGAAGATGTCTTTAACATCTCCACCATGCGCAACCGCCTTCCGAAGGACGTGTTCAAAAAATTAAAGGCGACCATGAACGCGGGGAAAGAGCTTGACGAGTCGATCGCGGAAAGCGTCGCTACGGCGATGAAGGACTGGGCGATCGAAAAGGGCGCGACCCATTATACGCACTGGTTCCAGCCGATGACCGGCGTGACCGCCGAAAAACACGACAGCTTTCTTTCGCCGACGGGCGACGGAACGATCCTCATGGAATTTTCGGGAAAAGAGCTGATCAAGGGCGAGCCGGACGCGTCCTCCTTCCCCTCGGGCGGGATCCGCGCGACCTTTGAAGCGCGCGGCTATACGGCATGGGATCCGACCTCGTTCGCCTTTGTAAAAGACAATACCTTATATATCCCGACGGCGTTCTGCTCGTACACGGGCGAAGCGCTCGACAAGAAAACGCCGCTTCTGCGCTCGATGGACGCGATCTCCGCCGAAGCGCTCCGCGTTCTCCGCTTATTCGGGAACACGACCGCGAAGCGCGTTGTCGCGACGGTCGGCGCGGAACAGGAATATTTCTTAGTCGATAAGGAAGTATTTGAAAAGCGCAAGGATCTGGTGTATACGGGACGCACGCTCTTCGGCGCGTCCGCCCCGAAGGGACAGGAGCTTGAAGATCACTACTTCGGCGTTCTGAACCAGCGTGTTTCGGACTACATGAAGGATCTGGACAATACGCTCTGGCGGCTCGGCGTCATGGCGAAGACCAAGCACAACGAGGTTGCGCCCGCGCAGCATGAAAGCGCGCCGATCTTTACCTCCGCGAACCTCGCCGCCGACCAGAACCAGCTTACCATGGAGCTCATGCAGAAAATCGCCAGAAAGCACGGAATGGCGTGCCTGCTCCACGAGAAGCCCTTCGCGGGCGTAAACGGTTCGGGCAAGCACGATAACTGGGCGATCTCGACCGATAACGGACAGAATCTGTTAAGCCCCGGGGATTCTCCCCTCGAAAACGCGCAGTTCCTGACCTTCCTCGCGGCGATCGTAAAAGGCGTGGACGATTACGCGGAAATTCTCCGCCTCTCGGTCGCGACCGCCGGAAACGACCACCGTCTCGGCGCGAACGAAGCGCCTCCCGCCGTGATCTCGATCTTCCTCGGCGAAGAGCTTGACGAGGTCGTAAAGGCAATGATCTCGGGCGGAAGCGTTTCCGAAAAGTCCACCCGCTTCGACATCGGCGTTTCCGCGCTCCCGAAATTCAAAAAGGATACGACCGACCGGAACCGTACGTCTCCCTTCGCGTTCACGGGGAACAAGTTTGAATTCCGCATGGTCGGCTCGACGCATAACGTCGCGACTCCGAATATTGTCCTGAATACGATCGTTGCGGAATCGCTTTCGCAGTTCGCCGACGAGCTTGAAAAAGCGGACAATTTTGAAAAGGCGCTCCATGAGCTTCTCGTAAAGACCTTTAAGGAGCACCAGCGGATCATCTTCAACGGAAACGGCTACGACGACGCCTGGATCCGGGAAGCGGTCGAAAAGCGCGGACTCCCGAACCTGAAATCGACGGTAGACGCGATCCCTCATTTCGAGGACGAAAAGGCAATTAAGCTTTTCACCAAGCACAAGGTATTTACCGAGCGCGAGATCCACGCACGCACCGAGATCCTCCTCGAAAACTACTACAAGACGATCAACATCGAAGCGCATACCGTCGCGGAAATGGTTGCGCGGGACTATACTCCCGCCGTCATGAAGTACGAAAAATTCCTCTGCGACCTGATCGCGTCGAAGAAGGCGGTCGGTGTCGATTCCTCGGTGGAAATGGCGGCGGCGGCGCGGATCACCTCGCTCGCTTCGACGATGACCGCGAAGAATGCCGAGCTTTCCGAGCTTCTCACGGGCGCTTCGGAGATCACCGATGTGCTTGATGTGGCGCGGTATTATCACGACAAGGTGTTCGCGAAAATGAACGAGATCCGTACCGTTGTGGACGAGCTGGAAACGCTGGTCGCGGCGGATTACTGGCCGGTACCGACCTACGGAGAGATCTTATTCAGCGTAAAGTAAGCGATAAAGAGAACGACTAAGAGATGACTTTTATTTGTTGCGGGGACGCTGCCCGAAAGCAGGGACGCTTTCAGGTGAACGCCAAGAGCGGCGCATGGACGCGCCGCAGTCAAAGCGTTCGCCGAAACCCACCGCAAGCCTTTGAAAAGGCTTGACCTAAACTTTTATATCGCTTTTTCGCATTTGTCAATAATATAAAATCTGTGCGATTCATCAAGTTTAAAAACTCGGCGAATCGCACAGATTTTCTTTTTATGAATGACAATCTAAAAGCAATATTGCTTTTCGCTTCCTTGCAAACAGGAGGCTTGCAGGCAAAAGCCCAAGACGCCGCACGGACGTGGCGAAAACAAAGCTTTTGCCAAGGTTACCAAAAGGAAGTAGGGGTTTGGGGACAAAGTCCCCAAAAACATATATTTCTCTTTTACTTACAATTGTGAAAAAAGGGACGTTCTTTTTTTCACATTTGAAAAATCCGGAAAACGGCTTCCGAAAGGCGTTTCCTCACGGTATTTTTACAAAAATGTTCCTCAATTGTGAAAATAAGTACGACGCTTTTTTCACAAAAGATAAGTATTCCCCAAAAACACCCGCAAAAACAAAAACGGCTCGGTCACGATCTGCCAAGCCGTTTTTATGTTTTTATGATTATCGGATATTCTTACGTCCGATCTCCGGATATTCCCGTTTTCCGCGCGACGATCTTATTGACGGCGTGGATATGCTTCGGAACGCCGGGGTGTTCGTCCTCGAATTCGTAGGACAGAAACCGCAGAATTTCCCAATCCTCATAGATTTCCCGAAGCTCGCCGTCCTTCGCCAAGCCGACAGCAAAAGGGACAATATCGGGAGAGGCCGGAACCGTATCGGTAAATAAATGAATGATATGAATTCCGTCGTCGTTCGTGTTTTCCTTCGCCTGACGGAGAAAATTCTTCCATTCGCTCTTTTCCACAAAGCACAGCGTCGCGAATGACAGGATCAGGTCGTATTTCCGCTCAAAGCGATAGGTTCGCAGATCCTGCACAAAAGCGTTCACGCTTACCTGATGAATCCCGCAAAGCCGTTTCAGCTTTGCGATCCCGGCTTCCGAGCAGTCGAACGCGTCTATATCGCGAAACCCGCGTTTTGCCAGCCAAAGCACATTCTGACCCTCACCGCAGCCAACCTCCAGAACGCGGGAATCCCGATCAAACATCGGCTCAAATTCCGTCAGCGTCGAGTTCGGTTCGGGCGAAAACGCCGCAATCTCGTTGTTCCGGTAATTTTCCTCCCAAAAGGGAATTTCCGCTTGATCCATCGTGATTTCTCCTTTATCCCTCCGCCGGCTTCGGACCCGTACTCCGTTCCATTTCCTTTTTCAGCGCCATGGAAGAGAAGCTCGAACGCGGCTCTCCCGGGGAAGCAACCTCCGCCTTCGCCGCCTCGATCTTCTTTTTCGCTTCGGGAACCTCCGGCTCATCATCGTCGTCCATGAAGCCCCTGACGTTCTCCTCCATATACTCGGCGTAGCGGTCGGTGTACTGCTTCGCCGCTTCCTTTAACGGCAGATAGGCGGGATCCTCGGAGTTCTGAACCTCCGTAAAGACCTCGTTGATTCTCGCGTCCATCGTATAGCGGAGCCGTTCCGCGACATAACGGAAGGTCGCCGAAAGCGCGGGGGTGCTTAAAATCGAGATCGTAAAACGGATAAACCGTTCAAGCGAGGTATACTGTAAAAAATTGCAGGCGTAAACAACGCTCTCGTAATAATTCTGGGAAATAATGACCTGCTCATTCTGCATGGTTTCACCGCTCAGCAGGAGATCAAGCTGCTCGTCGGTAAGCTCGTCCACCGCGAAGGCGGACGCGAGCATTTCCGCGTCGGGGAGCGCTTCCGCGTGCTTTGTCAGCAGCGGCATATCCTTGATCGCGTTTTTCGGCTGGAGGATCTTTTCGGCGTGGGCGCGAACCATTCCGTAAAATTCGGGAACGGTGTTCCGCCTGTTTAAAAGAAAGCACTCGATCATATTCCGCGAAATCTCCGCGATCGGGAGCTTAATATAAGGACAGCCCAGTCCCGCGACCCGCGACCCGCCCGCTCCGTCCTGTGTATACAGCACGTCGGTCAGCGGCTCGATCACGATACAGGGGAAATCCACGCCCCGCTTTAGACAGGCGGCGGCGTTCATGTGCCCGCCGAGAAGCGCGGAAAACATTCCCGAGAGATGATAGGCGATTCCGCCGATCTTCCGCCCCCGTCTGAGCCGCGACAGCGCCGTGGTCATGTTCTGCTCGTTATAGGTTGAACAGCTCCGCGTCGGTACCAGAAAAGGCGGGGAGTAGCATTTTTCCTCCCCGAATACGGGATTGAAGGGAGCCGAGCCGTTCAGCTCGTGCCGGACTAAATATGCGTTCCAGAAAAAATTGCCCGCGCCGTCGGTCGGATAAGCCTTATCGACATGAACAACATAGATCCCGTCCGCGAGAAGCTCCAGTACGGGATATACCGCCTTTGAAAGCGGCGCGTTCTCATAAAAGAACTCCTCCGCCGCGTCCTCGAAAAGCTTTCTCGAGGAGCCCTGACATTTATCAATGGACGAGCACTGCCAAATCTGACGGTTCGCGGCTCTGTCGTTCGCGGGGGAAAGCATGTTGATCAGACTTTCGCCCTCGACGTAAAGCGTTTCCCGCATCATTCCCGATACCGCGCTCGTATCACACAGCCCGATCGTACCCTTTCCGTTTACAATACTGATCAAAAGGAATTCGCCGAGCGCGCCGCGCCGCGTTTCCATGGTTACCGTAGGCTTCATTCAGGTTCTCCTTCGTTTATGGCATTCTTTCTGTGATCGGATTTTTCGTCTTACTTTGACTGAAGATTGGTCGCGACAAAGGAGGCGAGCTCGCTCTGTGCCTCCTTCGGGAAAAGCCGTTTCGGGATCCAGCAGACCGTTTTATCCTTACAGATAATGACAATGGTCGTTTTCGTCTCAAACTGATAGCTTGCGCGCGACCAGGGGATCAGCTCCGCGCCGGTATAGACGCAGCGTTCCACCGCGGCGAAGCCCTCCTTCGCGACGATAATTACCATTTCCTCCACCGCCGAAACGTCGTATTTTACAAATTCGGAATAGCGGAATTTCGAGACGATCCCGAGGATCACGCAAACGATCACGGCGGCGGCAATCCCCGCGAAAAGCGAGATCGGGGCGTAATAGTACCAGTTATTCTCAATCTCCCCGAGAATCCCGTTCAGGCACAGAAAAACAAGCACAAAAACCGCGGCGGCGACGATCCAGAGATACTTCGCGGTCACGGAATAGATATTCGCCGCGCTTCCCGAATTGATGTCCTTTTCGGCGTAATAGCCCGTCGCGGAGAAGCTGAGCTCCGGCGACTCGGTAACGCGGTAATTGTATTTCGGGGGAATGATCCTTCGGCTCACGCGGCAGACGTCGGCGGAAAGCTGTCCCTCGGCGATCGAGCGGACGCGGATCATCTGTTCTCCGTCGGCAAAGGAATTTTTCGGAATCGCATAGACCTCCCCGTCGTCCGTCGCAAAGATCAGCTCCTGCGGGTGCTCGGTATATCCCTTGACCGCGCTCCAGGGGTAAATGACGGGAATGTCGGAGGTATCCTCGAATACCGAAAAATAATCGCCGAAAATGAACGTGCGCGCTGTCTGTCCGACATAGATCCTCTCCCCCTTGAGCAGTCCGAAAGCCATAATGAACCCCAACCTTTCCGATGAAAAAATAACCCTTATCTGTTTTATCGGCAGAAAAATCGAAAACTGTAATATTTTTTGATATTTTTTGCGGAAGTATTTTCTTCGCGCCGCAAGGCACTCCTTCAATGAAAACGGCACCGCGCAAAGCCGCATATGCTCAAGCCTTGTACACTTTCAGACCGGAAATACGGTTCAGACGCCTTATCTCTTCTTCGCGAAAAGCTGCACCCAGTAGGTCGTTTTGCCGACGCGAACCGCCGCGATCCCCGTAACCTCAAAATTGTCATTCAGAATATTTTTTCGGTGCGGCTCGGAATTGATCCACGATCTCGATACGGTCGCGGGCGTGCTGAGCGTGCCCTCTGTCCAGGCGATGTTCTCCCCCACCGTCCAATACGAAAATCCCACCTCGTCGAGAACCGTAAAACAGGACGTTCCGTCCGGACGGTCATGGCTGTAATTCTCGGTAATCTCCGCCGCGCGGAGCTGTGCCGCCTTCAGGAGCGTTTCATCAAACGTAAGCGCAGAAAGCCCGTTCTCGGCGCGGTAATCGTTGATATATTTGAGTACCTCGGTACATACGGGATCAACTCCGGACTCTTTTTTTGCTCCGTCCGCCTTTTCGACCTTTGTCTTGATGGATCCGCTTTTTTTATAGCCGCTTTTCGCCGCGTAAGCGCGGACGGTCGTTCCGCTTTCCACAAAAAAGGGCTCGCCGTAAACTGCGGAGGTCTTTTGCGGCTTTGAGCCGTCCGTCGTATAATAAACGGTGCTTCCCTTCGTTTTGGAGGAAAGCGAGACCAGGAAGCCGCCCTCCGTCTTTTCCGCCGTAAGCTTCGGTTCGGCGCATTTGAGCTTTAGCTCGACCTCAACCGACGCGACCTTTTTTCCTTTTTTGTCATATTCCGCCGCGCGGACTACCTCGCTTTTTTTCGTCGAAAGGCGGGAGCTGTACAGCTTGGAGGATTTATCCGGCTTCGAGCCGTCCGTCGTATAGCGAATGACATTTCCGTCCTTCGAGGGAATGAGCGTAAGACGGGTGCGCCCCTCCTCGTACTCGATCTCGTAGGAAATCGCCGCCTTTTCATCGGCGAAAACAAAAACCGAACCGCTCAGCGAAAACGACAGCGCCGTCCATAAGGCAATTGCCGCGCGTAAAAGCTTTGATTTCATAAATATAATCATTCCTTTCCTATGGAGGAAGGTTGTGCCGAGAACGGGAGCAAGCTTTTCGTCCGCCGCATCCTATGCGGATTGTCTGTTTTGGGCTTCGGCGTCCGTGCCGAAGCTCTGGACAGACAACAGCCGCTTCCATGCGGCTCTGCTTGTGCTTGCTCCTTGCGGCGTCCTGCCGCTTTGCCGAGACACAAACTTGATCGTTCCTTCCCCGATCCGCGGACGGCGGATCATTCGTTCATTCAAAAAAAGAAACCGTTTTGCGTTTTCGCAAAACGGTTCTGGAGCGGATTACGAGGCTCGAACTCGCTACCTCCACCTTGGCAAGGTGGCGCTCTACCAGATGAGCTAAATCCGCATTTATGGTGCTTCCGGTCGGAATCGAACCAACGACACGAGGATTTTCAGTCCTCTGCTCTACCGACTGAGCTACAGAGGCATCATCTGGCGACCCGAATGGGGCTCGAACCCATGACCTCTAGCGTGACAGGCTAGCGTTCTAACCAGCTGAACTACCGGGCCTTTTTGGCGGCGCGGTAAAAATCGCGCCGCCTAAGCGGATGGTGGGAGTTACAGGGCTCGAACCTGTGACCCTCTGTTTGTAGGACAGATGCTCTCCCAGCTGAGCTAAACTCCCGTGCCGTTACCGTTCGCCGTTTAACGACATACTTTATTATACACACTTGCCCGAACTTTGTCAATACTTTTTTCAAAATTTTTTTCGACATTACCTGCACGCCGCCGAGTTAGGTATTGCATATCCCGTTTCTTTATGTTACAATATAGAAAAGGCTTCCCGAAGAAAAAGTCTCACGAAAGGACAGAAAAAGAATGCTTCAAATGCTGCTTTGCCGGGGCTGGCGCATGAAAAGACCGATGGAGCGGGACGAGCTTCCCGCGGGGACGCTTCCCGTTTCGGTGTATCAGACGCTGCTCGCGAACGGAAAAATGGACGATCCCTATTACGGAGAAAACGAATATGCGTGCCGCGAGCTTTCGCGCGGAGACTATGACTTTAAAACGACCTTTACCGCCGAGCGGAGCCTGCTTTCCTGCGACCGCGTCCTGCTCCGCCTTGAGGGAGTCGATACCCTTTCGGACATCTTCATTAACAATATCTATGTCGGCAGTACGGATAATATGTTCCGCACCTATGAATTTTCCGTAAAGGAAAAGCTTACCGCCGGGGTCAACAAGCTGAAGATCTCGTTAAAATCCCCGATCCTTTACCTTGAGGAGGCGCAGAAAAAGCGCCCGATCTACGGCATGGACACGAATATCGCGGGATACCCGCACCTTCGCAAGGCGCATTACATGACGGGCTGGGACTGGGGTCCGCAGCTTCCCGACCTCGGGATCTGGCGCGCCGTTTCGCTCCTCGGGATCAGGAAGGCGCGGCTCGGCGGCGTCTATGTCGGGCAGGATTTTTCGGAGGATTTCTCCGCGCTGACGCTGACGGTGTCGGCGGAGACGGAGCGCGTGACGGAATGCGAGACGACCGCCGAGGCGGAGCTGATCCTTTCGGACGGGCGCGTCCTGCGCGGCGTTCTGACGTCGGGGAAGGCGGTATTCAAGCTCGCGAATCCCGCGCTCTGGTACCCCCGCGGTTATGGCGCGCAGCCGCTCAACAAGATCACCGTGCGGCTTTACAGCGGGACGGAGCTTCTCGACAGCGTGAGCGAAACGGTCGGCTTCCGCTCGCTCACCGTCCGCCGCGACGACGAAAAGGGAATCTTCTGCCTGCGCTGTAACGGCTTCGACCTGTTCGCGATGGGCGCGAACGTGATCCCGCTCGATCAGATCCTCCCGTTTATCACGCCGGAGCGCACCCGCGCGTTTCTTGAGGAATGTGCCGAGGCGAATTACAATATGCTCCGCGTGTGGGGCGGCGGCCTTTATCCCTCCGATGATTTTTTGCAGGAGTGCGACCGGCTCGGTCTGCTCGTATGGCAGGATTTTATGTTTGCCTGCTCGGCTTACCGGCTGACCGAAGCGCTTGAACAAACGATCCGCGCGGAGATTTGCGATAATGTGAAGCGAATGCGGGGTCACGCCTGCCTTGCTCTCTGGTGCGGGAATAATGAGATCGAAAGTATGTGGGAGGGCTGGGGCATTCCGGAGGACGGCGAGGCGCGCGCGGATTACGTCCGCCTTTTCGAGGAGATCATTCCCGAAATTCTGCGGGAGCATGACCCGAACCGCTTTTACTGGCCTTCCTCGCCGTCGAGCGGGGGGAATCAGTTCGGCGCGGAGGGCGTGTTCCGGGGAAGCTCGGACAATCGCCGCGGCGATCAGCATTACTGGGACATCTGGCATAATTTCAAGCCGCTTTCGGAGTTCCGGAAGTTTGATTTCCCGTTCTGCTCGGAGTACGGCTTTGAGTCGATTCCGAGCATGAAAACGATCCGAAGCTTCGCGGAGGAAAAGGATCTGAACCTTTGCTGCCCCGTGATGGAGGCGCACCAGAAATGCACGGCGGGGAACGAAAAGCTCCTTTATTATATTGCCCAGCTCTGCCGCTATCCGTACAGCTTCGAGAAGCTGATCTACGCGTCGCAGCTTGTACAGAGCGATTCGATCCGCTCGAATGTCGAGCATATGCGAAGAAAGCGCGGAAAGTGCATGGGAAGCCTTTACTGGCAGGTCAACGACAGCAATCCCGTGATCTCCTGGTCGAGTCTGGATTACTGCGGGCGCCGGAAGGGGCTTCATTACGCGGCGAAGCGGTTTTACACGCCGATCCTTCTTTCCTGTCTGGAGGAGGACGTTTCGGCGGTGCTCCTGAACGTCTCGAACGAAACGCGCGGGAACGCGGAGGGAACGGTCTCCTGGCGGCTTCGCGACGCGCGTTCGGAAATCCTTACGAGCGGGAGCATCGACGTATCCGTTCCCGCGCTTTCCGCAAAGGACGCGGCAGTCCTGAATTTCGGGGATTATTTCCTGACCGACCGCGACCGAAGGACGAGATACCTAGAATTTGCGCTCACGGTCGGCGGAAAGGACGTTTCTCACGGGACGGCGCTTTTCGTCCGCCCGAAGACCTTCTGCTTCGAGGATCCGAAAATCACCGTCAAGGCGGAGGAAAAGGCGGATTTCTTCCTGCTGACCCTTTCGGCGGAGGCGTTCGCGAAGGGCGTTTGCCTCGATCTGACGGAGGCGGACGGGAAGTTCGGCGACAACTGGTTCGACCTTCACGGCGGCGAGCCATACGAGGTCGTTCTGCGGAAGGATTCCCTTTCGGAGGAGCTTACGCTGGAACAGCTCCGCGCGCAGCTTACGGTCACGAGCTGTTATGATCTTCAGTAACGGGCAGAGCGCTGCGACGGAAAGGAAAAATCTCCTTTTGGTAAAAATTCACGAGCATTTTTCCGATTCTTCGCGCCGCTTCTGCATATAGCCCAATTTTTCCTCCCGAAGCGGAAATAAAACCGAAAACCCCTTGCAAAACTTCCGGGAAAAAGGTATAATAAAAGCTGTATGAAATAAGAGTGAAAATAAAAAAGACAATCGGTACCCTGATTTCGGGAGTTTAAAATGGATATTTTCGACATTCTGAGTATGCTCGGCGGGCTTGCCCTGTTCCTTTACGGAATGAACCATATGGGCGCGGCGCTCGAGAAAAAGGCGGGCGGTAAGCTGAAAAGCATTTTAAGCAGCTTTACCTCCAATCGGTTTAAGGGATTTTTGCTGGGACTTGCCGTGACGGCGGTGATCCAGTCTTCTTCGGCGACGACGGTTATGGTCGTCGGCTTCGTGAATTCGGGTATTATCACGCTTCAACAGGCGATTGGGGTCATCATGGGGGCGAACGTCGGAACCTCGGTGACCTCCTGGGTGCTTTCCCTCGCGGGTGTAAACGGCGAATCGTTCTGGATCCGGCTCTTAAAGCCTTCGTCGTTTACGCCCGTTTTTGCGTTCGCCGCGATCCTCATGATCATGCTCTTTAAAAATGATTCGAGAAAGCGGGATACCGCCTCGATCCTCATGAGCTTCGCGATCCTGATGTACGGTATGGAATTCATGTCCGACGCGGTCTCGGGGCTGAAGGACATTCCCGAATTTACCAATATCCTGACGATCTTCTCGAATCCCGTTCTCGGCGTTCTCGCGGGTACCGTGCTTACCGCGGTGATCCAGTCGTCCTCCGCCTCCGTCGGTATTTTACAGGCGCTTTCCATGACCGGGAAGATCACGGGCGGAACCGCCCTCCCGATCATCATGGGACAGAATATCGGAACCTGTATCACGGCAATGCTCTCCTCGGTGAGCGCGAATAAGAACGCGAAGCGCGCGGCGGTCATTCACCTGAGCATCAACGTGATCGGTACGATCTTCTGGCTTTCGGTTTACTGTATCGTGACCGCGTTTGTGGAGATTCCGTTTGTGAACAAGGCGATGACCCCGCTCGGGATCGCGATGATCCACACGGCGTTCAGCCTGCTGAAGATCGGGATCCAGATCCCGTTTACGGGCATACTCGAAAAGCTCTCCTGTCTGATCGTCCGCGACGGCAAGAAGCAGGCGGACGAGGACTTCTTACTGCTTGACGAACGTCTCCTTTCCACCCCGTCAATCGCGATCGAGCGCAGCCGTATCGTCACGGTAAAAATGGCGGAAACCGCGGTAAAGACGCTGAAGCGGGCGTTTGTGCTCCTGTTTGATTATAACGAAAAGGGTGTGGCGGCAGTCCGCGAGGGAGAGGATAAGACCGATAAATACGAGGACAGCCTCGGGACGTTCCTTGTCCGCGTCAGCAGTAAGAGCATGAGCGAGGCGGACAGTCACGAGGTCTCGAAGCTTCTTCATATGATCGGGGATTTCGAGCGGATCGGCGACCACGCGGTCAATATTGCCGAATCGGCCGCCGAGATCCACGAGAAGGGACTTTCCTTTACCATGGAGGCACAGCGGGAGCTTACCGTCATGATGAACGCGGTTTCCGAAATTCTCGATCTTTCGCTCGACGCGTTCCGGAACAACGATCTTGAAAAGGCGTACTGCGTCGAGCCGCTCGAACAGACGGTAGACGCGTTGAAATTACAGCTCAAATCCTCGCACGTCAACCGCCTTCGCCGGCAGGAATGTACGATTGAAATGGGCTTTGTGCTTTCCGACCTGCTGACGAATCTTGAGCGCGTGTCCGACCACTGCTCGAACATTGCCGCCTGTATGATCGAGATCGCGCACGACAGCTTTGAAATGCACGAATATATCCAGAACCTCAACGTGCAGCACAACAAGCGTTATAAGGAGCGCTGTCAGTATTATCTGGACAAGTATTCGCTGAAGGATATTCGGGAATAGCGTCCGAAAAGGCGCATATCTTAAATTAAGCGGGACGCAGTCTAGGACTTGCAGTCTAGGACTTGCAGTCTGGGACTTGCAGTCCTGCAAAAAACGAAAGGAAAAAAAGCTATGCAGTATGAGATCAAAGGCACACCGCTTCCCGTTCTGATTATGAATTTAACCGCGGGGGAGCAGATCAAGACCGAACAGGGAGCGATGAGCTGGATGTCGCCGAATATGGAGATGTCCACCAACGCGGGCGGCGGCATCGGAAAGGCGTTCGGGCGAATGTTCTCGGGCGAGTCGATGTTCCAGAACGTGTATACCTGTCGGGGCGGGGACGGGCTTCTCGCCTGCGCTTCGAGCTTCCCGGGGGAGATTTTGCCCATTCAGATCAGTGCCGACCGCACCATCGCGGCGCAGAAATCGGCATTTCTCGCCTGTGAGAGCGGGGTCGAGATGAGCATTCATTTCCAGAAAAAGGGACTTGCGGGCTTTTTCGGCGGCGAGGGCTTTATTCTACAGAAGTTTACCGGAAACGGGATCGTTTTCCTCGAGATCGACGGCTCGGTGATCGAATACACGCTTGCGGCGGGACAGTCGCTCGTTGTGGACACGGGAATTTTAGCGGCAATGGATCTTTCCGTTTCGGTCGATATTCAGTCGGTGAAGGGCGTCGGGAACGCGCTGTTCGGCGGGGAAGGGTTTTTTAATACCGTCCTGACGGGGCCGGGACGGATCTGGCTCCAGACTATGCCGAAGAGTACGCTTGCGCAGGCGGTCGCGCCCGCGGTGGCGAAATAAGGGAATGATGAGAAAACCAAAAGAGAAATAATATTTTTTGTGGGGATCCTGTCCCCACACCCCTGCCAAAGGGAACTTTTCCCTTTGGAATCCCGCTTCCCATAGTCGTTTTTACGGATTTCAAATCTGCGGCTGTCAGGTTGCAGGTTTTGCAAAAGATGAAAGAAATTTTAAAATTATTTATTAGTATAACAAAAAACTTCCTCAGTGAAAGACGGAGGAAGTTTTTTTGTATTACAGAACCGTTTTTGTTGAAAGAATGGCTTTATACGCCGCGAGAAGCGTTTGGGGGGAATCCGCGGGTGAGAAGACCGTGCGGGTGTTTTTGCTCAAAAATCGCTCCGCGCTCGTTAAGTGTCTCATCATCATCTCTCCGAGCGATTGACTGCGCAGGGGAATTTCCGCCTGCTCCTTGCGCCGCATGGACGCTTCTTTTCCGAGCTCGGCGGTTTTTTGCCGCCGCTTTGCTTTTGCGGCGTCCTCCGCTTTGATCTGCGCTTCGATTTTTCTCCTGATCTCCGGCTTCAGATCGGCGCTGCAATAATGGGTCACGCTTCCGTCCGCGTGGATCACGATCCCCGACGATTCAATCTCGAAGCCCATCATCGAAAGCTCCGCCTTATACCGCGGCACCATATCGAAGTAATGTTGGATCTTTCCCTCGTAATAAGCCGCTTTTTCCGGATCGTTTACCATTTTTTCGAAAATATTCGGAGCGATCACGACGTTTCCCGTTCCGCTCGTTGCCGCGCCCAGTTTATCCATGCTGCGCTGATCCTTTTCGACGCTTTGGATCCGGATCCCGCCGAATCGGTTTTCCAGAAGCTTTTTATAGGACTCCGCCGCCTGATATTCCGTGTTTTGAAGCGCTTCGGACAGGCGGTTGGTAAAATCCGAGCCGTTTTTGGGGGCAGCGGACGCTTCCCGCCGCAGGGTGCGGGGGTTTTCAATTCCTGTGATGTTCAAGACGATTCCTCCTTATTAAACGGTAATGTCCAGTGCTGTGTTTCTGGAGCGCGATTTTTTCAAAATCTCGGAATCCCTCTTGCCGTTTTTCGCGATCACGATCGCGCCCTTGAACTTGTCGCCGAACTGCTCTTTCCCCGCTTCCTCGATTTTTTCCTGAAGCAGTTCCTGCGCTTTGCGGTCTTCCGCGCGCTTTTCCGCAAGCTCCGCCTTTTCCTGCTTCGCTTCCTCTTTTTGCCTCCGGATCTTTTCCGCGTTTTCGGACAGGGTTTCCAGATAAGACTTTGTATCGTCCTTTTGTGTAATGCACCAGCCGCCGATCCCGCCGTCCTTGTCAATGAACCAGCCCTTTGCTACGACGTGCCAGCCGCCTGCCTCGACTGAACGGTCGAATTGCTCGTCCAGTCTTGGCATCTCCGCGAGATAGCCCTCGTACTCCTTTTCCAGTTCGGGATCGTTCGCCATTTTCGCCAGAAACTGCGGCGAGATCGCGACATTCGTCGTAGACTTCGAGCCGTACAGCATACCGTATGTATAATTTGCGCCGATGAAGCTGTACCCGTCGTATTTTTTGGTCAGGTAGGTGAGCTCGTCCGCCGCCGTTTTCCTGGGGGCATTGTCCGATTCGGCGGTTTTCTGCGCGGCGGTGCTTTCGGCGGTCTTTTTTCCGCCGTACGCGGCGTTGGTGCAGCCGCTGTAATTGTTGCTGATCTGCATGGGCATACTGTCAATTCCTCCTTGATCTTTAAATTGTTACGCTTTTAAGTTCATATTCGCGCCTGCCGATGCTCGATCCCTCGGATTTGCTTTGTCCGCACGATCTCCACGGATTGCTTCCATAATGGTTTTCATATCGGTATCATTCAGATAGATCGCGCCGTTCTTGGAAGCGGCTATTTTTTTCTCTAAGAGCCGTTTTGCTTTGTTCGGGATTGCTTGATTCTCTTTCTTTTCCATACTTGCTTTTATACGTTTCTCAAATTCCTCTTTTTGCTGTTTTGCTTTTTGCCTTGAATGTTCAAACATCTCCCTTTTCCGGCCGGGACCGCTAACGCTGCCTGCACTCATATTGCCATTTTTATCAATATAAAATCTAAACTCATATACGGTATTGCCTGTCATGGCACGGATCATGGATTCACCCCATTTACAAGCCGCCGGTATGCCTTCCAGATTTTTTTCATATTCTGCTGCCAGCTTTGGATCAGATTCCATTTTTGCCAAAAATTCCGGTGCAATCGTAACATTAATTTTTTCGGGATAATTACTGCTTCCCGCGGCGCCATTGCTATATCCGGTTAATATGTTCAGCTTCGGATTTTTCTTTTGCAGTTCTGCAATATAATCCGATGTGCCGGCTTTTACCGCAGATGAGGAATTTGCTTTATCTGTTTTCGTAGTGGCTTTGCTCTCTGTCTGCTTTTTACTTTCTGTTCCGTTTGTGTAAGTACTTGCATAACTGTTGTATGTGCCGCTAATTTCCATCGCCATAACGTTTTCCTCCTTAAAAATCGTCTTCTTATCTTTCTATCGTCGGAAATTTTCCGGAATGAAGCGAAATGTAACGAAACGGGTCTTTCATGCAACGAAAAGTCCGCAGTGCGTTTTTGCACTGCGGACGGATCTTTCTTTTCAATTTTTTTTGCAGACGCGGATTATTCCTTTGTCTGTGTCTGGAGCCGAAGCACCTTCGGCGCGGGCGGAAGCTGTTTCTTCGCGGGCGGTTCGATCAGCTTCGCCGCGTACAGATAAAAAATGCCGAGCATTCTTTTAAAGGCGGCAAAGGTTCTCATGGGCGGCATTCCTCCTTTTCGGGACGATTATTAGCAGTAACTTGTGCGCGGGCTGGATCCTTGGCATTTCGGAGCGCGTATCTCGGAAATGCCAAAGGCGGCTCGCCTTATGGTTTTTCATATTTGCAGTATAACATGAAAAAGTGTTCGTTTTGTGAAAATCCAGTAGTGTTTTCCTAAAACCGAAGGAAAAAGAAGGCAAAAAATCGTAAAATTTGACGAAAAGAAGAAATGTTTCCGTTTGATTGGCGCGCCGAAAAGCGCATGCCTGTAAAAAGGAACCGGAACGCTTCGTTATATTTTATGAGGCTTGGGCTTTACGGTACGCCTCGGCAAATGTGTGAAATAGGAATAACTCGTCACACGTTATGCGTTCTTGACTTTCGGAGGACTGCTTCGGAATTGCCTGAGGCGGCACGCCTCTCGGGGTACAGAAACCCCTTCGTCATCTGGATCACGAGCATGGATCCGAGACTGAACGTATAGACCGACAGTGTCTGTGGCAGGGGGAGCGGCGCGACGCGGAACAGCCCGTGAAGCGGCGGGAGCAGAAGCACCGCGCTCAGGAGCAGGGTACCCGCCAGAAACGCGAGAACGCCCCAGCGGTTCGAGAACATTCTCCCGCTGAAAAGGACGGCTTCGTCCGATTTACAGCTGAATCCGTGAAACAGGCGGGAGAGACAGAGCGTCGCGAACGCCATGGTGGACGCTTCGGCGGACGGGCTTCCGAGCGCGGTCCGGTAGCCGAACAGAAAAGCGCCGATCGCCGCCGCCCCGATCACAAGCCCCGACCACACCGTCTCGCTCAGGAACTTTTTCGTCAGGATCGACTCCCCCGCGCGGCGCGGACGTTCCCGCATGACCGCGTCGGTGTGCGGCTCCAGCCCGAGTGCGATCGCGGGGAGCGAATCGGTCAGGAGATTGATAAAAAGAAGGTGGATCGGCTCGAACGGAACGGGAAGCCCCGCGATCGAGCAGAACAGCACCGCGATGATCCCCGCCATGTTCCCCGAAAGGAGAAAAAGAATGGATTTCCGGATATTTTCGTAAATGTTCCTCCCGTTTTTCACCGCCTTTACGATCGTCGCGAAGCAGTCGTCCGTCAGCACCATTGCCGACGCGTCCCGCGCGACCTGCGTCCCCGCTTTTCCCATCGCGATCCCGACGTCCGCCTGTTTGAGGGCAGGCGCGTCGTTTACGCCGTCTCCGGTCATGGCGACGGTACAGCCCCGTTTCTGCCATGCCCGTACGATCCGAAGCTTATGCTCGGGCGTGACGCGCGCGTAGACGGACTTTTTCTCCACAAGCTCGCCCAGCCGCTCGTCGCTGAGCCGATCGAGCTCCCGCCCCTCGACCGCCTCGCGCGGGTCGTTCAGGATCCCGACCTCCTTCGCGACGGCGCAGGCGGTCACGAGATGATCCCCCGTGATCATGACGGGCTTGATCCCCGCCGCAATACAGTCCGCGACCGCTTTTTTCGATTCCGCGCGCGGCGGGTCGGTCATGGCGATCAGTCCGAGCGGGATCAGCTCCGTTTCGTCCGAGGGGTGAAGCGTATTTTTGCCGGTCTCCTTATACGCGAAGCATAAGACCCGCATTCCCTGCGCGGCAAGGCGGTTCGTTGTCCGAAGCAGCTCCCGCCGTTCGTTGATGTCGAGGTTCATGTGTCCGCAGAGAACGTCCGCCGCGCCTTTGGAAAAGATCTGCCGTCCCTCGCGGCTCTCGACGAGAACGGACATCATTTTTCGTTCGCTGTCAAAGGGAAGTTCGGCGAGCCTTTGCGCGCTTTCGCGGAGAAGGGGAACGCGGATCCCGTTTTCCGTGGCATGGCGAAAGAGCGCGGTTTCGGTCGGGTCGCCGTTTTCGCCGTCCCGCGCGTCATTACAGAGCGCCGCCGCCTTCCATAAAAGGGAGGGATCGCGTTCCGCCGCGCGAAAGAGCACCGAATTTTTTACCGTCATGCGGTTCCCGGTGATCGTTCCGGTTTTGTCCGAACAGATCACCGAGACCGAACCGAGCCCCTCGACCGCCCGAAGCTTTCGGATCACGGCGTTTTCCGCCGCCATTTTCTGTGTTCCGAGCGAGAGAACGATCGTGACGATCGAGCTTAACGCTTCGGGGATCGCCGCGACCGCAAGCGCTACGGCGAACAAAAACGAATCCGTGACCGCCGAAAGCCCGATCGTTTCGCCGCGCCGCAGGACGTTCAGAAGGCTGAGTCCGAATACGACCGCGCAGATCAGCAGAATGGCGGCGGAAAGCTGCTTCCCGAAGCGGTCAAGCGAGCGCTGGAGCGGCGTTTCCCGTTCCTCGGCGCTGTGAATGAGGGCGGCGATCTTTCCGACCTCGGTATTCATGCCGACCTCGGTCACGAGCATTTTTCCCCGTCCGCCCGTCACGAAGCTCCCCGCGTAGACGGTATTTTTCCGTTCCGCTAGGGGAACCTCCCGCAGGATCGCGACGGTGTCCTTGAGAATCTCGGCGCTCTCCCCCGTGAGGGCGCTTTCGTTCGTCCGAAGCGCCGCCGCCTCGAGAAGCCGTCCGTCCGCCGAGATCCGGTCGCCCGCCTCGATCAGGACGAGATCGCCTCGCACAAGCTCCTCGGAGGGGATCGTAACAGTCTTCCCGCCGCGAAGTACTCTCGCGCTCGGCGATGACAGCTTTTTCAGGCTTTCGAGCGACTTCTCGGCGCGAACCGTCTGAACCGTTCCGAGAACGGCGTTCATCGTCAGGACGGCGAGAATGACGGCGAAGCTCTCGAAATCGCCGAGAACCGCCGAGATCACGGCGGCGACCAGAAGGATCGCGACGAGAAAATCCTTAAACTGCTCCAAAAAGATCAGTATTCCGCTTTTCCGCTTCCGTTCGGCGAGAACGTTTTCGCCGAATCTTCGCCGATTTTCGAGAACCTGCGCGGCGGACAGTCCGTCCCGCTTTGTTCCGATCTCCGCGAGGAGCGATTCCGCCGTTTTCTGATATGCTTCGTTTTTCATGGATACCCTGCCTCTCCGGGGCTTGCCCCGTAATGTCATACTAATATATATGCGGGGATTTCCGGAAAAGTCGCGGTTTGTCCTTTTTTAATTGCAGGAGTGCGAAAACGCCTGTTCCCATTTTTAATCGATATGAACAAATCGGAGATTCTTTCCTTTAAAAAAGGCAAAATACCTGATATTCTGTAATATCCCGACAAGAATATACAAAATGTATAAAGAAAGGGCAAAACGCACCGCTTTTGCCGTACACGGGGACACGAAAACCTGCCCAAAAAGAAAAACGGAAAATAAGCCCCTTTTCCCAAGATTTTCTTGCAAAACGGCGCGTTTTATGGTATACTATATTTACTGATAAAATCGGGACAAGGAAAGGACGGTCGGTTATGCGGGAATTTGAAGGGAAGATCTGCGAGTGCTGTAAAGAGCCGTTTCGCGCGGAGGACGAGATCGTCGTCTGCCCCGACTGCGGAACGCCGATCCATAAAAAGTGCTGGGACGGGCATTGTCCGAACGAGGATCGGCATGCGGGCGGCTATGACTGGGAAGCCGAACATCTCCGGAAGGAGCAGCCGAAAACCGCTTCTTCGGCGGCGGAGGTCTGCGCGATCTGCGGACTGCCGCTTTCGGAGGAGGACACGGTCGTCTGCCCCGACTGCGGAACGCCCATGCACCGCGCCTGTCACGAGCGGGTGGGTCGCTGCCCGAACGAGCTGCGCCACGCCTACGGCTATATCTACCGCTCCGATCGGGGGCAGCCGGTCACGCTCCCCATGCCGCAGAGCTTTGAGGACTATATCAAAAAGGTGCAGGAGCGGGAAAAGGAGCGCGGAACGGAGCGCACCTGCTTCGGCGTCAATCATTCCGAGCTGGTTCATTTTCTCGGCGTCCATAATCTCAGCACGCCGCGCTTTTATTCGCTTTTCTTCCATATGGCGGATACGGGGCGGAAGGTTTCGTTTAACTTCCTCGCGGGGCTTTTAATGCCGTTTTATCAGCTTTACCGGAAAATGACGGGTCCCTCGATCGTTCTTTTGCTCCTGTGTTCTATCGCGAATATCCCGCAGGCGGCCGCGCGCGTTCTCCTTATGGTGCACCAGAGCGCGAACGCCATACCCGCGGAGCTTTTCCGCCTTGTCGAATATTTTTCATACGCGTATTTCGCACTTCAGATTCTCGTGATCTTGTTTAACGATTATATTTTCATGCGCTGGTCGGTCGGTCGGATCCTTTCCCTTCGGGAGCAGTATCGCGACGCGCCCGAGTCGGAATATATGGCGGCGCTCGAGCGGGCGGGAAAGCCGAAGCTTTCCTTCGCGGCGATGGGACTTCTCGCTTTTTCGGCGCTGATGTATCTGGTGCTGGCGCTCGTGCTGGGCGGATCCTTCGGCGCGGCGTAGGAAGATGAAAAAAGGAGGAGCGATACTATTTCACTTCCCATGTGCAGACAAAAATCCCGCACAAAATCCATATGCCTAAGATTTTGTTTGAATTTTTGTGCACATTCAGGTCGTGAAATATGAAAACGTCCTCTGTCGGAAAGGAATGAACGGAAAAATGCGGGAGCGTCTTGAGACGATCTATGAAAAATACGGCGGAAAAGCGATCTATCCGCCGCTTTTCCTGTTTTTCTTTCTGCTTCATTTTGTTAGTTCTTTCGGGCTGACCTATCCCGCGACCGACCCGAACGAGCTGAGCGTGATCGCGCTCGGGGACTGGCTCCTCGGGAAAAACTGGTCGGGCGTCATGTGCTCGGTCGATTATTATTACGGGTTTTTACAGGGCTTTCTGTACGCGCCCGCGCTGTTCCTGTTCCGGGAGGCGCAAAGCTGTTATACCGCCATTCACGCGACGAATGCCCTTTTGATCAGCATTGTGCCGCTTCTCGCGTTTTCGTCGGCGCGGCGGCTCGGGGTCAATAAGATCTGGAAATGTGCGCTCACCGCGTTTGTGACGGGCGCGTACTGCTGTTATTTCGCGCACGCGAAATTCGCCTGGAGCGAGACGGTGACGATCGTGCTTCCGTGGCTTTTGCTGTGGCTTCTGCTTCGCACTGAGGAGCTGAAAAGCCGTCCCGCGCAGGTCTTGTTCGCGATCCTGTTCGGCGGGGTATGCGCGCTTTCTCTCGGCGCGCATATCCGCCTGATCGCGGCGGTTCTGGCGGTTTTCGCGGCGCTTGCCGCCGAGCGGGTTTTTTACGGGAAATCCGCCGTTCCGATCCTTCCGTTTTTCCTATCCTTTCTCGGCGTGGGGACGCTTGTGCTGATCCTTTCCGTCTTTCTTCAGCAGTCGCTCTGGCTCCGCTCCGATCCCGAGCTTCTGAACAATACGGCGGAAAGCTTTCTCGCGCAGATCGCGGCGGGCTTTTCGGCGCAGAACGGGATCGGTCGGTTTTTTATCACCCTTTTCGGACAGCTTTATTATTTCGTGACGGCGACCTGGGGCGTGGGGGCGATCGCGCTCTGTCTGTTCGGCACGGTTCTTATGCGGTCGGTCTGGCGGAAAAAGGCGGGCGAGCCGCTCGGCTGTGAGCGGAAAATGCTCGGGTTCTCGTTTTTTACCTTTTTCGGCGTAATTTTTATGATCCTTTTCGGGACATTCTACCGCTTCGGGACGGACGGGCTTACCGTCTATCAGGATACTGCGCTTTTCGGCCGTTTTCTGGACGGCGTGATCCCGTTTTCACTCATGCTGGTGCTGATTCTGCTCTTTACGCGTTCGATCGAGCTGAATAAGCTGCTTATGGCGACGGCGCTTCTCGGGGTGGTTTATACGCTGTTTTTCTCGGTAACGCTCCCGACGATCCTTGCGGGAGAATCGACGCGAATCGCGCCGATCTTAGCGCTTTACCCGCTTCGGATCGGGGCGGACAGCGGTGCGCCCTTGACCTTCGAGGGACTTTTGCTGACCGCGTCGGTGACCTTTTGCGTCATGGCGCTTTTTATCGTGATCGTAAGCTGCACCAAGCACCTGCGTTCGCTTCTGATCTCCGTGATCCTGATCGGGATTACGGCTTATTCCGTCGTTTTTATCCAGAGCGAGTATCTTCCGCTCTGTCGCGAGGAATCACAGCGCAAAAACGCCGCCGTGGTCGATCTTTCGGAAAGCGTTTATAACCGCGACGGCGCGCCCGCGCTGACCGCGTTCAATCTGAGCCGCCACGACGCGCTCATGCTCCAGTTCCTGAACCGGAGCATTACCGTCCGGATTACCTACGATATCGAGAGCATTCCCGAAAACTGTTATCTCGCGGTGAAGGCGGACGAGGACGTTTCCGCGCTTGTGAACGGGCGGCGTCCGTTCCTGCTGGTCGCGGAGAACGACGCGCTTCGTCTTTACGCTTATGGGGAACGCGCGATCGCTTATATGCGCTCACAGAATATCGGGGAGGAAGAGGACGATAAAGCCGCGCTGATCACGACCGCTCCGCCGGAATCCCAAACGGCTCCGACGACGACCGCCCCGCCGGTGACCTCGACCGAGCGCACCCCGCGCGTTTCTACCTATACCACCCGCGCGGTCGTGACGCCCCCCGCGCAGATGTTCGGGACGGGCGACGAGTGGGCAGTGATCGAGTAATACTATTTCACGACCTAAATGTGTACAAAAATTCAAACAAAATCTTTGATATATGGATTTTGTGCAGAATTTTTGTCTACACAATGGAAGTGAAATAGTATAAGGAACGCGTATCCGGAAAACTGTACATAAAGGCAGCACCGCGCAATTTGCTTTGTACGGTGCAGCTTAAATTCTAACGAAAGGCGAACCTATGCCGGTTTTATTTCAGAAAAAAGAAAAGGAGCTTTCCCCTGCGCGGACGCTCGCGATCGGATTTATCGCGATCATTCTGATCGGCGCGCTTCTGCTTTGCCTGCCGTTTTCGTCGAAAAGCGGGAGCTTTACCGATTTTACGGACTGCATTTTTACCGCCGCCTCGGCGACCTGCGTGACGGGGATCTCCGTCGCGGAAACCTATCTGCATTGGTCGGTTTTCGGGCAGGTCGTGATCATGCTGCTGATCCAGGTCGGCGGGCTTGGCTTTATGACGCTTGTTACTTTTTTTAACCTCGCGATCGGGCGGAAGCTCGGGCTGACGAAGGCGATGAACGTGAGCGGCGACCTCACGCTTACGGGACTTTCCGCGACAAAGCGGATCCTTACCCGCGTGGTGCTGCTGTCGTTTTCGGTGGAGCTTGTCGGCGCGCTCCTGCTCATGATCCGGTTCGTGCCGCGCTACGGGGTGTACGGCGTGTTTATCTCCTTCTTTACGGCGGTTTCGTCGTTCTGCAATGCGGGCTTTGACCTTTTCGGCATGGAAGGGGAGGGGACGGGGCTTTCGCTTTTTATCGGAGATCCGTTCGTGCTGATCGTCTTGTCGGCGCTGATCCTGCTCGGCGGGCTGGGCTTTGTGGTGTGGGAGGAGATCATTGCCTATCCGCGGGAAAAGCGCTTTTCGCTCCATTCAAAGATCGTGTTCGCGATGACCGCCCTGCTCCTTCTTTCGGGGACGGTTATGTATTTTGTGATCGAGCTTCTCGAGGGAGAACAGTTCGGCGGTTATTCCTTCGGGCAAAGGCTCCTGACCTCGTTTTTCGCGAGCGTTTCAACGCGGTCGGCGGGCTTTTGCGCCGCGCCGCTCCCGACCGTGAACAGCTTTTCCGAAATGCTTACGATCGTTTTCATGCTGATCGGCGCGGCTCCCGGCTCTACGGGCGGCGGCGTAAAGATCACGACGGTGGCGATCGTGATCGCGACAGCGTGGTCGGTGCTTCGCGGGCGGGAGGACGTCCGTATTCTGAAGCATTCGGTCGAGAAGCGGATCGTTTATAAGACCGTGACGGTACTGCTTTTGTCGTTTTTGTTTATCGGGCTGGGGTTCACGGTGATCTTTATGATGAACCTCGATCAAAACCCGCTGGACGTTCTGTTTGAGGTCGCCTCCGCCTTTTCGACAGCAGGCTTTTCGACGGGGCTTTCCGCCTCCTCGGGGACGGCGACGAAGCTGCTTTTATCGTTTATCATGTACGTCGGGCGGATCGGCCCCGTTTCGCTCATGCTGAGCTTTACGGGGCGGCAGTCCGCAAAGCGCAGCGAGATCCTTCCGAAGGGCGAGATCATGGTAGGCTGACGGGAATCGGACAGAAGGGCGGGTGAGGAAAATCGGCGGGACAACAGAAATTTTCGATCTTTTCGGGCTTACGCTGTATGTAAGCGCGGATCACCGCTTCGGCACGGACGCGCTGCTTCTGGCGCGGTTCGCCCGTCCGTCGAAAAACGATCTCGTCTGCGATCTGTGCAGCGGGTGCGGCATTATTCCCATGTTGTTTGAGGCGCTCGGGAATTCGCCGAAGCAAAGCTACGCGGTCGAGATTCAGGAGGCGGCGGTGTCGCTCCTGCGCGCGTCGGTCGCGGAAAATGGGCTTTCGGAACGGGTGATCCCGATCTGCGCCGACCTGACGAAGCGGGAGGAGCTGAAGGAGCTTCCGCTCGGGAAAATTACGCTTGTAACGTGTAATCCTCCCTACTATAAGCCCGATTCGGGTGCGAAGCGGCTTTCCCCGGCGCAGGCGGTCGCGCGGCACGAGATCGCCTGCGATCTGGAGCAGGTGATCGGGGCGGCGGCGCTCCTGCTCAAATACGGCGGGGTCTTAAAGCTTTGTCATCTTCCCGAGCGGCTTGCCGACGTGTTTTATTTCATGCGGAAAAACGGGATCGAGCCGAAGGTTTTACAGCCTGTTTGCAGCCGTGAAAACGACCGCCCGTATCTCATTCTCGTGAGCGGAAAAAAGGGCGGAAGGCCGGGGCTTCTTTACGAAAAGCCGACGACGGTGGAGGAAATGAATCGGGAGCTGTTCGGAGAATAAGGTACCGCCTCCGACAATTCCGGAGAGGGCTTTCCGAAAGCCGAAAAGCCGCCCGAACGGAAAACTGCACAAAACAAAAAAGGCTTCACGATTCCATACGTGAAGCCTTTCCGTTTTTTACTTACTGTGCCTGATTTTCGATCGCCTTTAAGAGCGCTTCCTCCATTTCGGCGGAGTTGAAGCCGCAGAGCAGGTACGCGTAGCCGTCCTTCTCGCCGGTAACGGTCGCCTCGGCGTTTTCCTGCTGCGCGGGGTAGAACGCGACCTCGTTAATGAGCTGTTCCTTCCGCTTCTTGAAGAAGTCAAGCACTTCCTGCTTTTTCCCCTCGGCGGGCTTTACGACCGAGATCTCGATCAGGTGCGAACTCATGAGGTGCATCACGACGCTGTACTCGTCGAAAAGGGAAACGTCGTAATTCAGGATGTCGGAAAGCATGGTCTCATCTTCTACCTGCATGGTCGCGACTCCCTCAAGGCTCGGCGATTTTAATACCGCGTCCGTCAGCTTTTGACAGTCGGTCTGCTCCGACGCGTCGGGGTCGCCCGCTTCGTCGGGATCGGTCGTCGGCTGGGGGGAGGGTTCGTCCTCGGGTGCGGTCGTTCCCTTCGTAAGCTGGGTGGTCTGGTTCGCGGGGGCGGGGGTCGTGGTCGTTTCGTCCCCGCTGCCCGAGCAGGAGGTCATAGTGCCGAGCAGGGCGGCAGCCAGTAATACGGCTAAAATTTTCTTTTTCATTTTTTCTTCCTTTCTCTGTGTCTCTTTTTGTCAGTGGTCGAGCGATCCGTCCCGAAAACGCTCCGGAAGCGACGCGCCGCCTTTATAAAAGGGCAGCCGATCGAGCGTGATACAGTACGGGTGTCGGAACGTTTCTGCTATAAACACTTCGTTCAGGTATTTTTGGTTGCAAAACGGCAAATTATTTTTGTCAAAAATTGGTTTCCATCCCTCGACCGCGTACACGAAGCTTCCCCACCACGGAAGCCACCAAAGCCATTTTACGCCGTCGCGGATCAGCGCGTCGGGCGCGGGGATATAGCCGCATTCGCTCAGCGCCGCCATTTTTCCGTGCGTGTACGAGGTGACCTCGAGGAATTTTTCCTTCTGGGAGGAATGATCGTCCGGCTTTTCGCTGTAAAAATCCTCGCCGCAAAGGTCGTAGGTATTCGGGTGAACCGCCATATCCTTATTTTGTCCGTTCCATACCCAAATTATGTTGGTGAGCTTATGATAATTTTCGATCCGGTCGAACATCATGTACCAAAGCTTTTGATAAGCGGCAATGCTCTCTTCTCTCGCGTCCTTCCGGACGCCCCACCAGAACCAGCTTCCGTTCGCCTCATGGAGCGGGCGGAACAAAACGGGGATCCCCTCCCGCTCAAAGCGGCGGAGCGCTTCGGCGGCCTTATCAATCCTCGAAACGGCGAATTCATATTCCGCCGTTCCGGGCTCGACTGCCTTTAAAAGATCGAACGAGGTCTTGTGGTTGTAATCGGTTGTCTTATAATAAAAGGACCAGACGCAGTTTTCGGGATCGCTCAGGTCGTCGGGCGCGTACCAGTGCCAGCAGAGCGTGATAATGCACCCCGTTTCCTTTGCCCATTTTAAGGCGCGGTCGATCTGGTTGTCGCCCTTTTTCTTATCCATGTCCATGAGATCGTAGCCGCGGACGGCGGGGAGCTTTTTCGCCGCGCGCCAGTATACGACGTCCTCAAGCTCGGATTCCTGCAAATACTGCTGCCCCGAAAGGACCGCCTTTCCGTAAATATTTTTGAGATACCCGAAAAGCTTTTTCGCGTTTTCGTCCGCGTTTTTGGAAACGAGCGTGTCCGGATCGGCGGGGCGGCTGTCGAGATCGGCGAAAAGTCGTTCAAAATCGGTCGTATAGCCCATAAAAACCCTTTCTCCTATGGGAGGAAGTTTGTGCCGAGAGGATTTGCCGAGGCACAAACGACGGGTTTGAAAAATCGAAGATTTTTCAAACAAACCTCAATTCATGTATTCGCCGCTGTATTCGAGAAGCGTCACCGACGTAACGCCCTCGATCTCCTGAAAACGCGAAACGGCGGAAGCGTCGTTGTTTTTCACCTTGACCTCGACGGTGAGCTCGTTCGCGCCGTCGGTTTTTGTCTTGTTTTTGAGGCGGTATTTCATGCCGCCGAGGACGGCGTTCACGTTGTCCTCCGCCGCGTCGCCATAGTGAAGGATCAGGAGATAGCTGCGCTTCTGCTGCTTGATCAGGCTGAAGCAGATGTAGATGACCGCGATCAGGATCGTTCCGAACACGGCGGCGAAGTACAGTCCCGCGCCCGCCGTAAGTCCCGCCGCGATCGCCCAGAACAGAAAGCCGATGTCGAGCGGGTCCTTGATCGCCGTACGGAAGCGGACGATCGAGAGCGCGCCGACCATACCGAGCGATAAAACGACGTTCGAGCTGATGGTCATGATGATAAATCCGGTGATCGCCGTGATCATGACGAGGAGAATGTTGAAGTTGTCGCTGTACACGACGCCGCGGTAGCAGAAGCGGTACACGAGAAAAATAATGATCCCGCAGACGAGCGCGGAGAGCATGGCGGCAATCATTCCCGCCGGCGTCAGCGCCGTAAAGCTCAGCGCGTCGCCGAAGAGCTGAATGGTTTCGTCGATAATGCTTAGTGTTTTCATAAAAAATCCTTTCGCGGCGTACCGCCGTTGTTAGTTCCGTGGCGTATTTTCGTTCGCATGGAACGATCAATCAGCACCCGTATTGAAGAAATCTTGCGGTGTCGCTGCACAGGACGAATTTCGAGAGGGATTCGTACAGCAGCGGAACGCCCGAGAGAAGCTCCTCAATATAAAGCGGGAGAAAGCGGTCGTATTTGATCTCGAGAACCGCCTCGTCGTTCGGGAGCGCGGGGGTAAAGCGCGCGTCCGGGTCGAAAAGGTCACGCGTATTCCCCGCCGAGATCCGAAGGTCGAAGGTGATCCGGACGTTTCCCGCCGCGCAGATATACGGCTCGCGCAGGTAATCGACCACGACCGCGGGGGCGAGCCTTGCCGCCGCGTTTGCCCAGAGATAATCCTCCGCCGCCGTTCCCGAAAAGCGCTCCTCGGACAGGAAGTCCGTTTTTCCCGAAAGGAGCGCGCGGTACTCGCCGAGGCTCAGAACGGCGTTTTTCTTATAGCCCATGTCGCCGTTTTTGCATTTCTCCTCGAGGCGGATAAACGCGGGATCGAGGTTATAGGTGCGAATCCGGAATTTTTTCCGGTTGAGGATCCCGTTTTGCTTGTCATGGTAGGCGGAGCGGTACGGATCGTCGAAATAAAGGCTCGTAATGCGGTAGCGCCCGTTTTCCGCGTTCGGATCGGAGCGCATCGCGGCCTTCAGCCGTCCGCGGAGGATCTCATAGCTCCCGCGGCTGATCCGGTATTTCAGCTCGTGGCGGTAGGGGTGTTCGGATTGCCTCATGACAGTTCCTTTCATTGCTTTTTCTTTTTGTGCAGGACTACCGTCCAAGCGCCTTGATCGCTTTTTCGATATTTTCTTCCATGCTATGGGCGTTCGCGTCAACGCGAAGGTCGGCATAGCGTTCGTAAAGGGGCTTTCGCTCGGCGAAAATATCCGCGATCGTCATGCCCTTCGCCGCCGCGATCCCGCGCGTCGTAATATTGGTGATCCGCCGCTCCAGCTCCTCGCAGCCGACCTCGAGGTAAACGCAGGTTCCGCTTTTTTTGAGCGCAGCCATGCCCTTTTCACAGAATACCGCGCTTCCGCCCGTGGCGATCACGGTATTTTCCGCCGCCGCGGAGAGAATGAGCGCGTCCTCCTCAAATTCGCGGAAGCGCTCCGTTCCGTATTGGTCGAGAAGCGCCTGAAGGGTCGCGTTCTGACGGAGCTGGATCATCAGGTCGGTGTCGATAAAGCCCATTCCGAGCGTTTTCGCGAGCAGAACGCCGCAGGTGCTTTTTCCGCAGCCGGGCATTCCGATCAGAATAATGTTTGTCATATTTTTGTACAATCTTTCTCTTTTTTCGATCAGAACTTGTTCTCAATACCAGGTCGGGATCAGTCCCTCAAACTGGTTATATTCTCTTACGGTTTTTTCCGCGAAGCGCACCGCCTCGTCGAGGGCGTGACGTCCGCGCGGATACGCCTCGCAGATCGAGACGAGGAGCTCCGCCGCCGTATAATACGCCATGAGCGGGAAAAAGTCGGTCGGGATCGACCCGCCGAAATAGCCGGTGATCTGCCCGCGCGAGAACGGAACGGTACAGGAGCGGCGGATACACTGAAAATCCATATACGGATCGCCCCAGCACCAGCGCCCGAAGTCGATCACGCCGTATTTCTCGTTGTCCACGAAGATCAGGTTTCCCGTATGAAAATCGCCGTGAACGGCAGTCTGGGGGCGGTTTTTTAAAAGGGAGCGGTTCCCCTTTAAAAACGCAATCACGTTTTCGTCGCCCCGGAACGAGATCCGATAGCTTAAAAACCGTTCGATCGCGGCGGTGAGCCGTTTTCCGAAATAGCTTTCCCAATCGGACAGCTCGGGGGGTGCCTCAATCGAATGGATCTTTTTCAGAAGCTTTCCCGCCGCTTCGCCGCAGTGCGCCTGTTCGGGGGTATGGAGGTTCGGGATCCGCTCGTTCGCGTCAACCCCCTCGACCCACGTATAGATCGTATACGCAAGACGGTCGTTGTTACAGGCGGCGACCTCGATCGGGATATTCATATGCAGCCCGAGCGTATCGTAGATGTATTTCGCGAAAACGGCGCTTTCGCGGTGCCGTTCATAGGCGGAAATGTCACTCGTCCGCAGAATGAGGTGAATGCCGTTGTTGCGGATAATATGATACTTGCTTTCTCCCGAGCGCCCCAGCTCGATCGGCGTGATCTCGAGCCAGTTCGGGTAATCGGCAATGTCGTGAAGCTCTTCAAAATCCAAAAAAGGAAGCCTCCTTTCGTTCGGTAAAAGGCAGGGAAATCGGTATGTAAAGTCCTAAAACCTATTATATTACATTTTTTCTCAAAAAGCAATACTTTTCCGACGATCGGGGTTGACAAACCCGGAAAAATATGATTTAATGAAGTAAAAACAGGAGGAAGCGGCTTATGGAACGGCGTGATCGGATCAATTATTATCTGGACATCGCAGAGGCGGTGAGCGGGCGAAGCACCTGCCTTCGGCGGCAGTTCGGCGCGATCATCGTCCAGAACGACGAGATCATTTCGACGGGATATAACGGCGCCCCGCGCGGGCGCGAAAACTGCTGCGACGTCGGCGAATGCATCCGCGAGCGGTACGCGATTCCGCGCGGGCAGCGGTACGAGCTTTGCCGCTCGGTTCATGCTGAGGCGAACGCGATCATTTCCGCCTCGCGCGGGCAGATGCTCGGATCGGAGATCTTCCTCGCCTGTCACGACGCGAAAACCGGCGAGCTCTGCGGCGGTACGGAGCCTTGCGCCATGTGTAAGCGCACGATCCTGAACGCGGGGATCGTCCGCGTATACGTCCGCGATACGAGGGACGTATACCGCGTGATCGAAACGTCGGAATGGCTCGAAAATGATGAAAGCCTTTTCGGAAGGGACAGCTACTGACGGGTATTTTCACGCTGTTTCTCGGGAATACTATCGGTATCGCCGAGCGCATGAAAAAGGAGGAACAGCGATGGACAACAAGGCATTATTCAAGATCGGGTACGGGCTTTACGTCCTGACCGCGAGAGAAGGGGAGAAGGAGAACGGCTGTATCGTCAATACGGTCATGCAGATCACGTCGCAGCCGCCGTATCTGGCGGTCTGCGCCGTCAATAAGCAGAACTTTACGCACGACATGATCGTAAAAAGCGGGACGTTCAATCTGTCCGTCCTGACCGAGGCGGCGCCGTTCGAGGTCTACGAGCGCTTCGGGTTTCATTCGGGGCGGGACACGGATAAGCTTGCGGGATTTTCCGGCATAAAGCGCTCGGAAAACGGACTGCTGTATTTAACGGACTTCGCGAACGCGGCGCTGTCCTTCCGCGTGACGGGAACGGCGGATTTCGGGACGCATACGCTTTTCACGGCGGAGATCGCGGACGCGAAGCTTCTTTCCGACGCGCCGAGCGTTACGTATGATTTTTATCAGAAAAATGTCAAGCCGAAGCCCGAGGAGAAAAAGGGCAAGGGCTGGCGCTGTGTGATCTGCGGCTATGTTTACGAGGGCGAAGAGCTTCCGCCCGATTTTATCTGCCCGCTTTGTAAGCATGGGGTAGGGGATTTCGTGAAGGTTAACGAATAAAATAAAACGGACGGTTTTTACGACCGTCCGTTTTTGATAAGAAGCTTAATCCATCAAAACAAAGTCTCCGAAGCCGCCTCCGTCGAACGAAAGGGTATCCGTTCCGTTAAATCGGTAGCCTGATCCCGCATATCTTCCGTCCGTGATCTCGAGGCTCTTATTCCACCGGATCAGAACCATATAGGGAACCTCCGGAAGCCCGACCAGAGAAACGACGTACTCGTTATCCGCCGTGTATTCGTCGAGCTTTTCCTGCACCTGCTCCGCGATCATTTCGGGCGTGAACGAGCCTTCCGTAAAGGTTTCCGCATATGAAACGATCTCCGATTCAAACCGTTCGGCGAGATCCTTGCCCTTCAGCGAGATCGTTCCGTCGCTTACGTGCAGATAAACGCCAAGTTCCTGATCGCCGTTCAGGTAATAGTCCCCCTCTTTCAGCTCGGGAAGCTCAACTTCTTTGATTTCTTCGTCAGCGTTCGCCGAAAAGGGCTGGATCACGAAAAGGATCGCGGCGGTAAGAACGAGAATGGCAGCAAGCGGAATGATGATTTTTTTCATGGAATGGCACCTCCTAACGATATTTTATTGATACTATTATATCATAAAAGCCGCTCTGTTTCAACCCCAAAATGAAAATTCGCGGCAAGCAAAAAAACCGCGTACCCGATCGGATACGCGGTTTTATGTTTGTGAAATCGGGAACTTACTTGAGTTCTACGGTAGCGCCCGCTTCTTCGAGCTTCGCCTTGATCTCTTCCGCTTCCGCCTTCGCTACGCCTTCCTTGATCGCCTTCGGCGCAGCTTCTACGAGCTCCTTGGATTCCTTCAGACCGAGACCGCAGATGTCCTTTACCGCCTTGATAACGTTCATCTTGCTGTCGCCGAAGGAAGCGAGGATTACGTCGAATTCCGACTTCTCTTCCGCCGCCGCAGCAGCGCCGCCCGCAGCAGGACCCGCCGCAACCATCGCAGCAGCCGATACGCCGAATTCTTCCTCAAGAGCCTTTACGAGATCGTTCAGCTCCAGTACCGTTAATTCCTTAACGTCCTCAACTAACTTTAAAACCTTTTCAGAAGCCATTTTCATTTTCCTCCGTATTCATAATTTTGTTTACGCGGCGTTTTGCCGCGGATCATGCCGCCAGAATCCGTGAAAAGGATTTACGCGGCGCCTTCGCTTTCCTTCTTCTTTGCAATCTCGCTTGACGCGATCGCAAGTCTCTGCATGGGAGACTGGAGCATGAAAAGAAGCTTGGATACGAGCGTTTCCTTGCTCGGGAGCTTTGCGTACTCCTCGACGACGGACGTCGGGATCGCTTCCTTTCCGATAAAGCCGACCTTGATGTTAAAAATCTGGTCGTTTGCTTCGCTCTGCTTAAAAAGAATTTTCGGAGCGGCGATGATGTCGTCCTTCGAGATCGCGATCGCAGTCGTTCCTTCGAGGTGCTCGGTGATCCCGCTGATCCCCGCCTTTTCGACGGCTCTCTTTAAAAGCGTGTTCTTTACGACAAAGTACTCGATGCCCGCTTCTCTGAGCTCTTTACGAAGCTTGGTGTCGTCCGCGACGGTGATACCCTTATAGTCGACGATTACGCCGCCTGCCGCGCTTTCGAGCTTTGCCGCAAGCTCGTCCACAAACTGCTGCTTGGACTGTAAGATCTTTTCGCTTGCCATAAGCTTTCCTCCTGTTCAAGATATTTGCTGTCTAAAAATGAAACCGCGAAGCCGTTCGGGCCTTTTTGCGCACTTCGTTTTCCAAAGCGGCGAAAAAAGATTTACCGAGGGGTCTCGCGGGAGAAAATCGATTCTTTTCCCATTCCTCGGCAGGCGGTTTCCCGTTAGCGTCCGAAAGGACGGCCTGCTGTCTTTAGAACAGCTTTATTATTATAGCACGGGAAAATAGGATTGTCAAGGGGTTTGGGAAAAATTTTTCCTTTTGCGAAGGATACGGGGGACACCGTCCCCCGTAATACAATTCCTCTCAAAAATACTTCGGAAGGATCACCCGGGAATGCTCCCTGCTGACTTTTTCCGCCATTTCCGCGACAATCTCTTCCTCGGGGCGGGGCGGGTTCAGCAGTCCGCCCTGAAAGCGTTCAAGCCCGAATTCCTGTGCGGCTTCAAGCTGCGCGAGATACTCGATATTCTTGACGAATACCTCGATCCCGCGGCTTTCCGCGAGGTGAACCGTTGTTTCTACAAGCTCGCGGTCGAATCGGTCGCCCGAATTGGTGACAAAGCTCGCGCTTAATTTAATCATGTCTATGTAGGAATATTTCAGCATCTGAAGCGGGAGATGATCGTTTCCGAAGCTGTCAATGCAGACCGAAACGCCCATTTTTTTCAGCTTTCCGAGCGTCGCCGCCGTTTCGGTCGGGGCGTGTACGTGCGCGCCCTCCGGAATTTCGGCGATGAGCGCGTCCGGCGGAAGCTCCGCGCGGGCAAGCGCGTTCTGGATAATGCCCGGGATCGTCCCGCTCTGCATTTCGTGCACGGTGAGATTCACGCTGATCCGGATATTTTCGCCCGTCCGCTCGCGCATGTTTTTGCAGAATTTACAAGCCTCGGGGATCACCCAGAAGTCGATCGTCGAATCCAGTCCGACCTTTTCCATCAGCCGCATGAAGATCCGCGGACTGATCTTCCCCTCGCGCTGTCCGCGCCAGCGGAGAAGCGATTCGTAATGGTGGAGCGCTTCTCCGGAGTATACGGGCTGAAAATGCACCTCGAAGCCCCGCATATCGTCAGAGATACAGCGGCGAAGCTCCTGCTCGAGATGATAGGTTGCGCCCGCGGTCTCGAGGAATTCGTGGTTCACGTAGGCGAGGGAGTTTTTCCCGTACTCATTCGCGCGGTAAAGGGATAAAAGCACCGTCCGGTACAGATCCTCGCTTTTTGCGACAGCGGGACTGAACGCCGCGATCCCGACCGCGGTTTCGACATACTGCTCCGCCCCGTCAAGCATAAACGGCGTGGAAAGGCGGGAAAGGATCTTCTGCGCGATCCGCTGTGCCGCTTCGGCGTCCGTATCGGTCAGGAGCAGGAAGAAAATGCTCCCCGAATAGCGGTAAACGGCTTCGCCGCCGATCTCGGGACGCGTCAGCTCGTCGGAGATCATTTTCAGCAGGCGGTCGGTATAGCTCTGCCCGAATACCTCGTTGAGCGAACGGGTATTCAGGATCTGAACCGCCATACCGACGCCCGATTTCTTCCGGAGGAGCGCCTCCTCGGCGTCGCGGTCGAGGCTGGCGCGGTTTCGGATCCCGAGCAGCCTGTCATAAAAAGCAAGGTACGTAAGCTGGCGGTTTTTGTCCTCGATCTCGCGGTCCATCTCGCGGCGGACAATTAAGCCGGAGATCGCTTGCGAAATGCTTCGGATCATGCGGTGATCGTCATAATTCCACTGCCGCTCTTCGTCGTAGACCTCGTAAAACAGCAGTCCGATCCCGTTTTTTCCGCCCGAGATTTTCGATACGGCAAAGGTCGTCATCGGGGTCGGAAGCTTTTCGTTTCCGAGCGCAAAATAGTTTTCCGCGCAGTCAAGCTCCGAAAGAATATTGCCGAAATATTCGCCGATCGTGGAATCGAGCGTACTGCCTTGCCCGCGTTCGGTTTCGTAATGACAGATGAGCGTCGGTCGAAGCTCGTCTCCCGTGGGGAGATACGCCGAGATCCGGTCGATCCGAAGGCTTTTGACGGAAAGCTCGAGCACCTGTTCAAGCGCCTTTTCGCTGTCGGATTCCTCCGTGATGATCGAGTAAATGCGGTTGATGAACATTTGCTGCTCCACGATCGCGCCGAGCTGGAGGTTGACCGCGTGCGAGTTCTGCATTTCGTTATATAAAAGGATTGAGGACTGCGCGATCCGGGAGAGGTTATCGACCATGGTTTCGAGAATGATCTCCGAAACCTGCACATTTTCCTCGCTGTTTGTTCCGACGCACCACCAGCCGCCGATGGTGTGGTTAAAGCGGATCGGCATCTTCTTGATAAAGCGGTAGCCGGATTTTTCAACGTTCCGCTGCTCTGGAAGGCTGCAGATCAGCTTGTCGCGGTCGTTATAGATCGCGGAGGCGACCCCCGTGATCAGGAACGGGAGCTGGATTTTTCTCAGGTATTCCAGCCCGCAGATCTCGGAAAGCGTGATGGGGGACTCGTCGGAGCCGACCAGCTTTTCCTTCTGACGGGTCCGGAATTCGCTGATCACGCGATCCTTCGGGACGCAGTCGAGATACTCGTAAACGTCGAGCAGAACGCCGTGATAGCCGCCGTCGTTCCGATCCGATTTTTCACAGCACAGATACGCCCAGTGCAGCTCGTTTTCAAGCTCTATGCGAAAATGCGTGAATACGCGAAGCTCGCCGTTCGTCGAAAAATCGTTCAGCGTGTCCACAAGGGCGGGGAAATCGTCGGCGTATACGATCTCGGAAAGGAGGAGCCGCTCGCGCGGAAGCTCGTCGGCGCCGTAATTCCCTTTTACGCAGAGCGTCAGGCGGTTTCCGACCTCGATCCGTACCCATATGCAGTTGTATTTTTTCAGCAGCGCGGCAAGGTGTTTCATGATCCGGTCGTTCCTTATGATTTATTGCAGGTGTGCGTGCCCGAAGAGCCGAAAAAGGACGCAATTCACCCTTATTTTGCCTTTTCTTATATAAATATACCATTTTTTATAAACAATGTCAAGTGTTTTTTGGTAAAAACTTCAAAATCTTCCGAAAATGACAAAAAACCGCCCCGAGGGAAGTGTGTTCCCACGGGGCGGAAGGTTTATACTATTTCTCTTTCAAACTGTAGACAAAGTCTACAGTTTGAAGCAGCCGTGCCTTTGCGCGGCTGCGGCGGCAAAGCCGCCGAGAAAGCCGTACAATACGAATCCCGTCAAAATCCTTGATTTTGACGACCGCCTTTCAGGCGGAATCAAACGATAGACTTTTGTCTATCGTTTGATTCGGGATTCGTATTATGGAGCTCCGGAAAGCGGCTCAGCCCAATCCGAAGCTTACCGAAAGGGCGCTGTCCACCTTGTGCATATCAGTGGTTCCAAGCTCGCCCATGCGTTCCTTTAAGCGCTTTTTATCGAGCGTGCGGACCTGCTCGAGCAGAACGACGGAATCCTTCGCCAGTCCGCAGCTCACCGCGTCGAGCGAGATATGCGTCGGGAGCTTTGTTTTTTCCCGCTGGCTGGTGATCGCGGCGGCGATCACGGTAGGACTGTGCTTATTCCCAATATCGTTCTGAACGATAAGTACCGGTCTTACCCCGCCCTGTTCAGAGCCGACGACGGGACTCAGATCCGCATAGTAAATTTCTCCTCTTTTTATTGTCATAAGACGAATCCTTTCCTCGGGTTTTTCCCGATTTTTTAACACTTCGCGAGCCTGCTCGCGGGGGAGGGTGTGCGTTATATTTCAAATTCCCTCGTTCCTATTTTGAACAACCGGGAAATTTTTATTCAAAAGGACTTTCCCGCCCTCTATATTTTATTATTTTTTGTTGACATTTGTGCGGATTTTTGTTAAAATTTGAAGGGAAGGAGTTGAATCAGGTTGAAGGGAAAGAAAATTTTATCCTTAATTTTATCCGCTTCTCTGCTTTGCGGCTGTGCGGCCGCTTCGGCGGGCGGGGGAGAACCGGCTGAAACGAACGCGGCGGAGCCGGTCGAAACGAGCGGAACCGAGCCGCCCGCGCAGACGGACGAAACGTCCGATGCCGATCAAAAAGAAGAAACCGAGCCGTCCGAGACGGCGGAAATTGATTACGACAGTCTTTCGGAGGAGGAATACCGCACGCTTCTGGTTGAGCGCTCGCTTTTAACGGCGGGGGATACCGCGCGCGCGGAAAACGTGCTTCGCAAGGCGAAGGCGGGCGAGGAGATCACTGTCGCCTATATCGGCGGGTCGATTACCGAGGGACTTACCGCGGGGGCGGAAAAGTGCTGGGCGCGGCTCTCCTACGAATGGCTTTGTGAGACGCTCCCCGACGCGAAGATCAACTACGTGAACGCGGGCATGAGCGGAACGCCCTCGACGCTCGGCGTGATCCGCGCGGAACGGGACGTAATCATGCCTTACGGGAATCCCGATCTTGTCTTTATTGAATTTGCCGTCAACGACGGGCAGGACGGCCTGAGCAAGAACGCCTACGAAAGCCTTGTGCGTCGTATGCTGTCGCTCGATGGGGACACGGCGGTGGTTCTGCTCTTTACGGTGCTGAAAAACGGCTATTCCTGTGAAAACGCGCACATGAAGCCGATCGGCGAGCATTACGGACTCCCGATGATCAGCGTGGGAACGGCGCTGAACGACGAGTTTGCGAGCGGGCGCACCCCTTGGGAGAAATATTCCGACGACGAGTCGCACCCGAACGAATGGGGACACGTCCTCGTCAAGGATTTTGTTGCGCATTATTTTGAAACGGTGCTGGACGGAATGGACGAGTCGGGCGAGGCGAAGCCGATCGGCGGCGTCGCTTCCGTCGAACCGATCTACGGGTCGGATTATACGAACGTCCATCTGCTCGACCGCACGAACCTGATCCCGCGCTCGCTCGGCGAATATGACGCGGAGCGCGCGACGATCGCGCAGTTCCCGAACGGCTGGTCGCGCAAGGGCGGAGAAAATTTAGGCTTCGAGTTTGACGTGACGTGTAAAGACCTGTTTTTGGTATATCAGTGCAACGACAGCAAGAAATTCGCGACGGCGGAGATCTTTGTGGACGGCGAATACGCGGCGAGCGTCAATTCCGCATCGTCGGACGGCTGGAACAATCCCGTCGCGCAGCTTGTTTACAGCGGGGACGGCGTAAATCCCCATACCGTTACCGTAAAAATGGCGGAGGGGCAGGAAAATATGTATTTCGGCATTCTCGGCTTCGGCTATACGGATTAAGAAAAAATATGAATATGAAAAGGAAGTAAGACATCATGGCGGAAAAGAAAAAATCCATTTTTACCCAATTCAAGGAATTCATCTCGCGCGGGAACGTGCTTGATATGGCGGTCGGCGTTGTTGTCGGCGGCGCGTTTACGAAGATCGTAAACAGTCTCGTTTCCGACCTCATCATGCCCGCGCTCGGTATGGTCACGGGGAAGATCGACTTCGGCGACCTGAAGGTCGTGCTTTCTCCCGCGGAGCTGAATGAGGCGGGCGAGGTCGTGACCGAGGAGCTCGCGATCCGTTACGGGCTTTTTATTGACGCGATCATAAGCTTTCTCCTGATCGCGGCAGCGGTTTTCGCGGTCGTAAAGATCGCGGGGACGATCCGCGACAAGGCGGAGGCGCGCAGAAAGGCGGAGGAAGAGGCCGCTCCCGAGCCGACGCCCGATCCGCAGCTTGTGCTGCTGACCGAGATCCGCGACCTTTTAAAGAAGGAATAAGGGTACATACGAAACGGCGGGTTGATTGTAATTCGCCGTTTTGTTGTAATGGGCAGGACTACCGCTTTGCGATTTTGGGGAGATCGCTTCGGGGAAAGGAGTAGAAATATGGCGCGTTTTTTGCGGATCGTTCTGATCCTGATCGCCTCCCTGTCTCTGGCGGTCTGCCTGTTTTGTATCGCGACCCGTATCGAACGAAGGGACTGGATCGTCACAACGGCGGAAGTTACATTTGTGGGAACGCCGGACGGTCTCGTGTTCGGTACGTTTGAGGATTTTAACGGTATCCTGCACGCGGATCAGGTTTTATACAGTGACGCTGGGTTTCAGCTCACAGATCCGGAGCCTTATTACGGAACAACGGTCAGGATCATGTATAGCCCCGAGGATATAGACTTGCACAATATTGGCAGTTATGACAACTGGCTTGCCGTCTGTATCGGTTCGGGGGTATGCTTTGGGGCGTCGCTCGTTTTTCTGATCCTTTTATACCGCAGGCTGCTGGCGAAAAGGCGCGCGGGAAGGCAATTCGTGAAAAATCATACTCTTTTTCGGTAAAAGTACTCCTGCAAAAAAATAAATTTCCCGAACCCCTTGAAAACGTTTTCATTCTGTGTTATACTGGAAGAAAATACCGGAGCGCCGCCAAGGGGCGGACGAAAAACAGAAAAAGGAAGGTTATGACATGGACGAAATCAGATCGCTTCACATGGGGCCCGCGAAGTGCGCCGTCGATCTCGGTGACGGGAGCGAGCGCGGCGAATATGTGAACCAGGATTATATTTTAAACAAGCTCGGGAGACCGCACCGCAGCATCAGCCTGATGTACTGCTATTATCCGCTCGATAAGGAGTGGCCCGGGCGGATTTCCGAGGTGATGAAGGACGCGGACGTTTCCTTCCAGTGGGACTACCCCTACGACGATTATTTCCCGTATCTCGGCGGGCTCGGCGGATCGACCGAGGGAGAGCCGTTCACCTGTATGCGCGACGTGCGCCGCCATGGGCAGGACGTGACCCTCACCCTCACCATTGACCCGCACGTTTCGGATCAGCACCTTACCGCGATCGCGAACGATCTCCGCCCGTTCGGACGGCTTCTTCTCCGGATCAACCACGAGGCGACGGGGGACTGGTTCTCCTTTACGAAGCGCGCGAGCTATCAGGAGATCGCGGATTTCTATATCCGTTTCCACAATATTTTGAAAAGATACGCGCCGAATGTGAAGACGATCCTCTGCGCGGGCGCGTTTGACGAAAAAACGGGAAAGATCGAAAAGGAGGAGGAATTCTCCGAGGCGATCCGCGCGACGGACGTCTGGTCGATCGACAAGTACATGGCGCTTCATTGGGGCTGGCCCTACGACGTCGCGGAGCCGGGCGGAAAATCTCACGGCAGAAGCGCCGTCCGCGAGGTTTACGGGCAGACGAAGAACAGCTATGAGCGCTTTAAGGAGATCTGCGGCGGCGAAACGAAGCCGATGGTCATGTCCGAATTCGACGCGGACGGCGACGTAACGGGCGCGTATGAGCAGGCGGAAATGGTCAGGAAATTCTGTGACATTCTCGACGAGGACAATGCCGACTGGTTCACCGCCTTTACGTTTTATCAGTTCCGCGACCGCGGACGGCTCGGCTTAGAGATCGAAGACCCGAACAATCCCGACGTCGGGATCGAACAGCCTGTTTTAAAGACCTATAAAGAGATCATCAACCGCGAGCGCTTCCTCCCTGCCATGACCGAGGGAGAAGCGGTGAGCCTTCCCGTGAAAATGCGCTGGGGCGGCATGGAGGACGCGGACGGGATCGCGATCCCGCTACATTTCGAGAAAAGTCCCGTGTTCTGCGAGGCAACCTTTGAGGGGGACGAAAACCTCATGCTCGAGCTGAACGGGAGATGGTTTTATAAATCCCCGAAGGCGAAAACGATCGACTTCATGAGCGCGTTCTACGAAAAGCCGCTGGACGGCGCGGCGGAGATGACGCTGAGAATTTTCGCGCCCCCCGCGAGCGGCGAAAACGATCCCGCGCAGGGCGAGGACTGGCAGACCAACTACTATACCGAGCTTACGAAGCTCCCGACGATCCGGATCCGCTATGAAGCGACCGAGCCGTCGAAGGATTAATAAGAAAAACCGCATGAGAATCGCTCTCATGCGGTTTTTTATCTGTAAAAAGGTAATGTTTTGAGCAAGACTTACGACCTGACAGCCGCAGAGTTGAAATTGGAAAGAATAACGATGGGAAGCGGGATTCCAAAGGGAAAAGTTCCCTTTGGCGGGGGTTTGGGGGCGCGACAGGAAGTCGCGGGGCAAGCGCCCCGAGCGCCGCACGGATGCGGCGCAAAACAAAGCGCTTGCCTCAGAGCACCCCACAATACATATTGTATCTCAATTCCTTCTTTTTTTAATGGGCAGCAGCAGGTCAAGCTGACCGCCGATCCCGTTTTCGGGCCAGCCCGTATGCACGGAATAGACACAGTTTAAATGCTCCTCGAGACAGCCGCCCATGATCTCGTCGCCCAGCTCGCTGTAATCGGGTTCGTACTTGTCGCTGTTGTATACCCACCTTTCCAGCTCCTGCCAATACTGAAATTCGGGGAATTTAATCGTAAGCGCGGCATACAGCCCGCCCTCGAATTTCTTCTTCACCAGGGGCGCGGGAACCTCCAGATCGTCGGGGATCGTCGCCCAGACCTCATAGCCGTGTTCGCCGTTTTCGAGGACTCCGGGGTTCGGGTGGTTAAAGCCGAAGTAGCGGGAATCGGGCTTGATCTCGTACAGCCGGCTGTCGCGGATAAACTGGAACATAAGATCGTCGACCGTTTCCTCGGGATCCTTGCCGATGACGTGGTTGGACGCGACGGTAAACGGCGGGATCTGAAGGATCCGCACATTTAAGTTCTTTTCGAGGGTTTCGTTTGCTTTTTCGAGTTCGTTCATACCGAGATTCTCCTTTAAATTATTTTTGGAAGGGAGAATGGCGTTTGCTGCCTCGATCAAGTCCGTTTCGCCCAGAAGGTCGAGCCGCGCTTTTTCGTCAATTCGTTGAATAAAGGCGTTCAGGATACTTCGGATCGTGTCGAGCGAGCGGATCTCGCCGTCCAGCTCGTCGATACTGTCCTGAAGAATTCGGCGCGTCTGCTCGTATCGGTCGTCTTGTAAGATCACGGCGATCTGCTTCAGCGGGATCCGGAGTTTTCGCAGAATGACGATAAGCTGTAAGCGCTTCAGGGCGGCTTCGTCGTAACAGCGGTAGGCGTAGTCTTCGCGATAGATCGGGCGGATCAGACCGAGCTTTTCGTAATGCCGAAGCATTCGGTGCGTTACGCCGTAGCGCTGAGTGACCTGACTGATCGTGAGATTTTCCATTCGTACCATTCCTTTCTCGATACTGATTTTCGTTGAAAAGCGTACCAAAAAAATCTTCGCAAAACCGCATATATCCTAGCTTTTTCTCGATTTTTCCGACGCTTTTTAAACGAAAATCAGTATAATACCATGATAAGGGCGGACACGGTGTCAGAGTCAATCGGCAAGCCGCACAAAATTCCCGTCCGTATATCAGCAAAACTGCACAAAAAAGCTTCCGCCCCGAAAGGAAGCGCCCTCCGGAACGGAAGCTGTGCGTTTTATAGAGAATCGGACTTACTGAACAAGTCCCGATCTTCCGCTGTCCTTTAAAATGACGTCGTGCGAGCCGCCTTCGACGATGCTGGTCGCGGAAACAAGCGTCAGCTTCGCGTTTTTCTGGAAATCGGGAATGTTCAGACAGCCGCAGTTGCACATCGTAGAACGAACCTTCGACAGCGAGCGGTTTACGTTGTCCTTGAGCGGCCCCGCGTAGGGAACGTAGCTGTCCACGCCCTCCTCGAAGGAAAGTTTCTTGTCGCCGCCCATGTCATACCGCTGCCAGTTGCGCGCGCGGTTTGAGCCTTCGCCCCAGTACTCCTTTACGTATGTACCGTTGATCATCAGTTTATTCGTCGGAGATTCGTCGAAGCGGGAGAAATACCGTCCGAGCATGATAAAGTCCGCGCCCATCGCAAGCGCGAGGGTCATGTGGTAATCGTGAACGATCCCGCCGTCGGAGCAGACGGGGATATAAATGCCTGTTTCCTCGAAATAGCGGTCGCGCTCCTCACAGACGTCGATCAGCGCGGTCGCCTGCCCGCGTCCGATCCCCTTCTGTTCGCGGGTAATGCAGATCGAGCCGCCGCCGATCCCGACCTTGATAAAGTCCGCGCCGCAGTCCGCTAAGAAGCGGAAGCCGTCCTTGTCCACGACGTTCCCGGCGCCGACCTTTACCTTATCGCCGTAACGCTCTCTGATCCACTCGATCGTGAGCTTCTGCCATTCGGTGAAGCCTTCGGAGCTGTCGATACAGAGAATGTCCGCGCCCGCCTCGACTAAGGCGGGGACGCGCTCGGCGTAGTCGCGCGTATTGATCCCCGCGCCGACGACATAGCGCTTTTCCGCGTCGAGAAGCTCGTTCACGTTTTCCTTATGCGAGTCGTAATCCTTGCGGAATACGAAGTAGAGCAGCTTTCCGTCCGCGTCGATGATCGGGAGGGCGTTGAGTTTATGCTCCCAGATAATATCGTTCGCCTCCTTGAGAGTCGTTTCCGCGGGGGCGGTAACGAGCTTTTCAAACGGGGTCATGAATTCCCTGACCTTTGTGTCGGTCGACATACGGGAAACGCGGTAATCGCGGCTTGTAACGATCCCGACGAGCTTTGCGTCGGGCGAGCCGTCCTCCGTGACCGCCATGGTCGCGTGGCCGGTTTTTTCCTTCAGGGCGAGAACGTCCGCGAGCGTCATCTCGGGGCTTAAATTTGAATCACTTTTTACATAGCCCGCCTTATACGCCTTGACACGCGCGACCATCGCCGCCTCGTCCTCGACGCTCTGTGAGCCGTAAATAAAAGAAATTCCCCCCTCCCGCGCGAGAGCGATCGCCATCTTTTCGCCCGAAACGGACTGCATGATCGCGGAAACAAGGGGAATATTCATATAAATTTCGCTTTCTTCTCCCTTTTTATACTTTACGACAGGCGTGCGCAGCGACACGTTCGCGGGAATACACTGCGCGGAGGAATACCCCGGAACGATCAGGTATTCGCCGAAGGTATGGGAGGGTTCGGAATAAATAAAAGCCATAGGTAACTCCTTTCCGATGTTCGGGTTGTTCTTTGTTATTATAAAATGATCTTAGCTATTATTATAGCCGCATTTCCCCCTAAAGTCAACAGATTTTTGAATTTTTCGCAATTGTACAAAAGGTGAAAATTCCCGTTTGAATTTCTTTGGCAATTGTACGAAATCCGAAATTTCGCGTTGCTTTTTTGGGATAATAGGTGTATAATCAGAACAAGCGCGGTGTTTTTTACATCGGAAAACGCGGACACGGAAAGGAAAAGACAATGGACGGAATTTTCATGCTGACGCTCCCGCCGCTCGGGACGAACTGTTATCTGGTAAAAACAGGAGAAAAAAGCGGCATTGTGATCGATCCCGCCGCCGACGCGGAGCGGATCTTAAAAAAAGCGGAGGAAAACGGCTTTTCGATCGAAAAAATCCTTTTGACGCACGGGCATTTCGATCATACGGGCGCGGTGAACGCGATCCGGGAAAAAACGGGCGCGCGGGTTTACCTGCACGCGGCGGACGAGCCGCTTTTAAAGGATCCGAATAAAGCGCTCGCGTATTTCTGCCCCGAGATTCCCTTTGAGGAAAAGGAGGCGGACGTTCTCCTTTCGGACGGAGACGCGGTCGAGCAGGACGGAATGATTTTCCGCGTCCTCCATACGCCGGGACATACGGCGGGCAGCGTCTGCTTCCTGCTCGACCTTCCGGGCGGGGAAAAGATCCTATTCGCGGGAGATACGATCTTTAAGGATTCAATCGGTCGGAGCGACGGCTATTCGGGGGACTATATCGTCCAGCGGGAAACGCTCGAGCGGCTTAAGGCGCTCCCGGACGATTACCGGATTCTGAGCGGACACGGCGAAGAAACCACGCTTTTTACCGAAAAGCGTTATAATCCCTTTCTTTCCGAATTTTAACAAATTTGTCAAGCTGTCAAAAAATTAAAAAATTTTTCATTTCATATTTTAAAATCGGCGGAGAACAATACTAGCGGGCAAAAAAGCCCGAACCGTACCGATTTTTGATCGGTACAAGGCGCGGAAAAGGCAGAGAGAAGGATTCCCGCGGGATCTCCGGACGGGCGTTCCGACGGATCCTTTGTGCGTTTCCCGCGCTTTGACCGGAACCTTTTTGGATAAAGGAAAGGATTGATTGAAATGAAGAAAAAATTTACCGGTATTCTTGCCGCGATGTCGCTGGCGTCCCTTATGACGGTTGGCGCGGGCGCGCAGGGGATCGTCGGTGATGTGATCGACGGCGCGGAAAACGTCGTGGACGACGTAGGGGATGCCGCCGAGGACATTGTGGACGGCGGAAACAACAATAACGGAAACAACGACAACAACGGCGAGATTGGCGGAAGCGGGGACGACAACAGCATTGTTGACGACACGCAGGATCCCGACATTCCCGACCAGATCGAGGACGATACGAACGACAAGCCGAATCAGCCGGGGAATGACACCGGTAAGGACGAAAACACGGTAATCCCTCCTCCGACTGAGGACGACCCGAACCCTTCGACCGGCGTACCCTTTATGACGGCGGGGCTTGTGGCGATCAGCGCGGCGGGCGTCGCATATCTCACCAAGCGCAGAAACGAAAATAACGACTAACCGCTTGATTGACTTGATCGAATGAAAAAACTTCCATGCTTTTAAGTGAAGGCGGAACAACTGACCCGCAAAGCCGAACGGAGGCTGAAAATCCGGAAAGTAAGGAAGAAAAAACTCCCGATTCCGTTTTCGGAACCGGGAGTTCGTTTTTTTAGCCGAGATTGTACTTCTTCTTGAAGCGGTCTACGCGTCCGCCCGAGTCAACGAGCTTCTGCTTACCGGTAAAGAAGGGGTGGCACTTCGAGCAGATTTCAACGCGAATGTCCTTCTTCGTGGAACGGGTCTCGATCACCGCTCCGCAGGCGCACTTGATCGTCGTCGGCTCATAATTCGGATGAATATCCTTTTTCATGCACTGTCACCGCCTTTTTCCGTGAAATCACAACTGTGGGGAGCAACCCACAGACTATCCGAGAAAACAGTATAGCACAGTTTTGAGGGATTGTCAAGGATTTTTTGAAAAATTCGGCATTATTCCGCGTAAATATAATAAGCGTCCACCCGCTCCGGACTTTTATTCAGACTGTAATCATGATCGACGACGTCGTCCTTTTCATCGCGGATTCTGGAAATGATGAGCGTGTTTTCGTCCACGTAAGAAAAACCGCCTACCGCTCCCGAAAATCCAACGCACTGAGAGGGATAGAGCATTTCATAGTAGATTCGTTCGGTTCTGTCTACGAACCCCGGTTCATTATAATAATCCGGATCCTGCTCAAGGTCTTTGTTTTTTTCATTGATCCAGTATTCGCCCACATATCGGAGCGTAAAATCGTCAAAAACCTCGACATAGTCGGTCTCGTCCAAGCCCCAATCCCGCTGAAGCAGATATTTTCCGGGTTTCAGGCTGTCGATCGGGTGCATCTCCACCGGAGGGTGTTGAAGCTCGTACCACCAGCTGCTGATTTTGACAGCGGTTGTGTGAATAACCGACTCGGCGGTACCGCTTACGATCAGCCAGAAGATCAGCAGGACAGCGGCAACGAAGACGGACGTGATGATAATGAATTTTTTGCTGATTTTTTTTGAAGGCTCAAGCATGGATCGCACCTCTCTCCGATCTCATCACTTTTCCGGGTGATAGATAATACCGCTGATCACAAAGGTCATATCTTTTTTTTCATACCACCCGTTTATAACAATCTCTTGATCAATGCGTTTATTTCCCGAATCGGTTATGATTGTATATGGGTTATAGTGAATCATCAGCCCGTTCGACTTATTTCTTTCCGGATAAAAATAAACTTCCTTCACATAGTCATAATAGCAGAAAACATGCCAAAAATTATCTGGTCCGTCAAAATTATATCGTCCATCAAAAAGGATGCGTTTTTCTCCTTTTATGGATAAAGTGAAATTTCCGGTTGGTGAAGTGTAGTAGCCCCAATATTCTTGGGGGATGTATGACAAAGAACCTGAATAAGGCACGATCCCGTCGTCTTCCTCCGCTTCGCTTCCGGCATAACTCTCTTCACGAGATAAAACGATCGGTTCGTTAAACACGATCGTTACCGTTCCCTGCTCATCTTCTGTTACGGTGTACGCTTCCTCCGCAGGGACGGGCGCTTCTTCCGCGTAAGCGGGCGCACAAAGGCTTGTCATGCTTGCCGTGATTACCAGCGCCGCAAGCATTTTGTTCCGTACATTCTTCGTTTTTTTCATGTTTTTCTTTTCCTTTCTGTATTGCAATTGTTATTCTGTCCGATCCGTATCTGCGCAGTCATACGAATTCCGACATAAAACATTATAGTATAATAACAAATTTTTGTCAACCCTTACGGTAATTTATGGAAAAATTTCTAATCAATCTTGTAAAAAACGGCTTTTGCTGTCGAAATAAAACGGTTTGGTAAAATATAACAAAAAAGACGCAAAAAATTCTCTGTTTTCAACAAATATCCTTTGCTTTTGGAAAATGCCTTGCAAAATGGCGGGATTTACGCTATAATAAAAAAGGATAGCGGCAGGTGTATGCCCGGCGGCACGCAGTCCTGCACAAA
>CAYVZH010000004.1:0-81922 GCA_964456025.1 uncultured Ruminiclostridium sp.
GTTGATGAACAAAAAATAGACGTAGACGCAATATCCGGTGCAACAAATTCAAGCACCGTTATAAAAAAGGCAGTTGAAAATGCCCTAAAAAGTGGGCTATAGCCTTTAAAAAGTAACTGTTATCGAAGTAAGGAATTAACATATAACAGTCATCAGAGAGCCGGACGCAAAGACGCAGAGCCGATGAATAAACGGGAGAAATCCTAAAGTTCATTGGCTCTTTTTTGTTCTATGAAATATCCTTATGCCCGTATTCCCAAAACGCCGCGCCTATTCCAATAAAGGTCATAACAATTCCGACTGCGAGGTACTTAATCTCAATACGCCCATCTGCGATAATGACCGCGCTGTCTGTATATCCAAACGGAGTGATGTATTTCAGGAATTCCGCGCTTTCGGTGAGGTTCGAGATGATATTCAGAAAATAAAATGCCGCCGCAAGTCCAAGCCCCAAACCAAGTCCGCCCCTGCCGATAAACGCGGATATTCCGAAGCAGATCGCGGCGATCTCGATCTGCATTATGAGGTACGCCGCGAACGTCAGCGCAAGCGGCTTGACATCGGGGGCTTCGCCGATCATTGCCGCTGATAATGCCGTAACGCCGACAGCCGCCGCGTTGAGTATAACGATCTGCACGATCACGGAAATAAGCTTTTGTGCTACAACAGCTTGTCGGCTTACGGGGTGAGTCAGCAGGAATTCGGCGGTGTGCTCGCGTTCCTCTTTGGACAGCGCGGAAATTCCCGTAAGTGCCGCAAAGAACGCACCGCCCAATCCGAGAACGTTTCCACACTCTATTCCGAAAAATCCGATAAACTCGCCGAAGTTTATCTTGTCCATTCCGAACGCCGCGGAAAATCCGCCCATATTCGCGAACGCCTCGCTTATGCCGTCCATCTGCTTGGACATTTCGGGATAGATCAGGATACAAATTCCCAGCATAAACGCAATTACCGCCGTCCAGATAATAAGCGAATAGCGCCCTTGCCGTATCTCGTGTTTAAAAATTGTCATTTTCGTTCTCCTCGTAATAATGCATAAATATTTCTTCAAGATCGGGTTCGGTAATGTGAATGTCGGTGATCGGCAGCGGCGCGAGCACATTCAGAAGCTCGCGAGGCTCGCCGCTGTACAGGAAATGAACGGTATCGCCGTCGCTCACAGCATTGCTTATCCCACCGAGCTTCGGCGGCTCGGAAATTCCCGAAAGCGTGACCTTTTTCGCGTTGGTATGTACGAGATTTTCCACGCGGTCACAAACGAGCAGCCGTCCTTCCCGGATCACGGCGGCGCACTTGCAGTATTTCTGTATCTCGGAAAGAATATGCGAGGACAGGAAGACCGTCGCGCCCTCGGCGTTCCTTTCCGCTAAGATCGCGTAAAATTCACGCTGCATCAGCGGATCGAGACCGCTTGTCGGCTCATCGAGAATACACAGCCGCGGCTTATGCTGCAAGGCGCAGACAATTGAAACCTTTTTTCGGTTGCCAAGTGAAAGCTCGGATATTTTTTTGTTTACGTCCAGTTCCAGCCGTTCGCAGAGCCGCGCGGATTCTCTCGCACAGTCCCGTTTTCTGAGTTCCGCGGAATATTTTATGACTTCGCGCACTTTCATACCGTGATAAAAATTCGCTTCGGAAGGCATGTAGCCAATATCGGCGAGAACATCTGTTTTACCGACCTCCTTGCCGAAGATTTTTGCAGTTCCGCTTGTTTGGTAAATCAACCCCGTCAGTATCCAGATCGTGGTGCTTTTTCCCGCGCCGTTCGGGCCGATAAATCCGAAAAAATCGCCCTCGGATACTGCCAGATCAATATTGCATATTCCCCTCGACTTGCCGTAAAATTTCGTCAGCAAGGTTGTTTCAATCGCGTTCATTCCCGTTTCTCCTTTTTCAGATAGACCTTCTTCCAGAATTCCAACATATCCTCGAAATCCTTTTCAAGCTTCTGCACATCAAGCTCACCGTCCCATTGGATTATTTCCCAAAGATAACCCTCCGAGGCAAGGTACATTTCGCGGTACATCATTTTTAAATCAAATCCCTCGACAAAATCGTCCGGATCAACACGCGCCAGCGCGTCCTGCGCTTTTATTTCAAAGTATTTTTGATAGCTGTCGTGTATTTCCGAATTGACCTCGGGGTCTTTTTCGTAAAACGCCTTGACCACAAACGAAGTCATACTCGGATATTTTTCCATCATGTGTATTTTCGCCCGCATACCGCGTTCCATCATCTCAAACAGATCGGCCGGCTCGTAACAGCCGTATTCGGTCAGGTACTCCATCGTTATTTTACAAGCCTTATCCCACAGGAAAAGATACAGTTCCCGCTTGTTGTGAAAGTAGTGGAACAGCAGCGACTTGCTGATCCCCGCGCAGCCGGCGATCTCGTTCATCGGGCTTTTCTTATAGGAGTTCTGTGAAAACACACGAAATCCCGCATTGATGATTTTCTGCTGCTTTTCTTCGGGCAGCGAATAGAATTTCTCGTTCATTTTTTTACCCTCATTGTCCGTATCGGTTAATAATATTATAAACCCGTTGACCGTTTTTGGGAAGACCCGTTTAAAAATTTTTTCAAAAACCCCTTGACTCTCAACCGTGCTTTAGGTTTATAATGCAGAATAGAGGGTGCGCACCTTCCGAGAAAAATCTGCTTTGCCCGAAAAAGCGAAGCCTGCACAAAAATAAAAAGGAGTTACCGTATGAAGATCGGAGAATTCGCGAAGCGCTGCGGAATTTCGGTTTCCGCCCTGCGCTATTATGACGAACAGGGGCTTCTCTCCCCCGTATTTATTGACCGTTTCACGGGCTATCGGTTTTACGGGGAGGAGCAGGCCGCGGTATGCCGCAGGATCGGACAACTGAAAGCCGCGGGGTTTTCCCTGACGGAGATCAAGCGGCTGCTGAAAACCGAGAAGGACGAAGCGATCCGCGAGATCTTCGCGGAAAAGCGGGCCGCGCTCGAAAAGGCGCTGGCAGAGCTTTCGGAAACCGAAAAAATGATATTGGAGGAACCCCAAATGAAAAACGAAACCATTCAGCCGATCCGGGAGAACATTAATCTTCCCTTTGAAAACGACGAATCCGTTCTCGGACAATGGGAGATCGTCTCGGACGGGAGCGCCGGAATCGGCGACAAAAACCGACGGATCTTCTTCCTGCCGAACGGGGAACAGTACTGGTGCTACGCCTGGACAAAGGGAAAGCTCCTGTACAACGACGGAAGGAACACCCTCGTCAGTCGTTATACCACCGAGCAGAGAGCGGACGGGCTGTACATGAAGATTGACCTCAAATCCTACGAGTACCTCAGAAGCGGGAAAACCGAACCCGTAACGCTCCGCCGGATCGACAGCAAGCATTACACAAGAGACGAGATCACGCGGACGGATCGGATTGATCTCCCGTTCGAGGACGACCCGCGCGTGATCGGGAAATGGATCGCTTACGATTTTATCCGCGCAAAAACGGATTTCACCGCCGAGAATCCCCACCGTGAGCAATCACGGCTGTACTTTAAGGAGATCGAGTTCCGCGAAAACGGAGAATGTATCAGCGTATACGGAGACGAAACAATCCGCGGCGATTCCATGCAGACCTGGACAAAGGGCGCGGTGCTTCGGAAATGGAACCGAACTGCCTGCGCGTATGAGATCCGTACCGTAAACGGCAGGGATTTTCTGATCATCGAGTGGAAAAGCGGCGACTACCGCTACGGCGGCTTTGATACCGATTATTATGTTTTTGTAAGAAGCTGAAAACGTGGACTCCCGTACCCGAAAGGGTACGGGAGTTCACATTTTGTATTGGCAAAAGTTGACTTCTCCGAAAAGGCATGATATAATGGAGATCGTTCGGGCGAACCGAAAGGAGGAAGCGTCATGCAGATCCGGCAGGAAAAAAGAACCGATCGCGACGTCGTGTACGAGGTGATCCGCGAGTCATTCGCGGACACGGAGGGACGGAGCGGACAGGAGCAGGAGCTTGTGAACGCGCTCCGCGGAAGCCGTTCCTTCCTCCCGAAGCTTTCGCTCGTCGCCGTTGAGGGCAGGACTGTCGTCGGGCACATTTTATTCACCAAGGCGGACATCGGCGGACAGACCGAGCTGGCACTCGCGCCGGTCTGTGTCCTCCCCGAATATCGCCGGAAAGGGATCGGTACGGCGCTGATCCGCGAGGGGCACCGGATCGCCGAAGCGCTCGGCTTTACCTGCTCCGCCGTTCTCGGAAGTCCGTTTTTTTTCGGGAGGGCGGGCTATCTCCCCGCAAGCCTGTACGGGATCAAACCGCCGAAAAAGGTGCCGGACGAGAACTTTATGCTGTATCGGTTCAGCTCCTCCCGCGAAGCCCCGAAGGGCACCGTTCTTTACGACGCCGCCTTTCGGCTTTATGACGGTTTTCGGCTCTACGACGGATTCGAGCCGTAAAGCCTTAGGCAATACCGCACAACCACCGGCTTCGCCTTTGACGTCCGCTTGCACGACATCTTTGCCATCATACTGCACAGTTTTTTCTTGAAATCCGACAGGATTCCTGCGAAAAATCTGTACAATCTGAAAAGCAAATCTGCCGCACAATCGAACGTCAATGATTATGCGGTATAGCCCTTGCCAATTTGGGAAAAAAGTAGTATAATGGAAGCAGTGTAATAAATAAAAAGAACGAAAGAAAGGAAAATCCATGAATATCGCGTTAAAACCGGCGATCAAGCTTGACCCCTCGGCGGAGGAGCTGAGCGGAACGGTGCTGTACAACGCGGCGTTTCGGCAGCGGCTTGAATAAGAAAGAACGCAAAACCCACAGGGAGATTTGACCGTTATGCTTTTGAAAGAATATTTAGAAAACCCTTGCGAAAAATCGTCGCTTCCGTATTGGAAAACAGTAAGGATCGCCACCCCCGAAAATATGAAAATCGTTCATCAGAAGGATTTCGACGAAACGCTTCTGACAGATTACACCGACGAACGCTATTTTCGGCTGATCCGCCGATCGGATCGTCCGAAACCGTCAAAGCCGAACGGCTTCCGACTAAAAACAGCGCAAAAATCCGACTTGAAACAAATGGCGGAAATCATCAATCAATCCTATACTGACTGCTCGGTCAATGAGCAACAGCTTCTTTTTTATACCGAAACGCCGGTCTATGATCCCGACTTATGGATCGTTGCCTGCGATCGTCAAACCGAGCGGATCGTCGGGTGTGCGATTGCCGATCTGGACAGCGAGATCGGAGAGGGTGTTTTGGAATGGATTCAGGTTCTCCCGCAATACAGGGGAAAAGGGATCGGTCGGCTGATGGTAAACGAGCTTCTTTCCCGAATGGAAAAAGCAGATTTCGTGACCGTATCGGGGAAAATGGACGGATCGAGCCGGCCCGAGGGCTTCTACCGTAAGTGTGGCTTTGCCGGAAATGATATTTGGCATATCCTCCGCAGAAAAACTTAGGGCTTATTGTCGCTCTCAAAAACCCGCACGCCAAACAGTTGCCAACCGATAAAATTTGTGATATTGAAAAATGTGTAGAAACAAACGAAAGGAGTCACGCAATGAACCTTGCATTAAAAACGGCTGACATTCTCCTTCCGCGAAAGGCGGACATGAAAAAATGGGCGGTGATCGCCTGTGACCAGTACACTGGGCAACCCGAATACTGGGAAAGGGTCGAAAAAGAGGTCGGCGCGGCGGATTCGACGCTGAAGCTGATCCTCCCCGAGGTTTATCTGGAGGAATCGGACGCAGACGAGCGGATCGCCGCCATTCACGGCGAGATGAACCGCCTGCTTTCGGAAAACCTTCTCGACGAGCAGAAAAACGCCCTGATCTATATTGAACGCACCCTCTCGGACGGGACGGTTCGACAGGGGATCCTCGGAAAAATTGATTTGGAGGAGTACGATTATCATAAGGGGAGCGCTTCGCAGGTGCGGGCAACGGAAGCGACGGTCGAATCCCGCCTTCCCGCGCGGATCCGCATTCGCCGGGACGCGGCGCTTGAGCTTCCGCATATCCTGATGTTGATCGACGACGCGGAAAAGACCGTGATCGAACCTTGCGCGGTGCTTTCGTCGGGAACGCCGCTTTACGACTTTCCCCTCATGGAAAACGGCGGGAAGATCCGCGCCTATCGGATCCCTGAAAAGGAAAAGGAACGGATTTTTGAAAATTTAAGTGCACTTTCGGAAAGCGGCGCCTTTAACCGCCGTTACGGGCTGAACGGCGTTTCCCCGCTTCTGTTCGCGGTCGGTGACGGGAACCATTCCCTCGCGGCGGCAAAGGAATTTTACGAACAGCTCAAGCGTGAAAATCCCGGGAAAGACCTCTCGGATCACCCCGCGCGGTACGCGCTCGCCGAGATCGTCAACCTGCACAGCCCCGCGCTCGAATTCGAGGCGATCCAGCGGATCGTAAAGCGTACCGACCCGAAGCTTCTCCTGTCCGAAATGACGGAGGCGCTCGGACTGACCGACGAGCCGTCCGAACAGCGCTTTACACTCGTCCTCGCGGACGGGGAACGGGAATGCTTCATTCATAAGCCGACCTCGACGCTTACCGTCGGGAGCTTACAGAACTTCTTGGACGATTTCGCGAAAAAGCACCCCTGCAAGATCGACTACATTCACGGCGCGGACGTGGTTCGCCGCCTTTCCGCACGCGCCGACACGGTGGGATTCCTGCTCCCCGACATGAAAAAGTCGGAGCTTTTCCCCACCGTCATCAAGGACGGCGCACTCCCCCGAAAGACCTTTTCAATGGGACACGCGGAGGATAAGCGGTTTTATGTGGAATGCCGGAAAATCAAGGAATAGGAAAGGAATGATCATAATATGGACGAAAATTTACGGCTCGTCATGGATCGCCGCGTCGCGAAAACGATCAAAGCGCTTGAGCACAACCACATGGCGGGATATTACGTGCGGTCACAGGAGGAGCTTTTCGCGCTGATCGACCGGCTGATCGCAAACGATCGGCTCATTACGGCGGGCGGCTCGATGACGCTTTTGGAAACGGGCGTTACCGCGCACCTCAAGGAAAAATACGGGAGCGTTTTCGTCGACCGCGCGGACTGTAAAACCCCCGAAGAGATCGAGGAGGTCTATCGGAAGGCGTACATAAGCGACACCTATTTCGCAAGCACGAACGCCGTGACCGAGGACGGGGAACTGTACAACATCGACGGGAACGGGAACCGCGTTTCCGCCATGATCTTCGGGCCGAAGCAGGTCATTCTCGTCGCCGGAACAAATAAGATCACTGCCGATTTTGAGGAAGCGATCAAGCGGCTTGAAAAGTTCGCCTGCCCCGCGAATACCCTGCGGCTGAAGCTCGCGACGCCCTGCGCCGAGAGCGGCGAGTGCCGCCACTGTCACAGCCCGAATCGGATCTGCTGTTCCTATGTCCGCCTTGCGCAGCAGCGGAAAAAGGATCGGATCAAGGTGATCTTCGTAGACGGAAGCTTCGGCTATTGAGGAGAGCCGCTTTTCAGACTATAAAAAAGAGTAAAACAGAAAGGAATTATTTTGCAGGGACTCTGTCCCCGCACCCCTGCCAAAGGAAACTTTTTCCTTTGGAATCCTTCTTTTTCCCATCGCTGTTTTTACCAATTTCAACTCTGTGCCTGTCAGGTCGTAAATCTTGCTAATTGTGAAAGATATTTTAAAATTAGGAAGATATATCGACAACTGTAAGGTGTGCCGCTTTTGTCGATTTAAAAAATCTCCGAAAGCGGCACGCGTTCGTACAGAATCGCGCCGCCGCGCTTTCCGACGCGTCGAACCGCGCCGACATACTCCAGAATTTCCAGAAGAAGCCCCGCGTTCGTCGTTTTCGTCAGCGCGGCGGCTTCTTTTTTCGTAAAGACTCCGTCCAGTTCCTTGGGGAGAAAACGCAGATAATCCGCCGCGCCGTCAAGCCGGATCTCCTCCAGATAGCGAAGCGGAATCTTCTCCTTCCGCATACCCTTCCGGCGGCGCTTTGTCCCGTCGCGGAAGTAGTTCCGCCGTTCCGTTTCGAGCATGGCGACGCAAACCGTCAGATTCGGGTTGGTCAGAAAAGCCTTGATCCGATACAGTTCCAGAAAAAATTGACTGAAGGAATTGTTTTTTCGCTTCGAGGAGGACAGAATTTCGCCTGTTTGTTCACAGATGGACAAAACACGAACAAACCACTCATAAGGATAAACGACCGTCACATGACAGGCGCGGAGCATGGCGGACAGCTTTTTGTTCAGCTTGGAAAAAGAGGCGGTCTGAATCTCATAGATCCCGCTTTCCCCCACTCCGTCGGCGTAAAAGCCGCCGATCTTGACCTCTACCCCGTCCGGATCGCAGTAATAGCGTTTCAGCGCGTTATGTACCGCCTTTTCGTTCAGGGTGCCGATCGTGCTCGTTTCGCGGGAAAGCGCGGCACTTACCGCTTCGGAAAAACGTTCTTCGTCGATCGCTCCGTTTTCGGGGCGGGTATAGTCGAACCGCTCGATCTGCTCCCGCTCGATAAAGCGCGGAACGCCCATGCTTTCATTGGACGGAATGATCCCGTCCGCCGCCGCTTTTACCGATTCGATCGCGTTTTCGACCGCGTAGCACCGGTCGGACACCCAAAACATCGAAAGGTCGTTTCCGTTATCGCCGAAGCACACCACCTCGTCCGCGCCGACGATCTCCTTGAGCTGCAAGAGCGCGTTCGCCTTGCTCGCCGTGCTGCTGAACACCTCGTACCAGTATTCGTCCTCGTGATACACGTCCGCGTAATAAACGGAGGAAAAGCCGTTCTCCTCCGTAAAGATCCGATCCAGCTCCGCCTTGTTCTTCGGGTTGATAAAAACGGCGTAGACCGCTTCCCCCGCGAACAGATCGCCGTAATTTTCCACAGCGCGCATACTCGGATCGTCCCACCGATCCTCCAGATAGCTTTTCAGCTCCTTTGATCCGATCAAATAGTTGTTCCTGAGTTCGCCGTCTATGAACGAATAGATCATCGGTCTTTCGCCGAAGCGCACGACCGCTTCTTTCAGAAGTTCCCGCTGCTTTTCGCCGAATATGTTTTTCCGGATATATTCTTCCTTTTGCGTGTCGTACAGAAAAACGCCGTTCATCAGGATCACCGGAAGATTCAGCTTGACGTCCTTCATAATCACGCCCGCCGAATGGATCCGCCGCGCGGTCGAGTAGGAGAACATCGTCCCGTTTTCGATCAGGTCGTTCAGCATTTCCGCCGCACGCGGCTTCAGCTTTTGCGAGCTGTTTAAAAGTGTACCGTCGAGATCACTCACATATAAGGTCATAGCCCCGTTCCTTTCGTTAGAAAACACATACACCGACACCGCCGCCTCTTTTTTGCCGTCTTTCCGCACAAAGCGGCGGTTTCCTACAATATATTGTATCACATTTTTCGGGAAAGTCAAGCGAGCCGTCAAATTGCACAAAAAACGCTTCCATAATTTTACGGTGATTTTTTCAAAAAATCGGGCGGAATTTTTTTAAAACACTTGATATTCGATGGTAAATCCTGTATAATAGGATAAGGATACAAAGAACTCAATGTATCAAAATCAATCTCAGGAGGACAAAACAAATGTCAGTTAAAGTTGCTATCAATGGCTTCGGTCGAATCGGACGTCTCGCATTTCGCCAGATGTTCGGCGCGGAAGGGTATGAAATCGTTGCGATCAACGATCTTACAAAGCCTTCCATGCTCGCGCACCTCTTAAAGTATGATACCGCACAGGGCGGCTACTGCGGAAAGATGGGCGAAAATCTCCATACCGTATCCGCGGACGACGAAGCGGGCACGATCACCGTTGATGGAAAGACCCTGAAAATTTACGCAATGGCGAAGGCGAACGAGCTTCCCTGGGGAGAGATCGGCGTTGACGTTGTTCTTGAATGCACCGGCTTCTACTGCTCGAAGGAAAAGTCTCAGGCACATATCGACGCGGGCGCTAAGAAGGTTGTTATTTCCGCTCCCGCGGGCAACGACCTCAAGACCATCGTTTACAGCGTAAACGAAAACACCCTCACGAAGGACGACACGATCATTTCCGCCGCTTCCTGCACCACCAACTGCTTAGCTCCGATGGCGAAGGCGCTCAACGATTTCGCGCCGATCCAGAGCGGTATCATGAGCACCATTCACGCTTACACCGGCGATCAGATGATCCTCGACGGTCCTCACAGAAAGGGCGACCTCAGAAGAGCGAGAGCGGGCGCTGCGAACATTGTTCCGAACTCTACCGGCGCGGCGAAGGCGATCGGTCTTGTAATCCCCGAGCTGAACGGTAAGCTCATCGGCTCTGCGCAGAGAGTTCCGGTTCCGACCGGCTCCACCACGATCCTGACCGCTGTCGTAAAGGGCAAGGACATCACCAAGGAAGCGATCAACGCGGCGATGAAGGCGGCTTCCTCCGAATCCTACGGCTACAACGAGGATCAGATCGTTTCCTCCGACGTAATCGGCATGAGATATGGTTCGCTTTTTGACGCGACCCAGACCATGGTTGCGAAGATCGCGGACGATCTCTACGAGGTTCAGGTTGTTTCTTGGTATGACAACGAAAACTCCTACACCTCTCAGATGGTAAGAACCATCAAGTATTTCGCGGAGCTTTAATCCCGAACGAACCAAAGAAAAGATGTCCCGGGCGTTCGCCTTGGGACGTCTTTTTTTGTGCAATTGTATTGACAAAAGGGACGGCTTATGGTAAAATAAAGTAAGTAAGATTTACCCAGCGTAAATGAAGGAGGCGCGGCAGCATGAAAAAAGAAAAGGCAGCGGAAAATCTCGAAAAGCAAGGGCGGGGGCTTACGATCTTTCTGAAAATTCTCGGTGTGATCCTGCTGCTGCTCAATCTGATCCTGCTGGATCAGGAATTTGTCCCGTGGGGAGAAGTATGGGAGGAACTGAAGCTGAACCGCCCCGAGGAGACGGTAGGAATGACCGATAAGGAGCTCTGGGCGATCGCGAAGGACACACTGGTCGAAGAAGAGGTCGTTCCGTTCAAGTCGGGCTTCCTCTGCTGGGGCTGGGTGCTGAACGCATGGAATGAGCAAAAGGCGAAGGAAGCCGAGCGGGAGAAACAGATCCGCGAGGTGCGGGAAGGCGCGGAAACGGTCATGGCAGTCGTCAACGAATTTCTGTCCGAAAACGGGATCAATCCCGAGCTTTTGTCTCCTGATGTGGGTCTTACGCTCAACGCCGTTTGTCATAGGGATTTTATCGATATGTGGTGGAACAACTTTTCCTCGCTCGACGAAGACGCGTCTTCGTTTTTTAAAGAAAAGCTGAAGGAAAGCTTCCCCGATGGGGATTTCAGCATGGTCGCCATTGTTTGTGGGAATAAATGTACCGCTGCCGCGTTCAGCAATGAAATGACTTCACTCGTGGAGGGAACAGATTACCCGTATCTCGACAAAAACGGACATTTTGATACGGAACAACTGTGGGGGTTTGGGTTTCATACGGCAGTCGTGGGGTATGTCGATGAGATTATGCTTGAAAACGAGGAGGAAGAAATATCCCAATCATAAGAAATTTTTTGTAACGAATTCCGTTCTCGAGCGTCTAATGAACAGGAGGACGAGAAGATGGAGGATTTTGACGAAATTTACCGAACCTGCGCCCGACCGCTGTATCTGTATGTTCTGCGCCTGTCGCAATCCGAGACGATCGCCGAAGAAATTGTTCAGGAAACATTTTATAAGGCAGTCAAAAACGCGCGGAAATTTAAAGGCGAGTGTAAAGTTCTCACTTGGCTGTGCCGGATTGCCAAAAACGAATACTTCGGCTTTCTGCGAAAAAAGGATAACACCCACCTGAACCTCGACGATTTTCAAACGCTTTCCGATACGCGTGAAATTGAAAAAATTGTCGAGGATCACGAAACCGCGTCCGCCGTCCTTTCGATCCTGCGAACGCTCTCCGATCCATACCGACGAGTGTTTGAATTGAGGGTCATCGGCGCTTTGAGCTTTCGGGAGATCGGCGATCTTTTCGGGAAAAGCGAAAACTGGTCAAGGGTCACCTTTTACAGAGCGAAGCAAAAAATTACTGAAAAAGCGAGGGAACAGGGTTATGAAGTGTAGTGTCGCAAAGGATTTGATCCCGCTTTACGCGGAAGGCTTATGCTCGGAGGAAACCGTGCGCGAACTGGAGAAGCATTTTTCCGATTGTGAAGAATGCCGCTCCTTAAAGGAAGGCTTTTCTCCGCCCGACAACGCGGAAGAAAGCCGCCTGAAATTCGATCCGTTTCAAAAAATCGGAAAGAAAATCCGACGAAGTAAAATTGCAGTCGCGGCGCTTTGCCTGTTGCTGGCGGTCGCTCTCGCGACAATCTGCGCGCTTGGCTACGGCGAACTTCACCCGGAAAGCGGGTGGCTTAGTTTTTCCGGAATCGTGCAAAATATCGAAATCGACAAAATCGCGAATTACTTTGCCGAGGGGGAGATCGACCGATTCGCGGAATTTCTCGATCTCCCCGAGGAAGCTTCCGAGCTCCTTCTCGCGCGGCTGAAATCCAATTATCGCGACGAGCTTTCGGATCAGAAATGCAAAATCACCGCTCGGACGTCTACAAGCGCGTCGCTCGGAGAAACCACTCTTTTCGGAAGCTATGTCACCTTTGAATTTGAACGGGCGGGGAACATCACCGTTTTATTTGAGAAAAGCGCGAATTCAAAATACCGAATTTACGCGGATAACTCCTCCGGACTTCGGATCGCCGAGACGATCGGTTTTATCGGCACTTACGACCGGATCTGTGAACGCGCCGTGCTGATCGGCGAAAAACCCGAAAATTTTCTTGCCGTTTTCGGGTGGGGCTGTCTTGCGGAAATCACGGAAAAATACCGCTTGTTTTCGTCGGACGGCTCCGAGGTGGTAAGCGCTTTTGCCTCCGCTCCGCTTTATCGAGAAGATACGGACGAATTTTATTGCCGATGCAGTCTGAAACTCCGCGACAGCGGCGGAAATCTCGCCGTGATCGAACTGAACGCGCTTCTCGGAAACGACGTTTCCTTCCGCGCCGACCTCTCGTCCGCCGAAATTCTAGGCGGCGGAATTTCCGAGGAAAAGCTCGCGCAGGCACTCGAAATTCTGGCGGTATCCGAACAGAATACCCGATGATGAAAAACCACGGCTCGCGATAAACCCGCAAGCCGTGGTTTTTCATTTTCCCGTCAGACAAAATACGGATTCGGCTTAAACAAAAGCACGATAAAATCGATCAGAACGCCGATCCCGAACAGTCCGAGCGTAAACAGGTACAGGATCCCCATGCCCACTTTTCCCTCGTAAAACTTGTGACCGCCGCACCAGCCGAGCAAAATGCAAAGCACCAGCGCGACCCACTTGTTTTTCATTCTCGCGCCGAGCAGGCCGTTCAGATTGGCGTTGGCGTTCGTATTGATATTATCGTTATTGATCACAATTTGCGGCTGGGCGGCTGCGCCTTTCAGCTCCTCCACCTGCCGTCCGCAGTGAACACACATCACCGCGTCCTCCGCGATTTTCATGCCGCAGTGCTTGCAGAATTTCATTGGAACATTCGCCGCGGCGGGCTGCGGCGCGGTTTCCTGCGGCGCGCTCACCTGATTCATATTCTCGTCCATTTTTGTTTCCTCCTAAAAATATTCTCGACTTTTCGCGAAGAAAAGCGATTCGTCTTTTTTCATTATAGCACGTTTCGTTCTAAAAGTCAATAGAACAAAACGTTCTGTCATAAAATATGAATAGTATTTTATGAAAGGACGATCAAAATGTACGAAAGAATCCGAAATTTACGGGAGGATCGGGACATGACCCAGACGCAGCTTGCGGCGGTGCTCAATTGCAGCCAGCGTACTTACAGCTACTATGAATCGGGCGGTCACGATATACCGACCGAGACGCTGGTTCGGCTCGCCGACTATTACGATGTGTCGATCGACTATCTTCTCGGGCGAACCGACCGAAAGGAAGTGAATCGATAACACGAAGTCCTGCACAAAAAGAAAAAGGGAGCATTTCGGAAAATCGAAATGCTCCCTTTTTTTATTTATCTTATTTCCCAAGCGCCGCCTTTGTCACCGCGACAATATTTTCCGCGCAGAGCCCGAACTGCTTTAAGAGCGCCGCCGCGGGTCCCGAATGCCCGAAGCAGTCCTTTACGCCGATCTTATGCACGGGAACGGGACATTCCTCCGTTACGACGTTCGCGACCGCCGAGCCGAGACCGCCGATGACGCTGTGCTCCTCGACGGTAACGATTTTTCCCGTTTCCTTCGCCGCTTTCACGATCAGCTCGCGGTCGATCGGCTTGATCGTGTGGATATTGATGATCCGCGCATCGATCCCCTGTTCCTTCAGGGCATTTCCCGCTTCGATCGCCTCCGCGACCATCAGACCCGTCGCGATGATCGTAATATCCTTTCCGTCCTTGAGCGTAACGCCCTTCCCGACCTCGAAACGGTAATCGGGCGCGTTAAAGATCGGAACAGCAAGCCGTCCGAACCGCATATAGGTCGGCCCCTCGTAATCCGCCATCGCCAGTACCGCCGCCTTCGCTTCCACGTCATCGGCGGGATTGATGACCGTCATATTCGGGATCGCCGTCATCAGCGCAATGTCCTCATTGCACTGGTGCGAAGCGCCGTCCTCGCCGACGGAAATTCCCGCGTGGGTCGCGCCGATCTTTACGTTCAGCTTCGGATACGCGATACTGTTCCGGACGATCTCAAACGCCCGACCCGCCGCGAACATCGCGAACGAGCTCGCGAACACGAGCTTTCCCGTCGAGGCGATCCCCGCCGCGACGCCCATCATATTGGCTTCGGCGATCCCGCAGTCGAAATGTTTATCGGGGTACGCCTTCTTAAAAATTCCCGTTTTTGTCGCCGCGGCGAGATCAGCGTCGAGTACGACCAGATCGGGACGCTTTTCCGCGAGCAGAACCAGTCCCTCGCCGTAGCTTTCACGCGTTGCTTTCTTTTCCATTGATTTCGTCCCCCTTCTTACTTCGATTCGAGCGCTTCAAGGCTTGCCCGAAGCTCGCCCATAGCGGTATTGTACTGCTCCTCGTTCGGCGCGGTTCCGTGCCAAGCGACGTTATTTTCCATAAACGAAACGCCCTTCCCCTTCACTGTTTTCTGAATGATGACAGTAGGCTGATTCGCGACGGTCTCCGCTTCGTTCAGCGCCTTTTCGATCTCGTCAAAATCATGCCCGTTGATCGAAATGACGTGCCAGCCGAACGCCGCAAACTTTTCGTCGATCGGATAGGGATTCATGACCTGCGTAATCGGGCCGTCGATCTGTAAATTATTGTTATCCACAACGTAAACGAGATTGTCGAGCTGATAATGCGCCGCGAACATGGCGGATTCCCAGACCTGACCCTCCTCGATCTCGCCGTCGCCGAGGATCGCGTATACCTTATACGTCTCGTTGGAGATCTTCCCCGAGAGCGCCATGCCGCAGGCGGCGGAAACGCCCTGCCCGAGCGAGCCGGTGCTCATATCCACGCCGGGGATCTTTCCGAGCGAGGGGTGACCCTGTAAGCGGGAATCGATCTTCCGGAGCGTTTTCAGCTCCTCTACGGGGAAGAATCCCCGCTGCGCGAGAACGGAATACAGCGCTGGAGCGGTATGTCCCTTTGAGAGGACGAGCCGATCCCGATCCGCCATTTCCGGATTTTTCGGATCAACGTTCATTCTCGCCATATAAAGGTAAGTAAGCATATCCGCGACGGAAAGCGATCCGCCGGGGTGACCCGCCTTCGCTTGGTAAACACCCTCAATAATGCCCATTCTGACCTTTGCCGCAGTGATCTCAAGCTGCTTTTTCAGTGTTGCGTCCATTTTTGAACCATTCCTTTCCTAATACGGATTTCCGATAAAAGCGCAGACAAAAATCCTGCGCAAAGCCGCATACATTCAAGCCTTTGCTTGGATTTTTGTGCGCTTTTCAATCGGAAATCCGTATAATTTACTAAAATTTTACCATAAAATAGGTGAAAAATCAAGCCAAAGCGTCGATTTACATTAAAATTAACCCTTATTCAAGCGCGAAAAGCGCTTTTTCATAGTCCTTGACAACATACCTTATGTTTGTCCGCCCTTTTTGCAGGATCGTGTGCCCCTCTTTTTCGAGCAGTTCCTTCTGCGCCTCGACGCCGCCGGGATATTTCGGATTCAATTCCCCGTTCGCCTTCAGCGTCCGCCAATACGGAGTCGGATCCTCCGACCGCTGAAAGCTCGCCCAGGCGGCAATGGAAACGAAGATCCCCGCCGTGATCGGCTCGGTAAAATCTGCGCCGTTTTTCCGCGCGAAATATTCGCGGATCGACCCGACCGTCAAAAGCTTTCCGAACGGAACAGCACGCATGACGCGGTCATAGTCGAGCGGCGGCGCAAAATACATTCGATCCCCGCCGTATTTCTGAATACTCTTTTCGTCCGTGATGACCTGAATTTTGGGCATATCCTTCGGATCGCGGAGCATTGCGTTGAAATCCTTTTTCTCCTCATTTGCCATAAACAGTACCTCCTTGCTCCTATTCTACCATAAAGAAAGCTGTCCTGCAATGAGACGGTTTCTTTTTTTCACAAGGGCAATGAAAAGCAGAGCCAACCCCCGCGCCGCGAACCTATCATTCAATCACCTCAAAATTTATCAGATCTGCCGAACAATAATTGTCACCAAAATTTTCGCTCCAGGCATGAAGGTGTATATTCTCAATTTTTACACTTGCGATACAGTATCCGTATTCATTCAACAAATCATTAACCTCATTCTCAATTGCCAAGTCTTCACCGAGATCTATTGTAATAGTATCGCCTGTTACTGTATAACCATCACCTCCAGCAAAGCCGGACGAGCCGTACATACCTTTAAGCATTGGGAATTTCTGTTCTGCAAGCGAATCAGGGAATGGCACGAAATGATAACTTGTTATATCTTCTACCCAATTATATCTGCATAATACTCCTTTCAACTTCGTTTCACCGGAAAAAGAAATATCAATCGTATGCCATCCAAACCAATCAATGGGTGAATAATACGTGTACACGATTTCCGCTTTACTGACCGAAAGATCCCCGATTTTATCGCCCACCGATACGCCTACCCATTCCGTTTCGCTGTCCCGAAATTCTTCTCCGATAAACTCTCCGTTTTGAAACAGCTCGGGCGTTCGCCGGGTATCGTAAAAAATTCCGGTAGGATAGCGAATAATCGAAGAACCCTGTATTAGTAGTTTACCACCGTATAAACCGCTCTTCAAATTCGGAAAAGACCGAAAATTTTCGGAATCATAATACTCATTAAAGTCATGCCATTCGCTCTCGGGCGGAATTTCAAGCACACTTCCGTCCGCTCCGAAGTATTCACCCGTAAATTCCCGGGAGGGCGCTTCATTTTGAACCGTCGGCAAGGTCGTTGAAGCTGTTGTTACCGCTGTGCTTGAATCTGCCCTTTGGTCGGAAGTCGGCGGCGACTCCGTTACAACGACCGAATTTTCCATAGCCGCAGGAGAAGAAGCCGTTTCAGCAATGCCGGGCGGATCTTCCACATGCATACAGCTTCCGAACAGAAGTGAAATACATAACAGCCCGATGATCTTTTTCATATAGAATTCCCTTCATCTCCGTAAATGCACCGATCATGATTGTGTGCAATCCGTTCGTCATTGCAGAAAAAACGCGTCAAAACTCAAAGCCCCTCAATCAACTCGATCAGCTGGCTGATCGGGGCGTGGTTATTGTCGCGCAGAACGACCTTCGCCGCCCGCTTTACGTCCTCCTGCGCGTTGGCGACCGCCGCGCCGAAGTCCGCCGAGCGCACCATATCGTAATCGTTTCCGTAATCGCCGACCGCCACGGTAAACAGATCGTCCCGCCCGAGCAGCTCCAGCAGGCGGCGATACCCGTAGCCCTTGCTGATCCCCTCGGGGAGCATTTCATAATACATCGGCGAGGAATGCACCCAGTTGACCCCCGCCGCGCAATTTTCCCGCGTGAACGCAATAATATTTTGAATCCGTTCGGGCGGGTACGCGATCAGAACCTTGAGCCAGTTCTCCCGCGGCGCTTCGTCTAAAGTGCAGCGGATCGGCTCGATCTGCTCGATCGCCATATGCTCGGCGACCGTCTGATTGTAATCGGTCACGTAAACCGATTCGGAATGCAAAATTTCAATCCCGACGTCGGGAAACGCCTTTTCGAGCATTCGGATATAATCGGCGGCACAAGGCGGCATATCGCTGTGCCAGAGGAATTCCTTTTTTTGGAAGTCGTAGACCGCCGCCCCGTTAAAGATCACACAGGGAATATTGATCCTGATCTTTTCGATCACGCTTCTCGCCATCGCGATCCCGCGCCCCGTCGCGGCGGTAAAAAGCCCGCCCCCTTCGCGAAAACGCCGGATCGCCTCAAAATCCCGCTCGTCGATCCGCTTATCGTCCGTTAAAAGCGTTCCGTCAAGATCGGTCATTAAAATCACATTCTGAAAGTTCATAAGTCACCTGAGAACCTGTCCACGTAGGATAAGTGTACGAATTTTCGAGGAAAAATTGTCTCAGACAAGGCAAAAATCCGCCGGAATCCTGGTCTGTCGGTCAGCCCCTCTGTCAGCTTCGCTGACACCTCCCCCACAGGGGGAGACCACGGATTTCAAGGATTTTTAACGCAGTATGAGGCAATTTTTACCGAAAAGATGTGCGCTTATTCCTATGTGGTCAGGTTCTAATACTGTTTAAAAATTTCTGAAAGGATTCGGGCGGCTCCCGTTCAAATTCGAGATAGCGCCCGTCCCGCGGGTGTATGAATCCGATCTTCCTCGCGTGCAGGCACTGCCCGCCGAGGGATTTCGGCTTTCCGTTTCCGTAAACGGGATCCCCCGCAACGGGGTGCCCGATATATGCCATGTGAACGCGGATCTGGTGCGTCCGACCCGTCTCAAGTCGGAGACGAAGGTGCGTATACCCCGCGTACCGCGCCTGCACAAAATAATGCGTCCGCGCCTCGCGCCCGCCCTCGGTCACACACATTTTTTTCCGTTCGATCTTGTGCCGCGCGATCGGAGCGTCAACCGTTCCGTCCGCCGTGACCGCGCCGCAGACGACCGCCTCATATTCCCGCGTAAAGCTGTGCGCGGCGATCTGTTCGGCTAAACCGCGGTGGGCGAAATCACTTTTTGCCACGATCAGAAGCCCGCTCGTGTCCTTGTCGATCCGATGAACAATCCCGGGGCGAAGCTCGCCGTTGATTCCCGAAAGGCCGCTCCCGCAGTGCGCCATCAGCGCGTTCGCGAGCGTTCCGGAGGGATGCCCCGCCGCGGGGTGAACGACCATTCCCTTCGGCTTATTGACGACGAGCAGGTCGCTGTCCTCATAGACGATCTCGAGCGGGATCTCCTCGGGGATCAGCTCGGCTGCCTGCGCCTCGGGGACGGTCAGCTCGACTTTGTCGCCTGCCTTTACCTTATAATTTTTGAGACAGGGCGCGCCGTTTACGGTACAGCGCCCCTCCCAGATCAGCCGCGCCGCCGTCGATCGCGTGACCGCGCCCTCGGTCATCTCGAAAACGAATTTATCGAGCCGTTCTCCTGAAACCGCGGCTTCAAGAAGATAGCTTTTCATCGGAAGACTCCTTCTTTTTATCCTCTAAAAAAATCAGCACGGCGAAAACGATCCCGCCGCAAACGGCGCAAATGTCGGCAAAGTTAAAGATCGCGAAATGAATGATCCGTACGTCGATAAAATCCACCACATACCCGGAAAAAGCCCGGTCGATCAGGTTTCCGAGTCCGCCGCCCGCGACCGCCGCAAGCGAAAAAAGCTTCGCCCGCGTATCCGCACGCCCCGTAAAAATATACCATTCGATCAGAGCGATCAGCACAAACGGGAGGACGATGAGCAGCATCCGCTGCCCCTCCAGCAGGCTGAACGACATTCCCGTATTTTCGCAATAGGTCAGGTTCAGCCACTCCGTCTCCCCGAATTTCAGGAGCGAGATCGAGCCAACAGGCTGAATATACGTGACCGCGAGAAATTTGGTAAGCTGGTCGATCGCCGCGAGTACGACGCTGATCAGCAGTGCGATCCACTTCATTCGATCTCCTTTCCGCAAATTTATGCAAAAAATTCAATTTCAATCGACCGATAATCCTACCATCTTCAAATATTTTCTGTATATCGGATACATTGTATTGCCCGGTCTGTCGGGGTGCATTGTTTCGGGCGCCTTTAACGCGGGAACCCACTCGGCTGAATCCACTTCGCTCGAAAGAATAAAATCGCGTTTTGTGGCAAAGCCGATAAATCCATGCATCAGAAGCTCCTTGGAACCAAACCAATACGTTCCCGCATATTCAAGCTTTTCAATATTGATCCCCAGTTCTTCTTTCACCTCTCGGATTGCGGTTTCCTCCGCATTTTCTCCGGGAGAAATATATCCGGAAACGAAGGACGTGAATTTATCGGACATATATGATTGTCTTAACAGCGCGATCTCATGAAATTGATTCGCAACCAGCACGATACTGCAGCTTGAAAACGTGTCAAACCAATATTGACCGCACTGTTCGCAAAAGGGTACGTATCCATCGTCTCCCGCCATTTTTTCGGTCAATTTCATTCCGCATTGCGGACAATAAATATAGCGCATCTTTTATCCTCCGGAAAGCGAAAAACCGCAATTACAATTGGAATTACCCGTTCTTTTATAAAGAGCCATACACAGAGCGTGTATGGCTCTTTATTATTTTACTCCGAAAGCACCTTTGCGCAGCGCTCACAAAGCTCGGGATAAAGCGCGTTTCTTCCCACATACTCCGAATACGTCCAGCAGCGCGCGCACTTCTCGCCCGCTGCCTTCTCGACGGTCACGCTAAGTCCCTCGACATTGCCGTGATATTCGCCCTCGCCCTCGCCGAGCGCAACCTCGGAAACGATAAACGCCTTCGCGAATTCGGGCAGAAGCGCCGAAAGATCATCCTTCGTATGAAGCGTTACCTTCGCTTCGAGCGACTTTCCGATCAGCTTTTCGTTCCGCTTCTGTTCGAGCGCACCGAGAACGTCATCACGGATCGCGTGAATCTGATCCCACTTCGCCGTATCGACCGCGATGCCCGTCTTTTCAGGCATTTGGTTAAAGACAACGTTTCTCGCGTCATCGCCGTTCTTCTTCGGAAGCTCCTGCCAGATCTCATCCGCCGTAAAGGTGATGATCGGCGCGAGCAGCCGCGTCAGTCCGCTTAAAATGAGGTACATCGCCGTCTGTGCGGCGCGGCGATCCTTCCCGTTCTCCGTTTCGCAGTAAAGCCGATCCTTGATAATATCGAGATAGAAATTGGACAGATCGACGATACAGAAGCTGTTGATCGCGTGGTACGCGTGATAATAATCAAAATCCTCGTAGGCTTTTTTCACCTTGTCGATCAGCGCGTCGTACTTCGAGAGCGCCCATTTGTCGATCTCGGAGAGCTCGTCGAGCGCGACCATGTCGGTATCGGGGTTAAATCCGCCCTTGTTGCAGAGATTTCCGAGAATGAACCGCGCGGTGTTGCGGATCTTCCGATAAGTCTCGGAAAGCTGCTTTAAAATATCCTGCGATACGCGAATATCGCTGTGATAGTCGAGCGACGTTACCCAAAGGCGCAGAACGTCCGCGCCGTACTGTTTAATGACCTCTTCGGGAACGATAAAGTTGCCCTTCGATTTGGACATTTTCTCGCCCTTCCCATCCACGATCCAGCCGTGCGTGCAGACCGCCTTATACGGCGCGCGCCCGTAGCAGGCGACCGAGGTCAAAAGCGAGCTCTGGAACCACCCTCTGTACTGGTCACAGCCCTCGAGGTACATATCGGCGGGATAAGTCAACTCCTCGCGCTCCCTTAAAACCGCCTCATGCGTACTGCCCGAATCGAACCAAACGTCGAAAATATCCATTTCCTTCGTAAATTCGCCGCAGCCGCACTCGCATTTTACCGTTTTCGGGATAAACTCCGAAGAATCCTTCGCGTACCACGCGTCCGAGCTTTCCTTCCGGAACAGCTCCGAGATCGCGTGAATGGATTCGTCGGTAATCACGGGCTTTCCGCAGTCCTTACAGTAAAGCGCCGGGATCGGAACGCCCCAGCGGCGCTGACGCGAAATGCACCAGTCGCTCCGGCCGAGCACCATGTTCCTGATCCGTTCCTCGCCCCACGGGGGGATCCACTGAACCTCCTCGATCGCCTTTACCGCGTCGTTCGCGAACTTATCGACCGAGCAGAACCACTGCTCCGTCGCGCGGTAAATGATCGGCTTATGACACCGCCAGCAATGCGGGTATTGGTGAACGATCTTCTCGATCGCGAGCAGGCTTTTTGTTTCTTCTAATTTTTTGGCAATCACCTTATTCGCTTCGTCCGTCGTAAGACCCGCGAATTCGCCCGCTTCTTCGGTCATTTTCCCGTTGCTGTCCACGGGGACAATGATCTCGAACATTCCCTTATAGGAATTGCAGACCTCGTAGTCCTCCACACCGAAGCCGGGCGCGGTATGAACGCAGCCCGTACCGCTGTCAAGCGTTACATGGTCGCCGCAGATCACGATCGACTTGCGGTTCATGAACGGATGCGCGGTCTCGGTAAGCTCAAGCTCTTTTCCGAGGAAGCTTCCGTGCGTCGTATAGCTTGATACCCCGACGGCGCTCATCACCGTCGAAACAAGCTCCGAAGCCATCAGCAGATAATCGCCGCAGTGGGGATTATCGGCGTCCTCCACCCTGACAAAAGTATATTCATAGTTCGGACCGAGACAAACCGCGAGGTTGCCCGGAAGCGTCCAGGTCGTCGTCGTCCAGATCACGGCGTACGCACGGTCGGGATCGACTCCCGCTTCCTTCAGCTTCCCCTTGTCATCGGTAAACTTAAATTTCACATAAATCGAATGGCACTCGTCGTTCTCGTACTCGATCTCCGCCTCCGCGAGCGCGGTATGACAGTCGGCGCACCAGTAAACCGGCTTTAAGCCCTTGTACATCAGCCCTTTTGCCGCCATCTTTCCGAAAACCTCGACCTGCTTCGCCTCAAATTCGGGCTTGATCGTAAGGTACGGATCGTCGAAATCGCCCCAGACGCCGAGCCGCTTAAACTGCACCTTCTGATCGTCGAGACAGGACACCGCGAAATCGCGGCAGCACTTCCGAAGCTCTACGGGGTCAATCGCCCCGTTTTCCGCACCGATCTGCTTCAGCGCCTTCAGCTCGATCGGAAGCCCGTGGCAGTCCCAACCGGGGACATAAGGAGCCTGATACCCCGTCATCGCCTTGTATTTTACGATAATATCCTTTAAGACCTTGTTGAGCGCGGTTCCCATGTGGATATCGCCGTTTGCGTAGGGCGGTCCGTCGTGAAGAACATATTTCGGGAGTCCCTCATTCTTCTTCTGAAGCTCATAATAAAGCCGCTTTTTCTCCCATTCCTCCAGCCACTTCGGCTCGCGGGCGGGAAGATTTCCCCGCATCGGGTAGTCGGTCTGCGGCAGATTCAGGGTCTCGTTGTAATCCTGTGCCATGTTTCCTTGTCCTTTCCGTTGTATCTCTGCGATGTTATGTTCTGTTATCTTCTCTTTTTATTTTTCCCGTTTCCGGAATTATTGTTGTTGCCGAATTCGAGCTTTTCATACTTCGATTTTCCCGGCAAACGGGGTCCCCGATTGGATAAAAAGTCCGGCGCGTCCGATTCCTTTTCATCATCGTCGTCCTTATCGTCCGTAAAGGCGCTTTCTACCGTGAACGCGCCTTCGTCGGCGGGTTCCTCCGCTTCGGTCGATTCCGCCTCGGAAACGGGAATGTCCGCGAAGGAATCGACTACCTTGATGTCCGAATCGTCCTCCGCCTGCTCGGGCACCGACGCGTCGGGCTGTGCCTCGGCATTCTGACGGTCGAGAAGCTCGCGGAGCTTTGATACGTCGTGATTTGCGGTATTTTCCCTGATATATTCGTTTTCACAGTCCTCGGGGATCTTCTTGATCATCTCCATATGATTTGTATACTCGACGATCAGGCGGGTTCTGAAGTCCTCCGCCTCCCGCTTTGTCCGAGCAAGGATTTCGCGGTCAAGCTCGTTCTGGATCTCCATTTCGAGGTGAAGATCCGCCGCCTTTTTCGCCGCTTCTTCCTCGATCCGCTTCTTTTCCGCGAGCGCGTCCGCAACGGTCTGCTCCGCTTCCGTGTGCATATTCGCCGATTCCATTTCCGCCGCGGAAATCATTTCGTCGCACTTATCCTGCGCTTCTTGGATCAGCTCCGCGGCCTTTTCCTTCGCGTTCGCGATCACGGCGTTCCCCTGCTTCTGCGCGCCGAGCAGCGCCTCCTTTAAAGCGTCTTCGTCCTCGCGGTACTCGCGGATCTTATCCGCCAGTACGCCGAGCTTCTTTTCAAGCTCGCTGTTCTGATTTTTCAGTTGGCTGAATTCCATGGCGAGGTCGTTTAAATAATCGTCAACCTCTTCCTTTTTATAACCGCGCACCGCGTCGGTAAATTTTCTATCCTTAATCGAATTTGCGTCCATTTTTTCTGCTTCCTTTCTTTGATCCGGTTCAGCCGTACCGATTCAGCCGAACTCTTATTTTTCCTTTCTTCGTTTCCGTCCCCCCATCGAGAACGGTAAACTTTCCGTAGCCGCGAAGCGTTAAAATATCCCCTTCGCCGACGGTTTTATTGACAGCGGTGCTTTCCTCACAGTTCAGCATAAACCGACCGGAACGGATAAAATCCGCCGATTTCTCCCGACTCAGTCCCGAAAGCGCACCGACAAGACAATCGGTTCTGAGCGAAGCGACAACCACGGAGATCTCCTCAAAGCGCGCCTCGGGAAGCTCGCCGAGGATCCCGTCCCGAACCGTAACGCCCGCCCTTCCGATCTTTACGACCGAATCTATGATAAGCGTCCGCGCGATCTTTGTGCAGAAGGCAACCGCGTATCCGTCGCAGACGAAAATGTCCCCGATCTGACCGCGCTCGATTCCGAGCGAGAGGAACGCGCCGAGAAAGTCGCGGTGCGTCAGAGAATCCGCCGCGCGAAAGGTAACGGTAAGGGGAAAGATCGGAAAGTCCTCCCCGCTTTCGTCCTCTGGCGAAAGGCACAGCATTTTTCGGGTACAGCGCCCGTCCCCGCCCCAGAACAGATACGCCGCGCTTCTTCCGTGAAGGAACCGCTCCGCGAAAAACTGCTCCTGTTCATTTAAGAAAGCGGTATACATCGGTCTTCCGCGCTTCTCGGACTGCGCTAAAAGTTCTCCGATCCGCTTTTCGACACTTTCGCGCGCCGAAAGCTCCCGCATCAGATAAAGTCCGCGTTGCTTCCGAGCTCGTCGATCATGTCGCCCGAAATATCAACGTTCACGGGAACAATAATATAGGTCGTGTTCGCGATCCGCTTCAGCTCGCCGTCCGTCGCGTAAGCGACCCCGCCGAGAAAGTCGATCAGGCGGTTAGACACGTCCTTATTCGTATTGTCGAGGTTTAGCACGACCGTTTTGCGGTTTTTGAAATGATCCGCGATCGCCGCCGCGTCGCTGTATTTTTCGGGCTTTACGACGATAACCTGTAAATGGGTCGTCGCGGGAATGCTCATCATTCTGCTGCTCTTGATCGAAGAGCGGGACGACGAATAATCGTCGCCGAAATTGACCGTGGAAGGAATATCGTCCGTATAGTCGTTATCCCCTCCGAAATCCTCGTCCTCACTGTTGTAACCGGTGATTTTTTTGAACTGATCCATAAAACCCATGATTGAATCCCCCCAATTAGTAGTTTCTGTATCCGAATAGTAAGCTTCCGATCCTTACTATTGTAGAACCGTACCGTACCGCGATCTCAAAATCGCCCGACATTCCCATCGAAAGCGTATCGACGGAGAAGTTCGCTCCCGCGCGGCTTTCGCTTTGAAAATCGCCGAAGAGCCGCTGCATTTTATCGTAATACCGCTCCGAGCTTCCGTCCCGATCAATCGGCGGAATCGTCATCAGCCCCCGCACCCGAAGATTCGGACACGCGGCAGCCTCCTCCGCCAGCTCGTCCAGCCGATCGGGCGGGATCCCGTTTTTGCTCTCCTCACCGCCGATATTGATCTCAAACAGAATGTCCATGATCCGCCCGTGCTCCGAGGCCCGGCGGTCGATCTCCCGGATCAGCCGGACGTTATCAACCGAATGGATCATCGTGACCTTATCAATAATGTATTTCACCTTGTTCGTCTGAAGTCCGCCGATAAAATGCACTTCTCCCTCGCGCGCATATTCCTCCCGCTTATCGAGAAATTCCTGCACCCGATTCTCGCCGAGCAGCCGCACCCCAAGCGATACCGCGTGATTCACCGCCTCGGGAGAAACGGTCTTTGTGACCGCCATAAGCCGTACCTCGTCGGTTCGCCCCGCGCGAAGCCTTGCCTCGGAAAGCCGCTCGGTGATCGTCCGATAGCTTTCCGTGATCGCGGTTCGCTTTTCATCCGATAATTTTTCCGTCATATAGATCCCTTCCGCTTACGATGATCGTGTCATACAAGGAGAGGTACCCGTTCTCGCCGGTAGTGTCCTCGGCAAGCGTATAATCCTCCTCGGAGATCATCTGCCTGATCTGCTTAAAAACAACCTCGACCCCGTTCTGTGTGAAAACCCCGACCCGATTGTCTACGATCCGTATCGCCTCGGTCGGAATACGGATCCCTTTATAGCTGTCGAGAAGGAGCTTGACCTGCGTTACCCTTCCGTCCACAAGGTCGGAGGAAAACACGTCGCATTCAAAAATACAAATGCTGCTTCCGTCCTGCTGCCTTTTCAAGTCGACGATCCGCGCGCTTACGTTCCGCGGCGACGATCCGACGCGAAGCGTGACCTCCGCGCCCTCGAATACCGTCCCGAGCCGTATCGTGTTCAAAATCGCGACAAGATACCATTTATACCCGTCGATCAGCTTCCCGATCACACCCTTCGGATTGACCGTGCTTTCTTCCTCATTGAAGATCTGCTCGATCTGCTCCTTTGTCAGGTCGAAGACCGTCTCGCTGTTGAGCTTGTCCTCATAGCCGTCCGTCTTGCTCACGAAATAGCCCGCCTCGCCGATCGAGATCTCATACGGCTCGCGCGTGATCTGCGCCCGGAGCTGCGCGATCCGGCTGTCGATCTCGCGGATCTTTACATCATAGGAAGTTTCGGTTCCCTTTACGATCTCCCGCTTGCTCCGAAGGTTCAGCATATCGCTTTTCAGCGAAGCGGCGGACGCATAATCCCCGTCGTAAAGATACTGCATCATTTCCGAGTGCTTGTCGTAGATCTGATTCGAGAAGGATTCAAGCTGGGAGGTATCCGTCCCGAGAAGCGTCTGCGCGTCCGCGAGAACATCACGCTGCGCCGTAAGCTCCTCAATCTCCTGCTGAATCGCGACGTCCCTTTGACTGCTGTACACCTCGGCGATCACCGAGTTTTTCGCGATCTTTGAGCCGTCGGGGTGCGTATAGCCGATCACGCCGTTCACGTTGTAATAAACAAGCTTCTCATTCCGGACGCTGATCCCTTTAAAGCCGATATTTTCCGTCGTGGTATAAAGCGTCGCGATCTCGGTACGGATCGGATTGTAAAAATGGATCGCGATCTGGCTTGCGACCATCATGATAAAGAACAACCCAATCAAAACCCAGATGACCCGCGTTGTAAACGTTCGTCTCTTGTCCGATTCCGCCATGGCTCTCCTTGTTCAGCGCTTTTGCTCAGGGAGAAAGCATACCCTTCTCCCGCGAACCCCGATCCGTTGCTCAGTCGTCCTTGTCTTCCTTTTCAAACGCGTCCAGAAGCGAAATGGGCTTCAGGGGCGTGATCGTCGAAATAGCATGCTTATAGATCAGGTTCTGCCGCCCGTCGGAATCAAGAATGACCGTGTAGTTGTCAAAGCCCTTTACGATCCCCTTAAACTGGAATCCGTTCGTAATATAAATCGTAACCGGAATATGCTCCTTGCGCGCCTGATTCAGAAAAACATCCTGTAAATTCATGTCCTTTGCCATTTTTCGTATACCCCTTTTTAATATATTTTTAAGGTAATGCGCTGCCGCCGAAAGGCAGAACGGACTTCCCGATTTTTTCACCGCCGAAAAGGATCTTTCCCCGTTTTTGGCGCAGGCCTTTCAGAATATCTTCTATTATAACATACTTTTTTTAAAAATGCTAGATTTTTTTATGATTTTTTCGGCATTTTTTAAAATTTTTTCATAATCTGTATAATTTTCCGTTAAAATGCGGTGAATTCGCGGGTCACGGCGAAACCAAGTCATCTGCCGCTTCGCATAGCGGCGCGTCTCCCGCTTCAGCCGTTCGACGCATTCCCCAAGCGTTTCCGCGCCGTCCAGATACGGCTTCAGCTCCTTATACCCGATCGCCTGCGACGCGGTCACGTAATCGCCGTGCGTAAAGAACTCCCGCACCTCGTCTACCAGCCCTTTTTCAAGCATTTCATCGACCCGCGCGTCAATTCTCGCGTAAAGCATTCCTCTTTGTTCATATTCGATCATCATCATGCACGGATCGTACGGGGAAGGCTCGCTTCGGCTTTCCTCCTGAAGCTGCGTCATGGTTTTCCCGCTGAGGCGGTAAACCTCAAGCGCGCGGATCACGCGGCTTTGATTGTTCTCGTGCAGCCGCGCGGCACATTCGGGATCGACCGCGCGAAGCATTTCGAGCAGCTTTCCGTTCCCCTCCTTCGCGGCAATCGCACGCATTTCCTCCCGGAACGCGTAGTCCGCGCCCGTATCGTCGAATTGCAGGTTGTCGATCAGCGCGCTGATGTATAAGCCCGTACCGCCGCACAGAATCGGGAGCTTTCCGCGCGCGTGAATCTCCCCGATCACTTTTCTCGCGTCATCGACATAATCGGCGACCGAATACGGCTCGGTCGGCGGAAGAAAGTCCATCAGGTGGTGCGGGATCCCCTGCTTTTCCTCCTCGGTCGGCTTCGCGCTCGCAATGGTCATACCCGTATAGATCTGCATGGAATCGGCGGACACGACCTCGCCGCCGAACAGCTTCGCGAGATCGACCGCGAGACGGGTCTTTCCCGAAGCGGTCGCGCCGCAGACGACCGCGATCCCGATCTTTTCCATATATGATAACATTCCTTTCTCTTGCGCGCTTATTCCAACGCGCTCAGGATCCCGGTCATCATTTCCTCCGTCATGCGCCGGATCGAGGGGAGGTGAAGAAAAACCGCGTTCCCGCCGTATTTTTCAAGTGCCAGCCAATACGCCTCGTTGCACAAAGAAGGAAACGGCGACTTTCCGATCACGCTTTCCACGCCGTTACGGCGCAGTCTTTCGGCGACCGATGTTATATCCAGTGCCGAAAAAAGGAATTCCCCGTTTTTTACGGCACGGCTTTCGATCCGGACGCCGTTTCTGATCCGCTTGTCCAGTCCGAACAACACGGCCGCCTTATACTGATTATCCAAAGCCTTGATCTCCCGCGTCAGACCGACGATCGAATTCGTCAGGAACAGCCGATTGCCCGAAAAGCGGCTGACCGTCTGATAAGAGGAATTCCGCTCCCCTTTAAATCCAATATAAATGGTATCCATGCTCCTCCTAAACGATCCGCCCGAAATACTTCTCGATCTCGCGCTTGGAAAGCTTCACCATGACGGGCCGCCCGTGCGGGCAGAAACGGATCTTCTCGTTGCGCCAGACCTCCTCCGCGATCGCGCGAAGCTCCTCGGGCTGATTGACGTCGTGCGCCTTGACCGCCGATTTGCAGGCGCGGGAATGCAGAAGATCATCGTAAATCTCTCCGACAAGGTTCTCGTTCCCGTCTAAGAGAAGATCCGCCGCCCGGATCACAAGCTCCGCGGGAGAAACCGCCTCCCCCGCGAACGCGGCGGGCGCGGCGGTGATCTCTCCCCGAACGCCGTCCTGCAATAAAACCTCCACGCCGATCTCCCGCAAAAGCTCGCCATGCTCCGCAAGAGCGCTGTACTGCTCCGACGTCAGGGAAACGAATTCACTCTCGGCAAGGAGCTGCGAAGCGGTCGTAAGCTCGGTTTTCTTCTGCTCGAACCGGATCCGCTCGTGCGCGGCGTGCTTGTCGATCAGGATCATCTCTTCCCCGCACTCGCAGACGATATACGTCGCGAAAAGCTCGCCGACCACGCGGATCGCCGGAGTCGGCGGCTCCTCCGTGATTCGGACGGACGGCGCAGGCGCCTCCCTCCGCTCAAAGGACGACTCCGACAGGTACCGGAAGGTCGGCAATTCGGGCGGCACGGGCGGCGGTTCGGGGGGCGGGATCTCCTCGGCCCGCTGCTGCACGTTTTTCACGGTCTCGTACGCGGTAACGGGCGCGCTCATAAACAGCGGCTCGCGCTTCCTTCGGTTGATCCGCTCGTCCGTAAAGCTTCTGATCGGTTCTTCCTTGGGACAGGGTGCCGGATCGGCCGCCCTCCGCTCTAGCGCTTCTTCTACCCGCTGAAACAGGATCCGATCGGGGCGCGTTTCTTCGGGCGGCTTCGGAAGCTCCTTTTTTTCTAGGCGGATCTCGCGGCGGCTGTCCGCATTCAGGATCGCATTGCGGGTTCCGAAATGAACCGCGTCGAAAACGACTTTTTCCTCCGCGAAGCGCACCTCCGTTTTCGAGGGGCTGACGTTCACGTCGCAAAGCGAGGGCGCGATCGAAAGATTCAGCACGCAGGCGGGAAACTTCCCCGTCATAATGCTGTTCCGATAGCCCTCCTCAAGCGCCGCCATACAGATCGGCGAGCGGACGCTTCTCCCGTTCACAAAAAAATACTGCATGGAACGGTTGGCGCGCGTAAAGAGCGGGGAGGACACATAACCGACGACCTCGACGCCCGCCGACGAGTAATCCACGGGAATGAGCGAGGAAGCGAACTGCTTCCCGAAAACGGCGTAGACGGCGGAATAATAATCGCCGTCCCCGCCCGTGCTCCGCACCGTCTTATTGTCGCGGATAAAGCGAAAACAAATCTCGGGATTCGAGAGCGCGAGCCGGTCGATCAACCCCTGCACCTGATTCCCCTCGGTCACGTCCTTCTTCAGAAATTTCCGCCGCGCGGGAACGTTGTAAAAAAGGTCGCGGATCAGGATCGTCGTCCCGTTCGGACAGCCCGTCCGCTCGTGCTCCGCGATTTCCCCGCCGCTGATCTTAAAGCTGCTCCCGTATTCCTCGTCCGCCTCCTTGGTCAGAAGCTCCACCCGCGCGACCGCCGCGACGGAGGCGAGCGCTTCGCCGCGAAAGCCGAGCGTCGCGATCTCATTCAGATCCTCCGCCGAGCGAACCTTGCTCGTCGCGTGGCGGAGAAACGCGGCGGGGATTTCGTCGTGCGCAATGCCGCAGCCGTCGTCCGTCACGCGCATAAAGGACACGCCGCCGTTCTTGATCTCAACGGTGATGTGCTTCGCGCCCGCGTCGATTGAGTTTTCGACCAGCTCCTTGATCACGGACGCGGGGCGCTCGATCACCTCACCCGCCGCGATCAGCTCGTAGACGCTCCGATCGAGCACCCGAATCTTCGCCATATCCGTTTCCCTCCCCTCTTTCAGCCCGAAATCAACCGAGCATATTTTTCAGTTCCTCAAGCTTTGCGTACGCTTCGCGCGGGGTCAGATCGTCGAGGTCAAGTCCCCGGATCGCCTGGATCACGGCATTTTTGTTGATCGACGAAAAATCGACCTGATCCCGCGTTTCCTCTTCCTCGCGAAGCTTCTTTTCGAGGTCGATCTTCGAGCCGCGCTCCATGCTTTTCAGCGCGAGCTTCGCCTCCTCGATCACCTTCGGCGGAAGCCCCGCGAGCTTCGCGACCTCGATCCCGTAGCTGTTGTCCGTTCCGCCCTCCGTGATCTTATGCAGGAAACGAATGTCGTCGCCTTTTTTCATCACGGAAACGCTGTAATTCCGGACTCCCCGGTTTTCCTTTTCTAGCGCGATCAGCTCATGATAATGTGTCGCGAAAAGCGTTTTACAGCCGATCTTCCCGTTCATGTATTCCGCGACCGCCTTCGCGATCGAGATCCCGTCAAAGGTCGAGGTTCCGCGCCCGATCTCGTCGAGGATCACGAGGCTTTTCGACGTCGCGTTCTTGAGAATTTCGGCGACCTCGCACATTTCCACCATAAAGGTAGACTGCCCCGCCGTAAGGTCGTCACTCGCGCCGATCCGGGTAAAAATTTTATCGACGATCCCGATCTTCGCGCTCTTCGCGGGAACAAAGCACCCGATCTGCGCCATCAGCACAATGAGCGCGCACTGCCGCATAAAGGTGGACTTTCCCGCCATGTTCGGCCCCGTAATGATCCAAAGGCGGTTTTCCTTCAGGTCAAGCGACGCGTCGTTCGGCGTAAAGCCCGCCTCGGTGCGCATGACCTCGATCACGGGGTGGCGTCCCTCACGGATCTGGACGACGCTTTCCAGTGAAATATCGGGACGGGTATAATTGTTTTCCCGCGAAACGGCGGCATAGCTCTGTAAAACGTCCAGATACGCGACCGCCTCCGCCGTGCGCTGGATCCGATCAATCTGCGCGCCGATAAAATCCCGCACCTCGGCGAAAATTTCGGACTCAAGCGCGAGGATCTTCCCGTTCGCGCCGATGATCTCCCCCTCGACCTTTTTCAGCTCCTCGGTCACATAGCGTTCCCCCGTCGCGAGCGTCTGCCTGCGGATATACCGCTCGGGGACGAGCGGTATATTCCCCTTGGAAACCTCGATATAATACCCGAAAACATGATTATACCCGATTTTCAGGTTTTTGATCCCCGTCTCCTCTCGCTCACGCTCCTCGATTTCGGCAAGAATGCTTTTTCCGCCGTTCGCGATCCCGCGAAGCCGATCCAGCTCGGCGTTAAACCCGTCGTTTATGTATCCCCCGTCCTTCATCTGCATGGGCGGGTTCTCCTTGATCGCGTTTTTCACAAGGTCGGCGATCTCGCGAAGCTCGTCGATCTCGCCGTTCAGATTCTTTAAAAGGCGCGGCTTCGCGCGTTCAAGCACGCTTTTGAGCGCGGGGATCCTTTCGCACGTCAGTCCGAGCGACCGAACCTCCCGCGGGCTTGCCGCATGATAGACGACCCTCGTCAAAAGCCGCTCCAAGTCGTAGATCCCGCCGAGCGTTTCGCGCAAATCCTCTAAAAGCATATAATCCGCGCAAAGTGCGTCCACCGCGTCGAGCCGCTCCAGGATCACGGAAGGGTTCAGAAGCGGCTGTTCGATAAACTGGCGGAGCTTTCGCCGCCCCATTGCCGTTTTCGTCCGATCCAGCACCCATAAAAGCGAGCCCTTCCGGTCTTTTCCGCGCATAGTCTCGGTCAGCTCGAGATTCCGCCGCGTTGTAAGCGAAAGCCCCATATAATCGTCGCCGAAATGCGGGATCAGCTTTACCGAACGGGGAATCTTCGCCTTCTGCGTTTCGTTGATATATCGAAAGACCGCGTACAGCGCCTTTACGGAAAGCGGGAAGCGATCCGCGCCGGGAACCTCCTCCCCGCCGAGATACTGGGTGGTAAGCTCGTCGGTCGCCCCCGCGAACATCTCCTCGCCGAAAAGCTCCCCGGTCGAGCCGTCGAGCTTCATGCCGATAAACTCATGAACTTCTTTACAGTCGATAAAGCCTTCGTTAAAAAGGAGCTCGGAGGGCATATAGCGCGAAAGCTCGCCGACGATCTCGCGGGAAAGCCCCTCTCCGCTTCTTTCGAGGATATGGAATTCACCCGTCGAAATGTCGGCGAACACCATGCCGCAGGCCTTTTCCGCCGCGTAAAAGCAGCCGATATAATTATTGCGCCCCTCGTCGAGCATACTGTCCTCGTAGAGTGTCCCCGGCGTGACGAGCCGCACGACGTCCCGCTCAACCAAGCCCTTTGCCGCCGCGGGATCCTGAAGCTGCTCACAGATCGCGACCTTATAGCCCTTATCGATCAGCCGCTTCAGATAGACCTCGCAGGCATGATACGGCACACCGCACATCGGAACGCCCGCCCGCGCGGTCAGCGTAAGCTCAAGCTCTTTCGAGATATTGACCGCGTCCTCGAAGAACATTTCGTAAAAATCACCAAGGCGGAAAAAGACCACATACCCCTTATACTCCTCGCGCACCTTCAGATACTGCGCCAGCATGGGAGACATCTTTTCTTCCTTTTGCTTCGCCGCCATAGCCGCACCTCCTTTCCCCGGATCCTTTACGAACCTTAACCGCAGCCGCCGCAGGTCGAACAGCTTCCGCTGCACCCGCCGCTGTGCGGATCGCAGGTATCGGGATCCTCTCCCTCACAGCACAGGGAGATAATGGTATTGACCTCCTCGAGAAGCTGATCGAACGCGCCCTTTACAATGACAAAATTCGCCATATTCGCGTTTTTCATCACGTTTCCGTAGCTTTCCTGCATTTCCTTATTGAGCTTCTGGAGCTGTTCGGAATTTTTCTCCTCCTCGGGCTTCTGCATTTCGATCTGCATGAGCTGCCGCTTTCTGTTAAAATCGTTGATTAAGACCTGAAGCTCCGCGTCGCGGTCGTTCGCCTCCTTCGCCTCAAAATAGGCGCGGCAGCGCTCGTCCGCCTGAATCGCCTTGCCAAGTTCTCTTGCCGCCTGAATCGCGTCCATATTGTTTTCTTCCTTTCTTTAATTGAATGGCAGGTTTTCCCGTCTCCGCAAACCCGCGGACATGGCAGTCCTGCCATTAAAAAATCAAACCAACTCTCCAACCAGCGCCCAATTCAGCGCCTTTGTGATCCTTACATCGACAAACCGCCCGATCAGCTCGTCGCCGCCGCCGAAGTCCACGATAATGTTCTGCCGCGACTTCCCCGTCAGGAGCGCGGAGTCCGTCCGCCCTCTCCCGCCGCAGAGTACCCTGAGCGTTTTCCCGACATACGAGCGGTAGGCGTCCTCGCCCGATTTTCCCTGCACCTCCAGCAGCTCGCGGAACCATTTTCCCTTTTCCTCCTCCGGGATCGGGTCGTCCATTTCCGCCGCCTTTGTGCCCTCGCGCCTGCTGTAAATAAAAGTATAGGCGCTATCGAACCGAACCTCCCGGATCAGCGCAAGCGTTTCACAAAAATCCTCGTAGGTTTCCCCGGGAAATCCGACGATCAGGTCGGTCGTAAGCTGGAGATCGGGAATCTTTTCTCTTGCGTAGGCGACCAGCTCCCGATAGCGCGCCGCGTCATAATGACGGTTCATCAGCTTCAGGATCCGATCGCTCCCGCTCTGCACGGGCAGGTGCAGATGATGAGAAATATGGCGGCTCGCCGCGATCGTGTCGATCAGCTCGTGGGTGCAGTCCTTCGGGTGGGAGGTCATGAAGCTCACCAGAAATTCGCCGTCGAGCGCGTCGATCGACCGCAGAAGCTCCGCAAAATCCGCCGATCCGCCTTTTCCGTAGGAATTCACGTTCTGCCCGAGCAGTAAAATCTCCTTATACCCCGCGCCGAGCAGCGACTTCACCTCGCCGAGGATCTCGCCCGGCTCGCGGGAACGCTCCCGCCCGCGCACCTTCGGAACCACACAATAGGAACAGAAGTTGTCGCAGCCATACATGATCGGAACGCTCGCCGTGATCTTCCCCTCCCGCCGGACGGGAAGCCCCTCCGCGATCGTCCCCACGCTTTCGGTGATCTCCAGCACGCGCGCACTTTTCTCATAAACCGTATACAGCAATTCGGGAAAGCGGTAAAGTACGTGCGTCCCGAAAATCAGATCGACAAACGGGAATTTTTGCCGCATTCGGGCGGCGATATGCTCCTGCTGCACCATGCAGCCGCAGACAGCAATCACCAGCCCGGGATTTTTCTCTTTCAGGTGCTTTAACGCGCCGATGTTTCCGAACACGCGGTTTTCTGCGTTCTCACGCACCGCGCAGGTGTTATAAAGGATAAAGTCGGCATTCTCGGGCGTATCCGTAAAGCCGAAGCCCATTTCCGCCAGCATTCCGCCTATCTTTTCGCCGTCCGAGCTGTTCATCTGACAGCCGTAGCTGTGCGTGAACGCAAGGGGTATATGATCGAAAACATGAGTCACCGCGCGGACACGCTGCATAAAATACCGCTGTTCGCGAAGCTCCTCCTCACTTATCGTATAGGACAATGTTTTGCTTTCCTTTCCCCGAAATATTTTCCGTTATACTCGTTTTAAGTATACCATACTTCGGAATTTTTTTCAAGACCCGATTTTTCCTCTCTTTTCAGATCGGTGCTGTGTCCCGTTTTCTCAATTTTTCGTCTACAATTTTTTTGTAAAGCAGATAATTCTGTTGGCTTCTGTAAAGTTCATTGCTTTATGAAATTGAAAACTATCGGCGTTATCCATTTCACAATCACTGGCAAACTCTGCGCACCCATTCGCTTTTGCCCACCGTTCACATTCCGCCAGCAGTTCTTTGGCATATCCCTTCCCGCGGTAGGCGTCTTTCACAAAAATTCCTTCTAAATAGCCCACGGGCGTCGTCTCCGTACCCTCCACATAATCATGCCTGAGCTGACATTGCGCGAATCCGACGGGAACCTCGTTTTCATATTTTAAGAAGATCTGAGCAGTTTCTTTGGAAATCATTTCCGAAAACTCATGGATCAGCTCATGAACAGAGCTATTGTTCCACAGCAAAACTGCCAGATCCGCTGCGACCGTTATATCCTCTTTTGCCGCCTTTCGTACCACGAATATCCCTCCTATTTCTTCAAAGAGACTTTTTTAGTGTCCTAAAAACGAAACCTCCCCCGAATGATCATCGGGGGAGAATCTCTTATCCGTTCTTCTGGGACTTTTTCTTTTCAATATCCGCGAGCGCTTCTTTTCGGGAAAGACCGATCTTCCCCTGATTGTCGATCTTGATGATCTTGACGATGATCTGATCTCCGACGTTGCAGACGTCCTCGACCTTTTCAACGCGGCGGTTTTCAAGCTCGGAGATATGAACCATGCCCTCCTTGCCGGGCGCGAACTCGACGAACGCGCCGAATTCCTTCACGCGAACGACCTTCCCTTTATAGATCGCGCCGATTTCCGGCTCGGTCACGATCGACTTGATCATTTCAACGCAGGCGTTCGACTTTTCAAGATCGGAGCCGCAGATAAATACGTTTCCTTCCTCGTCGATGTCGATCTTCACCTCAAAGTCCGCACAGAGCTTCTGGATCACCTTTCCGCCCGTACCGATCACTTCGCGGATCTTCTCTACCGGCACCTTCATGTTAATCATCTTCGGCGCGTACTCGTTTACGCTCGGTCTCGGTGCGGGGATCGCCTTCAGCATAACCTCGTCGAGGATCTTGATCCGCGCCTTATGTGTTTTTTCAAAAGCGTCCTTGATGATCTCGGGAGTAAGTCCGTCGATCTTTAAGTCCATTTGGATCGCGGTAATACCCTTATGCGTACCGCCGACCTTAAAGTCCATATCGCCGAAAAAGTCCTCAAGCCCCTGAATATCGACCATCGTCATCCAGCGGTCGCCCTCGGTAATTAAACCGCAGGAGATTCCCGCGACGGGAGCCTTGATCGGAACGCCCGCGTCCATTAAGGAGAGGGTCGAACCGCAGATCGAAGCCTGCGACGTAGAACCGTTCGAGGAAAGAACCTCGGATACGAGACGGATCGCGTAGGGGAATTCCTCTACCGACGGAAGCACGGGCTCCAGCGCGCGCTGCGCAAGCGCCCCGTGACCGATCTCACGGCGTCCGGGGCCGCGGCTCGCCTTCGTTTCGCCGACGGAATACGCCGGGAAGTTGTAGTGGTGCATATAACGCTTGGTATCCTCGTCGTCCAGGCCATCGAGCCGCTGAGAATCGCTGACGGGGCCTAAAGTCGTGACCGTCAGAACCTGCGTCTGTCCTCTCGTGAAAAGACCGGAGCCGTGAACGCGCGGAAGAAGCCCGACCTCGGCAGCAAGCGGACGCATATCGTTCATACCTCTGCCGTCTACACGCTTCTGCTCGTCTAAGAGCCAGCGTCTTACGATAAATTTCTGGAGCTTATAAATGCACTCGTCGATCATCGCGCCCTGCTCGGGATACTGCTCGTCGAACTGTGCGTGAATTTCGTCCTTGATCGGCTGTAAGCGCTCCTCGCGGATATTTTTGTCGTCGGTATCGAGCGCGAATTTTACCTTATCGGTATACTGCGCGCGGATCGCCTCGAACAGATCGTGATCGACCTCCATCGACGGGAAGGAGAACTTCGGCTTCCCGATCTCCGCGCGAATGCTGTTAATAAAGGGAATTAAGGAGCGATTGATCTCCTCGTGACCCGCCATGATCGCCTTCAGCATGGTGTCGTCGTCCACTTCGTTCGCGCCCGCCTCGATCATCACGACCTTCTTTGCGCTCGACGCAACGGTAAGCTGTAAATCGGACTTCGCGCGCTGCTCCGCGTTCGGCATCAACACGATCTCGCCGTCCACCAGTCCGACGGAAATGCCGCCGATCGGCCCGTTCCACGGAATGTCGGAGATCGAAACCGCGATCGAAGCGCCGATCATCGAAAGGATCTCGGGCTGCGTATCGGGGTCTACCGCGAGAACGGTCATGACAATCGCCACGTCGTTGCGCATATCCTTCGGGAAGAGCGGACGCATCGGACGGTCTACCACGCGCGAGGTAAGGATCGCCTTTTCGCTCGGTCTGCCCTCTCTCTTTAAATACCCGCCGGGGATCTTTCCGACGGCGTAGAGCTTTTCCTCATAATCGACCGCGAGCGGGAAAAAGTCGATCCCGTCTCTCGGCTTGGGGCTTGCAGTCGCGTTTACCATCACGACGGTATCGCCGTAATGAACCCAGCAGGAGCCGTTCGCGAGCCCGCAGACCTTCCCAGTCTCGACCATAAGCTCTCTTCCGGCAAAGGTCGTTTTAAAAGTCTTATAATTCTCAAACATTTTTGAATTTATCCTTTCCGTGCCGCCGACATGGCGTTCACTGTCTCCGGAAGGCACGGGTTTAGCAATAAATTCAGCCCGAAAACCCTTTCGGGCTCAATTTATCGCTAAAAAACGCCGTGCGCTTCCTCTTTTCTTCCATCGAACCGGTAAAAAGGGCAGAACCGCTTTCGTTCCGCCCTTTCCGTTCGACAGCCTGAAACATATCCCTCGGGAATATGTTTTACTTACGGATCCCGAGCTTCGCGATGATCGCGCGGTAGCGCTCAATGTCCTTCTTCTGAAGGTACGCGAGAAGGTTCCGTCTGCGCCCTACCATCTTAAACAGACCTCTTCTGGAATGATGATCCTTCTGGTGGGTCTTTAAGTGTTCGGTAAGGTCGTTGATCCGCTTCGTGAGGATCGCGATCTGTACTTCGGGGGAACCGGTATCGTTTTCGGTGGTACGGTTCGCCTCGATGATCGCCTGCTTTTCGTCCTTGAGCATCATGGTGAATACACTCCTTTTCAATTTTTTTGGCACTCACATAGCGAAGGGCAGCAGTGTTTCTCCGTCCGGAGCATACGCCGCAGCGCCAAGTGCGTGTCCGCCGCAGAATCGGCAAGGATTATTATAGCACAAAGATTTCCTTTTGTAAATACCTTTTCCCGAAATTTAAAAAAATTCCCCACTTTTCTCTCTATTTTTCAAAAACAGGTTGCAAAACCGCCGAAAATGTGATAAAATGATAATTTAGAGGAGTCCGCCGAACCGCACTCCTGCAAAAACCAAAAAAAGAAAGGTTGATTTGTATGACAGCCGACCCTAGCGGGCGAAAACGAATATCACCGTAAAGCGCGGCTGTCGTAAGCGGCTGTGCTTTGCAGAAAGGAAACACAGTATGCTTACATTTTACAAAACCGTCGGAAGCGGGCTAGAGGAGCTTGCCGAGCTTGAGCCGGGCTGCTGGATCTCGGCGATCGCGCCCACGGAAGCGGAAATCTCCATGCTGGAGGACGATCTCGGGATCGACCGCGACTTTCTCCGCTCCGCGCTCGACGAGGAGGAAAGCTCGCGTATCGAAAGCGACGAGGGGCAGACGCTCATCGTTCTCGACTACCCGGTTGCCGAAAAAAGCGACGATAACGACGAAAAGACCTTTTCATACTATACTCTCCCGATGGGGATTATCCTTACCGACAGCTACGTCATTACCGTAAGCCTGAAGGAAAACGCGATCATCGACGATTTCGCGAAGGGCGTCGTCAAAAACGTAAAAACGCAGTTCAAGACGCAGTTTATTTTCTGTATCCTGCTGCGGATCGCGGCGAAATATCTCCAGTTTTTAAAGCAGATTGACAAAATTTTCAACTATGTGCAGAAGCAGCTTCATCGCTCCATGAAAAATAAGGCGCTGATCCAGTTGCTCGGACTCGAAAAATCACTCGTTTACTTTTCGACCTCGCTCAAATCCACCGAAAGCGTTCTGGAAAAGCTTCTCCGCGGCCGGATCATCAAGCTTTACGACGAAGATCAGGAGCTGCTCGAGGACGTTCTCGTCGAGGTAAAGCAGGCGATCGAGATGAGTAATATTTACTCGAACATTCTCTCGAACACCATGGATGCCTACGCAAACGTCATCTCGAACAACCTGAACCAGACGATGAAGGTGCTGACGGTCATCACGATCATTCTCGAGCTGCCGAATATGGTATTCAGCTTTTACGGTATGAATACGGCCGATCTCCCGTTCCCGTACACATCGTTCGCGGGGGCGATCGCGGTCGTGCTCTCGATCACGGCATGGATCGCGATCACGAAAAGTAAATTTTATAAATGAATTCATGGCAGAGTGCCGCCGGCAGCCCTGCCCGGAAAAAACGCCCGTCCGGGCTTCAAAAATCGGACGGGCATTTTTTATTTTCGGTTTTCACGGTAGCTGTAAAGCCTGCATTGCAGCATTCCGTTATACAGCTTCCGGTTCTTCCCCGCCTTCTCCCCGAACAGCGTCTCAAATTCCCCGTCCGAGGTGATGACGTAAAGCTCGTTTTCGCCGAGCGGAAGCAGCCGCTCTCCCATTGTCCGATAAATCTCATGCGCCTCGGCGGTCTCCCCCATGCGCTGCGCGTAGGGTGGATTCGTAATGATCTTGATTTTCGGCTCGGGCGGGTAAAAATCACGGATCGCCCGCTTTTTTACCGTGAGGTATTCCGAAACGCCCGCTTTTCGTGCATTTTCGTTCGTTAAGGCGATCGCCTCCCCGTCGAGATCGTAGCCGAACGCGCGGAACGGGCAGTCCTTTTTTACCGCCGCACGTGCTTCGGCGAACGCGTCCGCCCAGACAGATCGGTTCATAAAGCCCCAATTTTCCGCGGCAAACCGACGGTTCATTCCCGGAGCGATCCCCGCCGCCTTCATTGCCGCTTCGATCAGGATCGTTCCGCTCCCGCAGAACGGATCGACGACGGTATCGCTTTCCCGAACACGCGCGAGATCGACCAGCCCCGCCGCGAGCGTTTCCTTGATCGGCGCGGCGTTCGACCGCGCGCGATAGCCCCGCTTATGAAGCCCTTCGCCCGAGGTGTCGAGCGTGACCGTGATCCGATCCTTCATCAGAAGGAAATGGATCGGGAGCACCGCGCCCGTTTCCGGGAGGGTCGTGAGATGATATTTTTCCTGCATTCGCAGGACGAACGCCTTTTTGATCGTGCGCTGGAGCGCGGGAATACTGGTAAGCGCGGAGTTCAGGGAATGTCCCTTTACAATGTGGAGCTTATCGTTTCGCGAAGCGTATTCCTCGATCGGCACGGACTGAAGCGCGTAAAAAATATCGTCAAAGCTTTTCGCCTCGAAGGACGCGAGGACGATCCCGATCCGCTCGGCGACGGAGGAGGTAATATTCGCCCGCGCGATCACCGCCTCGTCCCCGTCGAAATCGACGCGTCCGTCGCGGCTCTCGATATTTTCGCCGCCCGCGCGCCTGATCTCAAAGGCGAGCGTTTTTTCAAGCCCGAAATGGCAGGGCGCGGTCAATCGGTAGTGCGTATTTTTATCCATAATTATTCAAAGAGCGGAAGCTCCGCCTCGTCATGCTCCGCCCAGTACAGTCCGTCATGCCGGGAATCACAGCTCGTCGGGATATTCGACGCGCGGTAATAGCCGACAGTCGTCTCCGGGCATTTCGAGGTCGCGAGCAGACCCGTTTCGTTGCAGTAATTGAGCGTAAGAGTGGAGCTGTCGGGCGTAAAGCTTTGCTCCTTCTCGGTATCAACCATTTCCACCATTACGTCGTGCCATACCATCGCAAGCGTGCGGTAGCCCGAAGTCGAACGGCTGATCTCGTGGTTATCGTCATAGGCAATCCGGTAGCAGGCAACATACTGCGGCGTCAATCCCGCAAAGAGAAGGTTCGACCAGTCGTTCGCCGTACCCGTTTTTCCGACAACCTCGACATTCCCAAGCTTGGCGTGCTGCCCTGTTCCGTAGGGATCCTCGATCACCTTCAGCATCATGCGGTTGGTGATCCACGCGCTGTCCTCGGAGATCGCGCGTTTTCCCGTCGTGTCCTGTTCGAGAACGGTTTTCCCGTTGCTGTCCACGACCTTCGAGTAAAAATACGGCTTATAGTACATTCCGCCGTTGCCCATGATCTGATACGCGGCGGTAAGCTCGACAAGCGTCGCCCCGTTCGTCAGACCGCCCGTCGCGAGCGGCGAGTACGCCATATCGTTTACGCTGTCGAGGTGGGTAAACCCGAGCTTATCGACAAGCTGATGGAACGAATTGGAAAGTCCGACTTTTTTCATGGTGCGCGCCGCGATCGTATTCGTCGATTTCTGGATCGCGTACCATGTGGGGTAATAATTTCCCGTACCGAAGCCCTTTTCCTCGTAGTTATGAGGCCAGCGCGTCGTATCCGTCACCTCGTCATAGCCCGACATCGCGTCGTAGTCCCCTTCTCCCGCGTAAGCGGCGGGGATCCGCCCCGAAGCGTCCTTCTCCATGGTGGAATAGGTGACCTTATCCATGTCGATCGCAAGCGAATAATTCCCGATCGGCTTAATGGTCGAGCCGATCGCGCTGACTGCCTGACTTGCGCGGTTAAAGCAGTTGTCGCCCGGCTTGTCGCCGATCCCGCCCGCGACCGCGAGAACGTTTCCGCGGTAGTCCATGATGACGAAGCCCGCCTGCAAAAGATTCTTACTGTCGGCAGGGAGCGAAGCGTCATACGCGGTAAGACAGGTATAAGGATCCTCGAATTTCGCCGAAAGTTTCTCCTGCATATCAATATTCATATTCAGATACGCGGTATAGCCCCCGCTCCGGAACTTCTCGTTCGCGGCGGAATACGAAATATCGAAAAGCTCCGCGAGGTCGTTGATGATCTGATTGAGCGCCGCGTCCACGTACCAGTTCTGCGAGACCGTATAGTTCCCGTTCCATTTATACGCATTCGCGGTGGATTCGCCGAGAAGCTCCTCCCAGGAAACATTTTCGTAATAAAGATCCTCTTCATCGTTGTCATAGGAGCCGTAATATTCCGTCGCCCGCTCATCGACATAGCCGTAATAATCGCCCTTTACCGGAAGCCGGAACCGTACCTTTTCCGCGTACGCGTCCTCGTACTCCTGCGTGGTGATATAGCCGTTTTTGTACATCTGATCGAGCGCGTAGGTCTGACGGATCCGTGACTGGCGAAGCCCCTTTTCCCCGTTGTACGGGTTGTAAGCCGTGGGGGAACGGACGACGCCCGCAAGGATCGCCGCCTCCGCGATCGTAAGCTCGCTCGGCTCTTTATCAAAATAAAAATACGCCGCCGAGCCGATTCCGTACGCCGTTCCGCCGAAGCCGATCCGGTTCAGGTAGCTTTCGAGAATATCGTATTTCGTGTACTTGTTTTCGAGGGAAAGCGCGCGGAAGATCTCGCGGAGCTTTCGCCCGATCGTCGTTTCCTTATCCTGCGTAATGTCGCGGACGAGCTGCTGCGTAATGGTCGAACCGCCCTCCGCGCCGCTGCTGAAAACCGCCTTGACCGTTACGCTTAAGGTTCGCTTCCAGTCTACGCCGTCATGCTCGAAAAAGCGCTCGTCCTCAACCGATACGAACGCGTCCAAAGCGTGCTGGGGAATGTCCTCAATGTCTGTCCAGACGCGGCTCTGATCGCTGCTGATCTGCTTGATGAGGACGTCCTGCCCCTGATCGTCCGAAGCGTAAAGAAAGCTTGAATACGAAAGCTCTACATCGGTCAGATCGACGTCAAAGCTGCTCTCCGCGAACTGCATGACATAAACGGCGAGCGCGGTCACCACGATACAAAGCGTGATGATCAGGATCAGGATCATACAGAGGATCGCCGTCCCCGCCGCCGAAAGCACCGCGCCGATCCGCTCGAGCGGCGTGGGCTTATGGAGAAGCGAGATCTTTTCCTCCGCCTTCGCCCGCCTCGGGCGCGCGTGGGGCTCCTCCTCCCTGATTTTTACATTCCGAATCTTTTTTCCGTTTTTTTCGTTGCTCATATTGAAATTCCTCTAAATGAATCCGAAGCTCTATATAAATGTATTATACCATAGATTTCCCGAAATGTTAATACCAAATTTGAAATTTTCACAAAGAATTTTTCAAAAATACAAATTCGCCGCTTGAAGCAAACGGAAAATGAACGCTGCCGCGCGGCCGAACGCCAATCAATATGAAATGCAGCGTTAGTTCTAAAAAAAAGCAAAAAATTTGTAAAAGATGTAGATTTTTCGTATTTCGCAATTTCCGGCTTTACAAAACTTGAAAAAAATGGTATAATTTTTAATTAATAAGAGCACGGTTTAACAGGAAAAACCGTGTTCGAGTTCATATCGCCAAGCGAAGGAGATTGACCATGAACGTTTCTATCAGAAAAACGATTTTAAAAAGCATTGTTTTGAGCAGCATTCTGGCGTTAATTGTCATGGGAGTTCTGAGCTATATTACACAGGTCGGGTTCTCCAAGTACTCGCTGAAAAATACCGCCGAGGTGAGAATATCCGACGCCAAGCAGCGCCTGACCGACAGCAAAACCGAAATCGAAAGTCTTACCAATAACCTTAACGAGGAGTATCTTATCAAGGCGAGAATGTTTTCGCAGATCATCAGCAACGCGCCCGAGGTACTCGACGACCAGGAAAAACTGGAGCAGATCCGCGTTCAGATGGGTGTGGACGAGCTTCATGTTACCGACGAGGAAGGTATCATTCTATGGAGTACTGTCGAGGCGTACTTAGGCTTTGATTTCCATTCATCCGATCAGACCCAGCCGTTCCTGAAAATTCTCACCGACAAGACCTTCGAGCTGGCTCAGGAGCCTACGCCGAACGGCGCGGAGGCAAAGCTGTTCCAATACATCGGCGTCAGCCGTTATGACAAAGCGGGGATCGTTCAGATCGGAATGGAACCCGTGCGTTTGTCAAATGCGCTCAAAAACGCGCAGCCCGACGTCGTGCTGGCGGGAATTACCGTGGGAAAGAACGGAACGATGTTCGCGGTAAATAAATCCGACCTTACGGTCGCGGCATATAAGGATTCCTCCAAAATCGGCCTGCAGGCCGAGAAACTGGGATTTACGAAAAACCTCCTGGAAATGGGCAACGGCGGCGTTGAAACCATAAAGATTGACGACGTGGAATATTATGTGTGCGTCTCCTTATTCGAGGACTACTATATCGGAACGCTGATCCCCGTATCGGAGGCAAGCGAGCAGACACTGATCCTTACCATTGTGATCCTGCTCACGACCGCGGTGATCATCGCCGTTCTGTCCTACATCACGATCACAACGATCAACAAGAGCATTATCGCAAAGCTGAATATGATCCAGAGCAATATGAAAGAGATCTCCGCAGGCAACAGCGATATCCGGATCGATGTCAGAACGTGTGTTGAGTTCAACGAATTGAGCGACGGCATTAACGGTATGCTCGACAGTATCAGCGAGCGGATCATTGAGACCAAGCGGCTTAATTCCTCGATGGAATCGCTGCTGAATGATGTCGCCAACACTTCGCAGAGCATCAACAGCTACTCGGTGACGATGCAGGATGTTTCACGCCGTATTTCGGACGGCTCGTCCGCTCAAGCGGACACCGTTCAAGGAATCAGAGCGGTGTTTGAATCGATCGCAGGTGAAGTTCGCGAAAGCGCAAACAGAGCGGAAGAGGCAAGCGGCTTCTCCCGTAAGGCTGAAGGACAGCTGAACGGCAGTGTCCAGAGCATGGAAGATATGAAGCTTGCGATGAACCAGATCACCGAGTATTCCGAAAAAATCGAATCGATCGTTAAAACGATTGAGGATATCGCCATGCAGACGAATATTCTTGCGATTAACGCAGCGATCGAGGCGGCAAGAGCGGGTGAGAACGGTAAGGGATTCGCGGTCGTAGCGGACGAGGTGCGAAGCCTTGCCACGAAATCCGCAGAGGCGGCTAAGAACACGACCCAACTGATCGCGGAGACGATGAACGCTGTCAATAACGGCAACGTGATTGCGAACGAGGCTGCCGAAGCGCTTCAAAACACGATCAACGGCATTAAGAAGAGTGTTGATCTCGTTGTGGATATTTCCACCACATCCGCTAAACAGGCGGACGATCTCACCACCGCAATGGGCAGTATGGAGCATATCACCGCGGTCGCTCAAAGGAACTCCGATATTTCGCGCGACGCGCAAGATACGGCGGATAAGCTCGATTCCGAGGCGGCGTCGCTCATTGCGCTTATCAACGGAAGAAAGTAACCCGGGGAAATGTCTATATATAAAGGTAAACCTGCGCAACATAAAGCGGCGATTTTTGAAAAAATCGCCGCTTTTCACTTTTTGGGGAATATAACTCAGCTTTCCTCCGAACGTAAAACACTTGACATTTTTACCCTCCCGTGCTATGCTGTGCTTATGAATGATGTGCCGGAGGGAAAGTCATGAACCGCAAATCAAGAAGAAAATTCTGCGCCGCAGCTGCGGCAGCGCTGTTGGCGGCCGCCCAATTTTCAACAGCCGCGTTTGCCGATTGGGAAACAAGAGACGGAAAAACCTATTACATGGAAGAAAACGGGGATTCCGCGAAGGGCTGGAAGGAAATTGACGGAAAGACCTATTATTTTACTTCCGACGGCGCAATGACGATAAAATCCCGCACGATCGGCGGAATCCGCTATCAATTCGGTCCCGACGGCGTTTGTAAAGGCGAATACACGGGCTGGACAAAAGGAAAGAACGGAATGCGCTATTTCAAAAAAGGCATAATGGCGGTAGACCGGTGGATCAGAACCAAGAGCGGAAAAAAATATTACGCGGGCACGGACGGAATTATGCGCACGGGCTGGGCGCGGATCAAGGATACGGGGATCTGTTTCTTTGATGAAAACGGCGTTTGGGACGAAAAGCAGTATTACAAAGGATATCAGCCGAAATCCATGAAATATTTCCTGATGGACTTCGATTATTCCGACGATCTGAAATACGAATACGCAGTCAATTATCATAAATACCGCAATTTTGACGGAATCTCCGCCGTGCGCGAGATTCTTGAAGCGGAAAAGGATACCGCCTTCGTGTATGACAGTATATTGTCCGACGACGAAATTGAAATGAATTCGGAAATTTATCACGGCGGAAAGGAGATCGTCATTCGCTGTGATACGGAGCTTGTGGGCGATCCGGATTGGGTTCCCCATCTCGTTTTCTCAAAGGATAAAAAGGGAAATTCCTATCTTTATGTACCTCGGTACGGCTTCGGCGGTAAGCTTTCGGACAGCGGCGCTTACGATAAAGTAGCGGCACTGATCTCATAAACAGCAAGCGGCAATTTTGGATAAACCGCCGCTTTAACATTTTTCAGGAATGTAAGGCGGTCTGTCCTTCTCAAAACGCTTGACATTTTTACCCTTCCATGCTAACATATTTACAGTTACAACTGCAATCAGATAAAAAGGAGATATGCTTATGTGTACGGCGGCAACTTATCAAACCAAGGACTTTTACTTTGGCAGAACACTTGATTATGAATTTTCCTATGGAGACAGTATCGCGATCCTGCCCCGGAATTATCCCATCGAATTCCGAAGCATGGGGAGAATGGATTCTCATTACGCGATCATCGGCATGGCACACGTTGTGAACGATTACCCGCTTTTTTATGACGCGATCAACGAAAAGGGGCTTGGCATGGCGGGCTTGAATTTTGTCGGGAACGCTTTTTATCGGGACAAGGCTCCCGACAAGGACAACGTTTCCCAATTTGAATTTATTTCATGGATCCTTTCGCAATGCGATTCCGTAAGCGCCGCAAAAGCGCTGCTGGAGCGGATCAATCTTGACAACGAGCCGTTCAGCGACAAGCTTCCGTGTGCTCAGCTTCATTGGATCATTGCGGACAAAAACGGCGCGATCACGGTGGAATCGGTTCGGGACGGGCTCAAGGTTTACGACAATCCCGCGGGCGTTCTGACGAATAATCCGCCGTTTGATATGCAGATGTTCAACTTAAACAATTATATGAATCTATCAATAAAAAATCCCGAAAACAGCTTTGCCGAAGGCCTTCCGCTAAGCTGTTACAGCCGGGGAATGGGCGCGCTCGGGCTGCCCGGCGATCTGTCGTCGCAGTCCCGGTTTGTCAGAGTTGCTTTTGTGAAAATGAATTCCGTTTCGGGGGATTCCGAGGAGGAGAGCGTAAGCCAGTTTTTCCACATTCTCGGCTCTGTGGATCAGCAGCGCGGCTGCTGCGACGTAGGCGAAGGGAAATTTGAGGTCACGCTTTACACGTCCTGCTGCAATGCCGACAAAGGAATTTATTACTACACGACGTACAACAACCACCAGATCACCGCCGTTGATATGCACCGCGAGAATCTTGACGGAGAAGCCTTGATCTGCTATTCCCCTGTTGTCAGCGAACAGATCCAATATCAGAATTGATTTTGCGGTATTATAGCGAATTCTTTTGAAATTTCAATTATCGGAGGACGGCATGAAACATAATTATAAAAAGAATATAGATTTCTTACTGAAAAACGCCTGCCCGAGCATTCGCTATCTTGTGCATAGAGATATGCTCAAAACGCCAACGGATGAGCCTTTCATGAAGGAATTGCAGACGCAAATATTGCAGCAAACCAATATAAAAAGACATCTGGCAGCGCAGAATCCCGACGGGTGGTTTGGGCACGAGCTGCACGGGATCGACGGCATGGATTGTCATATCGGCGGATTATTGAACGCGGGGATTGAAATTGATTCTCCTTACATTCAGCAAGCAATCATGGCATTAACGACTCCGGAAATTGCATCACAGCACAAAAATTGGTTTCACGGCGGCGAAGCCTTGGACGCGGACGGCAGAGGCGGAAATCGGGCGGTCACCGCCGATATTTTAGCATGGGTAAAATATCCGGAGGATTATCCCGTTCTGTCCGACGAAATTTCACTGTCGTTTCAGCATCTCTCGGCGGTTTTGAATTACACATCGGTTGATGATTTTTCGGTCAAGGGAAAGAGTAAGCGGTATTATAAGCCCAAAGCGTTATTTCCCGGAGCGAACCATATCGGTCTGCTTGAAAATACGCAAAGCTGGCGAACCGAGGAGAATCTAAAAATCGCCAAGACCACCGCAAAGCACGCCTACGAGCTGCTGAAGGATTTTGACGAGCATATCACCTTCCGCAAGCCCAAAGAATACGGCAGCGGCTTTGTCGGTCCGTTCAACTATAATTGGGAGGCATTGAAACCCGTTACCGAGAATGAATTACAAAAATACATCTTGGAAAACCCCTATAAATTCTGTTTTGGATTCTGGCTCAGCTCAATCACGCGAGTTCCCGATTGGGTTCTCCAAAGTACGCAGACGTATGAACTTTTGGCGCACCTTTTGGAAGAAGATATTTTTATGGACATGATTCCCGAGCAGGCGCTGAACGGATTCCGGCATATTATCGGCAGAGAACCGAGCTGGAGAAAGAAAACTGCTGTCAAATGCGATGTAATGTTTGCCATTCTGAATGCTTGTTGGTCTGTGCTGTGCAAATAAACACGAAAAACGGCGGTCACACAAACCGCCGTTTTCTTGTATTCGATTGCAAGCCCGCAGGGTCAAATTGCACTTAAACCCCCGCGCCCTTATTGATAAATACGGGATAATCGACCGTGCCGCCGAGGCTTCTGTAATCGCCGACCTTTACGTTCTTATCCGCGAGTACATAATTCAACTCGCACTTGTCGCCGACCTCGGTATCCTGCATTAAAATACAATTTTTCACCACCGAGCCTTTTCCGACCTTTACGCCGCGGAACAGCACCGAGTTTTCGACCGTTCCCTCGACAATACAGCCGTCCGCGATCAGACTGCTCTTTACCGAAGCGTCGATCCCGTACTTCGCGGGCGCGCTGTCGCGAACCTTCGTATAGATCGGATCGTCCGAATTAAACAGCTCGGCGCGGACTTCCTTCTTCATGATCTCCATATTCGCCCGGTAATAGGACTGAATGCTGTCGATCTGCGCGCAATAGCCGTCGAAGCGGTAGCCGCCCACCTTGAATTCGTGGAGGCGGTGCTGTAAAACGTCAACCTCAAAGCTGTACAGGTTCCGGCTCTCGGACTCGTTGATGATCTTTAACAGGAATTCCTTCGATATCACAAAAATGTTCATGCTGGTGTCGAATTCGCCGTCCAGCTCCGGACGGATCAAAACGTCGTAAACCTCACCCTTGTCGTTCAGCTTCAGGACGGTACGGGTTTTCAGCTCCTCCGCCGTATAGGTATCGCGCTTATAAACAACAGTCATATCCGCGCCCTGCTCCTCGTGAAAATCGACGATCTTTTTATAGTCAAGATTCGCGACGCAGTCACAGTCGCTCATCAATACGTAATCTGCGAGCGAGTTCTGAATAAACCGCTTCGCGCCCGAAAGCGCCTCAAGGCGCCCGCGGTACTGACCGCCGTTCCCGAAATTGCTGTACGGCGAGAGGAAGTGAAGCCCGCCCGTCTTTCGGGAGAGATCCCATTCGTCGCCCGACGCGATATGGTCGAGAAGCGACTGGTAATTTGCTTTTGTAACAACGCCGACGTTGGAGATTCCCGAGTTTACCATGTTGGAAAGCGGGAAGTCGATCAGGCGGTAGCGCGCTCCGAACGGAACCGAAGCCATCGCGCGGTTCTTTGTAAGATCGTTTACGGTCATGTCGTGCATATTCGCGAAGATCAGACCGAGTACGTTAGACATATTAGCCATTTTATTCTGTTCCTTTCTTTTGATTAAAGATCCGCGGAGATCATTGCTTTCGGTGCGATTACTTTATCGTCGGAAACCGTTACGCCGGGTCCGACAACCGCAACGCCCCATTCGTCCCGGTTCTCGACATTTTCGGGCCGTTCACCGAGGTGAACGTTCTCACCGATCACACAGTCCTCGCCGACGATCGAAAATTCGATCACGGCACCCTTTTTGATGACCGTATTCGGCATGACGATGCTGTAACGGACGGTCGCGCCCTCCTCGATCGTAACGCCCGCGAACAGAACGGAAAAGTCTATGTCGCCGTCGATCACACAGCCTTCCGCAACCATCGAATTCTCGATCTTGCTGTTCGCGCCGACATAATGCGGCGGCATAACGGGATTTCTCGAATAAATTTTCCATTTCGGGTCGTAAAGGTCAAGCGGAACATTCGGGTCGAGGCAGTCCATGTTCGCTTCCCAAAGGGAATCGATCGTTCCGACGTCCTTCCAGTACGCGTCAAAATGGTACGCGACAAGCTTGCTGCCCTCGCCGAGCATGGCGGGGATAATGTTCTTTCCGAAGTCCTTCGACGCACCCTCGTCCTTCTCATTCGCGATCAGGTGGCGCTTTAAGGTAGACCATGTGAAAATGTAAACGCCCATCGAAGCGAGATTCGATTTCGGCTCCTTCGGCTTTTCGGCAAATTCGGTAATGGTTCCTTCCTCGTCGGCGGTCATAATTCCGAAGCGGGGAGCCTCCTCCCACGGAACCTCAAGCACCGCGATCGTCGCGTCGGCGTTCTTTTTCTTATGGAAGTCGAGCATTTTCGAGTAATCCATTTTATAGATATGGTCGCCCGAAAGAACCGCGACATATTCCGGATTATAGCGGTCGATAAAGCTGATATTCTGATAAATGGCGTTCGCCGTGCCCGTGTACCAGGATTTTCCCGACGCGGTCTCATAAGGCGGGAGAACATGTACGCCGCCGTGAACGCGGTCAAGACCCCAAGGGTGACCGTTCCCGATATACTCATTCAGGACGAGCGGCTGATACTGCGTTAATACGCCGACCGTGTCGATCCCCGAGTTTACACAGTTCGAGAGCGGGAAATCAATGATACGGTACTTTCCGCCGTAAGGAACGGCAGGCTTCGCCATATTCTGGGTAAGCGCGTAAAGACGGCTTCCCTGCCCGCCCGCGAGGAGCATTGCCACGCATTCTTTTTTTACATGGTTCATAATCTTTAACCTCCGTATATTGCATTATTTTTTATTGGTCTTCTTGGGCGGTCTTCCCGCTTTCTTCACCGCCGTTTTTTCCGGTGCGGCTGACGCCGTCTTTTTCGCTAGTCTTCCGGGCTTTTTCGTCGCCGACTTTTCGACGGCCGGCTTTACCGCTTTTTCGGCAGGGGCTTCCGCCTTCTTTGCGGGTCTTCCCGCGCGCTTTACGGGCTTTTCCTCCGCCTTTTCGGGTACTGCTTTCCCGACGGTCTTTTCCGAAACCGCCTTTTTCGCGGCTCCGCCCGTCTTCCTTACGGTTTTTTCCTCTGTTTTTTCGGGAGCGGCAGTCTTCTTCGCGGAACGCGTCTTTTTCGCGGACTTTTTCTCGGCGGCTTCTCTGGCAGCCTTCTCGGCGGCTTCCTTCGCCGCTTTTCTCGCCGCGGCCTTTTCGGCGCGTTCTCTCGCCTTGCGCTCCTTTTCTTCCTTTTCACGCTGCTCCACGTCGTAATCCTTGATATTCTTCGCGCGGAGGAAGATTACCGACATCGGCTCGATATGAACCGAGATCGCAAAACGCTCCCCGTGAAGATCCTCCCGGACAGAGGAAACATCGGGATTATGATAGCCGCTTCCGCCGAATTCCTTCTCCTCGGAAGTAAAGATCTCTTCGTAATCCGCGTAATACGGAACGCCGAAGCGGTATTCCTCATGACGGTTCGGCTGGAAGTTGCAGACCGCGATGACCTCCTCGCCCTTCTTATTAAAGCGGCGGAACACGATCACGCTGTTCCGGTTATCGTCGCTTACGATCCACTTAAAGCCCGACCAGTCGTTATCGATCTCCCAAAGCTCGCTCGTATCGGAATAGAAACGGTTCAGCGCCTTCTGATACTCCCAGAGCTGACGGTGCTCGGGGAATTCGAGCACGTCCCAATCCAGCCCCGTTTTATAATTCCATTCCTTGAACTGTGCGAACTCCTGCCCCATAAAGAGAAGCTTCTTTCCGGGGTGCGCCGCCATGTAGCCGAGGAAGGTGCGGTAAGAGGCAAAGCGAAGCTCTCTCGGGCCGCTCATCTTGTCCAGCATGGAACATTTCCCGTGTACGACCTCGTCGTGCGAGATCGGGAGGATATAATTCTCGGAGAAAGCGTAGTAGAAGGAGAAGGTAAGCTGATTATGATGATCGGGACGCCATTCGGGATTCATCGACATATACGAAAGCATATCGTTCATCCAGCCCATGTTCCACTTATAGTTAAAGCCAAGCCCGCCGATGTCCGCCGGCTTCGTCACCATCGGCCACGCCGTCGATTCCTCCGCAATCATCAGTATATTCGGGAACCGTCCGAATAATGCCGCGTTAAGCTTCTGCAAAAACGCGACCGCCTCAAGATTTTCAATCCCGCCGTAAACGTTCGGACGGTATTCCTTCCGGTCATAGTCGAGATAAAGCATGGAAGCGACCGCGTCCACGCGAAGCCCGTCCACATGATACATATCGAACCAGTACGCCGCGTTCGAGATCAGGAAGCTCTGAACCTCGGGCTTTCCCCAGTCAAAAACGCGCGTTCCCCAGTTGCGGTGCTCGTTTTTCAGCGGATCGCTGTATTCGTAGCAGCATTCGCCGTCAAACTCGTAAAGCCCCGCCGCGTCCTTCGGAAAATGCGCGGGAACCCAGTCGAGAATAACCCCGATCCCGTTCTGGTGGCAGTAATCAATGAATTGCATAAAATCATGCGGCGTACCGAAACGGGAGGTCGGCGCGTAATAACCGATCCCCTGATACCCCCAAGAGCCGTCGTACGGGAATTCCGCGACCGGCATCATCTCGATATGCGTGTAGCCCATTTTCTTGACGTAGGGAACAAGCTCCCTCGCGCATTCCATGTAATTAAAAAGCTCGTCCTCGGACTTCCGGTGCTGCCAGGAGCTTAAATGCACTTCGTAAATATTGATCGGGGCGCTGTATATTTCCTTCGTAAGGCGCTCCTCCTGCCACTTCGCGTCCTTCCAGTCGTATCCCGAGAGATCGTAGATCTTTGTCGCGGTATTCGGACGGGTCTCCATGTGGAAACCGTAAGGATCCGCCTTTAAGCGCACCTGCCCCATACGGCTCTCGATACTGTACTTATACGTATCGTAGACCTTCAGCCCGGGGATAAACAGCTCCCAGATCCCGCCGTCGCTGATCTTGTTCATATAGTGGCACGTACGATCCCAATGGTTGAAATCGCCGACGACGCTCACGCTCTTCGCCTTCGGCGCCCAAACGCGAAAAACTACGCCCCTTTTCCCCTTCTCCTCGGTAAAGTGAGAGCCGAAAAAGTCGTAGCCCTTTATGATATTCCCTTCATGGAAAAGATGAAGCGGAACCTCATAAGCCTTGGGTACTTTAATGCTCATATTGCTTCTCCTTTCATCGCCGCGCGGTATCCACCGGCGCGAACGGTGGTAAAATTATACAAATATTCCTTTTATTGGATCATATTATATCACACATTTCATAATAATGCAATAGCGTTTTTGAAAAAACACTATTTTTTACGTATTTCAACATCATATTTTGTGCATATTAACAACAATTATACGAAAATATTTTCCGAACCGAACCGAAACCCTTGACATTCCGTCGAAAATATGGTACATTAAATGTACTCTAAGCCGAAGGAACATCTTTTTCCAACGGCAAGGTTTTGATTCGGACTGACGCCGAACTCCCGAAAAACGGGATCTTCGAGTGAGGCGGAAGGGCAGCAAAAACGGAACGGATTTCTGCGCCCTCGGCAGCCTTTGCCAAGGGCTTTGTTTTTTGGATTTCTATCCAGAAAGCGGAAAGGAACGGTCAAACGATATGGAAAATGAAACGCGCGTCGCAGTCATCTCCACGGTAATCGAAAACGAGGAGGCCGTCGAGGACATTAACGGACTTCTTCACGCGTACTCGGCCTTCATGATCGGGAGAATGGGCGTTCCCTACCGCAAAAAGGGAATCAATGTCATAACCGTCGTGCTTGACGCGCCGCCGGACGCGATCTCCGCCCTTTCGGGAAAGCTCGGAAGAATCCGCGGCGTCACCTCGAAGGTGCTTTACGCGAAAAATACCAAAACTGATCCGCAATAAAGCGATCGGAAAAAAAGAAAGGATTGATTCACCTTGAAAAGAAGAAGATTTCTCGCGGCAGTGATGTCCGCAGCCATGTGCCTGCTCTTCGCAGGCTGCAGCACCGCGCAGACGGAAACGACGACCACGCCCGCCGAGACGGAAGCGACCACCCTCGCCGCGCAGACCGACGAAAGTACCGCGCCTGCACAAAACGAAAGCGACGAAACAAGCGCACCGGAAGAAGAAACGCCCAAGATCGACACGCCCGAAAGCGTGAGGATCACCGCATTAAAGGGACCGACGGCGATGGGGCTTACCTGCCTCATGGACAACGCGGACGAAACAGGGATCCCTTATGACTTCACGATCGAAGCGGCGGTAGACAAGATCTCGCCCATGCTCATTCAGGGAACGACCGATCTCGCCTGCGTTCCCGCGAATCTCGCTTCCGTCCTTTATAATAAGACCGAGGGAGCGATCGAAGTTCTCGCTGTCAATACGCTCGGCGTTCTCTATATTGCCGAAAACGGAAGCGAAGTCGGTTCGCTCGCCGATCTGAAGGGCAAAACGATTTACAGCAGCGGACAAGGCGCAACGCCCGAATTCGCGCTCAATTACCTTTTAAGCAGCAACGGGATTGATCCCGAAACGGACGTGACGATCGAATGGAAGAGCGAGCACAGCGAATGTCTCGCCAACCTCGTCGCGAATCCCGGAAGCGTCGCCATGCTCCCGCAGCCGTTCCTCACCACCGCCCTTGCCAAGAGCGAGGACATTCATGTGGCGGTCGATCTGAACGAAGAGTGGGAAAAGCTTGATAACGGGAGCGCGCTCCTGACGGGCGTGATCGTCTCGCGGAAGGAATTCGTTGAAGCTTATCCCGACGTGATCGACAGCTTCCTCGCAAGCTACGGCGAATCGGTAACATACGTCAACGGAAACATTTCCGAAGCGGCGCAGCTCATCGAAAAATATGACATCGTTCCCGCCGCGGTCGCGGAAAAGGCGCTTCCGAAGTGCAACATCGTCTGCATTACGGGAACGGAAATGAAGGAAAAGCTTTCGGGCTATCTCGGCGTCCTGTTTGATCAGCTTCCCTCCTCTGTGGGCGGCGCGCTCCCGTCGGACGACTTTTACTATGTAAAATAAAGACAATGCCAATCTTTACGGGACGAAGCGCCGCTCCGTCCCGTTTTTTCAAGCGGTCTCGGAGGGGAGGGAACGGATTTGAGGAAAAAGCTGATCACGGCGGGGGCGATCCTGTTCTGGCTCCTCGTCTGGGAGATCGCCGCGCGCCTGATCGGGAAAAGCGTTCTGCTTGCTTCGCCGATCGAAGTGGTCGCGCGGATCTTCGCGCTTCTTCCCGAGGGGAACTTTTGGAAAAGCGTATCCTTTACCATGGGGCGCGTTCTGCTCGGATTTTTCCTCGGAACGGCGGTCGGGATCGTTTTCGCCGCCGGAGCCGGAAAGCTTCCGTGGCTCGAACGCCTGCTCGCGCCGCTTCTCTCCTGTATCAAGTCCATTCCCGTCGCGTCATTTACCATTCTCGCGCTGATCTGGATCTCCTCGAAAAATCTCTCGGTGCTGGTCTCGTTCCTGATCGCCGTCCCGATCGTTTATTCCAACCTGCTGGAAGGGATCCATGCGCTCGACAAAAGGCTTACCGAAATGGCGGCGGTATTCCGGATCCCTCCGCTCCGCCGCTTTTTCGGCGTGTATTTGTCCCAGCTTCTCCCCTGCTTCCGCTCGGCGTCGCGGCTCGCGATGGGGCTGTGCTGGAAATCGGGGGTCGCGGCGGAGGTTATCGGGATCCCGAACGGCTCGATCGGCGAAAAGCTGTACAGCTCGAAGATCTATCTTGAAACGGCGGACTTGTTCGCCTGGACAGTCGTTGTGATCTTGTGCAGCCTGCTCTGCGAAAAGCTGTTTTTACTCCTGACGGACGCGGCGGCAAGACGGATCGGGGAAATGTGAGGGATTTAAAATGGTACTGACGGCGGAAAATATCGGGAAATCCTACGGCGAAAAGCGTGTCCTGACGGATTTCTCCCATACCTTTGCCGACGGCTCGTTCACCTCGGTCATGGGGGTCTCGGGCTGCGGGAAAACGACGCTTTTGTCGATCCTCGCGGGGCTTGTGAAGCCCGACCGGGGGCGGGTCCTTCCCGGCGACTTCCAAAAAAGCATGGTCTTTCAGGAAGACCGCCTTTGCGAAAACCTCACCGTCGCGGCGAATCTCCGGCTCCTGCCCGAACGCCCCTCGAAGGGAGAAATTTCGGCGGAGCTGGAAAAGCTCGGGCTTTCGGGACTGGAAAACGAGCCGGTGCGAACGCTCAGCGGCGGCATGAAGCGGCGCACCGCACTTTTGCGCGCTTTACTCGCGAAATACGACGTTCTGTTCTTAGACGAGCCGTTTAAGGGACTCGACGAAGGAACGAAACGGCGCGTCATGGAATACTGCAAAGAAAAAACTGTCGGAAAAACCGTGATCCTTGTGACGCATGACGCGGACGAGGCGGAATTTTTCGGCGGGGAAAAGATTCTTTTAGGATAGGCTTCCGGAAAAAACGAACCCCGCAAATTCGCGGGGTTCTTCCTTTTTTAAAATTATCGCGCGTGACAGCCGTACTCTACCGAAACGGACGTGTTTTCCGTTTCGACCGCGGGAGGGATATACCCCTGCTCATACCATTCGTCGAGCGTATCGTAAAACTCCTCGCTGATCAGAACGGAAGGTTCCAAGATCCAGCTGTGAAGCATGGATTCCTTCACCTCGCCGCTCATCGCGTTCGGCGCGCCGCAGGTGATGGCATACGCATAATCATGTTTCCCGTCGTCATAGGTATACCGCGCCATATGAGAAAGCGCCTCGGTAAACTGTTCCCCCGTTAAAAGCGCCTCGTCCCGGTTCTCCGAATCTATGTAAAAGTAATAGCGGTCGGCCGAGGCTACGCCCTGTTCGGCCGGGACCTTCGGAACACGGGCAAGCGTGAAATATTCGTAATAATTCAAAATCTTCTCGACAACCCCCTCGGCAGTCGGAATCTCGGCATACCGGCTCAGAAGCGCGATCGTATTCGTATAGCTTTCATAAATGGTATACTGGAAGCCGAAGAGGTAAGAACTGAAATACTTCTCTTCCTCCTTGGAGTCGTCGTACATTTGCCCGATCTGAAGATTGCCGATCGGGATCTCGTTATGCCGCCCGAAATTCGGGTCGTTCCTAAGATCCGTCTCCAGCGCTTCCCTCAGCTCGTAATAGTCGATATTCTCGATCAGAATGGTGATCCCTTTCGGTTTGCTCCGATCGGAATCCCGCACGGCGACATTGGTGAGCTGAACCGCTACCGGCTCGATCTCCGCAAGACGGGTAAACGATTCTTCATAGATCGTATCGTGCCATGAATATGTATAGCAAACGGACTGATCGGTCATCAACAGATCCGAATACCGGTATTCCTCGCTCTCGACGATCGTTTTCCAGTGATACGCAGGAAGATCGGTAGAGTAGCTCCGATAGATCACGTTCCCGTTTTTCAGATAATAGGAAAATCCGATCCGCGATCCCTCCGGATCTAAGTGATGATACCGATTCCCGTTTTCGCGATCCTCCGTAAGGGTACGGTGAACCGAACGGAAATATTCCGCAAGCTCGCCGTCTCCCTCAACCGTAACGTCCAGAACAGCATAATTCGTCCTGTTGTCGTCACCGCTCTTCCATATCTCTGAGGAAGCGACGATATAAACCGTATCCTCGACGGAGGGAACATAAGTGCTCTCGCCGAAGCCTTCGCTTTCGTACAGGACGAAGGAAACGAGCGTTCCCGCCGCGAGTACGCCGGCATACCGGATCAGGAATTTCGGAAAGCTCTTGATCTTCTTATAATTCACAAGCTCCATTAACAGCATAAGGAACAGAAGCCCCCCCGCAAGCACGGGCAACGCCGCCGGAACCAGATTGAAAAAGCCCTTTTTGTCCTCCGTGTTCCGAAGATTGGTTTCCGCCGCCCAGAAATAGCAGACCACCGCGAAAAAGGCTATCATAGCAGACGTGACCGCGTAGACGTGCTTATAGACAAAGGATTGTCCGATTTTTTCGGAATGGCGCTTTGAATAGGTAAGGAGCCCGAGCGGGATCATAACGGCGATAAAGATCAGCGACGTAACGACCGCGACCGACGATTCGCCGCTGAATCCGATCAACGCGATAAAATTCCCGAACGGCGAAACAAGCGAAAGGATCGTCACACCCGTCCAGTAGAGCCGCATGGTCGAATAGGAATCGTAATACGCGAAATTATAATTCCCGCAGCCGAAAATATTCATCAGCCCGAGGTGCATTCCGAACCAGATCACCAGCGGGATCAGAATATTCAGTGCGATCGGGTACAGGATCGCTTCCGTAAGCCTTCCGCAAAGAGTCATCAGAAAGACGTCGAACACACAGAGCATCACCATAGAAAGAAGTCCGTGGATCGCGATCGACAGGTACTGCGGAAGAACAACGGCGGAAAACGGAATCGAGATCACCCCGAACGGAACGGCGAGGCAGAGCAGCGTCGCGCCAAGCTCGCAGAAATACCGCTGTGCCGCCGTAAGCGGGAGCGACAGGATATTGTCCGCCATCGTTTTTTTATACAGGTGCTTCATCGCGATCAGCGGCGTGACAAAGGTGACCGCGAGAAGTCCAAGCGTTGAGATCAGCGCAAGCGCGAGCTGGATCGCCTGTACCGCACGGTCTCCTTCGTTATGTGAGAGACAAAACGGCGGAATACAGAACGCGGAAAATACAATCGAAAAAACAAAGCAGGTCTTAAGCTTTCCGAACACGAAGCGGAAATACCGTCCCATGTAATTAAAGCAAGCTTGCGTCATAGCCGAACCCCTCCATTTCGTAAATAAAGATTTCGTCGAGCGTCAGCGGAACGAGATCGAGCAGCTTCGGGCTCCGCTTTTCCAGCGCGGCGCGGATCTCCGCCTCCGTTCCCCGCGCGATCAGGTTCACGACGCTTCCGACCGTCTCGAAGTGCAGGATATCCAGCTCCGGGAAATCCTCCTTCGTACAGGGCGCGCCGAACGAGGTCTGTACCTTCCGTATGTCGCCCATCACGCTGTCCAGCTCGCGGCAGAAGACGATCTTCCCGCTGTGGAGCAGCGCGGCGGTGTCGCAGAATTCCTGCACCTCGCTCAAATTATGGGAGGAGAGGATCATGGTCGAGCCGCCGTCGAGCATGGCGTCGATCATCATGTTTTTGACGACGATCCGCATGGTCGGGTCAAGCCCGTCAAACGCCTCGTCCAGAAAAACGTATTTGGTGCAGCAGGCAAGCGCGCAGATCACGATCGCCTGCCGCTTCATACCCTTGGAAAAAGAGGAAAGCTTCTTTTTCATCGGGAGGTTCAATACCGAATGCAGCCGCTCGAATTTCTCCTCCGAAAAGGTACGGTAAAAGCGCTTGTAATAATTTTTTAACTGCAGGAGCGTATAGCCCGTAAACTGTACCGTTTCGTCGTTGATAAAGCAGATCTTTTCCTTGATCGGCACGTTATCGAACACGGTCTCCCCGTCGATCCGGATCGTTCCGCTGTCGGGACGGTACACCCCCGAAAGAAGCCGGAGAAGCGTGGATTTCCCCGCCCCGTTCGACCCGAGCAGCCCGAACGCGCGTCCGTCGGGGATCGACAGGCTGATCCCGTCGAGCGCGCAATTTCCGTCAAATTTCATGACCAGATTTTCAATTTCAATCATCGATTCCCTCATTCCTTTCTTTCTCCGTATTCCGGAGCAGTTCGGCGATCTCCTCCGCCGTCACCCCCGCGCGCAAAGCCGCGCGGATCTGTGCCTTCAGCGCGTCCAGCGCGTTTTTCCGAAGGATTCCGGCGGTCTCCCGCGATCCCGAAACATAGCTTCCCTTCGCGGGGATCGAATAGATCAGCCCCCGCTGTTCCAGCGCGGCATACGCCTTTTGAACGGTATTCGGATTGATCCCGAGCGACTTCGCGACCTCCCGCACGGCAGGAAGCTTTTCCCCCTCAGTAAGTGTTCCGCTCGAGATCAGCTCGGTGATCCTGACGCAAAGCTGCTCATAGATCGCCGTCCCGCCCTCAAGCCGCATGACGAACATAAAATCCCCCCTTGGATCAACTGTATTATTTCGTTTAATACAGTTATAGCACAGTTTTCCAAAAATGTCAAGCGATTTTTCACATTTTTTAAAAATTCTTGACAAAACGACGAAAAAAGGATATAATATCCAATAAGAAAAAGTTCTTGGGGAAAAGCGCCGCTCTCCCCGTTCCGCTTTCGCGGAAGAAAGGAAGAAAAATGGAGATCATAAACGTGATGGAAGAAGTCGTCGATCAGCGACTGAAAGTCTTGACGAAGGACGCCGGCTGCTGTACCTGCGATCAGTGTCTCGAGGACATGATGTGTCTCGCACTGAACTCGCTTCCCGCGAAGTATGTCAGCACGTCGAAGGGAAAGCTTTTCTCAAAGCTATCCACGACCATGATCAGCCAGCACACGATCGACGTAAACATCGCCTGCGTCAACGCGATCGAGTTTGTGAAGGAACGCCCGCGCCACGGTGAAAGCGGACAGGAATAACCCGCGGACACGGGATACAATCCGTTTTTGCCGGACGGGTGAAAGAAAGGACGGTTTTTATGACATTTTCGGAGCTTTTGGAAAAGGTACGCGCGAAGGCGTATAAAGCGGACGCTACGGGACTCGGCTTCCTCGCGGTACAAATCAATATTACCGATAAGGAAGAAGGCGGCGTGTTCTACGTCGAGATCAAGGACGGACAGGTTCATGTCGAACCTTATGATTATCACGACCGGAGCTGCGGTCTTACGCTGAGCATGGACAATTTCGTCAAGATCATGGACGGAAAGCTCGACCCCGTTGCCGCGTTCAGCACGGGTCGGCTCAAGGTAGACGGAGATCTCGGAAAAGCGCTCGAATTTTCCAAGCTGATCAAGTAAAAGCGCACCAAATAAAAACCGTTGACTTTTCCGAAGGTCAACGGTTTTTGGATTTATGTATGTTCGGGAAGCGGCTCCCCGCGGTACAGGAGCTTCATGATGATCGGTGTCATCACGGAGGAAACGATGATCAGCAGAATGACCGAGGTGAAATAGATCGGGTCAAGCAGCCCGACCGAAAGCCCCTTCTGCGAGACGATCAGCGCGACCTCCCCGCGCGTCATCATGCCGACCCCGATCTTTGCGCAGTCCCTCAGCCGATAGCCGCAAAGCTTCCCCGCCAGCCCGCAGCCGACGATCTTCGTCAGGAGCGCGACGCCCACGAAAAGCAGCGAGAACACCAGCAGCGACGGCGTCAGACCCGAAAACTCGGTCTTTAAGCCGATACTCGCGAAAAACACGGGGCCGAACAGCATATACGAGCTGATGTCCATCTTTTCGGCAATATATTCCGAATCGCGCAGGTTGCACAGGATCAGTCCCGCGACATACGCGCCCGTAATATCCGCGATCCCGAAAAAATGCTCCGCGCAGTACGCCATGATCATGCACAGCGCAAGCCCGAGGATCGGAATCCGCCGCTTATGGGGATAGCGCTTGTCGATCACCTTGAAAACATAGTGGGTGATCAGCCCGATCCCGATACTGAACAGGAAGAAAAAGAACGTGTTTTTTACCACTTCGAGCGGCGCGGAATCGGGGGTCTTTAACCCGATCACGAACGTTAACACGATGATCCCGATCACGTCGTCGATAATCGCCGAGCTTACGATCAGAGTCCCGATCTCCCCCTTGAGCCGTCCCAGCTCCTTCAGCGTCTGAACCGTGATCCCGACCGAGGTCGCCGTCATGATCGTCCCCGTAAAGACCGCGCGGTAAAATTCGTCCGAACCGACCGACGAAAAGCCGTAAAACGTCCCATAGAGCAGGAATCCGCCCAGAAGCGGGACTGATACGCCCATGACCGCGATCAGAAGCGCCTTTGGACCCGTTTTTAACAGCTCCTTAATATTCGTTTCCAGTCCCGCGCCGAACATCAGCAGCACAACGCCGATCTCCGCCATGTTCGCGAGAATATCGGACTGGTTCACCCAGCCGAGGCAGCACGGACCGATCAGAAGCCCCGCCAGAATCTCGCCGACGACCTGCGGCGCTTTCAGCTTTCCCGCCAGAAGCCCGCAAAGCTTCGCGGCGAGAAGAATGATTGCCAGATCCTTAAAAAGATCAACAGCGCTCATAAAATTTCCTTCTTTCTTATGTTTTACACCGTTCCCCATTATATTACTTTTTCGGCGAAAATGCAAGATGTACGGGGTATTTTTTGGAGCCGGACAGGAAAAAAACACCCAAGACTTGCTTTTTTTAGAAAAATATGCTAAAATAAAGAAGAATTTTATTTTCGGAGGACAGTCACATGAACGCGTTTGCTTATCGGATCCAAGGCTTACAGCCGTCCGCGATCCGCGAAATCTTAAAATTTACGTCCGACCCCTCGGTCATCAGCTTCGCGGGCGGAAATCCCGCGCCCGAATCCTTCCCCGTTAACGAGATCAAGGAGATCACGGCGAAGCTTCTCGAAAATGATCCCTCGGGCGCGCTTCAGTACTCCGTTTCGGAGGGCTATGCCCCGCTCCGCGAGTGGATCAAGGACGATCTTTACAAGAAGGGCAGCTTTAACTGGAACAACGACGACGTCATCATTACCGCCGGAGCGCAGCAGTGCATCGAAATGGCGGCGAAGGTCATCTGCAACGAGGGGGACGCGATCCTCTGCGAGGCACCGAGCTTTGTCGGCTCACTCAACGCGTTCCGCTCCTATAATTCCCGCCTGATCGGCGTACCGATGGACGACGAGGGAATGGATCCCGTTCTGCTCGAGGAAACGCTGAAGAAAAATCCGCGCACCGCGTTTATTTACGTAATCCCGAATTTCCAGAACCCGACGGGAAAAACGACCACACTTGAACGGCGGAAAGCGATCCTCGAGCTGGCGTATAAATATAACGTTCTGATCCTTGAGGATAACCCCTACGGCGACCTTCGCTTCGCGGGGGAGGACGTTCCCTCGATCCGCTCGCTTGACACAAAGGGACATGTCATCTATGCGGGAACCTTCTCGAAAACGCTTGCGCCGGGGCTTCGCGTCGGGTATATGTGCGCGGATAAAAGCATTATTTCCAAGGCAATCTGTGCGCTCCAGGTCTCGACCGTGCACACAAGTATTCTTTCGCAGCGGATCGTACACGAGTACGTGACCCGCTATGACTTTGAGGGGCATATCGAACATCTCCGTGAGATCTATCGGAAAAAGTGCGAGCTGATGCTCAATTGCCTGAAATACAAAATGCCGCATTCGGTCACCTTCACCGAACCGGACGGCGGACTTTTCATCTGGGGAACGCTCCCCGAGGGGGATATGAACTATTTTTGCAAAAAAGCGGTCGAAAATAAGGTCGCGGTCGTTCCCGGAAACGCGTTTCTGGTGGACGAAACGCAGCCGACCCTCTCTTTCCGCGTGAACTATTCGACCCCGTCGGCGGAGCAGATCGAAAAAGGAACGGATATTCTCGCCGCCGTCGCGAAAACAATGTACAAATAAATATAAAAAGGATAAAAAGAAAGGAACCCAGCCATGTCAGAACAGACCGAAAAAAAGCGCATTTTCAGCGCGATCCAGCCAACCAATACCCCGCACCTCGGAAACTATCTCGGGGCGCTCGTGAACTGGATCAAGCTTCAGGACGAATACGACTGTGCTTATGCGATCGCCGACCTCCATTCGATCACCGTCCGCCAAGAGCCGCAAAAGCTCCGCGCGCAGATCACGGAAAGCTACGCGCTCCTGCTCGCGATGGGCGCCGACCCCGAACGCTCGATCGTTTTTGTGCAGGGTCACAATCCCGCGCACGCCGAGCTTTCATGGGTGCTTTCCTGTTATTCGCAGTTCGGAGAGCTTTCGCGCATGACCCAATTTAAGGACAAGAGCGAAAAGCACCCCGAAAACATCAACGCGGGACTTTTCACCTACCCCGTTTTAATGGCGGCGGACATTCTGTTATATCAGGCGGATCTTGTTCCCGTCGGGATCGACCAGAAGCAGCACCTTGAGCTGACCCGGAACGTCGCCCAGCGGTTCAATTCGGTTTACGGGGACGTGTTTACCGTACCCGAGCCGTATATCGTCCGCAGCACCGAGAAGATCAACTCGCTCCAGAACCCGTCCAAGAAGATGAGCAAGTCGGACGAGAATCCGAACGCGAGCATCTGGATCCTCGACGACCGCGATACCATTATCCGGAAGTTCAAGCGTGCCGTCACCGACAGCGGCTCGGAGATCCGCGCGGGCGAGGGAAAAGAAGGGATCATGAACCTCATGTCGATCTATTCGGCGGTCGCCGGAAAGAGCATGGAGGAGATCGAACGCGAATTCGAGGGAAAAGGCTACGGCGACTTTAAGCTTGCCGTAGGAGAAGCGACCGCCGACCGCCTCGCGCCCATGCAGGCGGAATTTCGCCGGATCAGCGCGGATAAAGCCTATATCGCGGACTGCATGAAGCTCGGCGCGGAAAAGGCGTACCGCGCTTCCATGAAGACGCTCCGCAAGGTCTATAAAAAGGTCGGCTTTGTCGAGCTTCCCCGATGAAAAAACGGACAAAGCTCGGGATCCTTTTCGCCTGCACGGTTCTTGTCGGCGCGGACGCGTCCGGACATACGCTTCGCTGCGTTCCCTATACGATTGAATCGGAAAAGATCAGCGCGCCGATCCGGATTGCCTTTCTTTCCGATGTGCATGACAGCTTTTACGGATCCGGACAAAGCGAGCTGGTCACAGAGGTCGAAAAATTCGGCGCGGATCTCGTTGTATTCGGCGGAGATCTGTTCGACGAGTACGGCGGAGGAGAAAATTCGTGGGCGCTCGTTGACGCGCTCGCGGAGCGGCACCCCTGCTATTATACGATCGGAAATCACGAGATTCGGACAAAAAAGGCGGAGGCATACAAGGCCGAGATGTCCCGCCGCGGCGTTACCGTCCTTGCGGACAGTTCCGCGGTCATTTCGGTCAACGGGCAGGAGCTTCTCCTCTGCGGCGCGGAGCATATCGGCGACGAAATCCTCCGAAGCCCGCAAACGGACGAGCGTTTTTCGATCCTTGTCTATCACTACCCCACCGACTTCCCGAAAATGTCCGGGCTGGGCTTCGACCTGATCCTCGCGGGACATGAGCACGGAGGACAGTGGCGGCTTCCCGGGCTGGTAAACGGGCTGTACGCGCCCGACGAGGGTCTTTTTCCGAAATACGCGGGCGGACGGTATGATGAAAACGGAACGGCCATGCTCGTAAGCCGGGGGCTTTACCGAAAGCTCTCCTGCGTTCTTATACCCCGCATTTTTAACAATCCCGAGCTTGTGCTCATTACCATAAAATAAGGAGGAGCGCCTATGCGGATCGTTGTTCTGATCGAAAACACAAGCGCCGCCGAACGGCTTAAGGCGGAGCACGGACTCTGTCTTTATGTGGAACACGCGGGAGAGCGCTACCTGATCGACGCGGGAGCCTCCGACCGCTTTCTGACGAACGCGAAGCGGCTTCGGATCGACCCCCTTTCCGTCGGGAAAATTGCCGTATCGCATAACCAGTCCGATCACACCGGCGGACTGGAAACAATAATCAAGCAGAACCCCGCCGTACAGATTTATGCCCGCGCCGCGGGAAACGCGGAATTTTACATGAAATACGGACCGATCCACGTATCGGTCGGGACGCTCGCCGAGCTTTACGAGGAGTATCCCGAAAATTTTGTATTTTATAACAGCTTTCAGCGAATCGGCGAGGGATTTTACGCCATGTCGAACGAGATCCCCGACACCACCATGTACAGCGAGGAGCCGCGCCTGTTCCGAAAAAGCAGCGCAAGGCTCGTCCGGGACGATTATTCGCACGAGGCTTTTTTTGTGCTGTTCCCGAGCGGACGGCAGGAGGACGGCTGCGTCGTGATCTCCTGCTGCTCGCACTGTGGGATCGTAAACGTGCTGAAAACGGTGAAGCTCCGCTTTCCGAACGTCCCGATCCTCGCCGTGATCGGCGGCTTTCACATGATGGGAAGCTCGGAAAAAAAGCTCTGCTGCTCTCCCGAATATATCGACAAAACGGTCAACGAGCTGAAAAGTATCGAAACGGGCATTCTGTATACCTGCCACTGCACGGGGCTTTCAGCGTACGGGATCATGAAGCAGGCGCTCGGCGACCGGATCCAATATCTGCAAACGGGAGAGGAGCTTGAATTTTAATGAACATTTTTGTCGTCGGCTGCGGAAAGATCGGCGCAGAGCTTGCGAAACGCCTTTCGGAGGCGGGACATGATGTCGCCGTGATCGACCCGCACGAGGAAAATTTCGACAATCTCCCCGACGGCTTCGGCGGGCTTACCTTTTGCGGCGTCCCGATCGACGAGGACGTTCTGGTAAAAGCGGGAATCCGAAACTGCGACGTGCTTTGCGCGGCTTCGTCGGACGACAACATCAATATCATGACGGCACAGCTTGCAAAGACCGTTTTCGGGGTGGAACGCGTGATCGCGCGTGTGAGCGACAGCGAAAAAGAGGAGATCTTCAGCGCGACGGGGATCGTTACCGTCTGCCCGACGAATCTATCGGTCGATTCGCTCTTGTCCGCGTTCGGCGAATACACCGCGGAAAGCTTTTTCCGCGTCAAAAACCATACGATCAAGATGTTCTCCGTCCCTGTCCCGAAGGAGCTTTACGGAGAACGCGCGCTCTCGATCTCGCTGGAGGAAAACGAGATCCTTTACGCGATCATCGGCGCGGACGGCGAATTCCGTCTCGTGAGCAACTACAATATCCCGCTGAACGAGGGAGAAACGCTGGTATTCTCAAAGGTGGTTGATTAGTTTTTGCAGGCTTACGGAGCAGCACGACTGCAAAAGAAAGGCGGCATAATGGGCAAAAAGGTCATTATCATCGGCGGCGGACGGGTCGGTTATTACCTGATCCGCGCGCTCAGCGAGCGAAAACGCGACATCGTCCTGATCGAAAGCGACCGAAGCGTCTGCAAAGACGTCGCGAACACGCTCGACGTCCCCGTGATCTGGGGCGACGGAAGCGCGGCTTCGGTACTCGGACGGGCGGGGATCCGCGACGCGGAGGCGTTTATCGCCGTCACGGGAAAGGACGAGGTCAACCTCATCGCCTGCGAGATCGCCAAAAACGTCTACCAGGCACCGAAAACCATCGCAAAGGTCAACAATCCGAAAAACGTCGAAAATATGCGGCGGCTCGGCGTGGACATCGTGATCTCCGAGACGGACAGCATTATCCGCCTTTTCGAGCGGGAAGTCGATCATCGGGCGATCCGGGAGCTTCTCCCGCTGAACAACGGAAAGGCCGCGGTCTATCAGATCGAGCTTCCCGAGGATTTCGCCTGTTCGGGGCACGAGCTTCTGAATCTCGGGCTTCCCGAATGCTGTAATATTATTTCGATTACGCGCGGCGGCGAGCTCATTATCCCGCGCGGACGAACAAAGCTGATGTCGGGAGATACGCTGCTCGTTGTGTCCGAGGTCGAAGGCATTCCGGAAGTGCGGCGCGCGCTGAAATTGAAAAAAACGACAAATTGAACAAAAAAACGTCTCGAAATTTGTTCAAAAAGCTGTAATACTTGAAAAACTATTGAAATTCGCGCGAAAATGCGCTATAATAAACGTTAAGAATTGTAGAATGAAGGGTTGGTGCGATATGATAAAATCTCCTTTTACCGCAGAAGAACTCAGCAAAAGCCTCAGGGATAATCTCCAGAATGATTTTCGCGTTCAGCAGAAGGAAGCGAACACCGCGCAGATCTACAAAGCGCTGTCGAAGATCATTGTCAATCATTTAAAGGAAAAAAGAACCGCGTTCCTGACGAAATGCAACTCGCAGGGAAAGAAGCAGGTCTATTACATCTCCATGGAATTTCTCATGGGGCGTTCGTTAAAGACCTCGCTCTTTAACCTCGGCATGAACGAGATCGCCGAGGAGGTCATCAAAAAGGACTACGGCGTAAAGATCGACAAGATCTACGACGAAGAACCGGACGCGGGTCTCGGAAACGGCGGTCTCGGACGGCTCGCCGCCTGTTATATGGACGGCGCGGCTTCCTGCGCTTACCCGGCGACGGGATATTCCCTCCTGTATGAATATGGGATCTTTAAACAGAAGATCATCGACGGCTGGCAGACTGAGCTTCCCGACGACTGGCTTCCCGGCGGCGAAAGCTGGCTGACGGCGGTTCCCGATCAGGCGATCGAGGTGCATTTCGACGGTGAGATCCGCGAATACTGGGATAACGAATATCACCATGTTTCACACGTAAACTATACCCCCGTCATGGCGGTTCCGTACGACATGTATGTTTCCGGCTATGACAGCGAGGGGGTTTCCAAGCTCCGTCTCTGGAAGGCGCAGAGTATGTCCTTCGACATGAGCGCGTTCAACGCGGGAGACTACACAAAGGCGCTCGGCGCGAATAATATCGCGCACGCCCTGACAAAGGTTCTTTACCCGAACGACAATCATCTCGAGGGGAAGGCGCTCCGCCTGCGGCAGCAGTACTTCATGTGCGCGGCGTCGATCGGCGACATCGTTATGCGCCATATGAACGTTTACGGAACACTCGATAACTTCCACGACAAGGTTGCGATCCAGATCAACGACACGCACCCGACGCTCGCGATCCCGGAACTCATGCGGATCCTGCTGGACGACTGCGGATACAGCTGGTCGAAATCCTGGCACATCGTGACCAACACCTTTGCGTATACGAACCATACCGTACTCGCCGAGGCGCTTGAAAAATGGGATAAGGATCTGATCCAGCGCATTCTGCCCCGTATCTATTCCATTATCTGCGAGATCAACCGCCGCTACTGCGAAGGGCTTTCCAACCGTCTCCCGCACGAGCAGGTGGAAAAGATGTCCATTTTCAGCAACAATGTCATTAAAATGGCGAATATCTGTGTAGACGCTTCCCATTCCGTCAACGGCGTATCCAAGCTTCACAGCCAGATCATCAAGGACAGCGTTTTCCAGGACGAATATAAGGATAAGCCGACGAAGTTCAAGAACGTCACGAACGGAATCGCTTACCGCCGTTGGCTGCTTCAGTCCAACCCGAGACTGACCGAGCTTCTCTGTGAATGTATCGGCGACGACTTCAAGAAGCACGGACAGGAGCTTTCCAAGTTCCGTCTCTTCGAAAATGACGAAAAGGTATTGAATCGGCTCGGCGCCATCAAGCGGGAAAATAAAGCGGATTTCGCGAAGTACGTCTACAACACCACGGGCACCAAGCTCAATCTCGACAGTATTTTCGATATTCAGGTAAAGCGGCTTCATGAATATAAGCGGCAGCAGCTCAACGCCCTGAACATCATTTCTGAATTTAACTATCTCCGTGAAAATCCGAACGCGGACTTCGTTCCGAAGACCTACATCTTCGCTTCCAAGGCGGCGCCCGGCTATTACATGGCGAAGCAGATCATCAAGCTGATCTGGTGTATCGGCGAGGAACTGAAAAAAGATCCGAAGCTGAACGAAAAGCTGTCCGTCGTATTCTTAGAGGATTACCGCGTAACGCTTTCCGAGCTTCTCATGCCGGCAAGTGAAATTTCCGAGCAGATCTCTCTGGCGGGAACAGAGGCGAGCGGAACGGGCAATATGAAGCTCATGCTCAACGGCGCGGTCACGATGGGAACCTACGACGGCGCGAATGTCGAAATTCACGATCAGGTCGGCGACGCGAACATCTTTATTTTCGGTATGTCCACGCCCGAGGTCGAGGTCATGAAGCGCAACGGCTATTCGCCCGAAGGCTATTACAACCATAACAACGCCATTCACGGCGCGATCGACGCCATGTACACCGGCTTTAACGGCGCGCAGTTTGACGAGGTCGCAAACGCGATCCGCTACGTCGATCAGTATATGTGCCTCGCGGACTTTGAGAGCTACCGCGAAGCGCAGGCGAAGGCGAGCGAGACTTATCGGAACCCGCTGAAATGGAACAAAATGTCCCTCGCGAACATCGCGGGAGCGGGGATCTTCTCCGCCGACCGCGCGGTTATCGATTACGCCCGCGACATCTGGCACATTCTGTAATAAAGAATATATACCGCAACGGGGCGCATTGAAATGCTCCCCGTTGTATTCTCGTAAAGAAAGGAAATAGGTTTATGGAGCCGATTTACGATTCATACCGGGAAGAATATAAGAAGCCGTTCGGAGCTGTCCGACGGAAACAGGCCTGCGAGTTCCGGCTGCGCTTTCCCGAAACAAGCATGATCGACGAGGTGACGCTGATCTGCTTTCGTCCCGGACAAAAGGAACTCTTTCAGCGCATGGAGCTGATCGAAAAAAAGGACGGAGCCAATATTTTCGGCTGTACTTACGCGCCCGAGGATTTAGGGCTGCACTACTATTATTTTTCGCTTCTGATCGACCACAACCGTCACTATATCAAGCGCAGCGGCGCGAGCGAGGGCGTGGTCGATAACGGCGCGCTCTTCCAGCTTACGGTTTACGATGAGAAAATGACGACTCCCGACTGGCTCAAGGGCGGGATTATGTATCAGATTTTCCCCGACCGCTTCGCGAAAAGCGGGATCTTCCGCGAGTATGTCCCCGCCGATCGGCAGATCCATACCGACTGGGACGAAACCCCGCTCTGGAAGCCCGATCATCGCGGGCAGATCACAAACAGCGACTTTTTCGGCGGCGACCTGAAGGGGATCGAGCAAAAGCTCGGGTATCTGTCCGAGCTGGGAGTGACGGTGATTTATCTGAACCCGATCTTTGAGGCGCACGAGAATCACCGCTACTGCACCGCGAATTATGAGAAAATCGACCCGCTCCTCGGAACGGAGGCGGATTTCGTCAGTCTTTGTAAAACCGCGAAGGAATACGGGATCCGCGTGATCCTCGACGGTGTTTTCTCACATACGGGCGCAGACTCGATCTATTTTAACAAGTTCGGACGCTACGGCGAGCGTTCGGGCGCGTACCGCGATCCCGAAAGCCCTTACCGCGAATGGTACAGTTTTTCTCAGTATCCCGACGTTTACGAATCCTGGTGGGGAATCACGACGCTCCCGAACGTGATCGAAACCAATCCCTCTTACTTACAGTACATCTGCGGCGAAGGCGGGATCCTTCAGAAATGGATCGACCTCGGCGCGAGCGGCTGGCGGCTCGACGTGGCGGACGAGCTTCCCGACGAGTTTATTGACCGGCTGAACCTTGCCGTAAAGGCGAAGGGCGAGGATAAGGTCATTTACGGCGAGGTCTGGGAGGACGCGACGAATAAGGAAAGCTACGGCGTACAGCGGCGTTACCTGATCGGCGGACAGCTTGACAGCGTCATGAACTACCCCTTCAAAGAAGCGATCCTCGAATACGTCAAAAAGGGCGAGCCGCAAACGCTCGTCGAGGGCGTTATGACGATCGTCGAGCATTACCCGAAGCCCTGCACGGATATTCTGATGAACTTCTTATCGACCCACGACACCGAGCGTGCGATCACAAGACTGGCGGGCGACGACGCGGGCTGGAACGGACGCGACTGGCAGGCGGAGCACTGCCTGAGCGACCAGCAGTTCGTTTTCGGGATCTCGCTCATGCGCTGCGCAATGGTGCTGCAATATTTCCTGCCCGGGATCCCCTGCGTTTACTACGCGGACGAGGCGGCGCAGGAGGGCTATAAGGATCCGTTCAACCGCCGCACCTACCCTTGGGGAAACGAGGACGAACGGCTGATCGAATTCGTCAAGGAGCTTGGAAAGCTCCGCCGCTCGATGAAAATGCTCGCGAAGGGCGAGCTTCGCTTCCTCGACGTGACCTCGGAACACGCGATCTTCTCGCGCACCGACAAAACGATCGGGGAGGAGGCGGTGATTCTCGTGAACCGCTCGCGGAAACCGCTGATCCGCGCGATCCCGTCCCTGACCCCGCATACGGCGGAGATCCTCCGCGGAACGGCAAACTCAAACGGTGCCATTAAGATCGCGCCGTTCGATTTCGGGATCGTGACCGCCCGCTTCCCCGCGGAAAAGTCCGACCCCTCCCCTGCTCTTTTCGGGCAGGCGCAGGAAGCGGCGGGTTTTGAAAAAATGCCCGAAAATCGGGAAGAGGAAGGCTCTCCCGATCACGATCCGACACGGGAAAGGAACGACTATGTCTGATTTTGTTACAAGATTCGCGCCCAGTCCGACGGGATATATGCACATCGGAAACCTGCGGACGGCGCTTTATGCCTACCTGATCGCGCGCGCCAATCACGGAAAATTCATTCTCCGGATTGAGGATACCGACCAGGAGCGCTATGTCGAGGGCGCGGTAGACGTGATCTACAATTCCCTCAAAACGGCGGGGATCACACATGACGAAGGCCCCGACGTCGGCGGCGAAAATGGCCCGTATATCCAGAGCGAGCGGAAGGAAATCTACAAAAAATACGCGCTCGAGCTGATCGAAAAAGGATATGCGTATTACTGCTTCTGTACTAAGGAACGACTTGAACAGATTCACGAAAACGGCGAGCTTGGTGCCGGATACGACCGCCACTGCCGCGACCTGCCCAAAGAGGAGATCGAAAAGAACCTCGCGGCGGGACTTCCCTACGTGATCCGGCAGAAAATGCCGCTGACGGGCGTGACAGGATACGACGACGCGATCTTCGGACGGATCGAGATCGAGAACAGCGAGCTTCAGGATCAGATCCTCATCAAGGCGGACGGGTTCCCGACCTATAATTTCTGCCATGTTGTGGACGATCATCTGATGGGCGTGACGCACGTGATCCGCGGCTGTGAATACCTCACCTCCACGCCGAAATACGTGCTTCTGTACGACGCGTTCGGCTGGGAGCGCCCAGTCTACTGCCACCTCCCCATGCTCATGGGAAGGAACGAGGACGGAACAACCTCGAAGCTCTCCAAGCGCCACGGCTCGGTCAGCTTTCAGGATCTGACCGCGAACGGCTTCCTCCCCGAAGCGATCGTGAATTATATCGCTTTTCTCGGCTGGTGCCCGAAGGATACAAACGAAGAATTTTTTACACTCGCGCAGCTTGAACAGATCTTCTCGATCGACGGGATCAGTAAATCCCCCGCCGTATTCGATTACGAAAAGCTCCTCTGGTTCAACAGCCACTATATCAAGGAGCTGTCACCCGCGAAATTCATGGAAATGACGAAGCCGTATTACAGTGATGAGCTCAAGCCTTTCGCGGACGATCCGAAGCTTGCGGCAATGGTGCAGACCCGCATTTCCAGCTTCCCCGAGGTAAACGAGAAGGCGGCATTTGCCGCCGCGCTCCCCGATTACGATCTGTCCCTTTTCGTCAACAAAAAGAACAAAACGACCGAGGAAACCGCGAAAACTGTTCTCGACGCGGCGATCCCGAGGCTTGAAGCCTGTGCCGACTGGAACAACGACGCGCTTTTCATCCTGTTAAAGGAGCTTGCCGAGTCGCTGGAGCTGAAAGCGGGCGCGGTGATGTGGGTGATCCGGATCGCGGTATCGGGACTTTCGGTAACGCCCGGCGGCGCGACGGAGCTAATGGACGTTCTCGGGAAGGAAGAATCTCTCCGTCGCCTCAGAACGAGCCGGGATAAACTCCTGTCATAAACAGAAAGGAATAAAAAGCATGAGCGAGGAAAAGAAAGAGATCAGACACGAGATCCCCCGCCCCGAATTCCCGAAGCGGGCGGTCATTACGGGCGGAATGCCCTATGGAAATAAAGAGCTGCACTTCGGACACATCGGCGGCGTGTTTGTCTTTGCCGACGTTTACGCGCGTTTTCTGCGCGACCGGATCGGCGAGGAAAATGTCATTTTCGTTTCGGGAACCGACTGCTACGGTTCGCCGATCGCCGAAGGCTACCGCAAGCTTTGCGCCGAGGGAAAATTCGAGGGGACGATCCGTGACTTTGTGGAAAAAAATCATCGGGCGCAGAAAAAAACGCTTGACGACTACCTCATCAGTCCGAACGTTTTCGGCGCGTCGGGACTCGGAAGAACCGCCGAGCTGCACGACCTCGTTTCGGATCGCTTTATCCGGAAGCTTTACGATAACGGACACCTGAAAAAGATCGTCACCAAACAGTTTTACGATGAAAAAGCAGGCTGCTTTCTTAACGGACGGCAGGTCATCGGAAAATGTCCCGTAGACGGCTGCTGCTCGGAAAAAGGCTACGCGGACGAATGCGACCTCGGGCACCAGTATATGCCCGAAAACCTGGTTGACCCGAAAAGCACGCTCACGGGTGAAACGCCCGTCATGCGCGAGGTGGAAAACTGGTACTTTGACCTTCCCTCCTATCGGAAGCTCATGACCGAGTACGTCGGAACGATCTCGAAGCAGAAGAATGTGCGTCCGCTCGTTTCCAAGACGATTGACGAATTTTTACAGCCGCCCGTAATCCATATCAAAAACGAGCTTTTCCCGAATTATGAAGCGATCCGGGAGCAGCTTCCCGCACACGAAGTTCTTGAGGAAAAGAAAAAGCCCTCGTTTACTCTTGCGTTCGGCGAGCTGGACGAAATGAATCGTGCCTGCGCCGTTCTTTCGGCGAACGGGATCCGTTTCCGCACGGGAAAAACGCTCGTTCCTTTCCGTCTCACGGGAAATATCGAATGGGGCGTAAAGGCGCCCGTTCTCGAAAATGAGGAACCGCTCACGATCTGGGTATGGCCCGAATCTCTTTGGGCGCCGATCTCGTTTACCGCCGCCGCGCTTGAACAGCAGGGACGGGACAAATCGCTTGTCAAGGATTTCTGGTGCTCAAAGGACGCGAAGGTCTACCAGTTTATCGGGGCGGACAACATCTATTTTTACGGCGTCGCGGAAATGGCGATGTTCATGGGACTTTCCGAGGGAGAAAACACGTCCGATCCGCCCGAGGGAGAAATGCAGCTCCCGATTCTCTGCGCAAACAACCACATTTTATTCCTCGACAAAAAGGCGTCCAGCTCGGGCGCGGTAAAGCCCCCGATGGCGGCGGAGCTTCTCGATTACTATACCGCGGAACAGCTTCGTATGCACTTCCTCGGATTGGGGCTCGGTCAGCGCAGCGTCAGCTTCCAGCCGAAGCCGCTCAACCCGCAGGCGAATCCCGATGAGCCGGATCCCGTACTGAAGGACGGCTTCCTGCTCTCGAACGTATTCAACCGCATTATCCGAACCTGCTTCTATACGGCGCAAAAGCACTGCGGCGGGAAAATGCCGATCGGGGAGATCGACGAAGCGATCCTCGCAGACGCGAAAAAGGCAATTCTCGATTACGAGCGGTTCCTGTATCGGTTCGAGTTTCATCAGGCAACCTACGTCCTCGACAGCTATATCCGCAAGGCGAGCAAGTACATGGTGAAAAACCTCGGCGAGGCGGATAAGAACGAAGATAACGAGCTCCGCCGCCACACGCTCATTCAGGTGTTCCACATGATCCGGACGGCGGCGGTGCTGCTGCACCCGATGGCGCCGCAGGGAACGGAAATGCTGCTCGAATATCTGAAGCTTGACCGCTCGTTCTGGAGCTGGGAACGTATCTTTGAGCCGATGTCCGCATTTACGGGCGGCGAGGATCACGAGCTGAAATTCCTCGAGCCGCGTGTGGATTTCTTTACGCGGCACCCGAGTCAGTTTGCGGCGGAGGAGTAACCCCGCGCACCCTGCCATAAACAAAAAAGGAAAGACCGCCGTCGGGAGGTCTTTCTTTTCTTTTTGTTCAGGGCGAGAATCCCGCGGGCATTACCGAATTTCACCGTCATTCCCGAGAAGGATTTTTTTGATATTCGCGTCGGTCTCCTCCATGTTCAGCCCCCGTAAAATCAGCGGCTGGATCACTTCGCGGCTCTCACGCGTGTGCGGCAGTTCCGACGCGAGCTTTTTCGCCTTTTCCGTTTTTCCGCATTTCAGGTACAGAAAGCAAAGCGCCGCGCGAGTCGTTGCCTTCTGTTTTTCGTTCACGGATAACGGAAGCCCCCGTTCCATCCATTCCACCGCTTCCTCGGACTTTCCCTGCAATGCCAGCACCCCCGCCAATCCGAGGATCATTCCGGAGTTGTTCGGATAGATCCGCAGCGCGTCGCGGTAGACTTTTTCCGCCGAATCGTAATTGCCGCTCCGCTGAAATTCAACCGCTGTTTTGTGGATATTGAACCGGGTTTCCTCAGCGCGAATACTGTCCATACCGATCAGCAGATCAATACTGGTTTCAAACATGTTTGCCAACGCGGGCAGGAAGGTGATGTCGGGGCAGGATTCGTTCCTCTCCCACTTTGATACACTTTGCGGCGTGATCCCCAGATACGCGGCGACGTCTTCCTGCGTCAGGTTTTTTTGCAGGCGGAATTTTTTCAGATTTTCCGATAAATAAAACATAGCGCTTCCTCCTTTGTTTTTTGTATTATAACAAAAAACCGGCGGGAATTCAATAACGCGTTCGTTGTAATGAAATCAACCGAGGGAGCGCCTGTTTCATCGGACAATCTTTTGCTCGGTAAAACGGTTTTGAGCCTTGAAAAAAATTCCCCTTTCTTTGAAAAAATCAGGTTGAAATACCGCAAATTATGTGATATAATTTAATCGGAAGATATTCGGCATAGATTAGGAGTATAGAAGTATGAACGAATTATTTGGCAATCATCAAAAAAATTCCAATATCACGGAAAGCACGTTCAGTTGCGTTAGAAACGGATTAACAATAAGAGGGACCGAATATAAACCCGATGGCGAAAAACTGCCGATTGCAATTGTTTCTCACGGATTTATGGCATTTCAGGATACGGTCAGGCAATATGCAAAGGCATTCGCTCAAAACGGATATTTATCGTATTGCTTTGACTTTTGCGGCGGCTCCGTTATAAAAGGAAAAAGCGACGGAAAAACCACAGAAATGTCTGTGCTGACGGAAGTAAATGATTTGGAAGCCGTAATAAAGTACGCTCAAAACCGCGCGTATGCTAACCCGAACAAAATGCTGTTAATGGGCTGCAGTCAAGGCGGATTTGTATCCGCTCTGACCGCCGCGAAACACAATGACAAAATATCAAAATTAGTGCTGTTTTATCCCGCGTTTTGCATACCCGACGACGCGAGAGCCGGTAAAATGATGTTTGCCCAATTTGATCCGAACAATATACCTCCAACAATAAAATGCGGCCCTATGAAGCTTGGGCGGTGCTATGTGGAAGATGTCATTAAAATGGACCCCTATGAGGAAATAAAAGCCTTCAAGGGCGATGTTCTGATCGTACACGGCGACAAAGACAACATCGTAGATATAAAATATTCAAAAACGGCATATGAAACTTACACAGAAGCCGATGGAAATTCAAAAGATCGGAATATCATTTTCAAAACCGTAAAAAACGGAACGCACGGTTTTTCCAAAAAGTCCGATGTAACTGCAATGGAATACTTGCAAGCATTTCTTGATCAAGCCGGCGATTAAAGTCACATGATGTCCTACCCTTTTTCCCGACAACCTCCGTCGGCTTAAGATTCACGGATTCCCGTACCGTCAAGCTCAAGGATCGTGCCGTATCTGTTCGCTTTGAGGAAACACAATTTTTCAGCGTGATTTTACCGCTGAACCTCACTGCCCGTCAAGAGCTTTGTTGCGGGACCGTGAAGCAGTTTTGAAAAAAATTTTACAACCAGACCCGTGCAAAGCGCCGCAATAATCGTGCCCTCCCGTGTACCGACAATTTTAAAATCGAAGAATATGAGTGAAAGAACGACTGCCATAATTACACAGCTGATGTCAAAAGCTATTTTAACATTGCCGAAATTTTTGTGTATGGTATCCGAAACAGCCTTCACAAATGCTTCTCCGGAATTCATAACAACGTTCGCGATCACACAAAGAGTTATTCCGAATCCCAGAATAACGGTACCGGCCATTACCATCAGAAGCCTTACGGGATAAATGTCAACGGGAATAAACGAAGCGCACCACACCCCGAAATCCGTAAACCAGCCGAACAAAAAGGATAATGGAATTTGCAGCAGCTGAACCGGATTAAATTTCTTTCTTAATAAAATTATCTGCCCAACGATCAATACGCAGTTCCAGACAATAAGCCAATTTCCCAAAGTAAAAAAGCTGAATCTTTCCGCTATAACATTTGCCACTGAAGAAATAGGTGAAACGCCGAGATCTCCGCGTTTTGTGACCGCAACTCCCAGCGCGGAAAAAAACAGTCCTATGACAAGTAAAACGTATCTTTTCAGTATCTCTGTTTTAGTCATTTTCGCCGCTTCCATAATCAAAAACCTCCATAACAAATCCGCGCTTGCTATCGTCCGTTGCCAAGTCAAGGTTTTTCATACTGCGCAGCCAGAACTCTACCTGTTTCTTGTCAATAACCCGCGCTGAATTTGCTCTTTTAAAATGTCGGATTCAATGCGCTGCATTCCAATTCAAGTTTATCAAGATATTGCAGATGTTGTAATGCCTGCTATCAAGAACGGCCGGATATTTTCGCCGATACCCTCCGCCTCGGCGCACTTGCGGGTGCCTCACGGCTCGACAGCGCGAACCTGCCATAAAAAACCTAAGCTCTTGATTTTCCTTTATGTCTTCCTTCCGCGGGCATTACTTCGTCAGCTTACCGATCACTTCATAAAGAATATCGTAGATTGCTTTTGCTTTTTGCGGGTCAAGCTCAATACAGCTTCCAATCTGTTCGGGAACATGAACGGCTTTTTCTTTTAATGCTTCTCCCTTGTCCGTGATCGTGACGATCAGATCCCTCTCATCCGCCGCGGAGCGCCGCCGCGTTACATATCCCTTTTCCTCAAGCCGCTTGATAAGAGGGGTCAGCGTGCCCGAATCCAAATACAGATATTCGCCTACGTCCTTGACCCTAAGCTCTTTGTGTTCCCACATCACCATCATGGTGATATACTGCGTATATGTGAGGTCAAGCTCATCCAGATACGGCTTATATGCCCTTACGACTTCCTTTGCGGCAACGTAAAGCGGAAAGCAGAGCTGGTTGCTCAGCTTCAGAGAATTATATTTATTATCCATCACTTTTATCCCCGAAATAGGATCTTCTTGGCGAATTCCGCTGCCGCTTCGCAATCGTTGGCGTCCGGTTTGCCCTTATGCGCCGCGCCGAATGAACCGCGGCAAGCGACTCGGAAGTCGCTTTCGCCTCCACGCCAACCGCTTCGGATATCGCGTCGGCAAGCTTTTTCGTGTTCCCGCTCCTTGTATAATACCTGATCGCTATTTTCATAATTATAACTACTCCTTTCGCCCAATTCTAAATTATTTATGGGACTTTGACGCCTCATATGCGGCACGAACAGCTTTCGTCAGCTGGTTTGCGCAGGAGGTGGGTCTTCGTCCGCACAAAACGCCCAACAGCTTTTCCTCTATCTGCTCCACCGTCATTCCCTCAACCAAAATCGGGATCGCCTTAAGATTCCCATTGCAGCCTCCCGTAAAATGAGTGTATCTCCTCATCGCTGCCCGGAGCCCGATCTGCAAACTGATTACACGGAAAATCCAAAATTTCAAGACCGTCCTTTTAATGCAGCTCATACATATCCTGAAGCTCATCATACTGCGGAGTAAAGCCGCACCCTGTCGCCGTATTGACGATCAGCAGAACCTTTCCGCGATAATCCGACAACGGAACCTCGCCGCCGTCCTGCGCCTTTACCTTGAAATCATAAATACCCATAACAAGCTCATTAAATTGCGTAAAATTAAATTGTACTCAATAAATATTGATATTATACTCCCTCAAAAAGGTTTTGTCAATACCTTTTAAAAAAAAATTATTAATAAATAGATAGTTCAATTTAACTTTTGCGTTATACTCATAATATAATAAGTGATTAAGATATATTGTTATTGTCACACTTCAAAGGTCATTCAATGGCGGGAATTGGCGGGGGTATCAAGAACATTTCTATAGGCCTTGGTTCATCAATGGGAAAATGCTGGATACACAGCGGCGACACAAACAAAACAAGCCCGTGGGCGGCAGGATCGTTTTCTCGAATCTATGGCAGAGGCAGGAGAATCGGTTTTCGACTATCTCGGAAACGGCGAGCGTATCATTTATGACAACGTGATGAACAGACTTTCCGCTGACTGTGACGTAGATTCCACGGAACCCGATATGCACGACATCGGCATACTCGCCTCTACCGACCCTATTGCGCTCGATCAGGCATGATAAATCCCCAAAAATGAGCAAGGCAAGAAGAACAACTTTATTATTGCCTTGCAAATAATGATTTTAAAAGTCACGCCAATTTCACAACCAGCGTCACGGAAAAGCACCCGTTACGAATATCCGCATACACCTCTCCGCCCATAAGCGACATCAGCCGTTTGCAGATAAAAAGCCCAAGCCCGTTGCCCTGTACTTTATCCGCATTGTTTCCACGATGAAAGCTCTCGAATATCTGCGGCAGTTCTTTCGCTTCAAGCGTAC
>CAYVZH010000005.1:0-24442 GCA_964456025.1 uncultured Ruminiclostridium sp.
TATCACGATCATAGAGTTCTCCGCCGAAACGGGCGAGGGCGTGGACGAGATACGCGCGATAATCGAGGAGATAGCCGAGAGCGAATAAAAATTACAAAAGCGTCATTGAGCCCAGCTCGCGGAACGCCATCAAAAAGTAATCAATGCAAAACCAGATAAAGAAATCGGAAAGCAGCATCACCACGCGTTCACCTTTTGCAGTGTCCTCATCCATAACCCTAACCAGCTCATAAACCACGTCTACGCCAAGTATCACGATAAACAGCAGCGTGCTCAATATTCCGAAAGACATCTGTCCGCCGATAATGCTAAGCATAAAGCAGACGCCATACATGAATAAGCGCTTGAAAAAATACTGTTCCGTATGGATATTGCGAAATATGGTCATAACAATGGGGAGAATGCCGCCAAATACTATCACCGCCAAGGGATAGTACAGGGAACGCACGGCAGCATATCCGGTAAAATATACAGAACCCGATATAATCTCTCCGCCTAATCCAAACGCCCCGAAAAGAAACGTACCGATCGGCATTATCAAGGATTTTATCAGCTGAGATGCAGTAAAATTTTTCATACAATGCCCCTGTTTATATGCCCTTATTCCCCGCCTTAGACGGGGAATATTGTTTTATAGATTTCATTATATCATTCCGACATATTATTGTCAAGTATAACTCAAAGTTTTTAGCATTTTTGCAAAAAGCTATTGCAAAGCCTGTGAAAATATGGTATAATAAAAATGTATAATGCACAGGAAAGCGGGGATTTTGTTTTGCAGCTGAATATCGTTCTCGGAGAACCTCAAATCCCGCAAAACACAGGCAATATAGTGCGAACCTGCGCTGTTACGGGAGCGCGGCTTCATATTATAAAACCCATGGGCTTTGAGCCGACCGACAAACAGCTCAAACGTGCGGGACTGGATTACTGGAGCTATCTGGACATTACCTACTACGACGGCTTCGAGGACTTTTTCGCCAAAGCTGACGGTCAGTGCTTCTTCTTCACCACAAAGGCGCAAAACCGCTATACGGACGTGCAGTACCCCGACAAATGCTACATCGTTTTCGGTCGAGAGGACGCGGGGCTTCCCGAAGAGCTGCTGTTCAAGCATAAAAACGACTGCGTACGTATCCCGATGATGCCGACGCTGCGCAGCCTTAACCTCTCGAACAGCGTAGCGATAGCGGCTTATGAGGTGCTTCGGCAGTGGGATTTCCCCGAGTTACAGAATTTCGGCAGTCTGACCAAATTTGACTGGTCGCAGGCGGAATAGTTTTTTTGGAGAGAGCATATGAAAATTCCGATAAGCGATAATCTGATAAAGCATTATTTGCGGAACACATATTTCATAACAGGACACAGCTATGCGGGAAAATCGACCATGGTAAAAATGCTTTCCGAGCGGTACGATATGATCTTCTGCGGCGAAAATTACCACGACGTGTTCCCGCGGGAGGAGCTGTCGCGGTGGAAGCAGCCCGGCTTGTGCTATTTTGATACCATGAGCGGCTGGGAAGAATGGCTGAGCATGACGCCGAAGGAGCATTGGGAATGGACGGAACAGGTAGCGCGGGAGTGCGTGGAGGTCGAGATCCTCGAGCTGATCAAGCTGGCGGCAGGCGGAAAGAAGGTCATTGTTGATACGAATATCCCGCCCGATGTGCTGCGTGAAATTTCCGATTATAACCATGTGGCGATCCTGCTTTCCGACCCGCCCGATATTTGCGCGACCCGCTTTTTTGATCGCGACGATCCGGAAAAGAAATTTATCATGGATCAGATCAAGAAGTGCAAAGACCCGGAAGCGGCGCTCAAGAATTTCAATTCGTGGGCATTGTATCACCCGCCGATCGAGACCGACTGGTATCATACCGGCTTTTTCACCTATACCCGTTCGGATTTTGAACAGGATACGCGGGAAGAAATGCTGAGCGTTTTGGCTGAGCATTTTGGGTTGTAGGAGGCACCATGAAAAAACAGCTAGAGATATTCCACAGCTTGGTTTCGGAATTTCAAAAAGACAGCACCGTGGAAGGTATATTGTTGAACGGTTCCGTTGCCGCCGGTACGGCGACCGAATTATCCGATCTGGATATGATTGTGCTTGGGAACAAAGACGAATTTGTATCGAAAACGATCGATACGGTTCTTGTTGAGATTCATTTTGTCGTTTTTGACAGCGCGGTTAAAAAGCTGGAAAGCAATCCGATGGAGGTATACAAATACCTTGACGCGAAAATAGAATACGATAACGGAAAAGCGAGGGAGATTATCTCATATGCCGAAAATATTTTTTTGAATTACCGCGTTCCGGAGAAGGAGCGGCGAGGGCTTTCTTATTGGCTGAAAAGCACAAAGCTGAAGCTGGAAGCCGCGTTTTCAAAGCAGGATATGCTTTCGGTTTCCTATCTTTCCGCAACCAACGCATGGAAGGTGTTGGAAGGAATGTGGGCAGTAAATCAAAAACCGATCCCTCCGTCAAGCTGTTTGTATCGGAAACACACCGAATTGGAACGGATACCGCATCCGGATTGGTTTCGGGGAATGTTTATAGGCGACATAGCGGTCAGAGGAAAAAATCAGCTTGATCTGATCGGCTGGATATTGGAAAACATATAAAAAGACCCCCGTGAAGACGCGAAACAGAAATCCTTTGCCGCTCCTTCACGGGGATCTTTTTTCGGTTTTTCATTTGTTTTCGCCGCCTTTTACGACAGCTTTTTCCGCCGGGATTCCTGCCGTCTCGGTACGGCGCGGAGCCTTTTGGAAAGCTCCTCCAGCAGGCTGCCGACCGTAAAAACGGCTGCCAGCCAGCCTGCGAGAAAGAAGATCCATAAAATCATTTCTGCCATGAAAACCGCTCCTTTCGTTCTTTATTTCTTAATTGCAGTATACCGCTTTCGCTGTCCCATAAAAAGGACAGAAACGGACGGACCTGCACGTCTGCAATAAAAAGAGAAGGGTTACCAAAATTTACCCCCCGATTTTGTTCAAGTATACAGAATCTCGGGAAAACGGTTGCAATTGTGCTTTCAAATATGATATAATTTTATTGTATTTATTGCTTTATTTTGAAAGGAAAGGAAACATATGGAAGAATTTCTGAATGCGCTCACCGAGATCAATAACGCCGTGAATGATTTCGTGTGGGTAAAAATCGGTCTTGTTCTTTTGATCGGAACGGGAATCATATTAACGGTTCTGACGCGCTTTTTCCAGGTCTCTCATATCGGAACATGGATCCGCGAGACGATCGGCGGACTTTTTCAGCGGAAGACTCACCGTAAGGAGGGGACGGGCTCGGTATCGCAGTTCCAGGCGCTTTGTACCGCCCTTGCCGCGACGATCGGAACGGGGAATATCGCGGGCGTTGCTTCCGCGATCGCGGTCGGCGGACCCGGCGCGGTTTTCTGGATGTGGATCGCGGCGTTTTTCGGAATGATGACAAACTTTTCCGAAAATATTCTCGGAATCTATTACCGCCGCAAGAACGCGAAGGGCGAATGGTCGGGCGGCGCGATGTATTATTTGCAGTACGGTTTAGGCGGCTATAAGCATTGCAAGACGCTCGGACGTGTGCTTGCGGTTATCTTCTCGATCTGCGCGATCCTCGCGTCGTTCGGGATCGGGAATATCGGTCAGGTGAACAAGATCACCGTAAACATCGAATCCGCCTTTTTCTCGGGAATTAACAGCGGGTATGTGTTCGGCGACGTAAAATGGACTTCGCTGATCATTGGGATCGTTTTAATGATCCTTGCGGCAGTCATTATCTTCGGCGGGCTTCAGCGGATCGCGACGACGGCGGAGCGGATCGTTCCGTTCATGGCGTGCGCGTATATCCTCGGCTGTCTGGCAATCTTTGTTGTACATATTGACCGTGTGGGTGATATGTTCGCGTCGATCTTCCGTTTCGCGTTCGGCGCGGAGGCGGTCGTCGGCGGCGCCGCGGGGATTGCGGTCAAGGAGGTTATTACCCAGGGCTGCAAGCGCGGCGTTTTCTCGAATGAAGCGGGCTTAGGCTCGTCGGTTATGGTTCATTCCGCGTCCAACGTCAAAGAGCCCGTGAAGCAGGGTATGTGGGGGATCTTTGAAGTTTTCGCGGATACGATGATTGTCTGCACAATGACGGCGATCGTGGTTCTTTCCTCGGGCGACATCGACCTCCAGACGGGGCATATCAATGATGGCGTGGACGACGCGACGCTTGTCGCAAGGGCGTTTAAGAACGTATTCGGGAGCGCGGGAGAGATCTTTATTGCGATCGCGATCCTGATGTTCGCGTTTACGACGGTACTCGGCTGGTCGCATTACGGCTCAAAATCGGTGGAATATCTGTTCGGGCTGAAGGGCGCGAAGGTGTACCGTGTGATCTTCGTGCTGATGATCGTGTCGGGCGCGATCATGACCTCGAGCATTGCGTGGGATATTTCGGATACCTTTAACGGTATGATGATGATCCCGAACCTGATCGGCGTACTGACGCTTTCGCCTGTTGTCGTAAAAATTACGCGAAACTATGTCGATCGGAAGATACGGAAACAGGACGTAGAACCCGTCCTTTCGGCGATCCCCGAAATTCAGGAGGAATTTGCCGCCGCGTTAAAGGCGGAGGAAGTTCAGGAATAAGACTGTCCCCGCAAAAGCGTGAAATGCCCTTTTGCGGGGTTTGTCTGATCGGGAGAAAATGAAGGGAATGATTATAAAAAATGGAAGATTTTATCACGCCCCCGAAGCATATCAATTTTAAGGCAAAAAAGCTGTTCGGGGAAATGGGAACGATCATGGACGGCTCGGTCGCGTATATTGACCTGAACGGCGGCGGCCCGACGGAGCCGCATACGCACGAGCATAATCATTTGTTTATTGTCACAAAGGGCGAGGCGAAAATCCGACTGGCGGAGCGGGAGGTCATTGTAAAAAAGGACGAGGCGTTCCTTGTCGAGGGAAAGATCCCGCATTCCGTCTGGAACAATATTGACGGAGAAACGGTCATGATCGGAATTTCGGTTCGGTAACGGAAATTTTGCTTGAAAAACCCGAAAGAAAAATTTTTCGGGTTTTTTCTTTTTTGCACTTGACAAATACCCCCACAGGGTATATAATAATAAAAAAAGAAAAAGGAAAGCGGGTTCGTGATGGAAGAAAAGTGTTGTCATAAAACAAAAAAACGCGCCGAGGAAGAGAAAAAGAACCTGATGAACCGGCTGAGCCGGATCGAGGGGCAGATCCGCGGTATTCGGGGCATGGTTGAAAAGGACGCGTACTGTCCCGACATTCTGGTGCAGACCGCGGCGGCGGGCGCGGCGATCAATGCCTTTGTAAAAAAGCTGCTCGAAAGCCATATCCGAACCTGTGTCGCCGAGGACATTCGGGAGGGGAAGGACGAAACGGTGGACGAGCTGGTGGAAATGCTGCAAAAGCTTATGAAATGACGGAAAACAGGTTATACTAACAACAGAGGTGTTTTTATGAAGCAATTCAGCGTTACGGGAATGAGCTGCGCGGCGTGCAGCGCGCGGGTCGAGCAGGCGGTCGGGAAGGTTCCCGGAGTGACCTCCTGCGCGGTCAGCCTTTTGACGAACTCCATGGGCGTGGAGGGGACGGCGGATTCCGCCGAAATTATCGCGGCGGTTCAGGCGGCGGGCTACGGCGCTTCGGAGCTGGGCGCGGAGAAATCCTCAGCGAAGGAGGACGCGCTTTCCGATACGGAGACGCCTGCGCTCAAAAAAAGACTGATTGCGTCGATTATTTTTTTGGTCATTCTGATGTACCTCTCCATGGGGCATATGATGGGGCATATGATATGGGAATTCCCGCTCCCGGGGCAGCTCGGTGAAAATCCCGCGGCAATGGGGCTGGCGCAGCTTCTCCTGACCGCCGTCATCATGGTGATCAATCAGAAATTCTTTATCAGCGGCTTTAAGGGACTGCTGCACAGAGCACCGAATATGGATACCCTTGTCGCGCTCGGAGCGGGAGCGGCGTTCGTTTACAGCACCTTTGAATTGTTCAAAATAATAGGTGCAATTGGGTACGGCAGAGTGAACGTAGATATAATAGGTATAAACGGTGTGCCCTTTGAGGCAATACACGAATTTTATTTCGAGTCCGCCGCGATGATCCTGACGCTCATTACCGTCGGAAAAACGCTGGAGGCGCGGTCAAAGGGAAAAACGACCGACGCGCTCAAGAGCCTGATGAAGCTCGCGCCCAAAACGGCGACGGTCATTCGCGACGGGGCGGAGGTAACGATCCCCGCCGACCGGATCGTAAAAGGGGATATTTTCGTTGTGCGCCCCGGGGAAAGCATTCCCGCAGACGGGATCGTCCTCGAGGGGAGCAGTGCCGTGAACGAGTCGGCACTGACGGGGGAGAGTATCCCCGCCGAGAAATCGGAAGGGGACACGGTCTCGGCGGCGACGGTCAACCAGACGGGCTTTCTGCGCTGTGAGGCGGCGAAGGTCGGCGAGGATACGGCGCTTGCGCAGATCATTCGCATGGTGAGCGACGCGGCAGCGACAAAAGCGCCGATCGCAAAGACGGCGGATAAGGTCTCGGGCGTTTTTGTTCCCGTCGTAATGACGATCGCGGCGGTGACGGCGGCGGTATGGCTTCTTTTGGGTGAGTCCGTCGGGTTTGCGCTCGCGCGGGGGATCTCGGTTCTGGTGATCAGTTGTCCCTGCGCGCTCGGACTTGCGACCCCCGTTGCGATCATGGTCGGGAGCGGCGTGGGCGCGAAGAACGGGATCTTGTTCAAGACGGCGGCTTCTCTTGAGGAAGCGGGAAAGGTTCGTATCGCGGTACTGGACAAAACGGGGACGATCACGAGCGGCGAACCGCGCGTGACCGAGCTTCTTCCCGCCGAAGGCGTTTCCGAGCGGGCGCTTCTTGTGCTTGCCTGCTCGCTGGAGGCGAAAAGCGAACACCCGCTCGCTCGCGCGGTGATCCGTAAGGCGGAGGAGGAAGCGATTTCTCCCGAGCCGGTCGAGGATTTCGCTGTCCAAGCGGGGAGCGGACTGACCGCGAAGCGCGAAGGAAAAACGCTCGCAGGCGGAAACCTCGATTTTATCCGCCGTTTTGCGGACGTTCCCGAAGCGGTTTCGGAACAGGCGCGGCTTCTTTCGGAGCAGGGGAAAACGCCGCTCTTTTTCGCGGAGGGCGAAAAGCTCTGCGGGATCATTGCGGCGGCGGACACCGTAAAGGAGGACAGCCCGCAGGCGGTTGCCGAGCTGCGCAATATGGGAATCCGGGTCGTCATGCTGACGGGCGATAACGAGCGTACCGCCCGCGCGGTCGGCGCGCAGGCGGGCGTGGACGAGGTGATCGCGGGTGTGCTTCCCGAGGGGAAGGAAGCGGCGATCCGCGAGCTTCAGAAGCTCGGAAAGGTCGCTATGGTCGGCGACGGGATCAACGACGCACCCGCCCTGACCCGCGCGGACGTCGGGATCGCGATCGGCGCGGGGACGGACGTCGCGATCGACGCGGCGGACGCGGTACTCGTAAAAAGCCGGCTGAGTGATGTTCCTGCCGCGATCCGGCTGAGCCGCGCGACGCTTCGGAATATCCGCGAAAATCTATTCTGGGCATTTATCTACAACGCCGCGGGGATTCCGCTTGCGGCGGGGGTATTTACGGCGGCGCTCGGCTGGTCGCTGAGCCCGATGTTCGGGGCGGCGGCGATGAGCCTTTCGAGCTTCTGCGTTGTATCGAACGCGCTTCGCTTGAACTTCCTCGACATTCACAGCGCGAAGCATGATCGGGCGATCAAAGTCGGTCACGGGGATCGCACGATTCCCGATGATAATAAAAACAAAAACGGTCTCTCCAACGCGGACAGACCCACCGAGAAAGGAACGGTTACAAGCATGGAAAAAACAATGAAAATCGAAGGTATGATGTGCGGACACTGCGAGGCGCGTGTCAAGAAATGTCTGGAGGAGCTGGACGGCGTTTCCGAAGCGAAGGTGAGCCACACCGACGGAACGGCGGTCGTGACGCTGAGCGCCGAGGTTTCGGACGATGCGTTAAAGCAGGCGGTCGAAGCGCAGGGCTATACGGTTTTGGGGTGAGCAAATGAAAAAATACGGAAAAAAAGCCGTCGCGCTTCTGCTGAGCCTTGCGTTTCTGGGGCTCTCCGCCTGTGCGGCGCAGACGGCTGAAACCGCCGCAACGACGACCACCGCCGGAACAACGCTTGCCCCAAAGGAAACGAGCGGAACGACACCAGCGGAAACAACAGAAGAAGCGACAAAAACGGCTGTGATCGACGAAACAACACCTGCCGCAAAAGAAACAAGCGAAAAGCCCCCGTCGGAAGCGGCTGCTCCGGCGGAGGAAATGGTGGAAAAGGAAAAGGAGGAACCCGTGACGCAGGAGACTGAACGGAAGGTGATCGCGCTGACCTTTGACGACGGTCCGAACACGACCACCACCAACGAGGTGCTTGACGTTCTCGAAAAATACGGGATCAAAGCGTCGTTTTTCCTGATCGGAAACAATATCGACGACGAGTCCGCGAAGGCGGTAAAGCGCGCCTATGACATGGGCTGTGAGATCGGGAATCATTCACGCTCGCACTCGTATATGGATAAGCTCACCGCCGAGGAGATCGCCGAGGAGGTTACATACGTAAACGAAAAGGTGATCGAAATCACGGGGGAAGCGCCGACGTTTTTCCGACCGCCGTATATCGCCGTGAACGATACGATGTTCGAGACGATCGAAATGCCGTTTATCGCGGGCTACGGCGCGAACGACTGGGAGGATCGCATACCCGCCGACCGCCGCGCGCTGATGGTTTTGCGGCAGGCGAAAAACGGGGCGATCATTCTGCTCCACGACGCGAAGGGCAATTCCAAAACGGTCGAAGCGCTCGATACGATCATTCCCGAGCTTCAGGCGCAGGGGTATGAATTTGTGACGATCTCCGAGGTGTTCCGCGAATGCGGCGCCGAGCCGACGGCGCACGACCGTCGCATTTATTCCTATGCCGAACAGACAACGATGTACGGATAAAAATTTTGTTTCTCGCGTAATATACCTTATTATCCCGACCGCGGCTGTCCGAGGTCGGGATTTTGGTTGGAAAGGCGATCAGACGCTCTCTTTTTCGGTTTTTTTGTAAACTCGTAATTTTGTACAAAATTTATGCTTTACATTTCTTCCGTTTTGTGATATACTGTTTTTATAAGTTTGAGAAAAGCGAAGCCCAAAGGAGATTGTTTCATGAAACGGATTTACGGTAAGGATCGACCGCTCGGGCGGCTTCTCGCTTTTACCCGTTCGGGACGCTTTCCGCACGCGCTTCTGTTTTGTGGGAAAAAGGGAGTCGGGCGCGGCGTTCTGGCGGATTATACCGCGGCGCTCCTGCTTTGTGAGCGGGGCGGGGAAAAGCCCTGCGGTGAGTGTACCGCCTGCCGGAAGGTCGAGGCGCATATTCACCCCGACGTGATCTATCCGTTAAGCGAATCGGAAAACGGAAAGTATACCGTGGAGCGTCTGCGCGGGCTGATCGCCGACTGTTATAAATCGCCGAACGACGGCGCGGTTCGCGTCTGCGTTTTTGAAAATATTGATGAAATGAGCGTGCTCTGTCAGAACACTCTGCTGAAATTCATCGAGGAGCCGCTTCCCTTCAACCGCTGCCTGTTTACGGCGGAGAAGCAGGGCGCGGTGCTTGAGACGGTGCGTTCGCGCGTTACCGTGCTGGACGTGGACGAAGCGGATCGGGAGGGCTGTCTCGCGGCGCTCTCCGACCACGGGATCGAGCGCGGGCGGGCGGAGGAGCTTTACGGGCTGTTCGGCGGTAATATCGGGAAGTGTCTGGACGGCGCGGACGACGAAGGAAAAACGGCGCTGATGAAAACCGCTTCGGATATTGCCGAGGCGCTGTACGCGGGGAAGGAATACGACTGTGCCGTAAGCTTTTCCGCTTTAAAGACGCGCGAGGAGATCGGGGAGGTCTTAGCGCTTCTCTCCGACGTATTTGCTTCGGCGTCGGTTCGTTTATGCGGCGGAACGATCCGCGGTGCGCTTTCGGCGCAGTCCGAAAAGCTTGCGGGGAGACTTCGCCAATCGACGGCGTCCGAGCTGTACGGCGCGGCGTCCGAGCTTCTCTCGGTGCTCGACAGTAATCCGAATGTCCCGCTTTTTGCGGCGCACTGCTGTGAAAAGCTTTTTGATACGCTCGAGAAAGGGATTTGATACAATCCTCTTATGAAAATAAGTTCTGAAATCCCGAGCGCGAAAGAAAGGAACAAAAGAATCTATGACTGAAATTATCGGTGTTCGATTTAAGGAAGTAGGGAAGGTTTATTATTTTTCCCCGGGGAAGAACCGTCTTTCGGCGGGCGACCGCGTCGTCGTGGAGACCTCGCGGGGGACGGAATGCGGCGAGGTCGTGATTCCGAACCGCATGATCAGCGACGAAAGCGTTGTCCAGCCGCTGAAGCCCATTGTCCGCACGGCGACGGAGCACGATCTGCGTGTGATCCGCGAAAATGAGGAAAAGGAAGCCGAGATCATGAAGGTCTTCATCAGGAAGATCGAGGAGCATAAGCTCGGCATGAAGGCGATCGACATTGATTATACCTTTGACGGAAGTAAGATCCTGTTTTATTTCACTTCTGAAAACCGTGTGGATTTCCGCGAGCTGGTGAAGGATCTCGCGGGGATCTACCGCACCAGAATCGAGCTTCGGCAGATCGGGGTGCGCGACGAGGCGAAAATGCTCGGCGGGCTTGGGATCTGCGGGCGTCCGTTCTGCTGCGCGAGCTTTCTCGGTGAGTTCCAGCCCGTATCCATCAAAATGGCGAAGGAGCAGTCTCTTTCGCTCAACCCGTCGAAAATTTCGGGAACCTGCGGGCGGCTGATGTGCTGCCTGAAATATGAGCAGGACTGCTATGAGGAGCTTTTGAAGATCACCCCGAAGGTCGGCGCGACCGTCAGCACCGCCGAGGGCAAGGGAACGGTAGAGGATTCCAATATCCTGACCGGGATCCTGAAGGTAAAGCTTGAAAAAAATCCCGATTCGCCCGCGATCCAGGTAAAGCGGGAGGACGTACAGCTGTTAAAGGACGGAAAAATCCGCGTAAATCGGGACGAAATGGCGGCGTTTAAAAATCTGGAGTAAAGCGATATAACCGCAGAAAAGGGGGCATTGATTATGGAAACCTTATCGATTCCGCAGGAATACCGTGATACGCTGGTCGAGATGATGTCGGCGGATACGGAAACGGTTCATTTTCTTTGGGACTGTGTGAAGGGAAGAACGTTTTCGATTGGGAAGGATATTTTTGAGGGAGAGGTTTCGGATCCGTTCGATTATTTTCGGGAGAACGGATTTATTCACGATTCTTCGGTTTCCGCGTTCAACGTGTTCAGCGCGCAGGTCGAGGAGGGCGTGATCGGTACCTCCGAGCGCTCCAATCTTTCCATTGATATTACCATGCGGCTTTCTAAAAGCGGCGAATTTACTCTTTGCCATTTTTTTATGCTTTTTCTGCGGAATCCTTATGGGCGCATTGTTGCCGTACACGGGAATATCCGCCCCTATACACAGAAGGAGACCTTTGACAAGCAGGTTCTGAGCATTTTTACCTCGGATAAAGCGCCGCAGATCTATTCAAAGCGGATTCGTGAAATGATGGATCGTCACCCCGACGAGGAGATCGCTTTTATTCAGTTCGACGTCGAGCGGTTTAAGATGATCAATGAGATTTACGGCGTGGAAACGGGCGATGAGCTGCTGAAGTTTATCAATGACTCTCTCGGTGTTGTCTGTACCGAGGAACAGCCGTACTGCCGCCTGACTGCGGACGTTTTCATGATTGTGACCGTTTTCGCGAGCGATGAGGAGCTGACGGCGTTTATCCGCCGGATCGAAAGTATGCTGAGCGGGTATAAGGGGCTTGAATACCGCCTTGTGTTCGGCGTAGCGGTCGTCGAGGATCGGACAATCCATACCCGCCGCCACGGGGATAACGCGAGCCTTGCGCGGCAGCTCATCAAGGGGAACGCGCTCAATAACGTCGGGTTCTATAACGGACGAATGAAAAGCGAGCTGCATAAAAAGCAGACGATCGAGGAGGATATGCAGAAAGCCCTCCTGAACAACGAGTTCGTGATGTTTTTACAGCCGAAGCACAGCATTTCGAGCGGAAAGATCATCGGTGCGGAGGCGCTCGCCCGTTGGATTCACCCGCAAAAGGGCATGATCTCTCCGGCGGATTTTATTCCGGTTTTCGAGGCAAACGGCTTTATCTTGAAGCTGGATCAGTTTATCTGGGAAAGCGCCTGCCGGAGGCTTCGCGCTTGGTTGGATCGCGGGATCGATAACGTCCCGATCTCCGTCAATATCTCGCGCGAGTACGTCCTCTCCTTCGATGTGACGAAGGAGATCACCGATCTGGTGCGGAAATATCGGATCCCTACGCGGCTTCTGGAGCTTGAGATCACCGAATCGGTCGAGTCGATCGGGATCGAGGAAGTGGTAAGGAAGATGAAGGACGCGGGCTTTACCATGCTGATGGACGATTTCGGTTCGGGTTATTCGTCGCTCAATACGCTGAAAACGACGCCGTTTGACGTGTTGAAGATCGACCGCGGCTTCCTGTCGCAGTCGATGGAGTCGGATCGCGGGCGGAAGATCATTTCTCATACGATCTCCATGTCGCAGGACATTGGGCTCGGGATCGTCGCCGAAGGGGTCGAAACGATCGAGGAGGCGCAGTTCCTGCGGGAATGCGGCTGTGACACGGCGCAGGGATTTTATTATTCCAAGCCGATCTCCGTAGAGGAATTCGACCGCCGCCTTTTTGAAGTGAACGGCATACAGTAAAGGCAACACCGCACAATGACCGCCTGATTTCGCTCGCGAAGTCAACGGCTTTTGATGTCCGCTTCGCGCCGTCAAGTTAAGAGGAAGGGAATGGTCATAAAAATGAAACGAAGCCTTTTTCATGCGTTTGTTTTATTGCTGATATCAGCTATACTTTTGTTAACCGGTTGTTCTGTATTGGATGAAATATTCAATAAAACAACTTCCGGGGAAAGTAAAGTACCGAGTACTCTTGCCAAAGAACGCCAGACCGAAATCATGGAATGCTTTATCAACAAGGACGGAGAAACGCTGAAAAGCTTTTTTAGTGAATATGTACTTGAAAATGTTCCCGATCTTGATACGCAGATAGAGACGGCGCTGAATTTCCTTGACGGCGAGATCGTTTCTTATGATGAACCGTTTCCGGTGGCAATGGGCAGCTCTGAACGAAAATTTTATGGAGGGGTTACAGAAAATATTATAACGGACAAGGATACGGAGTATCAGATTCTCTTTCATGGTTGGTTGACCAATGACGAGAAGCCTAAGGAAGTTGGCGTATATTGTATAACGGTAATCATTATGACGGAAGCGGAAAAACTACCAGATGATACTACAATATCAGCTGGAAATACGGATAGGGTTTATATTGGGGAGCCGCAATAAACTTTGATTCGTTCAAGCTGTGGGATCAAAGAATGTTTGATAGCACTAGCAGACCACCGACAAATCAATCGGCATATTTTGATCATTTTCGATCCGAGGCGGAGTACCGTCTCGGATTTTTTTAGACAGAAATTAGTATGAAACGGGAATTTCTTCGGGATTTCCCGATTTTTGCTTGTCAATTGAAAGGGCGTGATCGCTTCAATTATTATAAAACCTGTACAATTGACATTTCCCGCGATTTGTGATATACTGATTAAGAATGAATGTCCGAATGAAAATGTGTACATAGGGAGGGCACGGCGCTCATGCCACAAATAATTTGTCCGAAATGCGGCAGTGAGATTCCCGAGGGAACGATCATCTGTCCGAATTGTCAGTTTGATATCAGAGATTATAATCAGGAAGCGGAGGAGGAGCTGACTGCGCTCCTGAATTCACAAAAGGTTTCCGGCGACGACGATGAGCAGGGGGAAACCGACGGGTCTTCGGCGGGAGAAACGCCTCCCGCCGAAAATAACGTGCGTGCGGTGAAGAAAAAGTCCGCGCCGAAACCGGAGGAGACTTCCGGACAGTCGGCGGAGCAGTCCGCGGAAGCGGGGAGCGCTGACGAAGAGGAGGAAGCGCCGGCTTCGCCGCCTGCAACCAAAAAGAAAAAAGAAAAAAAGCCGAAGGAAAAGAAACCGAAGGGGCCGAAGGAAAAGAAGCCGCTCCCCGCGTTTGTGGTTACGCTTCTTTGCGTGGTTGTGGCCGCGGCGTTCGGGTTCTGTTCCGCGCTGTTCTTTTTTGTGGATCTGTTCCCCACGGAGCAGGAGGAATTCGCGGTGACTGCCGCGAACGCCGTAAACAGCAAGCTGAACGTGAACGAAAAGCTTTGTGTCTATAAGGCTTACGTAAAACAGACGGGGACGGTGGAGGAATGTATCCTTTACGCGATCATAGATTATAACGATACGGTTTCCGTGACCCGTTACCGCGTCGTTTTCGACCGGGATACGCCGAACGTGATCAATATTTATTATCCCGTGGACGAAACGAGCCGGGCGTATCTCGACATGAAAAACAGCGACGATCCGCAGACGCGGATCCAGGCGAGCGTTTTAAAGAATTATTCGGATACGATCGAGGCGGCGCACCGCGAGATCCTGATCGGATCGCCCGTTTGGGTCGAGGTCGATATTTCAAAGATCAACGGAAAAATCACGTCGCAGCAGACGCGGAATACCGGTTCTTCGGTTACGCCGGATCAAAAGCCGAACACCTCCAAGGACGCGGACATCGCGGATCTGGAAGACGGGGCGGGGGATTAAAAAATGCCAAGCTATGAGCCATACCATTATATCTTTTTGTTTTTCATTTTCTGTAATATCGGTTGGGTGCAGGAATCCGTGATCGAATCGCTGTATCACCGCCGCTGGATCAACCGCGGATTCTTACGGGGGCCGTATATCCCGATTTACGGCTTCGGCGGAATGCTTCTCCTTTTTTGCAGCATTCCTTTCCGGGAAAACGGCTTTCTCGTTTATATTTCGGGAGCGATCGGCTGTACGATCCTCGAATACTTTGTCGGCTGGCTGATGGAGACGTTTTTTCATAAGCAGTTCTGGGATTACAGCATGATGAAGTTTACCTATAAGAACCGGATCTCGCTTTTGTCCTCGATGTTTTGGGGTATTCTTTCCCTGTTCATGGCGTACGTCCTTTCGGGGATTCTCGATTTGCTTCTCGCGGCGCTTCCTACGCCCGTGATCCTCATATACAGCATTGTGACGGCGGTTCTGATGACGGGCGACGCGATCATAAGCATTTCACAGTATGTCAACTTCCGTGAGGAGCTGAAAAAATTCTCGAAGGAGCGCGCGCGGCAGATCATTACCGAAAAGTTTATCCGGATCGGCGGCTCGGTGATGGTTCGTCGGGAAAAGATCGTGCGCTACCTTTCGCGGATCAATATTTTAAACAGGGATAATTTTGACGAAATTCTGGAAAATGACGATGACGAGACGGAACCGTCCGCCGAGGAGCTTTACGCTCGAAAGGATTCGTAATCATGAGAAATAACCGGGATTTTCAGAGGATCATTCTGCCGATCCTTTTAAACGAAAAAATGCAGCTTACCAAGCAGTTTATCCAGCACGGGAACGTTTCCGTATTTGCGCATTCCGTCGCCGTCGCGGTGTACAGCGAGCGGCTCGCGCGCGCCTTAAGGATTCGCCACGATATGAAAAGCCTGATCCGCGGGGCGCTTCTGCATGATTTTTTTCTGTATGACTGGCATAAAACCTCGAATATCGGCGACGGGCTCCACGGCTTCGCGCACCCGTATACCGCGCTCAAAAACGCGTCGCAGGAGTTCTCGCTGAACCCGCTCGAAAAGGACATTATCCGGAAGCATATGTGGCCGCTCACGCTGACGAAGCTCCCGACTCGTCGGGAAAGCTGGCTCGTTTGTCTGGTCGATAAATACTGTTCCGTGCTCGAAACGCTTCATCTCAGCCGCTATAACGACGGTTCCTTTGTGAATGACTTGCTTCTTTCCGAAGCGGAAATGAAAGAGGCTTCCTAGAAGTTTTCCTCATCAAATAAAATCGGAGGGGTAACGCGATGAACGTCTGTCAGGATCTTTGCCGATTGATCGGCTACGCGAGGGAAAATAAGCTGATCGAGGCGGAGGACGAATACGTGATCCGCAATCAGCTGATGGAGGCGATGAAGCTTTCCGACTGGGAGGAAAGCGGCGCGGCGTACCGCGGCGAATCCATTGACGAGCTATTGGAGGCGCTGATCTCTGATGCCTGCGAAAGCGGGATCATTTCCGATACCGCCGCTTCGCGTGATCTTTTTGACACGAAGCTCATGGGGATCTTGACCCGACTCCCGCACGAGGTAAACCGTGAGTTTTTTGACCGTTACAAAAACGAATCCCCCGTAAGCGCGACTGATTGGTATTACGATTACAGCAAAAAGCTGAACTATGTCCGCGGGGGAAGGATCGCGCGGGACAGAAAATGGGTCTATGAATCGGAATACGGCGCGCTCGATATTACGATCAACTGCTCAAAGCCCGAAAAGGATCCCCGCGACATTGCGGCGGCGGGCGCGGCAAAGGCTTCTGCTTATCCGAAGTGCCAGCTCTGCCCCGAAAACGCGGGCTTTGCGGGACATATGTCCCACCCCGCGCGGCAGAATCTGCGCCCGATTTCCATGGAGATTCAGGGCGGGAAATGGCAGTTCCAGTATTCCCCCTACGGCTATTACAACGAGCACTGCATTGTTTTTAACGAACAGCATATCCCGATGAAGATCGACGAGCCGGTTTTTGAAAAGCTGTTCGATGTAATCGACATTCTTCCGCATTATTTTGTCGGTTCCAATGCCGATCTGCCGATCGTCGGGGGATCGATCCTGAGCCACGAGCATTTTCAGGGCGGGAATTATACCTTCGCGATGGCGAAAGCGGCGGTTGAGACGCCGATCTCCCTGGGAGGGTTTCCCGAGGTCTCCGCGGGGATCGTAAAATGGCCGATGTCGGTGATCCGCCTGCAATGCGCCGATCGGAAAAAGCTGGTGAAGGCGTGCGCGGTGATCCTTTCGCGCTGGCGGGCGTACAGCGATCCGCAGGCGGGAATTTTCAGCGAGACCGACGGCGTACCGCACAATACGATCACGCCGATCGCCCGCAGGTCGGGAGAACGGTACGAATGCGATCTTGTATTAAGAAACAACATTACCTCGGAGGAGCGTCCGCTCGGGATCTTTCACCCGAACCCCGCCCTGCACCATATCAAAAAGGAAAATATCGGGCTGATCGAGGTCATGGGACTTGCGGTTCTTCCCGCGCGGCTCCGGACGGAAATGGAAAAGCTTGCGCAGGTGCTGGTTCGCGAGGGAGTTTCCGCCGTTCGCCTTGATCCCGAGCTGGAGAAGCACGCGGACTGGGCGGAGGAATTTTCGGCGCGGAACACGCTTACGGAAGAAAATGTGCGTGAGGTGATCCGAACGGAGATCGGAAAGGTTTTTGAACAGGTGCTTGCCGACGCGGGCGTCTATAAGCGGGACGAAAGCGGAAGGGCGGCGTTCCTTCGCTTTACGGATACATTAAAATAGACCTTCTCCGGTTTTCGAGAAGGTCTGATAAAAGGAGTGTGCGGCGATGATTTATAAGAGCTTTGGAGAGAAGAAGCTTTCCGCGCTTGCCTTGGGTGCAATGCGGCTTCCCACCGTAGACGGCGACGATTCGCGGATCGACGAGGCTCGGACTGCCGAAATGGTGGACTATGCGATGAAAAACGGGATCAATTATTATGACACCGCATGGGGCTATCATAGCGGGAATTCCGAGATCGTAATGGGAAAGTGCCTGAAAAAATATCCGCGTGAAAGCTTTTATCTCGCGTCAAAATTTCCCGGCTACGACCTGTCGAACATGACGAAGGTCAGCGAAATTTTCGAGAAGCAGCTTGAAAAATGTCAGGTGGACTACTTTGATTTTTATTTGTTTCACAACGTCTGTGAAATGAACATTAACGAGTATCTCGACCCGAAATACGGGATCCTCGACTATCTTCTGGAGCAGAAGAAAAACGGACGAATCAAGCACCTCGGCTTTTCGGCGCACGGCTCGTACGACGTAATGAAGCGCTTCCTTGACGCTTACGGAAAGCACATGGAATTCTGCCAGATCCAGCTCAACTGGCTGGATTGGTCGTTCCAGAACGCGAAGGAAAAGGTTGCGCTTGTAGAGGAATATAAGCTTCCCGTGTGGGTCATGGAGCCCTTGCGCGGCGGAAAGCTTGCGTCTCTGTCTGAAACGCGGAATCAGCGTTTAAAGACGCTTCGTCCCGACGAGGAGGTTCCTGCGTGGTCCTTCCGCTTTCTCCAGTCGATCCCGAGCGTTGTCGTGACGCTTTCGGGTATGTCGAATTTTGAACAGCTGAAGGAAAACATTAAAACCTTTGAGACGGAAAAGCCGCTGAATGAGGCAGAGCGGGAAGAGCTGTTCGCGATGGCGAACGCGATGACCCGAAAGGACTCGCTCCCTTGTACCGCCTGCCGCTACTGCACGACGCACTGTCCGCAGGGGCTTGATATTCCGATGCTGATCGAGCTTTATAACGAGCACTGCTTTACCGGCGCCGGCGGATTTATCGCGCCGATGGCGTTAATGGCGGTAGACGAGGACAAGAAGCCGACCGCTTGTATCGGCTGCCGAAGCTGTGAGGCGGTCTGCCCGCAGCAGATCAAAATTTCGGAAGCCATGTCCGATTTCTCAAAAAAACTGAACGGATAACCGAATCCCCGCGGCGAAAAGACGGGCGTTCATAATTGAAGGTTTCGCCATAGCACTTCTGATTTTCCGTCAAAAGTGCTATGGCGTTTCTATAAATGAAGAGGAACTAATGGCATGAATACGAAACGGTATTTTAAGGGCAGCATAGTAATAGGTGATCCGTCATATTTTGTTCATTCTGAAAAAGATTGGAAATTGTGTGAATATGGCAAGCAATTAGGAAAGTTAGGGTTTTCGGATTATCTGTATTTAGAATTTCAAGATGATCCTCAAATCGTTATTGATGAAATAACTCGTGAGATTTTAGGCGGTATATGTCAAGATTCCGGCGTTATAGTTGTTGTGTATAAAAACGAACTTGAGTCCTACAATTCCGATTATGAAAAATCTTTTTTCAGTAAGAAAAACAGAACAATTATTGAAAATTATGAGGGTGAGATTGAATATAAAGCCGTACCGGTTGTTGTCAATGGGTATGAAGATACCGATACAATAATATCGGGAAATGGTAACATTATTTTTCGGTCGTGTTACGAAGATGATTTGAAATAAAATTTTTATTGTAAATTCTGACTTATGCGAGAAATCAGATAGGAACAATAAGCCCCGAAGCAGGGAACGATCATTGCTTCGGGGTTTCAACTTCTTTCAGAGTACCGACCGAAAAGCCGTGGTTTTTTGGAAAAATCAGGGAGAAATCATGTTTTCCGTCGGGAAAGCACTTGAAAATATCCCCCGGATGTGATACAATAGAAAAAATCGGAAAGAAAGGAATCAAAAAAATGACTTATCGGGAAAGCTTTATTCAATTCATGGTAGAAAGCGGGGTTCTGACCTTCGGGGAATTTACCCTCAAAAGCGGGAGAAAAGCGCCGTATTTTATCAACACGGGAAACTATAAAACGGGCGCGCAGCTCTCGAAGCTCGGGGGGTATTACGCCGAATGTATCAAGGAAAATAATCTGACGGCGGATACGCTCGTCGGTCCCGCGTATAAGGGGATCCCGCTCGCCGTAAGCGCCGCGGTTGCGCTTTACGGAAAATTCGGAATGGATCTCAATTACTGCTTCGACCGGAAGGAAGCGAAGGATCACGGCGAGGGAGGTCTTTTCGTCGGGAAGCAGCTTACCGACGGCGAGCGCGTGATCCTGATCGAGGACGTCATGACCTCGGGGAAGGCGCTTCGCGAAATGCTCCCCAAGCTGAAGGCGGCGGCGAATGTGAACCCTGTCGCCATGGTGATCTCGGTCGATCGCATGGAAAAGGGGCTTGACAGCGACTTGAGCGCGGTTCAGTCGGCGTATCAGGAGTTCGGGATCCCCGTTTACTCGATCGTGAATATCAAGGATATTATCGCGGCGATCGAGAACGGCGTGATCGAGGGGAAGGAACACCTTGCCGCGATGAAGAAATATCTTTCGGCTTATGGGGCGTAAGTGCTTTTATGGCAGGGTGCGTGTCCGCACGCCTGTAAAAAAAACAAATAAGATGCCGGATAATCGGGAAATAAAGGAAATGATCGAGAAGGGGAGAACGTTCCTCATCATTTTTACTTGTTTTTAACGAGACTTACGACCTGACAGCCGCAGGGTCGAAATTGGTAAAAATTAGGAATGGGAAGCGGGATTCCAAAGGGAAAAGTTCCCTTTGGCGGGGGTTTGGGGGCAGCGCCCCCCTCGTTATGTTTTTTCTCTTTTATTCTTTTTCGACAGCTTGAAACGCGTAAGCCGATCCTTGATCCGCTTACGCGTTTTTTGAAAAATTTTAATTTTTTCTCTTTTTCATTGCTCCGTTCACCGCCAGCCCCACGGTCAAGAGCAGCGGGAACAGCATTCCGAACAGCAGCCCGCTTCCGAGATCGCCGCCGTTTTGCTCTGCGATATTTCCGACCACCGACGGCCCCAGCGTACAGCCGAGATCGCCCGCCAGCGCCAGCAGCGCGAACAGGAGCGTTCCGCCGCCCCGAATCCCCGCGGCGGCAAGGGAAAACGTTCCGGGCCACATGATCCCGACCGAGATCCCGCAAAGTCCGCAGCCGATCAGGCTCAGCACCGGCAGGGGAGAGAGCGCCGCGAGCAGATAACCGCCCATGCACAGAACGCCGCAGACCGTCATAAATCGCTCAAGACGGATCTTCGCGCCGTACTTTCCGTAAAACGCGCGTGCAATTCCCATTAAAAGCGCGAACATCATCGGCCCCGCGAGATCGCCGATCGCTTTCTCGACGCCAAGCCCCATTTCCGCGAACGCGGAAGCCCACTGGCTTACCGCCATTTCGCTCGCGCCCGCGCACATCATCAGCAGCATCATGATCCAGAATTTTCCGCTTTTTAACAGTCCGCGAAGCCCCGTACCCTTTTCCCCGTCGGGGAGAAGCGAGCCGATCGGAACCTGCATAAAAAGAATAAAATTCAGGATTGGGACGATCGCCCAGATTACTGCGAGGATCCGCCATTCCGCGATCCCGAAAACCGTGAAAAACAGCGTCGAAAGCAGGATCACGCCGACCTGTCCCCAGCAGTAGAAGGAGTGGAGCAGGCTCATGGCGGTCTGCTTGTTGTCCGAGGGACAGGCTTCGACGATCGGGCTTACCAGCACTTCCAGCAGTCCGCCTCCGACCGCGTAGATCAGTACCGCGATCGAAAGCCCGATAAACGGATCGGGAAGAAGCTCGGGGAGTACCGCGAGCGCGATAAAGCCCGCCGCGCAGCAGCCGTGCGCCAGAAGCGCGGAGGCGCGGTAGCCGATCCGATCCACAAAAAAGGCGGAAAGAAGGTCGATCGTAAGCTGAACAATAAAGTTAAACGAAACAAGCAGCGTGATCTTGGATAGCGAGATCCCGTAGCTTTCGCGGAAGGTCAGGAACAAAAGCGGCGCGAAATTGTTCACAATCGCCTGAACGATATAGCCGACGAAGCAGGCGAGGATCGTGTGGCGATATGTAAGTGTGTTTTTGCTCAAAAAATCATTCCTTTCAGAGTGTGCTGCTTTTATTTTATTCCCTTGCGGCGTTTCGGGTTCCTGTAAGGTAAAAACATCTCCCTTTCCCGGCATTGCGCCGCAGAGGGAGATGTTTTTTATTCGCTTGTGTGCTGCTTAATACTCGATCTTCAGACCCTGTACGCTTTCAACGGTAAACTTCTTATCCGTACCGCTGCTTGTAATTTTGACCGTATCGCCGTTTCGGGTTGCGGTCACGGTCAGCTCAAGCTTCGCTTCCTTGTCGTAGATCTTGCACTCCGCGGTCTTTCCATTCTCCAGTCCGTAGATGACGAGCTTTGCGTTCTCGACGTAATCGTAAGCGAAATTCCGCTTGAAATCGCCGTAGGCGATGATCGAATTCGGCTTCGCGTAAAGCGGCATTCCGAAGTAGTCGTACTTCTTTTCATACCACTTTCCGCCCTCAAGCGTTTCACCGGTCTGAATATCCGTCCAAGTCCCGACGTTCGGGAGATAGAACGAGCAGTCGCCCGATTCGTCGAATACGGGAGCAACGAGAAGATTGTCACCGAGCATATACTGGCGGTCGAGCGAAAGGGTCGCGGGATCGTCGGCGTATTCCATTACCATCGCGCGCATCATCGGGATTCCCTCGACGTGTGTCTTTACGGCGTTCGCGAACAGATACGGCATGAGCCGTCCCTTCAGCTTTGTGAAGTGCCGCACCACGTCGCAGCTTTCCTCGTCGAAGTTCCACGGAACGCGGTAAGAACTGTTTCCGTGCAGTCTCGAATGGGAGGACATTAAGCCGAACGCCGACCATCTCTTGTACAGATCGGGCGTTCCCGTCGCCTCGAAGCCCGAAATATCGTGGCTGAAGAAGCCAAAGCCCGAGAGACAGAGCGAAAGCCCGCCGCGAATGGTCTCCCACATACTTTCATAATTCGAGAAGCAGTCGCCGCCCCAGTGAACGGGGAACTGCTGTCCGCCGACTGTCGCGGAGCGTGCGAACAGGCAAGCCTTGTTTTCGCCGTAATAATTCTTTAATACGTTGAACACCGTCTTGTTGTAAAGGAAGGTATAGTAGTTGTGCATTTTATACGGATCGGAGCCGTCATAATAAACCACGTCGGTCGGGATCCGCTCGCCGAAGTCGGTCTTGAACGCGTCAACGCCCATTTCGCAAAGTGTTTTCAGCTTTGCGGCGTACCATTCGCAGGCGGCGGGGTTTGTAAAGTCCACGATCGCCATGCCCGGCTGCCACATATCGCACTGGAATATCGAACCGTCCTTCTTTTTGATGAAGTAGCCGTTTTTTACACCCTCCTCGAAAAGGGAAGAGCACTGCCCGATATATGGGTTGATCCAGACGCAGATTTCAAGATTCTTCTGCTTTAAGCGGGTGAGCATGGCCTTCGGGTCGGGGAACATACGGCTGTCCCAGGTAAAGTCGCACCAGTTGAATTCCTTCATCCAGAAGCAGTCGAAGTGGAATACTTCAAGCGGAATATCGCGGCGCTCCATTTCGTCAATAAAGGAGGTGACCGTTTTTTCGTCGTAATTGGTCGTAAAGGAGGTCGTAAGCCAGAGACCGAAGGTATACGCGGGCGGAAGCGCGGGCTTTCCGGTAAGGGTCGTATAGGTGCGAATCACGTCGGCGATCGTCTCTCCGCCGAACACGAAGTATTCCATATGCTGCCCCTGAACCGCGAACGCAACCTTCGAGACGGTCTCGCTCGCGACCTCGAAGCTTACCTTTTCGGGATGGTTCACGAAAACGCCGTAGCTGCGCGAGGATACATAGAACGGAATGGATTTGTAGGTCTGCTCGCAGCAGGTGCCGCCGTCGTTGTTCCAGACCTCGACCGACTGTCCGTTTTTCACGAAGGTCGTAAACTTTTCGCCGAAGCCGTAAATGTTTTCACCGACGGAGATCCCGAGCATTTCGCGGATATAGGCGTTATCGTCCGTTTCGCTGTCCGCGAAGAAGTTTTCGCCGACCTTCCCGAGCATACGGTTTTTCGTCAGCCATTCGGCTTCCTCAATATAGCTTGTGGTGCGCCAGCCCTGCTTCGTCAGAAGCTTTTCACCGTAGTAGTAGCGAACGTCCCAGCCCGCGCCCTGCGCGCCGATCACGACCTTTGTTTTTCCCGAAAGAAGCTCATAGCTCCCGTTTTCAAGCTTTGTGACCTTGGGCGCAAAAGCGCGATTCTCGTAAAGCTCAAAGGCGGGCCCTTTTTTCAGCGCTCCTTTATAGTGGTCAATCGTGACCTTGATCGAGTTTTCGAGGGTGGAGGTAAAGCGGATCTCGAGGGTCGGGCCGCCGAGGGTCATTCCGCGGTTTCCGATCCACTGATTGGTCGCGAGAACCGTGACCGAGCGTTCGTCGGAGGTGATCTCATAGCTTTGGGTGGCGTAATTGACGCTGTACCCGGGCTTATTCAGCCAGAATCCGTCTGCAAATTTCATGGTGGTTTATCCTTTCTTTTCGATTTTATACCGTGCGTATGTAATCGTTTACCGCATTACCTTCATATTAACATATTCTTCCGTAAAAAGCAAGGGCTTTTTGAAAATTTTTTCTGTTTCTTTTTGTGCAGGGTTGTCCGTTTTGGGCTTCGGCGTCCGTGCCGAAGCTTTGAGCGGACAACAGCTGCGTCCTTGCAGGGTTGTCCGTTTTGGGCTTCGGCGTCCGTGCCGAAGCTTTGAGCGGACAA
>CAYVZH010000005.1:24542-48046 GCA_964456025.1 uncultured Ruminiclostridium sp.
CAGCCGCGTCCTTGCAGGGTTGTCCGTTTTGGGCTTCGGCGTCCGTGCCGAAGCTTTGGGCGGACAACAGCCGCGTCCTTGCGGCTCGGCGGATTGGGCAAAGTCAAAAAATCCCCCTTACGGGAATTTCCGTAAAGGGGAAGGTGCGTTATTCTTTTGAATCGTCCGCTCTCACCTTGTCCAGCGCTACCATTGCGAGGTGTACGTCCAGCCCGAAAATCTTGTCATAATCCGCTCCGTCTTCGTTTGAATAAGGTCTTTCCGCATACAGAACCGAGCCGTTATCGAACAATACGGAAAGCGTTTTCCGTGATCCTCCGTTCGGGTAATCCTCATCACGGAAATATTTTTCCGGATCGGGGTAAAGCTTCTCGATCGAATCGGTGAACACTTCACATTCCGCCAGCTCACCCGAAATATAATGCCGGATCCCCATCACGGCCGCAACAGGCTTCGCCGCAACGTCCTTCGATTTGCTGTTCGTTTTTCCGAGGCATACGATCGAGCCGGTTTGGCTTCGCGCGGTCGTGTCGCCGGCTTCAAAAGCCATCGCGCCGCCGTAATCCTTTTCGGTCAGCTTTCCCTGAGGAGAAACATATAACGCTCCGTTGACGTAAATGACAGCCGTGTTCATATGCCGGATCATTGTCCCGTCCGAAATGATCGTTCCGTCAATAAACGTCCTTCCGCCCTCAAGAATCAGCTTTCCGCCGTTCTCTATATAAATATTGCCCTTGATCTCGGCGCCGCCCTTCAAGCGCAGGGTCTTTCCCTTCGGGATCACGAGAAAATCGTCGCTTTCCATGGTGAAGGTATTTGTGAAGGAAACGTTCTTGTTTAAAACCGATACCGAACGCCCGAACCGATCCTCCGCGACGTCCGCGTACTTGTTCAGCTTTTCAAATGAACTTGTTTCAGCTTCCGCCGCCGCGGATACGACGGCGAGATTCAGGCAAAGCATTGCCGCGAGGAGCAGGGAGAGCAGTTTTTTCATAAATACGACCATTCCTTTCTTATGGAGGAAGTTTGTGCCGAGAGGATTTGCCGAGGCACAAACGACGGGTTTGAAAAATCAAAGATTTTTCAAACCTATCCGCCTTTCTGAATTTAGTTAAATGAATCTATTTTTATTATAGTACAATTTGTCCTATTTGTCAATAGTCAATAGATCAGAAAAGGCGGAATTTTATTTTTCAGTTAAGACCGAACAGCCGAGCCGCCGTGTTTACGAGAAAGCACAGGAGCATTCCGACCGCCGTCGGGATCAGGAGCGCCGCTGCCGTCCACTTCAGGCTGCCGCTTTCCTTTTTGATCGTGATGAGCGTGGTGGAGCAGGGCCAGTGAAACAGCGTGAACAGCAGCATATTGACCGCCGTGACGATCGTCCAGCCGTTCGCCGTCAGCAGGTTTTTCAGCTCCGTCAGGCTTTCCATTTCGAGAATGCTTCCCTCGCAAAGGTAGGTCATAATGATGATCGGGACGACGATCTCGTTCGCGGGAAGACCGAGCAGAAACGCTGTCAGGATCACGCCGTCCAGCCCCAGAAGCTGTCCGAGCGGGTCGAGAAACTCGGTGATGTGCCGCAAAACGCTCATGTCCTCGATCGTGATATTCGCCGCGAGCCAGATCAGAAGCCCTGCCGGAGCGGCAACCGCCGCCGCCCGTCCCAGCACAAACAGCGTGCGGTCAAAGATCGAGCGGACGATGACTTTTCCGAACTGCGGCTTTCGGTAGGGGGGAAGCTCCAGCGTGAACGACGACGGGATCCCCTTTAAAACCGTTCCGGACAGAAGCTTCGAGACTGCGAAGGTCATTCCGATCCCGAGCAGGATCACCAGCGTCAGCAGCAGCGCGGAAACCGCCGAGTCGAACGCACCTCCCGCCGTACCAATGAAAAACATGGTGATGACCGAGATCATCATTGGAAACCGTCCGTTGCACGGCACAAAGCTGTTGGTGAGCATGGCGATCAGGCGCTCACGGGGCGAGTCAATAATGCGGCAGCCGACGACTCCCGCCGCGTTGCACCCGAAGCCCATTGCCATGGTAAGCGCCTGTTTTCCGCAGGCAGAGCATTTCTGGAACGGCCTGTCGAGATTGTAGGCGATCCGCGGGAGATAGCCCGAATCCTCGAGCAGGGTAAAAAGCGGAAAAAAGATCGCCATCGGCGGAAGCATGACCGAAACGACCCACGCCAGTACCTTATACGCCCCGTCGATCAGAATTCCGCAAAGCCAGTCGGGCGCCGCGATCGCTTCCAGTCCCCCGTGGAGAAGATCGCCCAGCCCGAACAGCCCGGACATCAGGAGCTGCGATGGGAGATTCGCGCCCGTGATCGTGATCCAGAAGATTCCGAGCAGCAGCAGGATCATGATCGGATAGCCCGTCAGTCGGCTCGTCAGGATTCGGTCGGCGCGGCGGTCGGCGCGGTCGTAATTCGTTTTCTCATGCCGTACCGTGTCCATACAAAGCTCCTCCGCCGTCAGGACGAGGGAGGAAACGATCCGGTCTTTCAGGTTTTCACGGGTGATCCCCGCCTCCGAAAGCGTTTTCCATGCCCGTTCGAGTGCTTCGGAAACATCTGCCCGCCGGCTGAGATCGGTTTCGAGAAAGCGGTCGATCTCGCGCAGCAGCGATTCGTCCCCTTCGAGAAGCTTCAGGCAGAGCCAGCGGGCGCGGAGCTTTCCCTGAGCGGCGCTTTCCGCGAACGGGGTCAGGATCGAGATCGCTTCCTCGATCGGCTTCAGGTAGCGGATCGGGAGCGGATCGGTATCCGTTTCTCCGTCGGTCAGACGGTCGATCGCTTTGGTGAGCTTTGAAATGCTGCTCTTTTTGCGGGCAGTGATCCCGACGACGGGGATCCCGAGCCGCTCGGAAAGCGCCTCGAGGTCGATCGTGATCCCTTTTCGCTTTGCTTCGTCCATGAGATTGACGCAGAGAACGACGCGTTCGGTGATCTCCGTTGTCTGAAGCGCGAGATTCAGATTCCGTTCGAGACAGGTCGCGTCGCAGAGCACGACCGCGGCGTCCGCGCCGCCGAAGCAGAGAAAATTCCGCGCCGTTTCCTCCTCCGCCGAATGTGCCATTAAGGAATATGTACCGGGGAGGTCGGTAAGGAGATAGGTGTGTCGTTCGGTTTTGCAGATTCCCTCGGCGTTTGTGACGGTTTTTCCCGGCCAGTTTCCGGTGTGCTGGTTCATGCCCGTGAGCGCGTTGAAAACGGTGCTTTTTCCGACGTTCGGATTTCCCGCGAGCGCAATGATCCGATCGGCTTCGGATCGGCTCCGACGCTTTTTTTCCATCGCGCCGAGCCCGGTGGAGTGATTTGTCAGTCCCATACGCCCTCCGATGATTCGTAAACCGCGATCTCACGGCTGTCCTCACGGCGGATCGCGATCACGGCTCCGCGGATCAGGAAGGCGGACGGATCGCCGCAGGGGCTTTTCCCGATACATTCGACCTCCGTGTTTTCGACAAGTCCGATGTCGAGCAGTCTCCTTCGAATATGATCTCCGCTGTATAGTTGTTTTATCTTTACCCGTTCGCCCGGGATAACGTCGCATAACCGCTTTTCCATTTTTATCAGCCCTTTCTTGCTTTTATTGGACAGGAAATATTCTTTCCTGCTACCAGTATATGCTTTGCGCGGTGACGGGTGCATTGCTTCCGCGAGACCTTGACATTGCCGAGTGGGTGTGTTATACTGTAAAAGAAACCACGATCGACAGTTTTGTTACACGATTAAGCCGGGGCAGGCGCGTTTTCTGTATGAGGCATATAGGCAACACCGCACAATGAACGGCTGCGCCTTTGCCGCCCGATTGACTGTCATCTTTTCTGTCATATCGCACAGATTTTCCTTGAAATCCGACAGGATTCCTGCGAAAAATCTGTACAATCTGACAAAAAACCTGACAGCCACTCGAACGACAATCATTATGCGGTGTAGCCTATAGATTTTGATATAACCGTATTTTGCGGGTGATAAAGAAAAAGAACAAAAGAGAAAGAAAGGGGAAAAAAGATGACTGTGATCGAAAGGAAAACCTTTGACGAAGAGCGCGCTCTTTACGGTATGACGGGGATCACCGCGCGTGACTGCCGCTTTGACGGACCCGCGGACGGCGAGAGCGCTTTTAAGGAATGCCGCGATATTACGGCGGAACACTGCTTTTTTAACCTTCGCTATCCGTTCTGGCACGACGAGAAGCTGACGCTTTCGGATTCGGAGCTGACCTCGCTTTGCAGAGCGGCGCTCTGGTATTCGCATGATATTGAGATTCGCGATACAAAGCTTCACGGGATCAAAGCGTTGCGGGAATGCGGAAACGTAAAAATGCGCGGCTGTGACATTGTTTCCCCCGAATTCGGCTGGTCGGTGGACGGGTTGGAGATGGAGGGCTGCACCGCCGAAAGCGAGTATTTTATGATGCGGTCGAAGAACCTACGCTTTAAAAACGTGAAATTTAAAGGAAAATACTCGTTTCAGTATATTGAAAACGCCGTTTTCGAGGACTGCACTTTCGATACGAAGGACGCGTTCTGGCACGCGAAAAACGTCGCGGTCAGAAACTGTGACGTAAAGGGCGAATATCTCGCTTGGTACTGTGAAAACGTGACCTTTGAGCATTGCCGGATCACCGGGACGCAGCCGCTTTGCTACTGTAAGAATCTGCGGCTGACGGACTGCGAAATGATCGATACGGATCTGAGCTTTGAGCGCTCGGAGGTGAACGCGGTCGTTACCACCCCGATCGTGAGCGTGAAAAACCCGTTGAGCGGGCGGATCTGCGCGCCCTCCGTCGGAGAAGTGATCTTCGACATCGAGGGAGCAAAGGGAGAAATATGCTGCGGCAGTTTAAAGGGGTGATTTCTTCTTGTTTGACATACTGATCTGCTTGCTGGCGGGGCTGGGCGCGGGGTTCGGAACGGGCTTCGCGGGCATGAGCGCGGCGGCGGTGATCTCCCCCATGCTGATTTCTTTTCTTCATGTCGATTCCTACATGGCGGTCGGGATCGCGCTCGCGAGCGACGTACTTGCCAGCGCGGCAAGCGCTTATACATATAAGAAAAACAAGAACCTCGACGTCAAAAACGGGCTGGTCATGATGGCTTTCGTGCTTTTGTTTACCGTGGTGGGAAGCTGGGTCGCGAGCCTTGTTCCGCATACGGTCATGGGGAATTTCAGTACCGTGATGACCATGCTGCTCGGGATCAAGTTTCTCGTAAAGCCCGTCATGACGGCGCGCGGGAGCGGCGGCGCGGGCGACCGGCGGAAAAAGCTTGTCGGATCGGTCGTGTGCGGTACGGTCGTGGGATTTATCTGCGGCTTTATCGGCGCGGGCGGCGGCATGATGATGCTTCTGCTTTTGACCTCGGTGCTGGGCTATGAGTTGAAAACGGCGGTCGGGACGAGCGTTTTTATTATGACCTTTACGGCGCTCACGGGTTCGGTGAGCCATTTCGCGATCGGCGAATTGCCCGATCTGAAATACCTAGTCTTATGCGTGGCTTTTACGTTTATTTTTGCATTGATCGCGTCAAAGCTCGCGAATAAGGCAAAGCCCGAAATTTTAAACCGAACCGTCGGCGGGATCCTTCTGGTACTCGGCGCGTCGATCTTGGCGGTGAATGTTCTGCCGCTTTGAAAAAAAGAGAGACTTTTCGTTCGATACTCATAAAGAAGCGGAAACCCCGAAGCAATGATGGATCACTGCTTCGGGGCTTATTGTTTATATTCGATTGTTCGCATATATCAGAATTTATCGTAGATATTTTGAAAAGAACTCATAGTTTGTCCAATATTCAATCTTATTTATTATTTCTTGTTTTGATTTGGAACTAAAAAGTTCAATAGGTAATTCAAAAGGAGAATCCTTAGTTGTATCAACAAGATACAGTTTATAACTACCTTTAATATCTCCGTATGGATACCAACCTAAATCTATCAATAGATTTTTATTTTCTAATTGTAATAAATCCTCATATAATTCATCAGAATATTCCGCATCATCTTTATCAAGGTCATATTCAGAGAACATATTATATTTTACACTCCAACCTGTTGGAATTCGTAAAGGCTGTAATTCAAATGTTTTTATAGAAATCACTACCTATCTATCATAAATTCCGATTTATCTTACTAAAATTATAGCTCAAAGCGAAGCCTTCTTTATGAACGCCCGTCTTTCGGGAGTCTCCCTGTTTTTGCATTTTTAAAACGGCTGGATCCCGTAATCGATCCCCGCCTTGCGCGCCTGAGAATGCTGATCCTTCCGCGGGATCCGATAGACCCGTCCGTCCTTTCGGAACAGCGCGCCCGTCTGATGAAAGAAAAACGGGACGCCCGCTTCGATACACTGCTCCCGCACGTCGAGGATCCAACCGTAATCGCAGAGCCGCGCGTTTTCACCCGATTCCCCCGCGCAGGTCACCTGTCGGATCTGCCCGCTCGCAAGCGGGGCGGAAACATCGATCGCCTCGAGCATGGGCGAAAGAACGAGCAGCTTGTGCCGGATCGGCATTTCGAGCAGCAGGGGAGCGCGGCGGTTCACCGCCTCCTGATTTTCGCAGGAGAGGCAAAGCGCGACGTTTTCATACCCATTGCCCCAATCCGCGGGAAGGGAACAGTAAAACCGTTCGATCCGCTTTGTGAAAAGGATAAACATCAGCTCCGAGCGCTCGCGGATCATCGCCCAAGCCTCGGTGCGCCATTCGTCCGCCTCCTCGATGAAAAAATCGGAGGTCATGCAGGTATAGACGTCCTCTCCTTCGCCGAGGCGATAGCTTCCGTCCCGTTTTTTCTCGATCGGGAGACGGAACGTGGAATTTTTTTCGACAATGTTGCTGTCCCGTCCGTAAAGCGCGTCCCGCCGGAACATATAGCAGTTTTTACAGCCCGTGCTGTATTTGTGGCAGCCGTGCCACGGATTCCAGTTTGACATACGACCTCATTTTTTATACTTCACAAGTGTTTTCAGCTTTTCCATATTCTCCTTCCGAAAACGGAACGGACGCGTCACGATCCGGACGATCCAGCAAAAGGGAAGAAGGATCGGCGCCCTTCGGAGAACGGGAAAATAATTGCGCATCATCGGAAGGGGCGGGAAGATCAGCTCCCGCAGGTACGCCGCCTTTCCCTTGTTTTTGATCCGGTATTCCGTTCCGTTCATGAACGTTCCGTAGGTTCCGCTCGATAAAACGAAGGCTTCCATTTCCGCGAGAGAGCCGTCGTCCGTCCCCTCCCCGAACCAAAGCTCCGAAAGCTTTACGCAGTCCTCCGCGAGCTTTTTCGTGCGCGGCTCCCGGAACATCGCGAGCGCCGACGAAACGGCTTCGGGAGATTTTTTTCGGAAAATGTAAAAGTCCATAAAAGAGCGGATCCCCGTTCCCGAATTTTCATAGTGCTTCATGGCATGGGCAAGCACGTAGACGAAGAAGTAATCTTCGCGGAATTTCTGTTTCATTTCGCCGCTTTCGGACACGTTTTCCCACGGATTCCCGAAAAGCCGTCCGTAATCGTCGCTGAAGCCGTCGAGCAGGAGCGAATAATGAAGCTCGACGTTCATTACGGGCTCTTTATAATAAGTATCCTCCACGCAGTCGGATTCCTCGGAATGATACCCCAGCCCGAGCATGATCTCCCTTGCTTTTTTTCGCTCATGCTCGTCGATCAGAATATCGAGATCGGTCATGAGCCGGAAATCGCTCTGCGGATAGTCGTGTTTCAGAAGAAGCCCCTTGAGCGGGACGTGACGGATTCCCGCTTCCGTGAATTTTTGGCTGATCTCGCCGAATTCCTCCTGCTGGATCAGATCTTTCACGATCGCGCGGTCGCGCACCTCGCCCCATTCCTTCATCAGCGCCCCGTCCGGCGGATTTTTGAGCCGTTCGACCGCGTAAAAGGCGGTATTCGCCACGTCGTGAAACCGCGCGAGCCGAAAGACCTCGGCGAAGTCGATCCCTTCGGGTTTTTCGGGCGGCTCCCCGCCGTTCAGCGCCGTTTTCAAAAGCGCGAGCAGATAGCCCGCCGCTTCCGGTTTAGTGTTCTTCATAAATTTCTCCGTCCCGTATTTTAAAATGCTTGGTGCAGATCCGGAGGGCGGCGGGTCTGTGCGTTACCGCGATCAGCGTCCGATCCGTAAGCCCGCCGATATTTTCGATAAGCCGGGCTTCGGTTTCCTCGTCCAGGGCGCTCGTCGCTTCATCTAAAAGCAGGATCGGCGCGCCGCTTAAAATTGCTCTTGCCGCCGCGATCCGTTGCGCCTGACCTTCGGAAATGCCGAAGCCGTTTTCCCCGATCCGCGTTTCAAACCCGTCGGGGAGCGCTTCGATAAATTCGAGCGCGCAAGCCGTTTTCGCCGCCTTCCGGATCTCATCGGGAGACGCGTCCTCCTTTAAAAAGGAGATATTCTCCGCGATCGTTCCCGAAAAGAGCGTTCCCCCCTGCGGCACATACGCGAACAGTCCGCGCGTTTCCCGCCCCGCGCAAAATTCCCCGTTTTCCGAGAGAAAGCGCAGGGTGCCGCCCGACGGCTGATACGCCCCGAGCAGGAGCAGGAAAAAAGTCGTTTTTCCCACGCCGGAAATTCCCGTGATCGAGGCAAACTCGCCGCGCTTTACGGAAAAATCCGCCTTCCGGATCACCGCATTTTCGCCGTAGGAGAAGGACAGCCCCTTTATCTCAATTGCCTGAAAATCGTTCGCGGAAAGCGTTTGATCCGTCAACGGCTCGTCGGGGAGGTCTTCGATCTCCGCCAGCCGTTCCGCCGACGCGATCATGCCGTAATAGCGGGGAAGGAGCGACGAAAGCCCCGCGAAGGGCGACTGGATCTGATTTACAAGCTGTAACACCGCCGTAAGCGTCCCGTAGCTCATTGTTCCGTTCAGGATTCCGAGCGCCCCGCGGAGCATGGCGAGCAGATACCCCGCCTGAAAAACAAAACTGAAGCCCGCGTTCGCCGCGATCGTGACCCCGCGCCGCCTCATGCGGGAAAAGTAATGCGCTTCCTGATTTTCGCGGTTCATACGGAGCATTTTTTCCTCCGCGCCGAAAACCTTCACCGTCAGAAGCCCCTCAACGGTTTCCTGTAAAAAGGAACGGACGCGCCCCTCGCGCTCCTGCACTTCTTTATGAAGCCGTTTGATCCGACCGCGGAAAAGGCGGGAGAAAACGAAAAGAACGACCCCCGCCGCGAGGAAAAGCGCCGCGAACCCGAGATCGAGCGCCGCCATCGCCGCCGCCGCGCAGACCAGCCTTGCGAGCAGGCCGGCGAGAAGCGGCAGAAGCCCCGTCACGCCGTCCGCGACGACCGAAACGTCCGAGAACATACGGTTCAGAAGCTCCCCGCTGTGGTAATCGGAAACGCGGGCATATTCCTTTTTCAGGAGCGCCCGAAGCACCTCCTCGCGAAGCCGCAGCTCATGCCGCGCGCGGGCGCTTTCCTCGAGACTGTTGCAGAACAGGCGGAGAAAAAGCTGTAAAAGGACGATCGCGCCGAGCCATAGCCCCGCGCGCAGCATTCCCTCCCGATCGCCCGAAACGGCGCAGTCGATCACCGCGCGGCAGAAAAGCGCGAATCCGACCCCGCTGACGGCGAAGACGGCATTCCCGAGGACGAGCGCGGCGATCCGAAGGCGGATTCCCTTCGTTCCCTCTAAAATTCGGGGGAGGATTTTTTCGCGGCTCAATCGAGGATTCCCGCGCCGCGAAGCTCGGCGAGAAAGGCGCTTACGTCGTGCGCCGCGTCCGCGTCACCGACCTCGTATTCGTCGGTAAGGGCTTCGATCAGCGCTTCCTCGGTTTGGTCGCTCTGTAAAAGCTCCCAAAGGAAGCGCCCCGTTTCGTTCAGGCGAATGATCCCGTTAAATTCCTTTGCCGCCTTTCCCGCGGCGAAAACGATGTTCTGATCTCCGACGGTACGGAGCAGAAAGCCTTTTTTGATCTTCATGTTGTCGTTTCCTTTTCGTGTTTTTCGTAAATGGGGGTTAAAAAGTTTTTGATTTGGTGCAGGACTGCTTGCGCGTTTGTTTATGTTGGTGGTGCAAAATGTCATGTGTAATAGCAGTTTGCGATGCTGTCCCCTTATTTACTCATTATAATATAAATTCCCCGAAAAGTCAAACAAAAGATTCGCCTTTGTGCAATTCATATATTCCGCATATTTTTTTTGTGCAAAACGTAGAATTTTTCAGGGGGGGGGTAATTTTTGTTGACTTTTTACAAGAAATAGTTTAAAATAGATTTATCTAAAAGCCTTTATAGACTTTACTACATAAGGAGGACAAAATTTTATGAATCTGAAAAAGATATTGTCCGGCTTTTTAGCCGCGGCAATGGCGGTCACTACTATGGTGACGGCGACGTTTAGTGCAAGCGCAGCTGCGGAAAAGCTCGTTGATGTGGGCAACAGTTATGCAGCAGCAAAATCAATTGTTGTTACTTATGATCTGTTAAGCACTGAAGTATGGACAAATGCTACACTGGTTTTAAACTATGCACATGAGGATGCGGACGGTCAAAAGGATTACCTCATGATTGGATTGGGCGGAGCGGATCAAGAACAATGGTTTCAGGGAGATGGTAAGGCGTTTATATCATTTGACGGCACTCCTGTTCATGATGGTAAATATACATATGACTTAAAATGTGTGCCCGATGGATGGTTTGAAATTCTATATGAAGAAAATGAAAATACAGATTGTATGATTAACACGGTTGAACTTTTTGATGGTACGAATGGTACGGGTGAATCGCTGTATAAATGGACGAACCCAGCTATGGACACAACCGAATATAAAGAATATGATATTACTGCTACTTTAAACGATAATAGCATGGCTTTTTCGGGATCTTTTGATACTACGAAAGTTGTTGGTCCCGGCGCAGCCATAGTAGTTGAATATACGATCACGGATTCGGAAAATTATGGTGTGAATTTATATGATACTGATGATATAGATGCAGGAAAGTGGGACAGCCCGGTTAAAAGTGTGAGCGGTTCGACTACCGGTGAGACTATCTTTAAATTTTCAGATGTTACACTTCCGACAAGACTTACAATCAATACGTGGGGATGTACGATTACCGCTGTAAAGGTAAAGAATGGCGGTGATAACGTTTATGTTCCTGCTGTAACTTCCCACACCATCACCGTTTCTCCCACAATCGAAAACGGTACCGTAACCGCCGACAAGGCAACGGCGGCGAAGGACGAAAAGGTTACCCTTACCGTTGATCCCGCCGAAGGCTATGAGCTTGACACCTTAACCGTAGCAACGTCGACGGCAGGTACGGATACTGTAACCGTAGCGGCGGACAATACCTTTACTATGCCCGACGCGGACGTGACCGTGACCGCGACCTTTAAAGCGGCAGCTTTAAAGGAAATCACCCTTGATAAAACGACGGCTTCCGTTTTGGTCGGAAAGACCGTAGCGTTGACCGCAACAAAGGATCCCGTCACTGATAAAACCGAGATCACTTGGACGTCGAGCGACGAGACGGTCGCGACCGTAGCGGGCGGCGTCGTGACCGGCAAGAAGGCGGGTACCGCAGTGATTACCGCGACCTGCGGCACAAAGTCCGCGACCTGCGCCGTTACCGTAACGGCGGAGGAGATTGCCTGCACGGGTGTTACCTTAGATAAAACCGAAGCGGTAGTAATGAAGGGTGCTACCGTGACCTTAAAGGCAACGGCGCTTCCCGAAGGTACGACCGATACGATCACATGGACGACCACCGACGCAAGCATTGCGACCGTAAAGGACGGCGTTGTGACCGGTGTTGCGCGCGGAACCGCGAAGATTACCGCAAAGTGCGGCGAAAAGACCGCGGAATGCAAGGTTTCCGTCAATGAAGAGGAAACGGTTACCGCGCCTTCCGACCCTACCAAGCCGGCAAAGACCTTTAAGTCGGCGGTAACGGACGGAAAATATAACGATAACGAAGTATTCGTCCTTTCTGCGGCGGACGTAGCGGCGGCAAAGAGCGTTTCCGTGACCGTGACCGACAGCAACGGAAAGAAATTTACGCAGAACGACATTACCAAATGCTATAAGAAGGTAACCTATAAAGCGGCGGACGATACGATCGATACGATCACCGCGAACGGCGGCGACTGCCTGCTTGCCGTTACCGTAACGGGAATTCCGGACGGAACGACCGTAACCGTAAGCATTGCCATAAATAAGTAAGGAAAGGGGAATTGTGAAATGAAAAAAGAATACTTAAAGCCCGAAATGATGATTTCGCTTTTCGATACGAGGGATGTAATTACGGGAAGCGGTGAGAAGACCGGCTTGGAAGTTGGTGATCCCGCTACGATCAGCGACGGCGGCGCCGCTTCCGGAAATATCAGCATTCCTTATGGCAATTTATCGTAATTCCGAAAATTCAAAAACGAAAAACGGCGGCTTCGGCTGCCGTTTTTCGGTTTCTCTTGACATTTCCTGCCCGCCGCGGTATAATAAGGTTACTTGAAGGGAGTGAATCTCATGAATTTTAAAAAAGGATTGATTTTCGTTTTATTTTGTGCACTTTTCCTCTGCTCCTGCGGCGGAGAAAAGGAGGAAACGACCACGACCGTTCAGTCGGTGAAGTTTGAAACGACAACCACGACCGAAGCGGCGGAAACCGAACCCGAATCCTCGGAAACCTCGGGCGGCGGCATGGTGATCCTCGACGAGCTTGAGATCGGCGAGGGCGTGGACGGTGTGATCGATTTCGACGATTAAACCCAATTCAAGGAGAAGGAGAGTTTTCCATGTCGTTTTTTCATGCGGATCATCAGAATTTTTCCTATATGGGGCGGATCGACTTTTCGGATCCCGCCGCGCCGATCCTGATCTATGCGGGCAGTAATCTCCGCTTTCGCTTTCGGGGGACTTACCTGCGAATTTCTCTTGAAAATATCCCGATGGGGGAGTATTCCGCCGTCGGCGCGGTGATCGACTCTCTGCAATACAAGGTTGCGCTTGCGGGGGAGGGTAGAAAGAAAACCTACACGGTTGCGGAGAACCTGAACGACGAGATCCATACGGTCACGGTTTTTAAGCGTATGGGCGCGGCGCATTATTTCCGCTTTTTTGGGATTGAGACGGACGGCGAGCTTTTGCCCTCGGACGATCGGTATTCGCTGAAGCTCGAATACTACGGGGACAGCGTTTCCGCCGGAGAGGTCACCGAAGCGTTGGATTACGACGGACACTGTGACCCCGAAAACCACAAGGGTGTGTATGACAACAGCTATTTCAGCTATACCTATATTCTTGCCCGCCGCCTGAACGCCGAGTTTTACAACAATTCTCAGGGCGGACTGTCTCTTTTCGACGGGACAGGCTATTTTTACAGCGATCATCTGACCGGGCTGGAAATGACCTATAACAAGCTGAGCTATGTGCCGTATTCGCCGCTTGGGCTTACGGATTGGGATTTCAGCCGTTATACGCCCGATATTGTCTTTTTCGCGATCGGACAGAATGACGCAAGCCCCGACCCGAAAGCGATCTATGACCCCGCTTACGCGAAAAAATGGAAGGAAAAGTATAAGGAGATCCTGCTCGAATTGAAGGGGCGGTATCACGATCCGAAATTTATCCTGATGACGACCGTTTTAATGCACGAACCGATCTGGGACGAGGTGATCGAGGAGATCAGGTCCGAGCTGGACGACAAGAACGTGTATCACTTTATGTTCCGTCGGAACGGCGCGGCGACCCCGGGGCACCCGCGCGTGACTGAGCAGACAGAAATGGCTTCCGAATTGGAAGCATTCATTCGGGAAAAAATCATAAATAAATAAACCGTTCAAAAACCGCCCGTATTCTTATCGCTTCGGATAAGAATACGGGCGGTTTGTCATATCCGCACTGCCTTTTTCATAAGATTGAAGGAGAAATACAGCATATGGGCTTATGTCAAAAGAAAGGAATGATACAGGCATGAACGGATATCTGCCGGAGGGCGAGCTGATCGGAACGGCTGAAAATACCGCAATGCTCGGCTCATGGTCTGCGATTGAAGAGACGATGAACCGGGGGCTTACGGCGGAAGCGCTTTGTACGCTTTGCGACAGCAGACATAATCTGATCGCCGACCTGGGCTTTATAAAAGGAGTGATCCCGAGAAACGAGGGCGCGCTCGGGATCGAGGAGGGGATCACGCGTGATATTGCGCTGATCTCGCGGGTCAATAAGCCGATCTGTTTTAAGGTGCTGGAGCTGAGACAGGGGGAGGGGATCGCGGTTCTTTCCCGTCGGGCGGCACAGGAGGAATGTAAAAACCGATACCTTTCGGCGCTTCGGTGCGGCGATGTTATCCCCGCCCGTGTGACGCATATGGAGCAGTTCGGCGCGTTTGTGGACGTCGGCTGCGGGCTTCCCTCGCTGATCCCGATCGACATGATCTCGGTCTCTCGCATTTCCCACCCCTCCGATCGCTTTATCGTCGGACAGCGGATCAGGGCGGTCGTCCGTTCTCTGGAGGAAGGAAAGATCACCCTTTCGCATAAGGAGCTGCTCGGGACGTGGGAGGAAAATGCCGCGAGATACGCGGTCGGCGAAACGGTGACGGGGATCGTCCGTTCGGTCGAGCAGTACGGAATTTTCGTCGAGCTGACGCCGAATCTCGCGGGACTGGCGGAATTAAAGGAAGGCGTTCGTCCCGGCGATACAGTGAGCGTTTATATTAAGGCGATGATCCCCGAGAAAATGAAGATCAAGCTGATCATCGTGGACAGCTTTCGCGGTGCCGAACGAAAAGCCGATTCGTTCGAGTACGCGTTTCAGGGTGACCGCATGGAGCGGTGGCGGTATTCCGTGGAAGGCTGCGATAAGGTGATCGGTACTAATTTCCTACTCAGCGTATAAAAGAAACGGCGTTTACTTCGTTTTTTCCGCGGATTCTAAAATTTTTCTGCGGTATTCCGCCGCCGCCTGTTCAAGCTTGTTGTCGCCGAACTTGTAGTAAACGCGGTCTTTGATCGCGTCGGGAAGATACTGCTGTTTTACATAATGATTGGGGAAGTCGTGCGGGTAGAGGTAGTGCTGACCCTTGACCTTGGCGCCTTCTCCGTCACAGTGTACGTTTTGTAAATGTCTTGGAAAATCCCCGCTGTTTCCGTTTTCGACATCTGCCAGCGCCTGATCGATCGCGAGATAGGCGCTGTTTGATTTTGGTGCGGTCGCGAGAAGAACGACCGCGTCCGCGAGCGGGATTCTCGCTTCGGGGAAGCCGAGCTGAAGCGCGCTGTCCACGCACGCCTTTACGATCGGGATCGCGTTCGGAAAGGCGAGACCGATGTCCTCCGCGGCAATGACAAGAAGCCGTCGGCAGATCGAGGGAAGATCCTGCGCCGCGATCAGCCGCGCGAGATAGTGAAGCGCGGCATTTTCGTCCGAGCCGCGGATCGACTTCTGAAAGGCGGAAAGAATGTCGTAGTGCTGATCTCCCGCGCGGTCGTATTTCATGGCGCTTTTTTGGGTCAGCTCCTGCGCGAGGGGAAGGGCCACCGTTTGATTTTCCGCCGCGAGAAGGCAAAGCTCAACTGTGTTGATCGCCTTTCGGACGTCTCCGCCGCAGCCCATGGCAATATGCTCGCATACGCCGTCCTCAATCGTGTACCGGCAATTCGCGCTTTCTTCCCCAAGGCGAAAAGCGCGGCGGATCGCGGGAAGAATTTCTTCTTTTTCGACGGGCTTGAACTCAAAGACGGTCGAACGGGAGAGGATTGCGTTGTAAATATAGAAATACGGGTTTTCCGTGGTGGACGCGATCAAGGTGATGTCCCCGTTTTCGATGTATTCGAGAAGGCTTTGCTGCTGCCGTTTATTCAGATACTGAATTTCGTCCAGGTAGAGGAGCGTCCCGCGCCCGAATCCGAATTGTCCGCGTCCCGCGATAATTTCCTTGATGTCGGCGGTGGAACAGCTCGTGCCGTTCAGCTTATAGAGGTTCATTTCGGTCGAGTCGGCGATGATGTTCGCGACGGTCGTTTTTCCGATCCCCGACGAGCCGTAGAAGATCATGTTCGGGATCTTCCCGCTTTCGATAATGCGGCGGAGCGGTTTCCCGGGCGCGAGAATATGAGACTGTCCGACGACCTCGTCAAGCGTTTTCGGGCGGATACTGTCGGCTAAAGGCATGGCTTTTTCCTTTCTTTTGTGTATAGGATAAATGAAATAACGCCGCACAACCGAGCGGATCGGCTGTGCGGTGTTATCATGAAACCGGACGGACGCCGCCGGATTAGTTGTGGGACGCGCCCTTTACTCCGTATTTTTGCAGAAGGTTTTTGATCTTGGAGTGCGGGTCGATCACGGTACTGATCGAAACGTCGTGGTTCAGCGCGACGATCAGGTACGCTATGTACTTTGAAATATCGACCTCGTGGAACCATTCCCGCTGTAAAAGCTCGGGCGAGCGGTAAGTGAGATTCGTTCCGAAAACATAGTCAATCATGCCTTCCTCATACGCCTGATCGAATTTCTCAGGGCCGTTTGTGAAGATCGGGTAGGTGGCGTAGGCGATAATGCGTCTTGCCTTTCTTTTTTTCAGCTCATAGGCAATATCGAGCATAGAGTCGCCCGAGGAAATAATGTCGTCCGAAATAAATACATCTTTTCCCTCGACCGAATTTCCGAGGTAATCATGCGCGACGATCGGGTTTCTTCCGTTTACGATTCTGGAATAGTCGCGCCGTTTATAGAACATTCCGAGATTGACGCCGAGGACGGAGGCATAGTACATATTCCGGTTCATCGCGCCCTCGTCGGGGCTTACGACCATGAAATCCTCGGGGGTGATCTTAAGGTCGGAAACGACGTGGAACATTGCCTTTAAAACCTGATACGACGGCATAACGTTATCGAAGCCCATCAGCGGGATCGCGTTGCAGACCCGCGCGTCATGCGCGTCGAAGCAGATCACGTTTTCGACCGACATTGCCTGAAGCTCCTGAAGTGCGACCGCGCAGTCGAGCGATTCGCGGTAATTTCTGCGGTGCTGACGTCCGCCGTAAAGGATCGGCATAATGACGTTTATGCGGTGCGCCTTTCCGCTCATCGCCTGGATCACACGCTTTAAGTCCTGAAAATGATCGTCGGGGGACATGGCGTTGTCTTTCCCGAACATTTTATAGGTACAGCTGTAATTCCCGACGTCAACGATAATATAAATATCGTCGCCGCGGATAGATTTCTTAATCAGACCTTTTCCGTCACCCGAGGAAAAGCGCGGGCATTCGTTTTCGATCAGGTAGGTGTCGGCGTTTAATCCGCCCTCCTGCGCCCATTCGCGCAGATAACAGTCGATCTTCTTTCCAAGCTCCGCCGCGCCCTCCATAGCAATCACGCCAAGCGGCGCAACGGATTCCTGCGTATTGATCACAAGCCGGTTTGCTTTTTCCATTTGATACTCCTTCTCATTGCGGCACGATCCGCAAATTTATACGACCGATAGGAAAAATCACTGATACAGCGGATATTTCGCGCAGATCGCGGTTACCGCTTCTCTTACCTTTTCCTTTGAGTTTTCAAAGTCCTTCGCCGTGAGATAAATGCACTCGGCGATCTTCTTCATGTCCTCTTCGCCGAGACCGCGCGCGGTGACGGCGGGGGTTCCGATTCTTACGCCGCTCGTGATGAAGGGACTTTGCGGATCGTTCGGAACGGCGTTCTTGTTGACGGTGATATATACGTCGTCGAGGCGCTTTTCAAGCTCTTTTCCCGTAACGCCGAAGGACTGGAGATCAACGAGCATAAGGTGATTGTCCGTTCCGCCCGAAACAAGCTGAAAGCCCTTTTCGAGAAGGGAATCCGCGAGAACCGCCGCGTTTTTCACGATCTTTTTCCCGTATTCCTTGAATTCGGGCTTGAGCGCCTCGCCGAAACAAACCGCTTTTCCCGCGATCACGTGCATGAGCGGGCCGCCCTGCGTTCCCGGGAAGACCGCCTTATTGAATTTTTTGGACAATTCTTCGTCGTTCGTAAGGATCATTCCGCCGCGCGGGCCACGGAGCGTTTTGTGGGTCGTCGTCGTGACCACGTCCGCGTAGGGAACGGGGGAGAGGTGCTCGCCCGCCGCGACAAGTCCCGCGATGTGCGCCATATCGACCATCAGATAAGCGCCGACGCTTTTCGCGATCTGTGAAAGCCGTTCAAAGTCGATCTTTCTCGGATACGCGCTCGCGCCCGCAACGATCAGCTTCGGACGGTTTTCCTCCGCGAGCTTCTGAACGGTGTCATAGTTGATCATGCCCGTTTCGTCGTCAAGCCCGTAGGAAACGAAATGAAAGTATTTTCCGGAGATGTTGACGGGCGAGCCGTGCGTTAAATGCCCGCCGTGTGCAAGGCTCATGCCGAGGACGGTATCGCCGGGATTTAAAAGCGAGAAATAAACGGCGGTGTTCGCCTGTGCGCCGGAATGCGGCTGAACATTCACAAAAGCGGAGCCAAACAGCTTTTTCGCGCGCTCGATCGCGATATTCTCCACGACGTCAACATATTCGCAGCCGCCGTAGTAGCGCTTTCCGGGATAGCCCTCCGCATACTTGTTGGTGAGGACGCTCCCCATCGCCGCCATAACAGCGGGAGAAACGATATTTTCGCTCGCGATCAGCTCGAGATTGCGCCGCTGACGCTTCAGCTCGTCCGACATCGCGTCCGCGACCTCGGGGTCGTATTGGGAGAGGAAACCGATCGTGTCAACTAAATCAGGATACATAAACAAATTCCTTTCTTTCGGAGCCTGCGCCGCTTTTGCCTATTCGGAAAGCGGGCGCAAAACCCCAAGATAATAACTACATTATACCCAAAAGCCGCCGGAAATTCAATCGGTAATTTGACAAAAATTACTCCCTATTTGCACTTTTTTTTGTCAGCGGCGGGACGGTTTGAGCACCATCGTACAAGGCGCATTGCACTGCCTTTATTGCCAGTGCTTTTGCGGGGAATCCGTAAGGCAGAGCAGATAATCGGCGGAAACGCCGAAATACCGCGCGAGGGTAATGATATGGCGGCAGGGGATCTCCTGCGTATTGTTTTCGTATTTGCTGATCTGCTGCTGGGTGGTGTTCAGAAGCTCGGCGATCTGCTGCTGTGTTGCTTTTCCCCTTCGCGCTTCTTTCAGCCTGCTGCCGATATCCATGAAACCACCCCCTCTTTTTGGCTTTTTTTACAAAATTATTATACACCTCAAAAAGAGTATTGACAAACGCCCGAAAAGATGTATAATAGTATTATACGCCTTAAAAGGTGTAAATATTCATTTCCTTTTGTCATGTCGGTGAAAAGGGAAGAAAAACGGAAAGGAAGGTTTAAACCAATGAAATTGAAAAGAAAGGTTGTTGCCGTGCTGATGGCGGCTATGACGGTGTTCGGTTCGTTGAGTGTATCCTCGTTCGCGGAGGATGAAACATCAGCTGCGGAAACGGAGACGAAAACGACGACTTCGGACGGATTCGAGTGTATCATGAACCTGAAGGATTTGAAGAATATTACCGTGCAGATCATAGGGTATAAAGGGAGTGAAACGGAGATCGTTATTCCGACCGAGATTAACGGCTGCCCCGTTACGGGATTTACTATTTCAAACGATCGGATTACAAAGGCGGAGATCTCCGGCGGTTTTACTTTGATTCCTAAGAACGCTTTCGCGGGCTGCACTTCGTTGACAAGTATTATGATTCCCGAAAGTGTTACCGCGATTTCCGAGAGTGCTTTCGCGGGCTGCACCTCGTTGGCGAGTATTGTGATTCCCGAAAGTGTTACCATGATTTCCGAGAGTGCGTTCTCGGGCTGTACCGCTCTGACAAGTGTGATGATCCCCGGAAGTGTTCGGAAGATCGGCAATTCCGCGTTTTCCGGTTGCTCAGGTCTTTCGGCAATTGAGCTTCCGAAGAACGTCACCAGTATCGGGAGATATGCGTTTTATAATTGTACCGCTCTGAAAAGCGTCGTTCTTTCCAAAGGTGTTACCCATATCGGCAGTCGGGCATTCGGAAACTGTACTGCTTTAACGGCGATAACGATCCCCGACAGCGTTGTTTTCATGGACGGTGCGTTTTACGGCTGCACCGCGCTGGCGGAGATTACTCTTCCGGAGAAAGGGAGATTCAGATGGTTCGGCGGGTTTTACAAAACCGCATTGACCGAGGTTACGATCCCCGTCGGGGTAAGAAGTATTGGCGGACAAGCATTCAAGGACTGCGGAAAGCTTACGTCCGTCGTGATTCCCGACGGCGTAAAGAGTATCAACGGCGCGGCTTTCGCGAACTGTACCGAACTCACCGAGATCATACTCCCCGACAGCGTGAATTATATCGCGAAGGGCGTGTTTCAGGGCTGTGACAATCTAACGGTTACTTATAAGGGAAAGCAGTACACCGTCGCGAATAGAAACGAGCTGTATCTTGCGGCAAAAATAACTTATTAAATAAGCAAAAGTAAAACGATAAGGCAAAACACGGAGCTTGATTGCTCCGTGTTTTTTGACGATACTTTGTACCATGCGGATAACCTGTCTTTCACTAAATTTTCAGATGAAATTTCCCATATGACTTGAAAAAAAATAAAAAATATGATATAATAGAAAAAATTACAATCCGGTTACGTTCCGCTTTGTCCTTACCGAGCCGAGGCGGACGAACAAGAGAGGAAAGGGAAAACAAAATGTACAAAATAAAAGCGAAAGAACGGATCAAGCGCGGCTTGGCTGCGGCGCTGATCCTTCCGATTCTCGCGGGCTGCTCTGCGGAGGAAGCGCCGACCGAACCGGCGGAAACAACAACGACGACAACGACGACGGAAGCGGAACCGGCTGCACCGACGCTTGAGATTGCGGATAACGCGCTCGATTTCGCGAAGTCGATGAAGCTGGGCTGGAACCTTGGAAACACGCTCGACGCGACGGGAACCTCGTTCCTCTCCTCCGAGACCTCGTGGGGACAGCCGAGAGTGACGAAAGAGCTGATCAATTATATTGCCGAGTGCGGCTTTACCTCGATCCGGATCCCCGTTTCATGGGGAAAGCATACCGACGCCGATCTGGTGATTGACTGGGAATGGTTCGATCGGGTGAACGAGATCGTCGATTATGCCTGCGACGCGGGACTTTATGTCATTCTGAATTCGCACCACGACTGTGATTTTTATTATCCGGACGAGGAGCATTACGAAAGCGCGGAGCGGTATATCACCGAGATCTGGGGTCAGATCGCCAAGCGGTTCGCCGATTATGACGAGCGGCTGGTGTTTGAATCCATGAACGAACCGCGTCTGATGAATACCAATAAGGAATGGTGGTTCGCAGACAACGACAAGGAAGGGATTGCTTCGATCGAATGTATCGTAAAGCTGAATCAGGTATTTGTGGATACGGTCCGCGCGGCGGGCGGGAAGAACGAGACGCGCTATCTGATGGTGCCGAGTAACGCCGCCTCTGCCGGGAACGCGCTCAACGCGGCGTTTGAAATGCCGAACGACCCCGCAAACCGTCTGCTCGTTTCGGTTCACGCCTACACGCCCTACGATTTCGCCATGAACGATCGTGGGTATAAAGAATGGAACGAAAGCAAGGAAGCCGAGATCAACGACTTTATGTCGAAGCTGGACGAAAAGTTTATCAAAAACGGCTACGGTGTCGTGATCGGTGAATTCGGCGCGACGAATAAGGATAACCTTGAGGCGCGCGTCGCCTGGGCAGACAGCTATACGCGTCTTGCGGCAGGGTACGGGATTCCCTGTTTCCTTTGGGATAACGGCGGAACAAGTGTCGGCTCGGAAAATTTCGGCATGGTCAATCGGAATACGTTACAGATCTCTTATCCGGAGATCCTTGAAGCGTTGCTGAAAAATTATTGATTTTTGGGGCAGGAGTGCTGCTTCTCCTGTGTTATAAAAGCCGTGCGGTTTGCTTGGATCGCGCGGCTTTTGAATAATCTGCCGAAAATTTTATGCGGAATATAGACAAAATGACGAAAATTGAAAAATGTGCGTTAATACTGGACAAATGAGCAAAAAAATGGTAAAATAGATATAGTTATAGCTGTCATTATTTACGTTCGGCGGTTGATCCGATTTTGCCGAACAAATTTTTAAGGAGTGACCTTTCTTTATGAATCAGTTTGACCGGAGCCTTTCGTCCGTTGGGATCGGAGCGCTTTTTTCTGCCGCGCTGGCGGCGTTGTTTTCACTTTTGTCCATGATTACGGGCGCTTCGTTTTTTTCGGTATTGGCGATTATTCTCGCCGTGCTCGGCGCGGTTTTCGCGATCCTGATCCTTTTAAAAATAAAGGCGAAATCCGGGTCGGCGGCTTCGTTTCCGTCTGCTTCCGCTTCCGCTGAGGATAATGTACGGAGCGCGATCCGTCAGCTGGAACGCATGACGGAAGGGAATTTTTCCGATGAAACACCGTCCGGCGAATCCGATCCGCTTCTTAGCGCGGTGGCGCGTTTACGGGATACGATCGGGCAGATCATGGGCGGGGTTTCGGAAGAGATGGCTGCCATTTCCGACAGCGGGACGCAGCTTTCTTCCGCTTCGGAGCGGCTTTCGCAGGGATTTTTCCGTCAGGGCGAAATGCTCAGCGGGATTTACGATTCCGTTACGACCGTAAGCAAAGCGGCGGTGAAAAACGCCGAAATCGCGCGGGAGGCGAACGGATTTGCTACTGCCGCCGCCGATGATGTGCAGAAGGGTTCGGATCAGATGCAGGAGCTGCTCGGCGCGATGGACGAGATCAATCGTTCCACCGACGAGATCGCGAAGTTTATCAAAACGATCGAGGACATTGCGTTCCAGACTAACATTCTGGCGCTGAACTCCTCGGTAGAGGCGGCGCATGCGGGTGAAGCGGGGAAGGGCTTTGCCGTTGTTGCGACCGAGGTAAAAACGCTTGCGAACCGTTCTCAGGAAACGGCGAAAAATACAAACAGACTGATCCAAAGCTGTGTTGCGAGCGCAAGGATTGGTGTGGAGAAAACAAGCGCCGCCGTAAAAGCGCTGGCGGCGGCTTCGGAGGAAACCCGCTCCGTTCGCGGCTTGATCGACGTGATCAGCCGCGAGTGCGACGCGCAGAGCGATTCGATCGGAAAGATCAATCAGGATTTTGCACAGATCGAGGGCATTATGAACAGCGCGAACGCGGCAGCTTCGGAATGCTCGGAGAGAATCCGGACGCTTTCGGGGCACTCCGATCGGCTTAAAAGCGATTTGAAGGATTTTAAGGGAATGGCTCGTTCCCATACGAATCATGCGGTAAAACCCGCGGTATCGGAGAATGCCGATATAACTCCGCCGCCGTCTCCGGCTGCGAAGCCTGCGGCAAGGACGGCAAGCGCGGCGAAGCCCTCGGCACCCGCTCCCAAACCCGCTGCAAAAACAGCGAGCGTGACAAGCGCGGCGAAGTCCTCGGCACCTGCCCCCAAGCCTGCGGCAAGAACAACGAGTGCTGTAAATACGGCAAAGCCCTCCGCGCCTGCTCCGAAACCCGCTGAAAAAACAGCGA
>CAYVZH010000005.1:48146-78937 GCA_964456025.1 uncultured Ruminiclostridium sp.
GTAAATACGGCAAAGCCCTCCGCGCCTGCTCCGAAACCCGCTGAAAAAACAGCGAGCGCTGCAAAACCCTCGGCACCCGCTCCCAAGCCTGCGGCAAAAGCACCAAGTGCGGTAAGCACGGCAACGCCCGCCGCTGTTCCTAAATCCGCGGCAACAGGAACAGCACCGAAAAGCGCGCCTGCCCCCAAAGCGGCTCCGGCAAGCGCTTCACCCGCCCCGGCTGCGCCGAAGAAATCCGAGCCTATGCCGACCTCGCTTCCCGAAAAGTTTGAAGCCGTTAAGTTCGTGGATATTCCCGACAGTAAGTATTAAAAATAAATGGACTACATATTGACCCGCAGAAAGGGCATGAAGAATCTCCGGCTTCGGCTCGGGGCGGACGGATCCGTTCGGGTAAGCGCGCCCTACGGCGTTCCGATGGGACGGATCGACGAATTTGTCGAAAGCCGCGCCGAGTGGATCGAAAGGCGGCGCGCCGAGTTTTCCGCGCCCGTATCGCTTTCCGACGGTGCGGCGATGACCCTTTTCGACAGGCGGCTGACAGTCCGCGTCATCGCGGGGGAGAACGGCTGCCGCGAGGAGAACGGCGTTCTGCTCGTTTCGGTCGATGATCCGCAAAATGCCGCAAGGGTCGAAAGCGCGGTTTTGTCCTACATGGCGGAGCGCTGTCGGGCGGTTCTCGATGACGCGTTCCGCCGCTTTTTGATCCTTTCGGGTTACGCGGGTGAGCGTCCGGCGTTAAGCCTGAAGCTGATGAAAAGCCGCTGGGGAAGCTGTAACCGCGGGAAAAATGTTGTTACGCTGAATCTGCTGCTTTGTAAGCTTCCCGAACGCTTTTCGTATTACGTCGCGGCGCACGAAGTGACACATCTTTTTATCCCGAATCATTCCGACGCCTTTTACGCGTTCGGCGAAAAGCTTTATCCCGGATTTTTTGAGACCGACCGCGAGTTGAACCGGATTCGCGTCGGTTCACTTTTTTCCTGAACAGGAACATTTGATGACAAATCCCGACAATAAACCGAAAGGCTGCTGCTTATGAAAAAATCATCGTTTCGTTTGAAGAATTTTGTAATGCTTACGTTTTCCGGCGTGGTAAACGCCGTCGGGATCGTTCTTTTTCTAACTCCGTCGAATCTTTTTGACAGCGGCTTTTCGGGGACGTCGATGTTTTTGGCGTCGGTTACGGGACTGCCGCTCGCGCTGTTTTTGCTGATCCTGAACCTTCCTTTTTTCATTTTCGGTTATCGGAAGCTCGGCGCGGCGTTTACGGTTTATTCGGTTTACGCGATCCTGATCTATTCTCTCGCGTCTTATCTTCTGGAAGATCTGAAGGATGTGATGGGATTCACGGGCGAGGGATCGGACATTCTGCTCGGCGCGGTGTTCGGCGGATTGATCTCGGGGGTCGGAAGCGGGTTTACGATCCGGTTCGGCGGTGCGATCGACGGCGTGGAGGTGCTTTCGGTCATTTTCGCGAAGCGGCTTGGGATCACGGTCGGAACCTTCGTGATGGTCTATAATGTCATTCTGTACGTCCTGATCGGAATTGTCAAGGGCTCATGGGTCTATCCGCTTTATTCGGTGCTGACCTACGCGGCGGCGATCAAGTCGGTCGATTTTATTGTCGAAGGTTTGGATAAGGCGAAAGCCGCGATGATCATTACGACCGAGGCAAAGACGATCTCTCAGCGGCTTTCGGAGGAATTCGGACGGGGGATCACGCTGATCTCCGCGAGCGGGTACTATTCCAACACCGAAAAAACTGTCGTTTATTTTGTGGTCAACCGATTTCAGATCGGCCGGCTTCGTTCGATCGTTCGTGAGGCGGATCGGAACGCATTTGTGACCATTACCGAGGTGTCGGACGTGTTCAGCAACGCGTCGTAAGGTCAGGAGGACGGCTGTATGCGTTTGAACGAGGAATTTGAAAAAACGGTGACCTCCACTGAGGTCGAGCGTTGGCGTTATCCGCGTTTTTTCACCGGGGAGATTGCGGAAAAAACCGCTTTTCTTCGCGGCGAGCAGGCAAAGCACTGTGCGAAAGTGCTTCGTATGAGGGCGGGGGATCTGGCGGTGCTCTGTGACGGAAACGGAACGGATTATTTCTGCCGTGTGTCCTCATCGGACGCGGAGGAGGTCGCGTTTGAGGTGCTGGAATCCCGTCCGAACGAGGTGGAGGCGAGCGTTTCGATCCGCCTGTTTCAGTGCTGTCCGAAATCGGATAAAATGGAGTTTATTGTTCAAAAGGCAGCAGAGCTGGGCGCGTGCGAGGTGATCCCCGTTTTGTCGAAGCGCTGTGTTTCCCGTCCGAACGGAGCTGACGCGGAAAAAAAGCGGGAGCGTTACCAAAAAATCGCCTGCGAAGCCTCAAAGCAGTGCGGAAGAGGGCGGATTCTGAAGGTCAGCCCCATGCTTAGCTTTCGGGAGGCGGTGGAGCGCTTTTCTCCGGATCATCTTGGGATCCTGTTTTACGAATGCGGGGGAGAATCGCTCGGGACGATTCTTGGCGGAAGAACCGAGGGAACGATCGATCTCTTTATCGGGAGCGAGGGGGGCTTTGAACCGGAGGAGGCCGCGCTCGCGACAGAACGCGGGATCCGCCTTGCGACACTCGGGAAGCGGATTCTGCGCTGTGAGACCGCGCCGATCGCGGCGATTTCCGTATTGATCAATCTTACGGGAAATATGTGATTCCTGTCGAAATTTATCTAACTTGATTTTTGTACACTTTATGATAAAATTTCGGCATAATTTGTTGAAAACGCAGAATTTTAAAATATGCTTGCAAAACAAGAAAAAATAGGTTATAATAGTACGGTAGGGCAGAATACCGATTTTCGGGAAAAATGCCAAAAAGCAGATCGGACGGTTTTCCTTTTTGTCTGTGTTTTGTGCATTTTCTTTCGGAAATCAGCATAAGCCGCGCTTTGAGGGGTATTTTATCTCATAGACGGCTTTGTTCGCGCGGAGCTTCCGCGCGGCAAAAACAAAGAAAGGCAGGATCGGAAAATGAATAAAAATTTAATTGCAATTTTGGTGGGGATTATTGCTCTCGCCGCGGGCGCGCTTACCGCCGCTTACTTTATTAAAAAACGTCTTGACGCGGAATACGACGATGAATCCTTTGAAGATTTTGACATGATCGGCGACGAGGAGGACTTCTTCGGCGAGGACGATTACGACGCGATCGATCCGCCGCCCTCGTCCGATTCGATCCCGTATGCGCAGCCGCTCCGCGCAAAGGAGCCCGAGTCGGAGGACGCCGAATAAGACGTCCGGTTCACGGAATTTTTTACGGCGGTTTCGTTTGGATTTTTAGGGCAGTTCTCCGGGCTGTTCCGTGTCCGGATCTTTTCGGAAGGCGGGTCGGCCGTATGCGGGAGCGCCCCTTTGCGGCACCGTAATCATAGGGAAATCCAACGGTATTTATGTTTCGGCGTAAATACCGTTTTGTTTCACGAGAAAGGCAGGATCGATCGGTCTTGGCGCAATGCCGAACCGGGTTGATGACGAGAAAGGAAGGCTTTATGAGTTTTTTTACAAGCTTTGGAAAGAGAGCGCTGGGGCTTTTGACCGCCGTTTCGGTTTCGCTCGGCGCGTTTACCGTTTCCGCCGCGGCGGAAGCACAGTCGCTCCCCGATAATGAGGCGATCGTATTCGCGGACAGTCTCGGCGCGGGCTGGAACCTTGGAAACGCGTTTGACGCGGCAAACTGCACCTGGCTCACCGACGAGATGGGTTATGAGACGGCATGGTGCGGTGCAAAGACGACGAAAGAGTTGATCGCAGAGATCAAGTCGGTCGGCTTTTCGACGATCCGAATCCCCGTATCCTGGCACAATCACGTTGACAAGAGCCTTAAGATCAGCGAACAGTGGGCGGATCGGGTGCAGGAGGTCGTGGACTGGAGCCTTGACGCGGGTCTGAAGGTCATTCTGGACGTACACCACGACGTGGAAAAGGGCTTTTATTTCCCGACCGACGGGGAATATAAAAACGCCGAAAAATACATAACGACGGTATGGAAGCAGATCGCCGGGCGGTATAAGGATTATGACGAGCGGTTGATTTTTGAAATCATTAACGAGCCGCGCGAATCGGGGTCGGATCATGAGTGGTGGTTTAACGTAAACAATCCCGGCGACGCGGTTAAAAAGAATGTCGATTGTATCAATCGCCTGAATCAGGCGGCGCTTGACACGATCCGCGGCGCGGGCGGAAAGAACGCGGATCGCTATGTGGTGGCATGCGGCTATGATACCTCGATTGACGGAATCATCGTGGACGGGTTCAGCCTCCCGAAGGACAGCGCGAAAAACCGTCTGATCCTTGCGATCCATGTTTATACGCAGGCCGTCGGAGGGTATACGAGTACCTATAAGAAAGCTTACGAGCAGTATGTAAGCAAGGGAATCCCCGTCATCATGGACGAGTATAACTTCGACCCGAATAATAACAAATATCACGCCAAAGCCGCGACCGCGCTCGGAGATATGGTAAAGTGCGCGAGAGACTACGGGATCAGCACCGTGATCTGGGACAACAACGCGAAGGAATACAAGCTGATCGACCGGGCGAGCGTAAAATGGGAGCACAAGGATATTGCCGAATCGATCGTAAAGAACGGCGCGCCGAGGCTTGCGGGAAAATCCGATAAAACCGAGAGTGGGGACAAGAATCCTGCACAAAGCAAAAGCGAAAAGCCCGTTCTTACCGCGAAGGCGAACGGAACAAAGGCGAGTCTGAGCTGGACGGCGGTGGACGGCGCGGAGAAGTACCGTGTTTGTGAGTATAAGGACGGAAAGTTCGTAAAGGTCAAGGATACGAAGAAGCTGAAAATGACGGTTTCGGGGTTGAAAAGCGGGAAAACCTACCGCTATGCCGTCCGCGCGTATGTGAACGGGAAGTGGACGACGGTCAAGAAATCGGAGACCAAGTCGGTAAAGATTAAATAAACGCGGTGACCGCGGCGGGAAAGCTCGCCGCGGTCATTTTTGTCCGAAAATCCGCATAAAATAAGGTATAAAAGCTTGTTCCGTAGCTTTTTGTTGCAGGTGCAATACTGATTTTTAATCGAAAAATGTACAATAAATCAAGCAAAAGCTTTGATTTATGCGATTTTGCGCAGATTATTTGTCTGCACTTTGATTAAAAATCTGTATCAGGCACACTCCAATAGCGGATAAGGGGGCATTTTTGTGATTTGTCGGTTTGAGGAACTGAAATGCAAGGAAATTATTAACATTCGGAGCGGAAAAAAGATGGGCTATGCCGACGATATCGAGTTCGATACCTGTACGGCAAAGATCTGTAAGCTTGTGATCCTCGGAAAAAGCCGTTTTTTCGGCTTGCTCGGGCGGGAGGACGATATTACGATCTGCTGGAGCGATGTTGAAATGATCGGCGAGGACGCGATTCTGGTGAGCTGTGATTTTCCAAAAACGTCAAAAAGCTTTGGCGGCAGGCTTAAAAATTTGTTAAAATAAACGGAAAGAAAATATTGTAAAAAAGTACGGTTTATGGTATAATATATCTGTCGGTTTTTACCGTCAATCCACACGCCCGGTATATGTCCCTTCGGTGCCGTTTTCGGCTTGGGGCGGTCAGCCGTGCGGAGGAAAAAACCAAAATTTAAGGAGGACGCTGCAAATGGCAGTAGTATCAATGAAGCAGCTTCTTGAAGCGGGTGTTCATTTCGGACATCAGACAAGACGCTGGAACCCGAAAATGGCGCCGTACATTTTTACGGAGCGCAACGGAATTTACATTATCGACCTTCAGAAAACGGTAAAGAAGCTTGACGAAGCGTATAACTTCATCTTTAACGTTACCTCGGAGGGCGGCGAGATCCTTTTCGTCGGCACCAAGAAGCAGGCCGCGGATTCCATTAAGGAAGAGGCGGAGCGCGCGAACGCGCATTTTGTAAACGCGAGATGGCTCGGCGGCATGATGACGAACTTCAAGACGATCCAGAACCGGATCCGCAGACTGGAACAGCTTCGCGTAATGGAGAGCGACGGAACCTTCGATCTTCTCCCGAAGAAGGAAGTAAGCCAGCTCAACCTCGAGATCGAAAAGCTTGAAAAGTTCCTCGGCGGTATCAAGAATATGAAGAAGCTCCCCGGCGCGTTATTCGTTGTCGATCCGCGCAAGGAAAAGATTGCCGTTGCCGAAGCGAAGAAGCTCGGTATTCCGGTTGTCGCGATCGTGGATACGAACTGCGATCCGGACGAGATTGACTATGTGATCCCCGGAAACGACGACGCGATCCGTGCGGTAAAGCTGATCGTCGGCGCGATGGCGGATGCGATCTTAGCGGCTCGTCAGGGTTCGGCGGAAGCGGAAGTAACCGGCGAGGAAGAAGAGCCCGCAGTTGAAACAGTAGCGGAATAAGAGAAAATCACGTTTTTGCAGTCCCCGGGAATGCAAAAAAGAAAATAGAGCGGGAAAGGCTTTCCCGAAAGAAAGGAAGAACATAAATGGCTATATCGGCACAGGATGTAAAGCAGCTCAAGGAGCTTACGAACTGCGGTATGATGGACTGCAAGAGAGCGCTTGAGGAAACCGGCGGAGACGTAGAAGCGGCGATCAAGTATCTCCGTGAAAAGGGTCTCGCAAAGGCGGCGAAGAAGTCCGGAAGAATTGCCGCGGAGGGACTTGTATACGCGAAGGTGGACGAAGCGAAGAAGGTCGGCGTTGTTGTTGAAATCAACAGCGAAACCGATTTTGCGGCAAAGTCGGAGCGTTTTATCGAATTTGTAGAGTTGGTTGCGCAGACGATCATTGATAACGACGTTGCGGACGTGGAGGCGCTGAAGGAGATCACCGCTTCGGGTACGAACGAGAAGATCGGCGATATTTTAACCGAGCGGATCGCGACGATCAGCGAAAATATCCAGATCCGCCGTTTCGTAAGAATGACCGGCGATCTTTACACCTACGTTCATAACGGCGGCGGCTCGATCATCGGCTCGATGATCAAGCTTGAATCCGAGAATGGCGCGGACGACGCGGTAAAGGCGTGCGCAAAGGATCTGCTTCTTCAGATCACGGCAAGCGCGCCGCAGTATGTACAGCAGTCGGACGTTCCCGCTTCCGTTATTGACGCGGAAAAGGAAATCCAGCTCGGTCTTGTCAAGAAGGAAAACGAGGAAGCGGCGAAGCCGAAGCCTCAGAACGTCCTCGAGAAGATCGTAGAGGGAAGAATGAGAAAATTCGCGGAAGAGATCTGCCTGTTGGATCAGCCTTTCGTAAAGGATCCTTCGATTACGGTCGCGAAGCATATTGCCACCGTCGGAAAGGGGATCAAGGTTGTTTCCTTTGTTCGTTTTGAAAAGGGCGAGGGAATCCAGAAGAAGGAAGAAAACTTCGCGGACGAGGTTGCTTCGATGATCCAGTAATTCGGATATCGTACAATATGAAAAATTTCGGCGGCACTTTATAGTGCCGCCGATTTTTTATCATTTTGGGGCAGGCGCAAACCATGTCCGAGTTTATGTCGACCGGTTAAAGAAGCCGGATCAGCTCTTGATAAATTTCATCATAATGCGGGTCGATCAGTCCGTAATCCATTTCCTTATAGCTCCAAACGGCACGTGCGATCCCGTATTTTTCATGCGCGGCGTGAATGTCCCTGAACCAGCGCAGCGTACTTTCGGGATCCGCCTGATCGATCACGCCGTATTCTCCGCAGTAAAGGGGCAGTCCGTATTTTTCCGCCAGCTCGACGGCGGGAGCGAACATCGCGTCAAAATATTCCGAGGTAACGGTCTTTTCGCCGAACGGAGAGAATTCGCCGGCAAAATCACCGCCGAACATTTTAGCGGACTGATCGGCGTATAGGTTCGCAGGCTGCGGGTAAGAAATCCGGAAATCGGCAGGCATATTTTCCACCCAGCCCGCGCCCTGATGCGTGAAAACGAGCGGGCTGTAACAATGGAAGGTAAGAACCGTGTTTGCGTCGAAGGGCGGCTCCAGAAGGGTAAGTCCGTAAATGCTGTCGTTAAAGATCCCGCCGAGAACGATTTTTGTTTCGGGGGCGATTTTCCGGATCGCCTGAATGGCGCGGGAGGAGATCCGGTTCCAAGGGTCGGCGAATTCCCGCGCGGTGACCTCGTTTAAAAGCTCAAATGCGATGTTTTGACGATTTCCATAGCGCCGCGCAAGCTCCTCCCAAAGGGAGATAAAATAACCCTGAAGCTTCTCGTCGCCAAAAATGCCGCAATACGTTTTGTCATCGAAAACAAAGCCGCATGCCTTATGTAGATCGAGGAGGACGTTCAGCCCGTTTTTTTCGCACTGCACAAGGCAGCGGTCGATGTGCGCAAAGCCGCTTTCGATGAGGCTTCCGTCCTCGTTCTGGATCACGTTGTAGTCGATCGGGAGCCGAACATGGTCAAGCCCCATAGACGCGATCCTTTCGATGTCCTTTTCGGTGATGAACTCCATGTAGTGGCGCTCGTTGTAATTCCCCTTGCACTGGGAAAGCCAGCCGCCCAGATTGATCCCCTTTTTAAAGCCTTTCCATTCCTTCATAGCTTTTTCTTCCTTTCCGAAATGTACGAAATTTTGCCGTTTTTTCCATGCTTTCATTATAACATAAATTCAAGTGTCGAAACCGCAGACGGTGCGAGGCACCGTCACAAAACCACTTGCAGTTTTGACGCCGTTTTTATTATAACACAAGTGCCTTCTTGATGTCAATCGGAATCGTGGAAAACGACGTTTTTTCTGAAAATAATGTGAAATCCGTTGCGTTTTTTTTAATTGTGTGCTATAATAATTTAAAATAGTCTTTCGGGCAATTAGCGGCAGTCCGCCGTTTTTATACTGATTTTTTACCACTGTTTTAATAAAAATCGGTATCAGGATCGACAGGGGGATTTTTCATGATAAACGTGGCGTTGGACGGTCCCGTCGGCGCGGGGAAAAGCTCTGTGGCGCGGGAATGCGCAAAGCGTCTCGGTTTTATCTATGTGGATACGGGCGCGCTTTATCGCGCGGTCGGGCTGTTTTGTGTCCGGAACGGGATCGAAATGTCGATCGAAAACGAAAAAAACGTGCGCGAGGCGATCGAAAGCAGGCTGAAGCTGGATCTTCGTCTTGAAAACGGGACACAGCTCATCTATATGAACGGCGAAAACGTTTCCGAGGAGATTCGTCTCCCCGAGATCAGCATGGCGGCAAGCGCCGTTTCGTCGATCCCCGCCGTCCGCCGTTATCTGCTGGAAACACAGCGTTCCGTCGCGGCGGAGCATGACGTCATCATGGACGGGCGAGACATCGGAACAGTGATCCTTCCGCGGGCGCAGATCAAGATTTTCATTACGGCAAGTCCCGAGATCCGCGCGAAACGGCGGTATGACGAGCTTTGCGCGAAGGGAATCGACGTGGATTACGACAAGGTACTGAGCGATCTGGTTACGCGCGATTATAACGACAGCCACCGCAAGGAGGCGCCGCTTCGGCAGGCGGAGGACGCTGTTCTTCTCGATACCTCGTCGCTTGATTTTGAGCAGTCGGTTCAGGCGGTGATCCGTCTGGTCGAGCAAGCCGCGGAATAGGTAGGAAGTACGATCTTTTCCTTTTTTCGATATGGGAGAAGACGCAGTCCTGCAAAAAATAAAAACGAAACGGGAGCGCTCGGATGTATCTTTTTTTCAGAAAGCTTCTTTCCATTGTTTTTCATATAAAATATCACATCACGCTTCATCATGAGGAAAATCTCTCCGGTCTGACGGGCGGTTATATCATTGCGTCGAACCATTTGACCATGCTTGATCCGCCAATGATCGCGTCCTGTGTCCGCGGAAAGTTTTCCTTTATAGCGAAGGAGGAGCTTTTTCACAAAAACCCCTTTGTGACCTTTGTTATTACGAGGTGCGGGGCTTTTCCCGTCGTTCGCGGCTCGGGAGATAATGCGCCGATTGATAAGGCGGTCGAGGTTCTCGGTAAAAATCGGATTTTTGTGATCTTTCCCGAGGGGACGCGCTCGAAGGACGGCCGTATCGGACGGGTAAAATCGGGCGTTGCGCTGATCGCGGGTCAGGCTTCCGCGCCGGTGCTTCCCGTTTGCTTAAAATACAGCGGAAAGCGGAACGTTGACGTCAGCTTCGGAAAGCTGATTCCCGCGGAGGAACTTCGGATCGACGGAGACGACCGGAAAGCGCTTCGGAATGTTTCAAAACGGATCCGGTCGGACATGGTCGCGCTTTGGGAAGAGCTGAACCCCGATCTGGTCGAGGAGGACGGAAAAGATGCCGAGGATTGAGATCGCGAAAACGGCGGGTTTTTGCTTCGGCGCGAAAAGGGCGGTCGATCTTGCCGCCGAGACAGCCGCGCAATACGGCAGAGTGTATACGCTCGGACCGCTGATCCATAACGGCGACGTGATCCGCTCGCTTGAGGAACAAAATATTTTTGCGGTCGAGACGATTGATCCGGAGCATACGCCCATTATTATCCGGAGCCACGGCGTGCCGCGAAGCGTTTATGACGAGCTGGCGGAAAAGGGAATGACGGTGATCGACGCGACCTGTCCCTTTGTCGAAAAGATTCATCGGATCGCGGCGGAGGAATCGGCGCGGGGCGCGGACGTTCTGATTGTCGGTGACCGAAATCACCCGGAGGTAGTCGGGATCCTGGGATATGCCGAAAGGGGCGCGGCGGTCAGTAATGAGGAAGAACTGCTCGATCTGTTAAAAACGCAGAAAATTTTTGGTCAAAATGCACTAATATGTGTAGCTCAAACCACCTTCGATCTATGCAAATGGGAAGAATTAAAAAAAATTATTAGAAAACACTATACAAAAGTAAAATTTTTTGATACAATATGTAAGGCTACTGTGAATCGTCAGGAAGAAGCGGACGAGCTTGCGCGGCGAAACGATGTGATGATCGTGATCGGGGGGAAACACAGCAACAACACCCGGAAGCTGGTGCAGCTTTGTGAACGGCATACGCGCACCGTATTTGTCGAAAACGCGGCGCAGCTGAAGCACAGTGAAGAATTTAGCCTTTTATCATCGCAGGATGTTAAAATAGGAATTACAGCAGGAGCTTCAACCCCTGCCTATATAATTAAGGAGGTTCATGTTACTATGAGCGAAATCATTAAAAATGAAGCGATGGACGCGGAGTTCATGGCTGCACTCGATCAGATGGATCGGGTAAGAGTATATACGGGGAATCGGGTTAAGGCTACCGTTGTTGCCGTGAACAAGACGGAAGCGGTCGTAGACATCGGAACGAAGCATTCCGGCTACATACTTGCCGAAGAGCTTTCCGCGAATCCGAACCTTACGCCCGACGAGGTCGTTAAGGTCGGCGATGTGATCGACTGTATCGTTACAAAGATCAACGACGCGGACGGTTATGTTTACCTCTCGAAGAAGCAGGTAGACGCACAGGCGGGCATGGAAAAGCTGATCGGCGCGAAGGAAGAAAACGCGACCGTTAAGGGTACCGTTACGGCTGTCGTAAAGGGCGGCGTGATCGTAACGAGCGAGGACGGCGCGAGAGTCTTTATCCCCGCGTCGCAGACCGGTGTTCCGAGAAGCGGAAAGCTTGAGGACATTTTAAAGAAGGAAATCGGCTTTAAGGTCATTGAGATCAACGAGGGCAGAGGCAGAGTTGTCGGATCGATCCGTGCGGCGGAGCGTGAAGTCGTGGACGCGGTACGCTCGAAGTTCTGGGAAGAGATCGAAGTCGGGAAGGAATTCGACGGCGAAGTCAAGTCGATGGAAAGCTACGGCGTATTCGTCGATCTCGGCGGCGTGGACGGAATGGTTCATTCCTCCGAGCTTACCTGGAACCGCATTAAGCACCCCAAGGAGGTCGTTTCGATCGGCGATAAGCTTCATGTAACGGTAAAATCCTTTGACGTTGAGAAGAAGCGCGTTTCGCTGACCGCGAAGCGTTCCGAGGACAACCCTTGGACGAAGTTCCTGAACGAGTTCGCGGAGGGCGATATTGTAAAGGTACAGGTCGTTTCGATCACTCCGTTCGGCGCGTTTGCGCAGATCATTCCGGGCGTGGACGGTCTGATCCATATTTCTCAGATCTCGCTTGACCGCGTAACGAACGTGGCGCAGGTACTTTCGATCGGACAGGTCGTGGAAGCGAAGATCACGGAGATCGACGAAGAGAAGTCCCGCGTAAGCCTTTCGATCAAGGAGCTTCTCCTGAATTCCGAAGCGGAAGACGCCGACGAACCGGAAGAGATTACGGAATAATTTGAATTCAAAAAAATGCCGTAAGAATTTCTTATGGCATTTTTTATTGTGGAGAACAGCTTGCGCCTCGGCATAAGCTTCTTCCACAGGAAAGGAATAAACATGACAAAACGGCGGATCTTTTTGATCCTTTACTGTACTTCGTTTTTGATCGCCGCGGCAGTGATCCTGATCGGGCTGTATGCCGCGCCGCTTCCGCTCTGGGCGGCGGGCATTGCGGCGCTTTTGCCGTTGATCGCGGCGGTCGGATCTCTGTTTATCGCGAAAATATCCTCCGGTTCCTTTTCCCTGAAAACGGCGGGGGCGCTTCTGGCGGCGGGCATTACTTTTTTATGCACCTTCTGCGATCCCTATTGGGGAAGCTGCTCCTTCTATTCCGTTCCCACGACGCTCTCCGCCGAAACGACCCTTCGTCCCGATCAGGTCGATGCGGATCTGAGAGTACTGGAGAAGACCCTTTCCCGCATTCACCCGCTCTTTCTGGACGGTACGCCCGCGGAGTTTGAGACTGCGATGGACGAAGCGAGAAAATCGCTTGCCTTGCAAAGCACGCTTACCGTAAACGATCTCCGCCGCGCGGCGCAGACGGCGGTATTCTCTCTTTCCGACGCGCATACGACAGTTTACGCGACGACGGAAAATGACCGCTATCGTGTCGACTATGCCGAAATGAAAGAGACGGGATATGAAATTACTGCAGTAAACGGCGTTCCCTATGAAGAATTTTTCCGCGAGAACAGCCGGCTGGTCAGCTATGAAGCCGAAAGCTGGGCGGATTACCAGTTTGAGGGTTATTTAAACAGTGTGAGCGGGCTGACTTATCTCGGTTATTCGGCGGACGGCTTTTCGCTGACCTACTCGAACGGTGAGGAGGAGATCACGAAAAGCTATACCGACACGGATTTTCTCCCCTATGACGAATACATGGCGTTAAACGGGACTTATTACGAATCCTCGGAGTCCTTTGTTTCGTATATGATCGACGAGGAGAAAAGTCTCGCGATTCTGACGCTGGAGGAGTGCAATTACAATGACGAATACTGTCGGACACTCCGCGAGCTGTTCACCGAGGTAAAGGCGCGAGGGATCCGGAACGTCGCGGTCGATCTTCGCGGAAACAGCGGCGGGAATTCTATGGTCGCGAACGAGTTAATCCGTTATCTCGATGTGGATTGGTACCGTAATGACGGAATGAAGTGGAGATTGGGCGGGTTTTTGCTGGATATTCCGGTGTCGGTGACGGAGAACGACCGAATCTCCGACCTGACCTTTACGGGAAAACCATATATTCTGACCTCCGCCTCCTCGTTCAGCTCAGCAATGCTGTTTGCGCTTTATTTTAAGGACAATTCGCTCGGAACGATCATCGGAGAATCTCCGGGGAACGCGGCGAACGGCTGCGGCGACATCACCCGTTTTCGGCTTCCGAATTCGGGTTTGATCCTCCAGTGCTCGACGAAGATCTTTACCCGTCCGAGTGAGGATCCCGACGATCTTTTCGTAGAGCCGGATATTCCTTGTTCTTCGGAGGAAGTGATGGATCGGCTTTATGCGATTCTTGAATCGTAATTTTTATGCGAAAATTTCTAAAGTTTTTCCGAGAGCTGACGATAATATTTTCAAAGAAGGAAAAAACTTTTTTAACCCCCTGTCGATGCAGCCGTGTCGGCAGGGGGATATTCAATTTTCAAATCAGTCGATTTTGAGAATTGACCGCTGTCCTCTTGAAAAATGAGATACGATATGATATAATAAAATAAAGTAATTTTTTCCTTTGGTGAAAGGTAAGACGACAGAGGGGAATTGACGGAGGCGCTGTGATGACCGAAACAATGAGATTACCGAGCGATTACGATTCTCTTCATAATTTTTGCGCGTCGCTGCTCGGGCTGTATGCTTTGGCGGTGGAGATCGACCTGACGACCGGACTGTTAAAGACTGTGGCGGGCGACTCGGAAACATGCCGGAGAGTGGATTCGCTGGTAAGCTGTCACGGTTTGATCCGGCGTTTGAACGAATGTTATGTCCATGAAAGCTGCCGTTCCGCCGTGGAAGTGTTTTTAGATGTTCAAAGCATGAAGGAGCGCCTTCGTGACAGGGATTATATCACGATGGATTTCCTCGGGGCGGATCAAAAATGGTATCTGGCGAATATCGTTCCCGTGGTTCGTGCGAAGCACGGAAACATTGGCTCCGTTTATCTTCTGATCTGTAAAAGCGAAAAGCGAAGAAGCGAGGATCTGGCGGCGTATTCCTCTGTCGCGCAGGCGTACGACGGAATCTATATTTGTAATGCTGCGAACGATACATACCGTACCTACCGGAAAAGCAGCCGCGGAATTTACGAAAAGGCGCCCGAAATGGGAAGTTACAGTGAATTGATCCGTAAAACGGCGGAGCTGACCGATTCCGAGCGGGAGCGTTCGGCGCTGATTGATTTTGCCGACGCCGACCGTATTTGTGAAGGATTAAGGGAGCAGGATTCGCTCAATACGGTTTATAAGATTGGGGAAAGCCGTTTTCGCCTTTCGTTTACCGCTGTGGAATATGATCGGCTCGGCTCGGTCATGCGGTTTTCTGCCGCTGTGAGAGATGTGACGGAAGAGCTTCGGGAGGAGGAGCGGAAGTCCGCCGAGCTGAACAGCCGGCTTGAGACGATCCTATCGGGGATTGCGGGCGGCTTTCGGATCTGTCGGAATGACAAAGGCTTCGGCTTCGTTTATGTCAGCGAAGGTGTGGCGGCAATACAGGGCTATACGGTTGACGAGATGCTTCGTGTTTCGGGAGGGTCGCTTAAGGGGTATATTTATCCTGCCGACGCCGCGGGGATTCTTTGGGAGATTGCGCGGCAGTATGAGCAGGGCGATACATACCTGGTCCGGTACCGCGTTGTTCATAAGGACGGAAGCCTGCGCTGGGTCTCCGATACCGGAAAGCGCGTTGTGGCAAAGGACGGGGGCATTCTCCATTACAGCCTGATCCAGGACATTACCGCGACGAAGCGAAGCGTTGACGCGCTTCATGATCTTTTTGCCATGCAGCGGCAGATGGTGGAGGCGATCGGGAGCGGTCTGATCTGCTATACCTTCCCCGAAAAGGAACTGATCCTGTCGAACGACGAGGCGTGCCGTATTATCGGCTGTGACGTGGGCGAAGATCCGATCGAGGGCTTGTCCGACTTCTTAAATCATCGGGTCATTTCGGAAAATCACTCCATGTCGAGCAGCGCAGCACAGCCGGAGCACCCCGGGGATTTTCGCCTTTGCGAGTACCGCGTTCGGAGCAAGAACGGCGAGATCTGGCGGATCAAGTATTCCTCGAGACTTTTAAAGCTTGAAAACGGTCAGACGATCGCGGTAATTAACCTTACCGATCTGACGGAGCAGGCGCGGATCGCCTCCATGCTCAGCAGGGAGCGGGTGCAGTACCGCGACGCGCTTACGACAAACTGTGAATATACGTTTCGTCTGGACATTACGGAGGGGATCGTATTGGCGGATGACGAGAGCCATGCTTTGGAGCGTTTCGCCGAAGGGCTCGGGATCTCTTTTCCGTATGATTATGACCGCATGATGGAGCTTTGGGAAAAGTGCTGGCAGCCGCAGCTTCTTACTCCGCACGCGGGGGAATTCCTGAGTTGCCGCGGTCTGCTGTCCTTGTATGTGCGGGGGAACAGGATCCTGGAAATGGAATATTACATTCCCCGACAGGAGAAGTATTACCGTTGGATCATGCTGCTTTCGGCGGAGGAGGGAAGCGGTCATAAAACGGCAATCGTGATCATTCATGATTTCACCGAGCTTCACCGCGAGGCGGAGCAGAAGCGCGTGGAGCTGGAAGAACTGTATGCGTCGCGGGAGGAAAAGCTGGCGATCATCGGCGCGCTCGGGAATATTTATTACTGTATTTATTATGTGGATCTTTCTCTCGGATCATTTTCGATCGTTTCGGGTGTCGATTATTTCGCGAAATATTCTTCGGGCGATTCAAGCGCCGAGCGAACGGCGCTGAATTGGATCGAACGCGGTCTTGGGGAGGAATTTCGGGAGGAATTGACCGAATTTGTTGACTTGTCCACGCTTGCCGAACGTATGAAGGATGTTCCTATTTTAAGCCGTGAATGTGTTTCAAAAGTCCTGGGCTGGATTCGCGTAAGCTTTATCGCGGCAAATCGGGACGATGAGGGGAATGTGACGCAGGTACTCTGGACCGTTCAGCACATTGATCGGGAAAAACAGCGCGAGCTTAACGCGAAGGTTGCGTTACAGGAGGCCTATGAGGCGGCAAACCGCGCGAAAACGGCAAAAACGGACTTTCTCGCGTCCATGAGCCATAATCTTCGCACGCCGATGAACGCGGTGATCGGAATGACGGCGATCGCGGGAACGCATTTGGACGATCCGGAGCGGATCGAAGACTGCCTTTCCAAAATCAATATGTCGAGTCATCACCTGCTCGGGCTGATCAATGAAATTCTCGATATGAATAAGATCGAATCGGGAAAGCTCGATTTTAACGAAGAAGAATGTAATCTTTCCGAACTGGTCGATCAGCTTCTTAACGCGGCGAAACCGCAGATCGAGGAAAAAAATCACGTCTTCTCTGTCAATATCCGGCACCTTACGCATGAGAATGTCATCGGCGACAGCAGCCGTATCCGTCAAATGCTGATGAATCTGCTGGACAATGCCATTAAGTATACTCCGCCGGGCGGAGAGATACGGCTTACGATCACGGAACAGACGACCCACCGTGAAAAGGTCGGCTGTTATGAGTTTGTTTTTGAGGACAATGGGATCGGCATGAGCGCGGAGTACCTTCCACACCTGTATGAACCGTTTACGAGAGCGAAGGATCCCCGCGTCGAAAAAATTCACGGGACAGGGCTTGGCATGGCGATCGCGCAGAACATCGCGCGAATGATGAACGGCGACATCAAGACGAAAAGCACGCCCGAAAAAGGAACGAAGGTCACGGTGACGGTTTTTCTCGAGCTGTGCGACTGTGACGACGGTTTTCGCCCCGAAATGCTGCGGGGACTTTCCGTGCTGGTCGCGGACGATGATAAGATCGTCTGTGAGAGCGCCTGCTTGCTTCTGGAAGAGCTTGGAATGCGCGGGGAATGGGTGCAGAGCGGTGCGGAAGCGTTGGAACGCGTCCGCGCGCGGCATGAGGCGGGAGAGGATTATTTTACCGTCCTGCTGGATTGGCAAATGCCCGAAACAGACGCGATTGCTGTTGCGGGCGAGATCCGTCGTATCGCGGGAGACGGCGTTCCGGTGATTCTGATCTCATCTTACGATTGGTCGGAGATCGAACAGGGTGCGGGCGAGATTGGCGTGAGCGCGTTTTTGAGAAAGCCGCTTCTTTCGTCCCGAATGGTGCATTTGTTTAAGGAATTTCTGGAGCGTTCCGATCAGCCGTCCGCGCTTCCGTTAAACGGATTGGCGAGGGAAAGCTTTACGGGAGTCCGTGCGCTGCTGGTGGAGGATAACGAGCTAAACGCCGAGATCGCGACGGAAATTCTCAAAATGCTTGGGCTTGAGGTCGAATACGCAAGAAACGGAAAAGCGGCATTCGATCGGGTTCGCACGGGTCAATCGGGGGAATTTGATATTATTTTTATGGATATTCAGATGCCCGAGATGAACGGCTATGAGGCGACGCGCGCGATTCGCGCACTTCCGGAGGATTACGCGAAAACTGTGCCGATCATTGCCATGTCCGCGAACGCTTTTGCCGAGGATGTTCGTTCTGCAAAGGAGGCGGGCATGAACGAACATATTGCAAAGCCGCTGGATTTTGATCGGCTCCAGAAGGCGCTGAATTGCTGGCTGAAATAAACAAAAACGGAGATCGGTTTGATCTCCGTTTCAGCTTATTGGAAAATCCTTTCTGTATCATTTTTACTTTTTTTCAGTAAGACTTACGACCTGACAGCCGCATAGCTGAAATTGGTAAAAATAACGATGGAAAAAAGGATTCCAAAGGAAAAAGCCGACAGGACGTCGGTAGCGAAAACCCAAGGCGCGGCACGGACACCGCGCAGAACAAAGTTTTCGCCAATTCCATTTGGCGGGGGTTTGGGGACAGCGCCCCCTTGCTTTTGTTTTCTATCTTTTTTCTCTTTTTTTACATTGTCATGATTCAACCGCCGCAATGACTTCAACCTCCGCCAGAACATTTTTGGGGAGGGTCTTTACCGCGACGCAGCTTCTCGCGGGCTTTGAGGTAAAATACTTTTCGTAAACGCCGTTAAAGACCGCGAAATCATTCATATCCGCAAGAAAACAGGTCGTTTTGATGGCCGTGCCGAAGGAAGCTCCCGCCGCGCGGAGAACCTCTCCGAGATTTTTCATGATCTGCTCGGTCTGTCCGACGATGTCCGAAGCTTCGACTGCGCCGCTTGCGGGATTGATCGCGATCTGCCCCGAAGTGTAAACAAGTCCGCCGTGTACGATCGCCTGTGAATAAGGGCCGACTGCCTCGGGTGCGTTTTTGGTATAAATTTTTTCCATAGTGATTTGTCCTTTCTTAATTTTCGATTTTAAAACCGTTTTTGATGAGTTCCGTTCGGATCTGCTCAATGTGTTCGTAATTCTTGGTTTCGAGAACAATCCGCAGGTAGCAGCCGTTAACCGCCGAGCCTTCGTTCGCACGTTCGTGATGAACGGAGATCACGTTTCCGCCAAGCTCCGCGATAATGCGGGACACGTCCATGAGCTGACCCGGCTTATCGATCAGCTCGATGTTGAGCGAATAAGAGCGTCCGGACATGAGAAGTCCGCGCTTAATGACGCGGGAGAGGATCGTTACGTCGATATTTCCGCCCGAAAGGAGACAAACGATCTTTTTCCCCTGGATTGGCACCTTATTAAACATCGCCGCGGCGACCGACGTCGCGCCCGCGCCCTCGGAGATCATTTTTTGTTGTTCAATCAGGGCGAGGATCGCCGCGCTGATCTCGTCGTCGGTCACGGTAACGATCTCGTCAACATACTTCGAGCAGTAATGGAAGGTATTTTCTCCCGGCTCCTTTACGGCAATTCCGTCCGCGATCGTCGAAACGCCGCTCAGCTGTTCGATTTTTCCGTGCTTGACCGAGTTGTACATACTCGGCGCTCCCGCCGCCTGCACACCGTAAATCTTTATATTCGGATTCAGGCTTTTGATCGTAAAGGCAACGCCCGAAATGAGTCCGCCGCCGCCGATCGGGACAATGACCGCGTCTACGTCGGGGAGCTGTTCGGTGATTTCGAGACCGATCGTCCCCTGTCCCGCGATCACATCTTCGTCGTCGAACGGGTGAATAAAGGTATAACCCTTCTCGTCGCGGAGGCGAAGCGCTTCGGCGTAAGCGTCGTCATAAACGCCGTTCACAAGACAGATTTCCGCGCCGTAGCTTCGGGTCGCTTCCACCTTTGAGATCGGCGCGCTGTCGGGGAGGCAGATCACTGACTTGATCCCGCTTTTGGAAGCCGCGAGCGCGACGCCCTGCGCGTGATTTCCCGCGGAGCAGGCGATGACGCCGTGACTTTTTTCCTCGTCGCTCAGGCGTGAGATCCGATAATACGCGCCGCGCACCTTGAACGATCCCGTGATCTGAAGGTTCTCGGTCTTGAGGTAAATATCCGCCTCGGGATTGATCTTCGGGGCGTAGATCAGGTCGGTTTTCCGTAAGACGGGTTTTAAAACATAGCCCGCGTGATAGATTTTATCGAGTGTGAGCATAGATTTTTTCCTTTCTTTTATTTGAGCAGGGATCGGTACGCATGGATTTTGCGGTATTTTCCGAGATCCTGCTGTTTACGCCAGTCCCGGATCTCGTCCATGTCGAATTCCGCGAAAAAGATCCCTTCGGTCTTTTCGTCCGCGATCAGGATCGCGTTATCCTCCCGAAACCAGCAGATCGGGCTGTACGCGCAGGAGCAGCCCCCGCCCGCTTCGTCTTGGAACGGCGGATTTGCCATCGCGATCCCCACCATGTTCTGCATTGCCTCGACCGAAAGCTCCCGCAGTCGGAACGGCTTTTGATCCGGACAGTCGTTCGGGATCAGGATCAGCTCCGCGCCCTGCAGCATGAGCTCGCGGGCGCTTTCGGGATATTCCCGGTCATAGCAGATCATCAGCCCGATTTTTACGCCGTCGAAGTCACACACGGAAAAGCCGTCGCCGCATTCGATATACTGCTCGTCGCTGAAGTCGCAGGTATGTACCTTGGAATATTTCAGGAGAAGCGAGCCGTCCCGTCCGAACAGATACGCCGTGTTTCGGGGCAGGCTTTTTCCCTTTGAGAAAGCCGTAATGACGACACCGACCGAATGCTTCCGCGCCGCTTCGCGAACGGTTCCGAGAAAGGGGCTGTCGTCCTCAATCGCCGCGTCTTTCCAGTGCACAAATTCGGGATCGTTTTCGATTTCCTCAATGGGACGCAGACTGTCACAGCATTTCGGGAAGGCGTATCCGTGCAGAAAACATTCGGGGAATAAAACGAGATCGGCGCCGCGTGCTTTCGCCTCTTCAATCCACCGCACGGCAGCTTCCGCGTTCTTTTCGGGATTTGTCGTAGCCGCCCGCGCCTGCACCAAAGCGATTTTCAGTTTTTGCATTTTTTCTCCTTTTATTTTGCTTGAAGCTCGGTGATAATATCGTCGATCGAGCCGCCGGGAGGAAGCATGGGGAGTACAAATTCGTCCCGATCTACCGCGCAGTCGATTACGGTTGTACCCTGATAACCGAACGCGTTTTTGAGCGCCTTCGTAAGTTCTTCTTCCGTTTCGGCGCGGAACCCGGAAGAGCCGAACGCTTCGGCAAGCTTCACAAAATCGGTCTTACGGTTCAGAGTGGTGTTCGCGTACCGCTTCCCGTAAAAAAGCGTCTGCCATTGCCGAACCATGCCGAGTACGCCGTTGTTCATGATGACGATAACGAGCGGGAGCTGCTGTGAAACCGCGGTCGCAAGCTCGTTCAGATTCATGCCGAAGCTTCCGTCTCCGGTAATCAGGATCGTATGCGCTGCGCTTGCTTTGCCCGCGCCGATCGCCGCGCCGAGTCCGTATCCCATCGTCCCGAGACCGCCGCTTGAAATGAATGTCCGGGGCCTGCGGAAGGGGTAGCGCTGCGCCGTCCACATCTGATGCTGTCCGACGTCGGTCGCGATCACGGTATTGTCCCGCGCCGCCTCGCTGATCCGGTCGATGATCCGATACGGGGTCAGCCGATCGGACGTTTTCTCGAACCCGCGCTGCGTTTCCTTTAATTCGGCGATCCGTTTGTTCCAGTCCTCGTTTTTCTTTTGGGGCAGGAGAGCAGTGATCCGCGCAAGCGCGTCCTTCAGGTCTCCCTCAATCGCGAGATCAACAGGGATATTTTTGTTCAGCTCCTTCGCGTCTACGTCAATATGGATCATTTTTGCGTTCGCGCAGTAACGTGTTTTATCGCCCGTGGCTCGGTCGCTGAAGCGCGCGCCGACGGTAATGACGAGATCGGCTTCGTCCTGTGCGACGGAGGAAGCGTACCGTCCGTGCATTCCCTGCATTCCAAGGAATCGCGGGTGATCGTCCGATACGGCGGAGATTCCCATCAGGGTACAGCCGATCGGCGCGTCCGCCTTATCCGCGAGCGCGATCACCTCCGCGCTTGCTTCTGCTGTTAAAACGCCGCCGCCGATATAAAGATAGGGGCGCTTTGCCTCCGCGATCATTTTCGCGGCGCGTTCGAGCGTTTTCTCGTCCGCGGTCTTGCTCGGGAACGGCTTTTCGGGCGCTTTGGGCTCAAAATCGCAGAGACTGACCTGAACGTCCTTCGGAATATCAATCAGGACAGGCGCGGGGCGTCCCGAAGCCGCCGTGCGGAAGGCGAGACGGAGCGTATCGGCAAGCTCGGTTACATCTTTTACGATAAAATTCCGTTTTGTGATCGACTTGGTAATATCGACGATATCGACCTCCTGAAAGCTGTCCCGTCCGAGAAGGTCGCAGGGAACGTTCCCCGTGATCGCGACGATCGGGACGGAATCGAGATACGCCGTCGCAAGTCCCGTTACGAGATTGGTCGCGCCGGGTCCCGAGGTCGCGACGACCACGCCGACCTTTCCCGTAACGCGGGCATAGCCGTCTGCCGCGTGGGAAGCGCCCTGCTCATGCGCCGTTAAAACAACTTCGAGTTTGTCGCTTTCTTGGTACAGCGCGTCGAAAATATTGAGGACCTGTCCGCCGGGGTAGCCGAAAATGACGGAGCAGTCCTGTTCGATCAGCGTCTGTGCAACAATCTCCGCGCCTGAAATTTTTGCCATAATGATCTCATTCCTTTCTTTTATACCGATTTCCCGTCAAAAGCGTTGGAGATCAGCATACATACAAAAACCCCGGCGTTAAGCCGAGGTTAAAGCTTCGTAATGGTTCGGGGGAAAACCCGGATCAAACTCGTTCTTTACGGCGGCATAACAAAGAAGCACGATCGGTAAGCTTCGTAATGACGATACCGATAATGCTGATCGTAATGACCGCAAGAATCGTAAATTCCATCATGAGATTTTTCCCTTCAAATTTTCTTATAATAGAATAACACTTTACAAACATAAAGTCAAGGTTTTGGATGCAATTTCAACACTTTGTACGGATTTTTTTAACAAATAAGAAAAAAGATTGTCCGTTTTAACAGTTATGTCCGTTTTTCGCTTTTTGGGGCAGGAGCATTTGTCCCACCTCGTCCGGAGCGGCGAAAAAGTTTCCCTTGCACTCAAATTTTGCAATACGGTTTCCACCCTCAGCGGTTTCGAGAATTTCTCCGCGGAGCAGACCGTCCCCGAAAGTTGACCTATCCGCTTTTACATTCAGGAGTGGTTTCTCGGCTCTATGGGAGTTTGGGCAATAAGCTCCTCGGGCAAATTATACAAAAAAATCGGAGCGTTTCATATTTTCAACAGACGGAAGCGCTTTTTCCGTCGAAAATTCCGCACAGTCCAAATCCGTAAACATGGAAATTATGGGAGCCGCCCATTCCCCCGCGGAAGAAGAATTTTTCACCGTTATGTGAACGTCCTCACAGGAAAGCAGATCGTTAAGCGCGTCGGCGTTCCTGCCGAACCATTCGGGGAAATCCATTTCCTCGGAAAGATAGTCGTAGAATTTTTCCTTGCTATCCAGTATTTTAAAATCAACAGTAAGTTCTTTCATCTTGCACCTCAGTATAACTGCGTAAAGGTTTGGTAATGGTCGTTGGTATAGTAGATAAGTCCGTCGTTTGAGAAAATTATACGCTCGCTTCCGCGGTAGCCGCCCTCATAATTCACGTCGCATTCAGTGTACTTTCTGCCCTTTGCCTTGGGGAGAAGTCCCTCGTAGTTTCCGAAATAGTCTCCGCCTATGCTTTTGCCCTCGGCAATGTCCCACAGGTTGCCCTTTTTGTTGTCCCAGCCCAGAGCCTTTGCCTCGTCCTTGGTAATAAAATTTTTCGGCAAAGTACCGAACGTGTGGATATACTCGGCGACGTCCTCGGGGTTGGTGTAGCTGCCGTCCTTTTCAACGGAAAGCTTTTCGGCTGTGGTTTCGGTGACAGTGGTTTTTTCGGTTTTTGCAGACGTTGTTTCGGATTTTACGGTGGTTTGCTCGGTACTTGTGGTTTCCTGCGTTGTTGTTTCCGTAAGCTTGGTTTCGGTAGTCTGCTGAGGGGTTTCCTCGGTTGTTTCGGGCGGCTCGGTTTCGGAAGTCTGCGACGTTGTTTCCGCTGCCGCTTCCTTTGTTTCAGAAATTGATACCGTACTTTCAGCCGCGAAGCTTTCATAAGGTTCGTCCAAATAATTCGCGCAGCCCGATAGGAAGAAAGCCGAAATTACGGCAAGTGACAAGCACAACAATTTGTTTGCTGTTTTTTTTATTTTCATATAAATTCTCCTTTACATATTGCTCTCCCGATTAAATATTTCCGCCATGCTTGCCGCAAATGAAAAATCTCTGCGTCAGAAAACCTTGAAATACGTGGCGAAAGTCAAGGACGATGAGCTGAAAATCGCCAAAAGATCGCCGCTTGCGGCTTTGACAGCGGCAGTATGAACGCAATGCTGCCTTATTGCTTTCTTGCAAGAAAATAATCGTCCTCGTCGCGGTAATACGGACAGGCATAGTCGGAATCGCTTAAATAGCGGTAAATCTCGTCCTCGTCGAGGTTGATCTCGCATTGGTAGCATTCAAAATCATCGTTATAAACGTAGTTGGAACACCGGTCACAAGAGGTCTTGTTCATCTGGATTTCCTTTCTGGTTAGTCAACTGCTTCCGCCGCCGCTTCGGCGCACTTTATTCCGTCCACCGCCGCCGAGACGATCCCGCCCGCGTAGCCCGCCCCCTCGCCGCAGGGATACAGTCCGCGGACAGAAACGGAGCAAAGCCGATCGTTCCGAAGAATGCGGACGGGGGAGGAGCTGCGCGTTTCCGCGCCTGTCAGAACGGCGTCTTCCGCGCGGAAGAAATCCGCTTTTTTCGCGATCATCGGGAGACCCTCGCGCATGGCTTCGCAGACAAACGCAGGGAGATATTCATCGGGGAGGGCAAAGCTTGTTCCGGGGAGATAGGTGGGTTTTACGGAGCCGAAGCTCTCCGATCGCCGCCTGTTCATAAAGTCTCCAACCAGCGAACAAGGCGCGCGGTAGCTTCCTCCGCCCGCGGCAAAGGCGGCGCGTTCGATCCTTCGCTGAAGCTCCGTTCCCGCAAGAACATGATCGCTTCCGAAGTCCTTCGGATCGGTGCCTACGAGAAGCGCCGCGTTCGCGTTGACGCCGTCTCTCGCGAATCGGCTCATGCCGTTGGTGACGACGCCGCCCGCCTCGGAAACCGCTCCGATCACGCTCCCGCCGGGACACATACAGAAGGTATAAAGCGAGCGCCCGCTCGGAAGGTGAACCGCGTATTTATAATCGGCGGCGGAAAGCGCGGGGTGATCCGCAAACGTTCCGTAAAGCGAGCGGTTCACCTCGCTTTGTAAATGCTCGATCCGTACGCCTACCGCAAAGCTTTTCTGCGCCATTTCGATCCGCTTTCCGAAAAGCATTTCAAAGGTATCGCGCGCGCTGTGACCGATCGCGAGGATCACGCGGTCGGTCTCGATTTCCTCGGTAATATTTTCCCGCTCGTAAAGAACGGAGGTGATCCTTCCGTCCGTGATTCCGAGATCGGTGAGCCTTGCCCCGAAGAGAACGCTTCCGCCGAGACGGACGATCTCACCGCGCAGGTTCTGAATGACCGTGCGGAGCCGATCCGTTCCGATGTGGGGCTTTGCCTGCCATAGGATCTCCGACGGGGCGCCAAGCTCTACAAACGTGCGGAAAATATGGCGGATCCGAGGGTCGCGGATCCCGGTCGTAAGCTTTCCGTCGGAGAAAGTCCCTGCGCCGCCCTCACCGAATTGAATGTTGCTGTTCTCGTCGAGAAGTCCGCTTTCCTGAAAGGCTTCTACCGCTTTTATCCGCTTTTCACAGTCCTGCCCGCGTTCGAGTACGACGGGTTTTAAGCCGCTTTGCGCGAGGGTAAGCGCCGCGAACATTCCCGCAGGGCCGAATCCGACGACAACAGGCGGCTTTCCGTTCGGTACGCCGATTGGCGGGGTATAGGTCTCCTCCGAATAGGGCGACGCCTTATGGGCGGGGAGCCTTTGGAGTAGCTCTCGTTCACGCTTGCACCGAATACCGACCGAGGCGGAAAAATGCACGTCGTTCTTTTTCCGCGCGTCTACCGATCGCCGGAGAAGCCGCACTTCTTCCAGCTCCTTTGGTTTTAAGCCCGCCGCCTTTGCCGCCGCGTTGTATAAATCCTCCTCGGAATACCCGAGCGGAAGGGTGATCTCATGAAGCCGAATCATCGCGGTCTCCTTACTTCAGAACAGGCAGCCATACGCCGCCCTCCCGATCAAAAAACAGCTCGCTCAGCCGATCGTCCAGAAAAAGCCTCAGCGTTTGATCCATGCTTTTGGCAAGCTTCGCCGAGGAAAGCTTTTCTCTTTCGATCCAGTAAACCTCGCCCTCGTCGGAGGAGTGGATCGTTCCCTCAAACTGATCGGTTTTATACAGAAGAACCATATAGCGCGTTCCGTCACTGTTGATCCAGTCCTTTACGCCGCAAAGCTGCGGAGATCGGATCGTCAGCCCCGTTTCCTCCCGGACCTCGCGGATCACCGCGTCGGTCAGCGATTCGCCTTTCTCAACGTGGCCGCCGGGGAAAGCGATCCCGCGCCAGTCGTCGCCGACCCGATCCTGCACGAGAACCTGTGTACCGCGATAAACCATGCACATATTGGTCAGAGTGACCGTTTCCGTTCTGCTCATCTGGATTCCTCCTGCTTTTTGTTCCTATTATCTTATTTGTAGGAACGGCCGTACTTCTGCCGTGATAACCGCTCGGCGCAGCTTCTTCCCGCGAGTGCGCCGCTCGCGAACGCGAAGGTCAGGTTATACCCGCCGCATTCCCCCGCGTAGGAGAGCATTTCTCCGCAGACGAAAAGACGGGGGATCGCTTTGGATTCCAGTCGGTCGTTTAAGGAATCAAGACGGATCCCGCCCTTTGTGACCTGCGATTTTTCAAAGCCCATGGTGCCGAGAATGGGGAACTCCATGCGCTTGATCTGCACCGCGAGCTTTTTTATTTCCGCGTCCGACAGCGTTTTTACGGGATCGGTCGGCGCACGGTCGGTACAGTCCCTTAAAAGCTTCAGCCCGATCCGCTTATGGAACAGCCCGGTGAGGTAATCCTCAAGCGCCGCTTCGCGCCGCGCGTTTTTGAGATCCCGCAAAAGACGGAGAACCTCGTCGTTTTCCGTTTCCGGGAGAAGATCAAGGACGACCGCCATGTCCGCACCCTGCATAAAGCTAAGCGAAAGGTTAAAGATACAGATCCCCGAAAGCGTGTTTTCGCCGAATTGAACCTCGCCTGTCTCGGTTTTCAGCATTTTTCCGTTTTGGTACAGGCTTGTCCGCGCGTTTACGCGAACTCCTTTCAGTCCGCGCATAAGCTCCGACGAGGTTTTGAGCGGAACGAGAGCGGGGGAGAGGGGGTCGGCGGGAAGCCCGAGCGTTTTCGCGATCCGTAAAACCGATCCGTCGCTTCCGAGCGCGCTCTGCGAGCAGCCTCCGCCCGCGAGGATCACCGCTTTTGCCGTTATGCGCTTTTCGTCCGAAAAAAGGGAAAAAATTTCCTTCGGCTCGATTTTCGTCACGGGAAAATCACAGAGAACTTCGATCCCGAGGCGTTTCAGCTCTAAGCGAAACCCGTCCAAAACCGAAGCGGCGGTGCCGCTGAGGGGATAGACCCGCCCCTCGGCGTCCGCCGCGCCGAAAACGCCGAGCGTTTTCAGGTATTCTTCCGCGTTGAAATGACCGGCGGAGCGGTTCGGATCGGTCGAGGGAAACGCTTTTTCATAGAAGTCGCCATGAATGTGCCGATTGGTGTAATTGCACCTTCCGTTCCCCGTCGCGAGCAGCTTTTTGCCGATCCGCGGGAGCCGTTCGAGGATCACGACGTTCAGGCTGTTGTCCTGCCGCTTCGCTTCAATGGCGGCGGTCAGTCCCGCCGCGCCGCCGCCGACGACCGCGATGTCGAATCCGCTCATTCCGCGCTCCAGCTGTTCAGGTATTTTTCCTGTACGTCCGTCAGATGATCGATCTCAAAGCCCCAGAATTTCAGCTTTCGTTCCGCGACCGCGCGGTCGATCTCCTTCGGAACATTGTTCACCATGCTGTCGAGCTTTCCGCGGTTCTGTACGAGGTAGAGCGCCGAAAGCGCCTGAATGGCAAAGCTCATATCCATGATCTCGGCGGGGTGTCCGTCTCCCGCCGCGAGGTTTACGAGCCGTCCTTCCGCGATGACAAAGATCGTGTTTCCGTTCGGGAGCGTGTAGCCCATGATATTGTTCCGCGTGGGCTTTGCTTCAACGGCGATCTTTTTCAGTCCCGCGACGTCTACTTCAACGTCGAAATGACCCGCGTTGCAGCAGATCGCGCCGTCGTGCATTTTATAAAACGCTTCTTCGGTAATGACGTCGCGGCAGCCGGTTACGGTCACGAAGAAATCGCCGATCTCCGCCGCGCGAACCATCGGCAACACGGTAAAGCCGTCCATGACCGCTTCCATGGCGCGGATCGGGTCGATCTCGGTCACGATCACCTTCGCGCCGAGTCCCTTGGCGCGCATGGCGACGCCTTTTCCGCACCAGCCGTAGCCCGCGACAACGACATTTTTCCCCGCGACAATGAGGTTTGTGGTTCGGTTGATCCCGTCCCATACCGATTGTCCCGTTCCGTAGCGGTTGTCGAACAGGTGCTTGCAGTCCGCGTCGTTTACCAGCATCATCGGGAATTTCAGCTTTCCTTCCCGATTCATCGAGATCAGGCGAATGATCCCCGTCGTCGTTTCCTCACAGCCGCCGATCACGTTCGGGATCAGCTCGGGATGTTCGCTATGGATCAGGTTGACGAGATCGCCGCCGTCGTCAATAATCAGATTCGGCGCGGCTTCGATCACCTTCGAGATGTGGCGGTGATATTCCTCGTCCGTCGCGTTGTACCACGCGAATACGTTCAGTCCGTCATGCACCAGTGCCGCCGCGACATCGTCCTGTGTCGAGAGGGGATTGCTTCCCGTTACATACATTTCCGCGCCGCCCGCCGCGAGGGTTTTACAAAGATAGGCGGTTTTTGCCTCCAAGTGTACCGAAAGAGCGATTTTAAGTCCCGCGAAGGGCTTCGTCTCCTCGAATTCCTTCTTATAGCTCCGAAGGAGCGGCATATTGCGCTCTACCCAGTCGATCTTTCTTTTTCCACTCTCCCAGAGAGCCTCGTCGTAAATTTCACTCATTTGAACGTTTTCCTTTCTGTTTCCTTTTTTGTGCAGGCGTGCGCTTTTGCTTGTGTTTCCTTACGAGATTCCGAGCATTTTGCGGAGCTTTTCCGCCGCCTGATTCGACGCCTTTTCATGCGTGGTTGAGGTAGGGTGCCAGTTCGCGGTATAGCCGTCCTCCGGCCGCTGCGGAGTCAGGTGCAGTGTTTCGAGGTTCCCGTCTCCCGTTTCCTTTTTATACTCCGCAACCGCGGCTTCCATGATCGGGAAAAGACGATCGCCCATGATCCCGAGCGCGCAGAGGATCTTCGGGTTTTTATTGTTTTTCCGGACTTTTTTGAGAAATTCGACATAGCTCGCCCGGTACTCCGCCTGCCGTTCGGGATCGTCTCCGCAATAGCTGTCGTCGTTCGTTCCGAGATTGATGACAATCACGTCCGGTTCACGTCGTGAAAAATCCCATTCGCAGTTTTGCGGCTTCTTTTCGTCGAATCCGCCGTAGGAGAAGCCAAGCTTGTCATAATAAGGCGGGAGTGTTTGAGTGGGTATTTTCGTTCCGTCGCCCGTATAGCCCGAAATAATACCGTAGCCGCTGATCGAGACCATGCTGTAATCCACGCCGAGCTTTTTTGCCGTCCGATACGCGTACGCTTTTGTTACGTCCTCCGTCGCGGTGGAGAAGACGTGATCCGGATCCTCGTCGTCAACGCCGTAGCCGCAGGTGATCGAGTCCCCGACGAATTCCACGAAAAGCTCCCGGTCGGGCGTAGGACGGATCGTTCCGTCCGTGCGGATCTCCCGGATCGCGAGACAGGACATTGCCGTTTCGGAAAGCTTTACGACGGACACGACCGCTTCTCTCGGCTCCGTGCCCTCGAAAACGGTGTAAATCTTTTCCGGCGCGGTCAAAAGGTCGTCGATCACGCGTTCGCCGTTCAGATAGATTCCGATCCGCGCGTAATTTCCGTCCGCGTCCTCGGTCCGGCGGGCGACTTCGTCGGCCCGGATCACAATTTCGCAGGATTTTCCCGTAATGGTGAATTCCGCGCCGGAACCCGAATAGGCGCACCACAAAAGCCCGTTTTCACTGAGCGTTCTTCCGAGAAGCTTTACCGTTCCGCTTTTTGCGGGATAAACCGTATTTTTGTTTTCTGTCATGTTGATGCCCGTTCCTTTCCACTGGCTGACCGATCTTTTTGCGCGGGCTGCGCGAGGTTTTTTCGTACAGCCGTTTACCTTATTTTAGCATATTTTTTCCGATTCCGCAAGTACCGCGGGACAGTTTTTTCGCCCTTTTCGGGACGGCACAATTTTTATTGCGAAAAATTATTGCATTTCGTCTTGACAAAACCGAAAAAATATGGTAAAATCAAATACGGTCAAACGGATTTGCCGATTTACCGGATTCGGGATTCATGACTGTGTTTGACTTTTCTGCGGGCGTGGTGGAATGGCAGACACGTTGGATTTAGGTTCCAATGCCGTACGGTGTGCAGGTTCAAGTCCTGTCGCCCGCACCAGCCTAAGAAACGAATCCATAAAAAAGAATGCGGACATAATTCATTGGTAGAATGTCAGCTTCCCAAGCTGAATAGGCGGGTTCGATTCCCGTTGTCCGCTCCACCACCCAATGCCTCGTAATTGGCTTTGTGAAGCCTTTTGCGAGGATCTTTTTTTCCTCGGGGAGCGGGTCTTGTCCTTTATTTGTCCTTTATATAGGCACACTATTATGA
>CAYVZH010000006.1:0-77479 GCA_964456025.1 uncultured Ruminiclostridium sp.
TTGGCGTGGGATTTTGGTTTTTGTCGCCGAAAGAAGGAGATGAGAACCCATAGGGGTTTTGCACCGTTGCTTCGCAAGGTACTGACGAATCCCCTCTACCCTTTATAAAAGGAAGAGCCGCATGTCATTCTTTTTATATTTTTTGGAAATTTTGTATAATTTATCTATTGTGCGCCGTGCATAAATGTGATAAAATAAAAATAGCGCCGTCTGATGATTCCGAAAGAGGTCTCCGGATACGGAGCATCGGCACAAAATGGCGCTGTCTTAACTTTTACGGAGGAGGGAGCTTATGCGGAACGAGGAAGGTTCCCGCGAAGGCCGCGAAAAGGTCACCGTTCGCTTGGACAAAAGCGAAAAGGAAGAGCTGGAAACGGCGGCGTCCGCGCGGAATATGAGCCTGAACGCTTACATAAAAAGCCGGATCCGCGATGTGACCGACGACGTGGGGGAAGAGGAGCCGCTTGACGCAAGCGTGAAATTTCATTGGACGTGTTACGGCGCGGGAATGATGCACGCAGTCTTTCTGCTGAATTTTCTGCGGCTTGGTATGGGAATGCTGGTGGCGCTGAACTGCTTCAGCGTCGTGATCTATTTTACCATCGGGCTGATTACGGGACGAAAGGGGATCGCAAAGCACGCCATGGCGTGGACGATCGTGATCTACGCCGAGATCTTGATCCATGCGCTGTTCTGTACGGTGGTGCAGGGGCTAGACGTTGAGTTTTATATTTATCCGCTGCTGGGCGTTCCGCTTTACGCGTATTATCTGTTCATTTACTGTAATCGGCGGACGTTCCTGCGCACGCTCGTTGTGATGGGCGCGATAACGCTGATTACCCTTCCGGCGGCGATCTTTTTTGTCGAATATGTCGGCTCCGTGTACGAGCTGACGGGTATGCATGTTCTGACGTCGGAGGAGATTCTCTCGATCCGGGGGATCAATATCGTGTTCTCGTTCTGTATGGCTCTGCTGTTTACGCTGATCTTCTGTATGGAGGTCATGCGCCTGCTCGGGCAGCTTCAGAGCAAAAACCGCCGCCTGAACTATATCGCCTCGCACGACCCGCTGACGGGACTGGGCAACCGCCGCAGTCTCTGGCACTTTTTCGACCTGCTGAAAAAAAGCGGCGATCGGTACTGTATCATTATGGGCGATCTCGACGATTTCAAAAAGATCAACGATACCTTTGGGCATGACTGCGGGGACGAGGTGCTTCGCGCCGTCGCCGCGATCATTCTCGAGCTGACGGGGGAGCAGGACATGGCGTGCCGCTGGGGCGGGGAGGAAATGCTGATCGTGATGCGCGGCTCGCGGGAGGAATGTCTCGCGCGGCTGACCGAGATCCGGAAAAGGATCTGCGACCTGAATATTTTCCACGACCGGATTCGGGTAAAGGTCACGATGACCTTCGGCTTTGCGGACTGTGATGAAGAGCCGTCCGACGAGATCACGGCGGTGAATTCGGTTCGGTCGGCTGTCCGCGCGCCGTCGGATCTGGCGGTGGATTCCCTCATCTCAATGGTGGATCAGCGACTTTACGTCGGAAAGCGAAGCGGGAAAAACGTCATTATTTCGGAATAAAAAGGATTCGTTTCTTTCAAAAAGGCAGATTTCAAGAAGAATCTGCCTTTTTTCGGTCGGGTTAAACGGTGAGCGCACCCCACGGTTGCGCAAGTTCCAAGCAAAGTTGATTGCTTTTATTCTTTCGCGGTGGTATACTATGCCTATAAGGAGGGATTTGAATGGGTATCGGAGCCAGGATTCAGCAGCTTCGGATCGACAACGGGCTGACGCAGGAAAAGCTTGCCGAAATGCTCGGCGTTTCGCGGCAGTCCGTCTCCAAATGGGAAATGGAGCAATCGCTGCCCGAGGTGGATAAGATCGTTCAGATGAGTAAATTATTTGACGTCGGAACGAATGAGATTTTGTTGGAGGAAGCGGACATCAAAAAGCTGCGCCCGCAGGAGCTGCATTTGGGTTCGGTCTATCTGATCGCGCGGGATTTTGAAAAGTCTATTGCATTTTACGAAAAGCTCCTGTCCATGACGGTATCGACCCGGAACTGCGGAAATAAATTCGCCGAGTTTTTCTTTGACAACAAATGCCTTGCGCTGATGAACGAAGCAAACCTTCCGGGACATCACTATGTTGACGGGGATCATAAGTTTGTCCTGAATTTCTGGGTAGAAGACCTGAAACGGGAGCATGACAGGCTTCGGAATCTGAATATCGGGCAGATGACCGAGATCGCGAAGGTTCACGAGGGCTATTACTATTTCAACATTTACGACCCCGATCAAAATGTATGCGAAATTACGGGAGGATTTCACGATGGAAGAGATGAATAATATTTGCCAGAGCTGCGCGATGATGATGAAGGAGACCGATCACGGCACAAACGCCGACGGAAGCGCTTGCGAGGATTACTGCAAGTACTGCTTCGCCGACGGGGAATTTAAGAAGCAGTCAACCATGGAGGAATGGATCGAAGATGATATTCGGTTCTGGATCGGCGAGGACTGTAAAACCCCGGAGGAAGCCCGCGAGAAAATGAGGAAGGTATTTCCGACGCTGAAAAGGTGGCGGAAGGAGTGAAATAATAAAAATGACCGCAGCGATTGTCTGCGGTCATTTTTTAAGGTTTAGTACTTATTTTCGATTGAAAAGCGTACAAAAATCCAAGCAAAGGCTTGAATTTATGCGGCTTTGCGCCGGATTTTTGTCTGTGCTTTTATTGAAAATAAGTACGGGGCAACAGGTAAGCGCGATTAGGTAAGTGTCTTGCCCAAGTTGTGTCGCCAAAAAGGCGGAATGCTTTTATAATAATTGTTATATTCTTTTTGGAAATCTCACGATTCCGCTGTGCGTTGTCTTGAGTGAAGTGTTTTTAGACCTACGGGCGCTGCACGATCATGTTGCCCACGATCGCTGTTTTGGATTCAAAATCTCCCTGTATCGTATACGAAAACCATTGGTCATTGGCACAATAGAAGAATACATCTGTGCTGCACATCGCACCAGCCAGCAATTCTTGCTGCGGTGCAGGAGAAAGCGTCGGGAACAGTGCTTTTGCGTCCGAAGTATCATAAAAACGGCTTTCTCTCAATTTGTCCGTATAATTTTCGTGGTCGATCGACACCGCCGCAAGGATTTCCGTCTTTCTCTTTTTTTCACCCGTATAGTTTCCAATACAAATCAAAGACGCAGTCTCCCCCTTTTCGGAGATTGTTCCCTTTTCGGTTAAAGAGCCGCTTTCGCTAATAATGAAAGTTGATTCGTCTTCAAGCGTGATTTTCCCGTTTTTTTTCAGATTTAGCTTTCCATAGGAGAGAATTGTCCCGCGCTCCTTTAAGGTAAGTGTTCCGTTTTCGATCACGAGCGATCCGCCTTCTTCAATATAGATACCACCGTTTACGGTAACAGTTTTTCCTTTTTTAAGAGTCAATTTTTTCCCCTTTGGGATAAACAGAACTTCTCCCTCCTTAACGGTAAGATTTGTGTTTAAAACGGTATTTTTTTGAAGTGTATAGCTTTTCGGCTGATAAGACGGAATCGCTATTTCATCGGATATTTGAGCAGAATTGATCGGGTCGCCAACGGGAAGTCGCGTTATCGAAACTGCACTTGCTGAAACAGAAAACAGAAGGACAGCGGCATATAACAAGACAAGAAAAACAGCAAAACACTTTTTCATATCATATTCTTCCTTTCTTATGAAAGATAAACACCACTTTTCCATTCATAGATCGCCGAGCCGTATCGTATTCGTTTGACATTAACGCCGATAAATGTTGTTTGACGGTATTGGGTATTGTTTTTGCAGTTTCATTCGATATGTTTTCGAGTTTATCTGTATTTAATACAGATTGATTTGATTCGTCTGCCCAAGCGCCGATACTCATATTCACCGTCATCATTCCCGCCAGTATCATCGCGGTGATTTTTTAAGGGTACATTTCATCATTTTGTCCTTTCCCTGCCCTTTTCGGGCAATAACGTTTTTTACCATTCCGGATAAGAAAATTTTGCTTATCCTCCTCCTTTCCCGCTTTGCGGTTATTTCAGGGGTTCCTCCTTCCTATAATACATAATCCGTTAAGGAGCAAAAGGTTACAAAATTTTGCATAATTTTAAAAATTTGTCGTTTTTTTACAGATTATCCATCTTAATTTTGTTAAAATGTACTTCACGCGAAAGCGAGCAAAAACGCACTCCTGCCCCAAAATTTTTCCCGTTGATCTTCGTGATAATATCCGAAAGGCGAAGCTCGCTCTTGCTGATCCCTGCGTTCATAAGGATCTCGCCGAACGACGGATCGGCGCTCCCGCGTTTTGCCGTGGTGATATACATCTCGTTATAGGTAATATCGTTTCGGATCCTCAAAGGTTGAAGCTTTTTTGGGGGGACACGGTAAACAGGCAAAATTTGTGGAAGGTGTCCGGTCGCTTATTTTTGGCGATCTTTTCCTCCAAATTCGACGGGCAAAAGAATTTTCAAGAGGTTTTCACGACGGAATGCTCTAAAAAAGAGAGGTGACGCTTCACCTCTCTTTATCCTTTTTATCCCAGCGGGAACACCTTTTCGGGGATCGCTTCAAGCATTCCCCTCGTCGCTTCCTGCGTAAGGTCGTAGCGGTACCACATCGAGTCGCAGCCGCTCGAGCCGTCCGAACGGTATTCCATCCAGACCATGACGCCGTTCCAGCCCTTTTCGTAGGACGAGCGGTATTTTTCCGCCGCGCTCATGCCGCTTTGCTTGTCGTCGTCGTTTGACGTTTCGGCGATGATACAGGGCTTTGTCCCGTCCATACCGAAATCCTCGGGCGATTTATCGAACGGGAAGCCGAACCACGGCTTTTCCCACATATAATAATGCGGGCTGTAAAAATCGACATAGGCGTTCTCGTCGCCCGTCAGCGAGCGCAGGGTTTCGTCCGAAACCTTGTTCCCCTCGTACTTGTCGGAATTGTATTTGACGATCCCCATGCCGACCGTGACGAGCATATTGCTGTTCTCGTGGATCGCCGCCGCGCATTTTCCGAAGAAGTAGGAAAGCTCGTCCCAGGAAAGCTGCCCCGATTCCTCGTTTTCGTGCACCCAGTCCGGTTCGTTCATCAGATCGACCGCGAAAATATATTCACAGTCCTGATACCGCCGCGCGAATTCGCCCGCGTACTTCTCCGCGAACGCGTCGGCGGTCTCCTTATTTCGTACAAGCGCGCGCCAGCCCTGATTGCTTCGGTTCGGGCTTTTGAAGTGATCGAACGAAAGCAGGGTCGGCATGATGTAAAGCTCGTGCTTTTCCGCGAGCGCGAAAAGCTTGTCGAGGTCTTCCCAGTGCTCGTCGCGGATCGTGCGGATCTCGCCCTCGTCGTTCACCCAGATCCCGCAGGCTCCGTCGCAGTTGATCCAGATCCGGGTACAGTTTACCCCGTCTGCCTTGAGCTGCGCGAACGTCTCGTCCCACTGCGCCTCGTCCATGCCGCCGTTAAAGTCGTTCCAGTACTGCCAGGGGGTGTTGACCCCGTTGATCCAAAGCTCTTTTCCGTCCACCATGAATTTCGTTCCTTCGACGGTAACGCGTGCGGAGCCCTTTTCCCCGTTTTGATTTTGCGCAGGCGTTCCTTCGGCGGAGCCGTCCTGTGCGGCGGGCGGGGTCGTTTCCGTCGGGCTTGTCCCGCCGTCACAGCTCCCGAGGATCAGGAGAAATGCCGATACGGCGGCAAAAAAGCGGTATTTTGTTTTCATGAACAGAATCATTCCTTTTTAAAGTCTATTACAGTATCCCAAATGCCGCCAGCGATCTGACCAGCGAATCGGGGTCGTCTGCGGGACCGTACCAAAGGCTTTCACGATACATCAGGTTAAATCGGTCAAAATTGGGGTTCGTCGACAGATACGCGCATTTTGTGGGCGGGTCGCCCTCATGCCACAGGATCAGCGTCCAGCCCTTATCGGTGGGCTGGATCTCGCGGATCTGGTAGGTTTTTTCGTCAAAAGTGACCGTCCCCTCTGTTTTCGCGCTGCCCAGAAGCCGCTTGGAATACCGCGCGTCAAATTCCATGTCGAGCGTTTCCAATTTTTCGTATTCCTCTTCGTCCAGCGGCAGGTCATAGGTTCCGCAGTTTGCGATCTTTGCCGTAAATTTCAGCTCTTTTGTGTCGATGATCTGCGTGCAGATAAATGCCGTGATCAGCGCCGCGCCCAGAACGATCAAGATAATTTTTTTCATGTGATTTTCCTCTTTTTATACGTTGGGCGTCGAGGTGTTCGGTCTTTGGCGCACTTTAATATGCACCTCGCGGAGCTGCTGCTCCGTAACCTCCGTCGGCGCGCCGAGCAGGAGATCCTGCGCGTTCGAGTTGAGCGGGAAGGCGATGACCTCCCGGATGCTTTCCTCGCCGAGCAGGAGCATGATCAGGCGGTCGATCCCGAACGCCATGCCCGCGTGCGGCGGTGCGCCGAATTTAAACGCGCTGTACAGCGCCCCGAATTTCTCCGCGACGTCCGCTTCGGTATAGCCCGCGATCTCGAACGCCTTTACCATGACGTCGATGTCGTGATTGCGCACCGCGCCCGAGGCAAGCTCTACCCCGTTGCACACCACGTCGTACTGATACGCCAGCACGTCGCAGGGATTTTTCGTGTTCAAAGCCTCCAGCTCGCCCTGCGGCATGGAGAAGGGGTTATGCGTAAAGATCGGCTTTCCCGTTTCCTCGTCCTCCTCGTACATCGGGAAATCCACGATCCAGCAGATTTTAAAGCAGTCCTTTTCGATCAGATCCATGCGGTTCGCGACCTCGGTACGGATCTGCCCCGCGAATTTCTCCGCGTTCTTTTTGTTGTCGGCGATGAAGTAAAGCACGTCCCCGACCTCAAGCGCGCAGCGGGAGATCAGCGTTTCACGGTCGCCCTCGCGGAGGAACTTGTCGATGGGCCCGTTAAACGAAAGGTCGCTTTCCACCTTAAAATAGCCGAGCCCTTTCATGCCGATCGAGAGCGCGAATTCCTCCATGCTCTTAAAGAAGGTCTTGGACTTTTCCGCCATTTTCGGCACGCGGATCGCGCGGACGGTCTTGTTGCTGAACGGCTTGAACCCGCTGTCGATAAAGAGGTCGGAAACGTCCACGATAAAGAGCGGGTTGCGCAGGTCGGGCTTATCCGAGCCGTATTTCAGCATGGCTTCCTCGTAGGGAATGCGCGGGAAGGGCGCGTTTGTAAAGGGCTTATCGGTGAATTTTTCGAGAATGGCGGGGAAGATCTCCTCCGCCGCGGCGAAAACGTCCTCCTGCTCCGCGAAGGACATCTCGAGGTCAAGCTGATAGAACTCGCCCGGCGTGCGGTCGGCGCGCGCGTCCTCGTCGCGGAAGCAGGGCGCAAGCTGGAAATATTTATCGAAGCCCGAAACCATGTAAAGCTGCTTGAAGATCTGCGGCGCCTGCGGGAGCGCGTAAAAGCGCCCGTGGTGCTTGCGGCTCGGGATCAGGTAATCGCGCGCCCCCTCGGGAGAGGAGGTGGAGAGGATCGGGGTCTGAAGCTCCAGAAATCCCATTTCGGTCATTTTCTCGCGCATAAAGCTCATGATACGGGAGCGGAATACGATATTTTCATGCACCTTGCGATTGCGCATATCGAGGAAGCGGTAGCGGAGGCGGATATCTTCGCCGCTTTCCCGCGAGGAAGGAACCTCGAACGGGAGTGGAGCGGATACCTTTCCGAGAATGTCGATCGACCGTGCTTCAAGCTCGATCGTTCCCGTCGCGATCTTGTCGTTATAGGTGCTTTCGTCGCGCTTGATGACCGTTCCCGCGATCGAGACGGCTTCCTCTTTGTGAACTCCGTCGAGAAGGCTCTCGTTCTGCTGGAGCGTGATCTGCAAGATCCCGTAATGGTCGCGCAGGTCGATAAACTTGATCCCGCCGTGGTCGCGGATATTCTCGACCCAGCCCGAAACGCGGACGGATTTCCCGATGTCCCCTTCCGAGAGCATGGCGGTCGTATGGTCGCGGTATTTGTTTTCCTGAAAGCTCATTTTCTTTATACCTTTCTTTGCCGTTTTTGTTGTTTAAGAACAGAGATTTTTAAAATTTTTGTTTTTAATAAATCTTGGATTTATTTGTCGAATCAATATTGCTTTTCGCTTCCTTTTGGCGTCAAAAGGAAGCAGGGTTCGGGGTGCGACAGGAGGTCGCAAGACAAGCACCCAAGGTGCCGCACGGACGCGGCACAAAACAAAACGCTTGCCCACGGAGCTCCCCAAAAATCAATTATTTTTCTCTCAAGTTTTCAGCTTCTTTTCCAGCATTTCGCGGATCGCGTTCGGGGTAGCCTGTCCCTTGAGCGCCTTATTCGCCTGTCCCATAAAGAAGCCGAATACCTTCTGCTCGCCCGCGCGGTACTGCTCGGCGGGCTTCGGATTGTTCCGGATCAGCTCGTCGATCACGCTTTCCAGCAGGCCGCTGTCCTCTTTGACCCAGTAATCCGCTTCGTCGCAGACCGCTTCGGGTGTTTTTCCCGTTTCGAGCATGGTCTTGAAAATATTTTTATAATTATTCTTGTTGATCTTGTCGGTATCGCCGTACTGTAAAAGCCGTCCGACCTCGTCCGCGCTCACCTTCAGCGTATCCATCGACATTTCGCCGAGATTGATTCGCCGTAAAAACTCACCGAGCATGAAGCTTAAAACGGACTTCGGATTGTTGTAGGTTTTGAGGACGTCCTCATAAAAGTCGCAGATGTCCTTGTCGGCGATGAGCGTGTCCGCGTCCGCCTCCTTCATTCCCTCGCTCAGGTAGCGGGCTTTCCGCGCCTCGGGAAGCTCCGGAATGCTTTCGCGGATCGCGGTAAGCTCCTCCTCGGTAAAAATGATCGGGGGAATATCCGGATCGGGGAAATAGCGGTAATCCTGCGCGTCCTCCTTCGAGCGGAGCGACGAGGTCTCTCCCGTCGAATCGGAAAAGCGCCGCGTTTCCTGCTCGACTGTCCCGCCCGATTCGAGAATTTCGCTCTGGCGGTAGATTTCGTATTCGATCGCCCGCGCGATCGCCCGCATGGAGTTCAGGTTTTTGAGTTCCGCGCGCGTTCCGAGCTTGTCCGCGCCCTTTTCGGCGAGCGAAATGTTCACGTCGCAGCGCAAAGAGCCTTGTTCCATTCTTCCGTCGCAGATTCCCGCGTATTTGTAGAGCAGGCGAAGCTTTTCAACAAAGGCAACGACCTCCTCCGCGCTGTGGAAATCGGGTTCGGTCACCGTTTCGATCAGCGGGATCCCGCAGCGGTTATAGTCCGCAAGGCTCACCCGCGCGGTATCGTCGTGGACGAGCTTCCCCGCGTCCTCCTCTAAGTGAATGCGGTTGATCCGGATTCGCTTTTCGCCCTGCGACGTCGCAATATCGACATAGCCGCTCAGGCAGACGGGGCGCGGCATTTGCGAAATTTGGTACGCCTTCGGGAGGTCGGGGTAAAAGTAGTTTTTCCGATCCCATTTCGTGAACCGCGAAATCTCGCAGTTCGTCACGTATCCGGCTTTTACGATGTATTCGACCGCCGTCTGGTTCAGTACGGGGAGCGTCCCGGGAAGCCCCGAGCAGACGGGGCAGCAGCGGCTGTTCGGTTCGCCGCCGAACGCCGCCGAGCAGGTACAGAAGACCTTGGACTTCGTGAGAAGCTCCGCGTGAATCTCAAGACCGATCGTAGGAATAAATTGAGCCATTTTTCAGGATTCCTTTCTTTTTGTCCGAGAGAAATTTGAGAGAGAAAAATATTTTCAGAGGGGGCGCTGCCCCCTAACCCCCGCAAGCCTTTGAAAAGGCTTGACCTAAACTTTTATATTGCTTTTACGATTTTTATCAAGAAGAAAAGATTGAGATATTCGGCAATTTTGCAGATAAAAGTAAACAGCAAATTTGTTCGTTTCATCTGATCTATATAAAGCAAATATTGCCTTTCGCTTCCTTTCGGTGTCGAAAGGAAGCAGGGGGTTCGGGGGACAGCGTCCCCCGTGCAAATAATTTCTCTCAAAAAATCTTTTTAAATAATCTTTTCATAAGCGTCCGCGAGCATGAGGAGCGTCGATTCGTCGAAGCGCTTTCCGACGAGGCTCATGCCGATCGGCATTCCGTCGTGATCGAAACCGCAGGGAACGCTGATCGCGGGGAGCGCGGCGATATTGACCGTAACCGTGCAGATGTCCGCCGTGTACATTTTTACGGGGTCGTTATCCTGCGCCCCGATCTTATAGGCAACGGTCGGCGCGGTCGGGGTAAGGATCGCGTCCGCCTGTTCAAATACCTCGTTGTACTCTTTGATGATCTCCTGCTTGAGGGCGAGCGCCTTGCGGTAATACGCGTCGTAATAGCCGCTTGAGAGTGCGTAGTTTCCGAGAAGGATCCGCCGCTTTACCTCCGCGCCGAAGCCCTTGCTCCGGCTGTCGCGGAGCATTTCGTCGAAGGTGCGTCCCTCGCCGCGCAGTCCGTATTTTACGCCGTCATAGCGGGAGAGATTTGATGCCGCCTCCGCCGAGGAAATCAGGTAGTAAGCGGGAACGGCGTATTTCAGCGTGCTGATCGAGCAGTCCACCAGCATTGCGCCGAGCTTTTCGTATTCCTTCGCCGCCGCGAGCACCGCCGTTTTTACCTCGTCGTCGATCGCTTCGCCGTAGAATTCCTTCGGAAGCGCAATTTTCATGCCCTTGATGCTTTGCCCAAGCTTTTCGTTAAAATCCGGAACCGCCGTTTTTGACGAGGTCGCGTCCTTCGGGTCGTGTCCCGCGATTGCATTTAAAAGAATCCCGCAGTCCTCCGCCGAGTGCGCGATCGGCCCGATCTGATCGAGCGAGCTGGCGAACGCGACCAGTCCGTAGCGGGAAACTCTCCCGTAGGTGGGCTTCAGCCCGACCGTGCCGCAGAAGGAAGCGGGCTGACGGATCGAGCCGCCCGTGTCCGAGCCTAAAGCCGCCGCGCAGAAGCCCGCGGAGACCGCCGCCGCCGAGCCGCCCGAGGAGCCGCCCGGAACGCGGGAGGTGTCATACGGGTTTTTCGTTTTGGCGAACGCGCTCGTCTGGGTCGAGCCGCCCATCGCGAATTCGTCCATCGAGGTCTTTCCGAGGAGGACGGGATCGGCGGTATTCAGCTTTTCCATCGCCGTCGCGTTATACGGCGGGATAAAATTCTCCAGCATACGGGAGGCGCAGGTCGTGCGGATCCCGTCGGTACAGATATTGTCCTTGATCGCGAGCGGGATCCCCGTAAGGGGCGCGGCTTCTCCGCGGTCAATGCGCTCCTGCGCTTTTTTCGCGCCGGAAAGCGCCGCTTCCTCGGTCACGGTGGTATAGGAGAGGATCGACGGATCCTCGGCTTTTATTTTTTCGAGATATTCCTTCGCTAATTCCTCGGCGCCGATCTCCTTGCTGTCGAGCATTTTCCGGAGCGCCGGGATCGTGATCTTTTTGAAGTCCATATTATAAATTTTCCTTTCCTGACTTTCCGATTATTCCATCATCTTCGGAACGACGTAGCAGTTTTCTCTTGGCTGAGTATTCTGCTGAAGCCGTTCGGTCGGGAAGGAGGGCATGGGGTCGTCCTCGCGGAGCGCGGCATAGGCGATCTCGTTCTTGTCCTTCGTATCGTCATAGCTGATGTCGAACTCCTTAATGGTATCCATGAGGTCGATAATATCCGACATCTGGGCGATCGTCTGCTCCTGCTCCTCCTCGGAGTAGTTCAGCTTTGACAGCCCGCATAAATGCTGAAAAGTTTTAAGCTCCATTATGATCATTCCTTTCCTCTGTGAGGATTGTATTTTTCTTTGAAAAATACGACGGGTTTGAAAAATCGAAGATTTTTCAAACTTGGCGTTTCCTTTCTTTGGACGGTATTCTATCTTATTATACAATAAATGGGAGAAGATTGCAAGCGGTTTTTTGTACTTTTTGGGCAAAAGCGGAAAGATTTTCCGATAATTTTTTGCACCTTTGCCCGCGCAAAGGTGCCCAAACGCGCCCTCGCGGCAGCTGTCCTCAACCCGGCTTTGAAGATCGCGATTTTTTAGCGGATCAAAGCCGAGGTCGGACAAGCGCCGCGAGGGAGTCTTTTTTTAATCGTGAAAATTTCTGCACAGCGGCATTCCCTCCCAGTTTTTTCAGTCCCCGCAAGACCTCGTTCTTCCCGCCGTTTGCGATAAAGCGCAGAAACGAAACCCTGTTTCTTTGTGCAATACACTTGAGGACTGCACAGTTCAAACTTGTTTGAGCAAGTGAGGAATTTTAGAGCAAAGAAGGAAGTCCGATTTCTTTTTCGGGCTTTCTTCCTTGCTCTTTTCTCTGCCGTTCTGTACAGACGGGTTGTGGTGGTGCAGTTTACTGCGCAAAGCGCAAAGACGCGGACTTTCCCCATTGATGGTCGGGGTGAATGACGGTTGGATTTGGGAATCTGCTGAAAACCGAAAAAAATAGGACGAAACGTCACTGTGCTGAATTTTTTCCCCGAGTTTGTTATAACCCCTCTCGGCGCTTACTCCGACCGCTTTTTTCGTCCTGCAAGTTAAAAGACGAAAAAAGAGTTGAGGAGAAGCGACGAGAGGCGACTTTGCGCCACTTTGGTCGGTCAAAGTGGCAAAAATATTCGCGCAGCCTTCCAAGGCGGTAATTTTATAAAAAGGGAGCCTTTTTCCCAAAGCGGCAATTGACTTTCCCCCGATCATATGCTATAATAAAACCGTCACATAAACTTAATATATTTTGTCATAGGCAGGTGTTTTTCCATTACGGTAAAAACGCGGGCTCTTTTTCCACGTGCCTTTGACAAAAGTGGTTAAGTTTGTGTGACAGCAATTCGGAGCTGTGCGTTTTTCGGTGCGTGGCTTCGGCTGCGCACTTTTTATTTTATTCAGAAAAGGAACCTGTCACATGGAAAAGAAAGAAAATACGTCGGAAGAACGCTTCTATGAACCGTTTCGCCGCCCGAAATCCGAAAGCGACGAATCGGTCTTTTTAAACGCGGCGAAAACGCTGAAAATCACGATCACGGACGGCGATTATACGCTCCGCGAGGGGATCGACTATACGACCCTCTATATACGCGGGCACGGGGATACGGAAATGGCTTGGTCGGCGATGGTCGGCGGCGAGGGAAAATACGGGGCGCTCTTTTTGATTTCAAACGAATACCGCGCGTCTCTGGGTGAGCTTATGCCCGAGTGGGAAGAAAACTTCCGGTCGGTCATGGAGCTGTGTCACCTGAAGGATAAGGAAGACGACATATTCTGATGAGATGTCCGCCGTCTTAATTGCTAAAAAAGCTTGAAGAAATCGGAGAAAACTGCCCGAAATGACAAAATTTTTGAAAAATCAAAAATATCTTCCGATTTTGTGACATAATTCCGCCCCGAAAAGCGTTTTACTTTATAGAAAGAGGAGAATCCCGAAAAAACCGCAAAGCGGAAAAGAAAAGGACATGATGATGAAAAAAGGACTTTTATTGCTTTTGCTTTCCATGGCTTTGTCAAGCGTGGCTTCCTGTCATGTGACCGAAACGGGGACGGACGGGGGATTCGATCCGGAGGAGAACCATGCGGACACCTCCCGCATTTTTTCCTATGATTACGCGCTTTCGGACGAGGAGCTCGCGGAGCAATACGCCGATCTGTCGGCGAAGCTTTATCCGTCCGGTAAGGAGAATGCCGAGCAAACGATCTCCGCGGAGGGGCTTGCGTATATGAATGAACAGCGCGCGGAGATGGATCGGTATTTTGCCGAAAACGGCAGCGAAGAGGATCGGAAATATGCCGAGGAAAACGGAATGTATGACTTTATGCTGGAGGAGCGGCAGTTCTTCCCCGCGGCGGACGGCGGATTATTTGCCGTGTACGGTTATCGAATGCTCGGCGAGCTTTGCGCGTCCTATTACGACATCTTTTTTCTCTCCGCCTCGGAGGAAACGCTTCTTTACAGCGGGGAGCATACGCAGATCGATACGGATTTCCTGGGAAACGGCGAAAATCTGATGATCGTTTCCCCGAGCGGGGCATACGGGGTATTTTGCATACTCGACTGGAGCGGCGAATTCACGTGGACTGATCCTCATGAATGTGAAATTGTCGTTCCCGTTAAAGCGGAATAAACAGGCGTTTTTCGCTCCTGCCATAAAAAGAAAACAAAAAGCGGCACTTTCGTGCCGCTTTCGTTTTTATGTGGTTAAACCATTTCGATCACAACGTCGTTCTCCGCCTTCAGGATCGCGTCGGGGATCAGTTTTCCGTCAAGCGCCGTTCCGTTTACGGTCACAAGCTTTACGCCGTGCTCGCTTCCGTTCGGGTTCTTTACCGTAACGTTGAGCTTCTTTCCGCGGAATACCTTTTCCATGGTGTATTCCTTCCATTCGGACGGGATCGACGGGTCGATCACCAAGCCCTTTGTCTCGGGGTTTAAGCCGAGAATTCCTTCGGTCGTCCCGACCATAACGGTCGAAGCCGTACCCGTGAGCCAATGTACGTGCGCGCGTCCCGCGAACGGGCTGTCCTTCCCTTCGACGAACTGTCCGAATACGTACGGTTCCAGCACGCGGTGCTCGGCGTTGTCGTTGTAGGTCGCGGGGGAAGCTTCCTTCCAGTACTTATACGCGCGGTTCCCGTGTCCGAGCTTGGATTCCGCGAGAATGAGCCAGCCCTGCGGCTGAGAGAAGATACCGGCGTTTTCTTTGGTGCAGGCGTTGAAGCACTGCATGAGCGCGCCGTCAAAGCCGTGCTTGTTGTACGGCGGGTACATGACCATCGCGCCGTAGGGGGTATTCAGCTCGCGCTCCACGCTGTCCATGGATTTTTCCGCCTGTTCCTTCGTCGCGAAGCCGGAAATAACCGCCCAAGACTGTGGATTGAGCCACATATTCGCTTCGGGATCGGTGCGCTGACCGATGACCGTTCCGTCCTCCTTATAGCCGCGGATCCAACGGTCTTCGTTCCAGCAGGCGGAGAGGATCTTGGTCATTTTTTCGTTGATCTCGTCGAGATATTTGATGTATTCGCTGTCGCCGCGCTCCTCGGCGTAGGTTTTCAGGATCTTGACCGCGTAAACAAGCTGGAACGCGACAAAGGTCGATTCGCCCTTCTTTCCGAGCCGCAGACAGTCGTTCCAGTCCGCGTGAAGTCCCGCGGGCATTCCGTGGCTTCCGAGGTTGTTCATCGAGAATTCGATCGCGCGTTTCAGGTGATCGTAGACCGTTCCCTTTTCGCCGTCGTTCGCGTAGAAGATTTCCTCGTCAAGGAACGCGGTATCGCCGCTTTCGGAAACGTACTTGTATACCGTCGGGAAAAGCCAGAGCGCGTCGTCCGCGCGGTAGCTCGGGTGTCCGGTTTCCTTTACGTATGCGGGATCGTCGGGAGTGTTTTCCTGTCCCGCCTTATGTGTGTATTTTACGAGCGGGAGTCCCGCGCCGTTCGTGACCTGTGCCGAGAGCATGAAGATGATCTGCTGCTTTGCCATTTCGGGGGCGAGGTGGATAATGCCCTGAATATCCTGTACGGTGTCGCGGTAGCCGAACCCGTTGCGCAGTCCGCAGTACTGGAACGACGCGGCACGTGACCAGATAAAGGTAATGAAGCAGTTATAGGCGTTCCATACGTTGACGATATTGTTGAAATCCTCGTCGGGGGTGTGAACCTGTAAATTGCCGAGCTTCGAGTGCCAGTAATTTTTCAGCTCCGCAAGCTCCTTGTCGCAGACGCCGGGCGCTTCGTAGCGGGCGATGATCTTTTCGGCTTCCTCCTCGGGCTTCTGACCGAGCAGGTAGATGAATTCCTTCGTTTCACCGGGCTGTAAAACAATATCCGACTGTAAAGCGCCGCAGGAGTTGGTGTTATAGTTCAGGTCGCCCTTTAAGCCCTCCGCGATCCCGACGGGGTTCGCGTAGCTCCGGTACGCGCCGACGAATTTGTCGCGGTCGCCGCAGTACTGGTCGATCTTCTGCCCCGCGAGACCGAGGAAGCGGTTATGATCCGGATTGCGGAACACCTCGTTCTGCTTCTGAAGCACGTATTTGCCCTTAAAATAGGTGTGCGTGATGAACAGGGTGTACTGGAGGTTGACCTGATCCTGCTCGTAGTTATTGTCGTTGACGAATTCGCAGTAGCCCGTGACCGAGAGCTTTCTCGGCTTGTCGTCGGTATTGGTGACCTTCGCGCGCCATACCTCGTAGGTCGCGCCCTGCGGAACGTAGTAAAGCGTTTCGGTATGGATCTTCGCGTAATCCGAGGAGATCACGGTATACGCCGTTCCGTGGCGGCATTCGCTCTTGTAGCTGTCGAGCGGCTTGCAGACGGGCGACCAAGAGGCCGACCAGTAATCGCCGCTTTCGCCGTCCTTGAGGTAGATGTAGCGCCCGGGCTGATCCGTCGCGACGGAGTTGAAGCGGTAGCGGATAATTCTCCCGTTCGCACCCGATTTTACGAAGCTGTAACCGCCCGCGTTGTTCGAGATGATCGCGCCGTATTCGGGCGAGCCGAGGTAATTCGCCCATGCCGAAGGCGTGTCCGGGCGGGTGATGACATATTCCTTATTTTTTTCATCGAAATGACCGTAGTTCATGAAACCTTTTCCTTTCCGTTGAACGCTTTCCGCAGTTCACTATCCTTATTGTAGCAGGAAATCGTTTCCATGACAAGGGCGGAAATTTCACCAAATTTTTGCTTTCGTTTTTGTGCATTATTTCCGATCGGAACCTCATGCAAAAGCGGCGGTCAGAAAATGTTTCCGAGCGTGACCGAAGTCTTTTTCTGGTAAATGCGCATCAGATCTTTCGCCACGGCGCATTCAATGCTAAGCTCGGGGTCTTCCTCCTCGGCAAGAGCGACGATCCGCACAATGGTGGAGGTAAGCTCCATGACGTGCTCGTGGTCGGTCGCAAAGAAGTGTGTTTCGAGGTAGCTTTCCCAATCCGCGCGCAGGTCGAGGGTAAGGCTTTTTACCCCCGCCATGTCGTTTTCTTTCAGGCGCAGGGAGACCTCCTCAAGCGTCTCCTCCGCTTTTCTTGCGGTAGTATCGGTATAATAAAGGCTTCCCACGCCGAGGACGACCATGGCGATCACGAGGAAGCCGCAGAGAATGATTCGTTTCATAAAAATATTCCTTTCCTATGGAGGAAGGGCTTATTCCGCGTCCTCCTTTAAGATCACGGTATACGTCCCGTCTCCCTTCGCTGTCAGCAGAAAGATCTCCTTTTCGTCGAGCTTCCGCTTTTTCAGCGTATTTTCGAGCCATTCGGCGCCAAGTCCCGCCTGTTTTAATCCGTCGCGGACGACGGAGCCTTCCTTGATGATGACGCTCGGCGGGTCGGCGGTGCCGTCCGATTTTTTAAAGAAATTGATCTTCCCCGTCGTCTCGATGATCGCGTACTGCACCTCGTTGATGTCAAAAATATCCGCGTCCCGCATGGATTCCAGCACGTCGTCGATCGTATAGCGGAGGTTCTTCATTTCCGCGCGGTTGATTTTTCCGCCCGAGATAATGACCTTCGGGCTTCCCGTGACGAGGCGGCGGAATGGGGTGCATTTCAGCATGATCCCCGACATGAGCACGTCGGTGCAGACGATCATGAGGATCGGGACGACCCCCGTCAGCATGGGGAGCGAGGGATCCTCGATCGAGAGAGTCGCGATATTCGAGATCAGGATCGTCGTGACTAGCTCGCTCGGCTGAAGCTCGCCGAGCTGCTTTTTTCCCATGAGCCGCAGGGAGAAAACGACAAGAATAAATAAAAGAACGGTTCTTATAATAATGATCAGCATAATAAAGATCCTTTTTTGGAAGTTTTCGGGAAAAGCTTTCCGAACCGCCGAAGCGGAGTGCAAAAAATAAAGAAAAACGGCGGTTCGATAATATTTTCTCGAAAAAGTATGTTTTTATTCCGTTCGGTTACAATATTACGGAAATCATTGTGAAAATCAACGGCCGAAAGGAATGACGATACCAAAAAATGAGTAAGGAACAGGGAACTCTTGAAAAGGATCTCGAGCGGAATACCGTCAATATCCGCGCGATCATGAAAAATACAAGCGATCTCACCGTGAAATACGCAAAGGCGGGCGGCGTCCCGATCTGTATTCTGTTCTGCGAGGGACAGATCGACACGAATCAGATGGCAAACCTGATCTACCGCCCCGTAAACTCAATCGGGAACGAGAAAAAGCAGGCGCCCGAGCGCGTCCTCGAGATCATTCAGAGCGAGCTTCTGCTCGCGGGGGAGCAGAAGCAGATCAACACCTATGAGGAGCTTGCTTCGCTCATTATGGGCGGCTTCTGCGCGCTTCTGATCGACGGGGTCACGAGTGGGATCGGGATCGGGGTACAGGGCTTTGAGACGCGAAGCGTCGAGGAGCCGTCTACCGAACAGAACCTGCGCGGCTCGCGCGAGGGATTCGTCGAGGCGGTGCGGACGAATATGTCCATGATCCGGCGGCGGATCAAGTCGCCCGACCTCGTGTTTAAGATGGATACCGTCGGGGATCTATCAAATACGGACGTCTGCCTTTGCTACCTTGAGAGCAAGGCGGATCGGAAGCTCCTCGCGGAGGTCGAGCGGCGGATCAAGCAGCTTCCGCTCGATACCATTCTCGAGGGCGGGTATGTCCAGCCCTTCCTCGAGGAAAACAGCGGGCTGATCTTTGCCGAAGCGGGCGTGACCGAGCGCCCCGACGTGATGGCGGCGCGGCTTTACGAGGGGCGGATCGGGATCCTCGTGGACGGGACGCCGTTCGCGCTTCTCGTCCCGCACCTTTTTACGGAGAACTTTCAGACGCTTGACGATTATACTCAGAAGCCCGCCTTTGTCGCGGTGATCCGCACGCTTCGCTATATCGCGTTCTTCATCAGCGTGCTGCTTCCCGGGTTTTATGTCGCGATCGCGAACTTTAATCCCGAGCTGATCCCGGATTCGCTTCTCCTGAACCTCGCCGCGTCGATCCAGATCACGCCGTATAACCTCCTGACCGAATGCCTGCTGATCCATATTTTTTATGAGATCATGCGCGAGGCGGGGCTTCGTATGCCGTCGAACCTCGGACACGCGGTCAGCATCGTCGGCGGGATCGTGATCGGGGACATCGTCGTTTCGGCGGGACTAGTCGGCGCGCCGATGGTGCTGATCGTGGCGGTCTCCTCGATCGCGAGCTTTATTGTCCCCGATCTGTATAACGATATTGTGATCATGCGTTTTTCGTTTATCCTCGCGGGCGGAATGTGGGGGCTTTTCGGGATCACGGTCGTCGGAATGCTCTTTTTGTTCAAGGTCTGCTCCATGGACGCGTATGGCGTGCCTTATGCCGCGCCCGTCTCGCCCTTCAGCCTGCACAGTATGCGGGATACGCTGGTCCGGGCGGACTGGCGCTTCCTCGCGCGCACGGGCTTTAATGTACGGTCTCTGAACGGCGCGAAGGTCGGGGAAGCGGCAAAGAAAAAGGGAAAGGAGCGGTAAGCGAATGAACAAGATCGGTTGGGGACAGCTCGGGATCGTGCTCGCGCTTTCGCGGATCTTCGCGGAGGCGGCGAACTTCCCGCGCGACGACATCAATTACGGAATGCAGCGCTTTACGGTGATCCTTCTCTCGTTTCTGCTGCTTGCGGCGGTGCTGGTGCCCGTTTATGTGCTGCTTCGGAAAATGCCCGGAGAGAATGTCTTTTCCGCCGCCGCGGTAAAAAGTCCGGCCGCGGCGAAGGTCCTGGCGGTGGTTTATCTCGCTGTCCTTTTAATGATGATGGTAACGGCGACGGTACAGCTTGAATTTTATACGTCGAGTACGATCTTTGATTCCGCGCCCGCCTGGGTCGTGATCTCGTTTGCGCTCATCGCCTGTCTCTACGGGACGGTAAAAGGGCTTTCCGCTGTGGCGAGGGCGGGGGTCGTGATCGCGGGGGGCTTTGCGGTTCTTCTGGTTCTGGTGATCTGCGGGATCGCGCAGGATATACGGCTTTGTTACCTTACCCCGACGCTTGTCGAGCATCCGAACCGGCTGCTTGCCGAGGTGCTGAGCGAATTCTCGAAAAATACCGAGGCGGTTGTTTTTATCGCGCTCTGCTCACAGGTTCGTGAAAAGGCGCAGCGCAGCCTGTACGTCTATTTCGGGCTTACCTTAGCGGCAATGTTCCTGATGACGTTTTTGTACAACACCGTCCTCGGTGAATATCTCAACCGCACGAGCTTTCCGTTCTACCGGCTCTCCTCCCTCTCCGACGTCACGCTCTTTCAGCGGCTTGACGGGATCGACGCGGCGGTCTGGACGACGACGGCGATCATTAAGCTTTCGCTGATGACGGCAGCCGCGGCAAACGCGGTAAAAAGCGCCTTCGGCGGACGGCTTGCCCCGCGCATTACGGCGTGCCTGCTGCTGATCCTCTCTTCGGTGATCAGTATTTTGTACAGCAGCAATACCGTCGATTTTATTTCCTTTTCACGGATTCCGGAGACGGGGATTTTGGTTATTATTGCGGCATTGCTGATCCCTCTGACGGGAATGCTGTTCGGGCTCGCGGCGGGTCGTTCCAAAGGGAAAAAGCGGACGTCGTAAGGCGGCGCACGCCTGCACAAAAGAAACGATCAGAAAGGAATTTTTCGGAAAATGAGGTTTTTTAAGAAAATGATCCCGCTTTTGTTTTTGGCGGCACTCGTTTTTTCGTCCGCCTCCTGCCTCGCGCACACCGAGCTTGATAAACAAGCGATCGTCGAAGCGATCGGGATCGACCGCGCGGAGGAAGGCTATGAGGTCACCGTCCAGTATTTCAGCATGGAGGGCGCGGGCGGTTCAACCCTTCTCGACAGTACGAAAGCGAACGTTCTTGTCATAAGCGGAAAAGGAAGCGATCTTTTTACCGCGCTCGAGAGCGTTTCGGCGAAATGCGGGAAAAAGCTCATGTACGGGATCACCAATATCATCGTTCTCGGGAAGGACGCGGCACAGCCCGACCTCAAAACGGTCTTAAGCTATGCGGAATCATATTATCAGAACAACCCGCGCGTGCTTCTCGCGGTCACGGACGGGAAAGCCTCCGACGTGATGAATGTAAAATTCAAGGAAGAAAACGTTTCCGCGAATCACCTCTGCGCCCTTTTGTCCAACGCCGAAAAAATGGGGCTCGGGGAATGCAAGCCGCTTTATTCGGTGCTGAGCGAGCTGGAACAGCCGACCGCCGCCGCCGTCCTCCCGATGATCGGGGTAAAGGAGACGGGGACGGGCGCGACCGACGACGGAAAAACGGTCGAGCTGATCGGCGGGGCGGCGTTCGTGAACAAACAATTCGCGGGGAAGGTCTCGCTTTCGGCATTTTCGGGGGCACAGCTTCTCTGCGGAAAGCTCCAAAACACCACCGCCTCGACCAATGTAAACGGGCGCTCCGTCTCGGTCACGCTTTTCGACGTATGCCGGAAGCTCGAACCGTTTTACGAGGACGGACAGCTCGGCTTTAAGTTAAAGATCACGGCGGGCGGAAAATATTCCGATAACCAGCTCAGCGAGGAGGGCGCTGCCGCAAGCGAAGAGGTCGAAAAGCAGTGCGCAAGGTATATCGAGGAACGGGTCCAAAGCGCCGTATCCGAGGTGGTGAACGCGTTCGGAGCCGATCCCTGCGGAATGAAATACGCGATCTCCTCCATGGATTATTCGCTGTGGCTCAGGATCGCGGAAAATTACGGCGAGCTTCTGAAAACGGCGGTATTCCCGGTCGAATGTACCGTAAATATCGACCATTTCGGCTTGACGAACTGACAAAATAATACTAATTTCAGTCTAAAAAGCGTTTAAAAAATCAAGCAAAAATTTGCGTATATGATTTTCGCGCAGATTTTTTAACTGCGCTTTTAGACTGAAATTAGTATAAAGATCCCGGAAAGGCATACCGCCTTTCCGGGATCTTTGTTTCTGTTTGATTACTGCGGCGTGGGAAGCGCCTGAACCGTGATCTGAACGGGGATCTGTTTATCCGAGCTTGCGCCGTTGAGGTTAAAGTATACCCACTCCGTCGTCGCTTCGTTTCCGTAAACGGTGATCGAACCGAATAAAACGCCGTTCCGTACTTCGGTAGCGCTCGGAGAGCCGAGTGTCAGACGGCTGCCCGGCTGGGTTGTGATCGTGATATTGCGAAGATCGTCCCAGGTCGCGTTCGTGATCGTGAAGTTGATGATCGCGTTTCCGCCCGCGTCAAAGGTCGCATAGCTCCGGTCAAGCTTCAGTGTCTGCGAAGCGGCCTTGCTGCTGTAACCCGTAACGACTGCGGATTCCGCTTCATCGGTCTCTCTTACATAGGTGGTAAAGGTTCCGGGTGTGCTGTCCTTATCGAAGCATGCGCCGTTGAAGGAATATTCCGCGACCTCGGCGTAGCTCCTGATCTGGATGCCGTCTCGGATATTCTGCTTTACGACGGCTTCTACCGCGAAGGTGGTGTAACCGCCCGCCTCGATCGCGGGGCAGTCAATGACATATTTCTGCATTCCGTTCGACGTTGCCGCGGCGGCGGAATAAGCCGTACTGCTGCTGCCGTAGCCGCTCGCGATATAAACGTTCTGGATCGTAAGATTCGGATCGAGATAGAAGTTCAGTTTCGCCGATTTGAGCGACTGAGACAGCGAGTCGTTGGAAACGGTGAAATTGTAGGAGACCCGATCGCCGCTGTAAACCGACTGTCCCTGAGAGGTATTGTTGATGAACTTTACGTTCAGATCGCCGTAAACGTTCGACGCAAGCGCGAGGTTTACGTTTACCGCCGCCGAGGTATAGGTGGCGCTCGTCTTCGCGGTAAGGATAAACTGCGAGCTTACCGACGCGCTGCTCAGGTTGTTGACCGCCGCGACCAAGGTGCCGTCCGTCTTATAAGCGCCGTTGTTTTTGATCACAAGGTCGGCGACATTCGTGCCGATGATCGCCTGATTCCCGCCGGAAATAACGCTTCCGAAGGGACGGTATTTCTGTCCGTTAAACTCGAACTCAACTCTGTAAGCGTTGCCCGCTTTTGCCCTGTCGAGAACGTAAGAGCCCTGCACGCCGTTGATGGTCGTGGTGGTGACGGTCTGTTCCACGGCGTTTGTCGCGTTGTTGACCAGCTTTACGGTGATCCCGTTAATGCCGTTCTCGCCGTACTGCTTGATCCCGTCGGCTCTTGTCGTCTCGTTCGGCGTATCGTTCCAGACCAAACCGCTGATCGTAAAGTTGGTGGAGAGTACCTTATAATTGTAGGTGCGCACCGCGCTGTTGGTATATCCCTTTGCTTCCGCAAAGATCTTCAGCGTCGTGTTCGAGGTCAGCACGATCGGTTCCGAATAACGCTTTCCGTAGCGAATGGGATCGCTTCCGTCGGTCGTGTAGTAGATCCGCGAATCCGCCGTTACACAGGAGAGCGAAACTTTTACCGAATCGGTGTACTGCTTGCTGTCGTCTGCGTCCGCGGACGGCGTCGCGCACTGATCAACCTGAACGTCGCGGCTCTTGACGGCGCTGTACTTTCCGCTCTTATATGCGACCGCCTTGATCGTCGCGTCTTTTTCGAGTATGAAGGTGCCGGAGTATTTCAAGCTGTTTTTGGTCGGGTCGCTTCCGTTTGTCGTATAGTAGATCGTTGCGCCGCTTGTGGCGGTCTCAAGCTGGATCTTCTTTCCGCCGTAGGACTTATAAACGGTAATGGTCGGTTTTTTGATTGAGGAAGAGGTCGAAGTCGAGCTTGAGCTCGAGGACGAGCCGCCTCCCGCCGGGAAGCTGTCGATGTCGCCGTCTAAGTACTGCCGCAGATATTTCGCGTCGGTGCGGTTTACCTTTCCGTTTCCGCTTACGTCCGCGTTATCCTTGCAGCCGTAGGAAGTCTCGCCGTCGATCCAGCTGATCAAGCGGCTGTAATCGCTTTCATTCACGCTTCCGTCGCCCGTTACGTCACCGAGTACCGTCGCCACGCGGACGGTCTTTGTCATGACTTTACTGTAATTCGAGCCTTTTACGGCGATCGCCTTGATCTTCGTATTTTTCTTTATTGTGATAAGCCCCGTATAGCGGGTGCTGTACGTTGTGGGTTCGCTTCCGTCGGTCGTGTAGTAGATCGTCGCGCCCGAGGTGCTTGTGGAAAGACGGATCTTTCTGGTTCCCTTTGTGCCTTTGATCTTATAGGTCGGCTTGGCGACGGAGGCACCGTATTCGACGGAGACCGTGTCCGTTCCCAGTGAGCCGCCGCAGTGAGGGCATTGATCCGCGCCCGCGGCGAACGAAGTCGCCGAAAGTCCCGTCGCGCTGACGGCGGCAGCCATCAGAACGGCAGCGGTTTTTCGCATGAGTTTGTTCATGTCTTCTACTTCCTTTCTGAATCCCGTTTTGCGGGGTATAATACCGATTTCGGCGAAAAGCGCACCGAAAATCGGTATAAAAAGCGTTTCGCTTTTGTTAATAAATTTGCCGGCGCTTCCCTGAAATTTTATCATAAATCCGATAGGATTTCAGTATTGCGCATTCCTCTAATAAGTAAAACGTTTTAAGAGGGCAAAAAGTGACAGCCAAAATGCACTTTTTTTCAAAAATCGGAAAACTTTGTGAAAGATACACAAATCTTACTTTTTGTTTTGTGCAACATCACGTCACTTTTGTGCTCCGAGGAATCCGAGATACCCCCAGGTTCAATCGTCATGGTCATCGTCGTGGTCATGTGCATGATCATGTCCGACGCCGCCGATCATATCCCGCCCGCGGACATAGTACTTATCGCGTTCGAGCTTTACCGCCTCGTCGAGGATCCGCTTTGCCTCGCGCGGGAACCGGATCGACTCCAGCTTTTTTTCGGGCGTGTCGGTGTCCTTCGACATGAGGGTGACCGTTCCGCATTTCACCATGCGCTGAAATACCGTAAAGCTGATCTTCTTGTCGAAGATCCGGTACAGCTCGATCTCGTCCTCGCGGAGATTCAGCAGCCCGATCTTCGTATAAAGCGCCGTATCGGTCAAGATATAGCGCGTAAAGGAGATCGGCAGGCCGCAGATACACTTTCTCCCCGCCCAGATGACGTTTCCGTAGTCCTTTTTGAGCTTTTCGAGGTTCATGGGCTTCGCCTCCTTTGCAGAAAATTTAATATATTTTTCTCTTTTATTTCGCCTTTTCGTCACTGTTCCGGCTTCGGCGGAGGATTCTGCGCTCCTCTCTTTTCTGCCGTTCGGCTTCCTCCGCGCGGCGGGCTTCCTCGCGGTTCGCGGCGCTTAGGGAAACGGGCGTTAAGGTTTCCGCCTCGAAGCATTTAATATCGGTATAGGTATCGGAATCGGAGGGAAGTCCCTTCGCCGTAAGCCTTGACGCGATCAGCTCTTTTCCCGTGCTGTATACGACGGCGAAAAGCGGGATCCCGATAATTAAGCCCCAGAAGCCGAAAAGCCCCTGCCCCGCGAGAAGGGCGAAAATGATCCAGAAGCTCGGGAGCCCGATATTTTCGCCGAGAATGCGCGGGCTCAGAACGTTTCCGTTCAAATTCTGAATGACAAGGATAATAATGATAAAGATCAGGCACTTGAACGGATCCTCCATTAAGATGAGGAACGCGCTCGGTACGGCACCGATAAACGGCCCGAAATACGGAATAATATTGGTGAGTCCCATGATGACCGAAACGAGAAGAGCGAAGGGGACGTTAAAAAGCGTGGTTACGACAAAGGTGACGCAGGCGACGACAAACGAATCGATCAGCGTCCCGGTCAGGAAGCTCCCGAACGAACGGTGGATCCGCCGGACCGCGTCGATAAATTTGTTCGCGTGGCTGACCTTTACGATACTGTACAGGAGTTTTTTCGCCTGCGCCGAGAAAAGCTCCTTGCTGTAAAGGCAGTAAATGCTGATCACGAGCCCGAGAAGCAGGTTCATGAAAATACCGATCACGCTCATGATCCCGTTTGTGAGCGTGCCGAGATAATCCCCGACCTGCGGGAGGAAGGAATTGGAGAGGAAGTTGCGCAGGGCGCCGAACGACTGCTGGACAATATCCGAGACCTCCGCGCCGAGATCGGGGAAGGAGGTAAACGTCGAGGTGATCCAGTCGGTAACGGTTGCGATATAAGAAGGGATATTGTTGACGAGCGTCCGGATCGTCGTTTCAAGCTGCGGGAGAATGGCACTGATGACCCCGGCAAGGATCGCAAGGACGATCACGATCGTCACGAGAATGCTTAAAACGCGCGCCGCCTTGTTTTTCACAAAGGTCTGAAGCCCGTGGTTCTCCGGTTCGTGGCGGACGGGCTTTGCTTTTTTTGCGAAGATTCGCCCGAAAACCCTTGTGTCAAAAAAATTCACGATCGGGCAGAGCAGGTACGCGAAAATAAACCCGTAAAAAATCGGGACGAGCGAGTTAAAAAGGTTGCCGATCCCCGCGACGACGCTTTTCTGATTCACGAGGATAAAAATAATAATCGTGCTCGCGAGGATCACGGCGAACGCCGTCAGTCCCCAGCCGAGATAGCTTTTATTCCATTTAAATTTCATAAACCTTTTCCTTTGTGCAGGGTGCGTGTCGTCGGTTTTTCCTAAAATTTCATTTATTTACCATAGTATACCTCGATTTTCCGAAAAAGTCAAGGCTGCGCCGAATAATTTCGGGATTCCGTCCGCGCGATCGGCGTCCGCTTTTTTGCCGATTTGTTAAAATTTAATTGTTTTTTAGCGAAATCCCGCGAATTGTAACCCTTTGTCGTTCGTTCGTTACAAATTTCCCCGATGATTTTTGTGAAAATCGGCAATTTCACTTTGAACGACGAAAAAACGGTTGCAAAGTCGGAGAAAAAGATGTATAATACAATGTGGAATATTATCCGCGGCTCATGCGCGGAATACGGGTACATTTAAATCTGCCGGAGAGAAGGAATGAAACGAATATGAACGATAACGATATGAAGCGGCTCCCCGCCGCGGGTCTTTCTTTGGATCCTTTTCGCGCGTGCGTTCTCGATAAGCTCGGGAAAAACGGCTGGTGCGCGGATTTCAGCGGATTCGGCGAGGGAAAAGCGGAAAAAGCCATGCTTTGCGTGCTGGATATCCTCACAAAAAAGGAAAAGGCGAACGTTCTGATCCTTTGTCCCGACCGTTTTGCCCACAGCTGGTACGGCGCGGCGCTTCTTCGGCTCGGGCTTGAGTTTAAGATCGTCTCCGCCGCGAAGGATTCGGTCTACTTTTTTTCGCCCTGCCTTTCCAATCTTTTCATCATTCCCGAGAGCGTTCTTTCCGAGGAGGAATCGCCCGTCCTCGCCGACCTTCGCGGGAGCGGGATCGTTTGGGATCTGACCGTCGCCGACGCTTCGGGAAAGCCTGACGGAACCGAGCTTTCCGTTTATGAAAAGCTCGGCATGAAGGCGGAGAAGGCGCTTCTTTTCGCGCCCTATCCCGCTTCGTACGACGCGTCGCCGTCGCAGGTGCCGAGTGTCATTCAAGCGCTTTTAAAGAACGGGCCGGGCGAGTTCCCGCCGATCACCCCCGAGACCACCGCGTTCTCGGCGGACAGCCCGTATTTAAACTATTCGTCGCCGGAGGAAAACCGTCCGGTGATCCGTCCGGTCTCATACGAGGTCGATCCGAAGCGGATCCCGAAAAACCTCCGCTTTGAGGATTCGCAGGTGCGCTATGCCTCGGGCGGGAATATCTTTGAGGAATATAATCTCGACGAGCGGAAGATTTATCTCCGCCCCGTTTATACCCATACCGAAGCGGAAATTTTAAAAAATACCGACGCGAAGCTGAAAGCCTTTTTAGACGTGATCGACCCGATCATTCGCTCGGAGGACAAGACCGCCGTCGTTTATTTCAATTCCGACGTAACGCTTCAATATGTCGAAAAGATCCTTGCGGCGGTTTATTTTGAGAAGCGGTCGGGCATCACCTCGATCACGCGCACCGGCTATAATCTCCGCCGCATGAAGCAGTGGTTCGGCGAGGAGCCCGCGCCGGGGCTCCGGGTCGTACTGATGAAGGACGAGGCGGACGAGCTTTTCCCGCTCTATTCGCCGATCACGCATATTATCAGCTATGAGCTTCCCGACCACCCCGCCGTATTACAGCAGCGGTATAAGCGCCGCGCCTTAGTCGGCGGAAAAACGCCCGAGTTTATCTTCTTCAGCGATACCGAGGGGCTTTTTGACGGGCGCGTGCTGAAAAAGGCGCTTGCGGGGAATCTTTATAAGGCGTTCCGGCGGGAGGTTCCCTGTGAGAACGTTCTGCTCCGGATCGAGGGGATCGAGCAGATCCTGACCGATCTCCTGATCGACATTAAATATATCGCGGATTACACCGGCTCGGTCGGCTCAAGCTTCGATGTAATCTCCCGCTTTAAGTCCGATTATATGGTTCCCGCCGAGCGGAATCTTACGACCGCGGCGCGCACCCACGAATACGCGCAGCATAAGCTTTCGGTGCTTGCCGCCATGCTCGGGGTCTCGGCGCTTGCCGAGGCGAAGGAAACGGATAAGGCGGCGCTCCTCGCGGCGGTTACGGAAAAGGTGAACGCGCTTCGCGGCGGATACGCCTCGTCGGACGGGAACAACGCGCTTTCCGTCCTCCCCTACGGAACGACCGAAAATGACGAATTCCGCCGGTATTCCGAACAGCTTGGCGGAAATCCGTACATGGACGGGATCAAAAACGCGCGCGCGGAGCTGAAAGCCATGGCGAAGAAGGCGGGCGGATACGCTTATCTGAAGGATAAGCTTTCGGCGCTTTCCGATCTGATGCGCCCGATCGTCCTGTATCACGTCTGGCTGTACTGGCACAAGGAGCTTGGATACGGCGGCGCTTACGGGGAATTTATCCAGGCGTATAACGACGGGCTGATCTAAGTCGGGCACAAGGAGCCGCGGCTCTTGAAAAGGCGGAAGGCTTTCCGCGCGGCACGCCTGCACAAAAAATAAATACAGAAATTTTCCATAGAGGTTATCCAAAAACGAGAGGATCGGTGATTTCATTTTGAGCTATGAGGAAACGAAACAGCGCGAAGCGCTCGCGAATGAGCTGAAGCAGTATATCGGCGACTTTTACGAGGGTCACGCGGCGGACGATACCGTAAAGCGGGACGCGGCGCTGAAAAAGATTCAGACCGCGCTGTTCACGGGAAGCTCGGACAGCGAGCCGTTCCGCGATTATTTTAACGAGGTGTTCAGCGGGCGTACCGCCTTCAACACCATGCTCAGCATTAACGACTATCCGAAGGAAAGTATCCTTCGGGAGCTTCTCCAGAATACGTTCGGCTGTCATTACGAAACGAAGGACATCCGCGTTCTGATGAACTTTTCGACGAATCAGCACCAGGTAAGCCTGAACTATAACGAGGTCGGCTTTACCATGGAGCAGATCCTCTATTACCTGAGCTTCGGGCGCGGTGAGCGCGATAAGACGGGGACGAGAGAGGGGCGCTTCGGCGTCGGCGCGAAGAGCGTTTTCTTAAACGTCGAATGGCTCGCGCTCCGATCCAACAATTTCAGCTTTAAGATCAAGAACGACCAGGGGAACCTCAAAATTCTCGAGCTTGACCTGTTCGGAAGCCCGTTTAAGGGGACGGAGATCACCTTTAAGGTAAGGGGCGACGAGTTTCAGGCGATCATGGATAACTTTTTATCGCTCACCGATAAAAAGGGCGATTACATGAGCTTAATGGAGCTTTGCTTCGCGTTTAACCGGAAAAAGTGCATGGATACCCGAAACGGGAACCGCGAGGAGGCAAAGGATCGGTCGATCACCCTCGGAGTACAGGTAAACGGCGAGGCAAAAACCGTTTATAAGATCATGCAGTACCTGCGTCCGGGGGAGGAATACCCGAATATCCGCTTCATGCAGAACGGAAAGAGCATGATCGACTTCCTCTGCTATGAAAACGGGGGATTTTCGTACCTGATTCCGTACGCGGTCGCGAATACGAAGCGCGCGGAGCTTGTGCGCCTCCTTCGCCAGAAGTATAACTATTTTTCGACCTATGAGCTTACGGGGCTTTATAAGGAGGATAACGAGGCGTTCCTCGACGAGCACCTTTCCGCCTTCTTTATCAGCGTCCCGAACGATTATATCACCGCGCACCGCACGGGAATCCGCCACAGCAGCGAGAAGGAGGTCACCGACCGGATCCGGAAGGATCTTCTGGACATGGTGAACGTTTACCGCCGCTATTTTGTCCTGACGCTCCAGCCCGTTCCGAACAGCGATCGGCGCTTTTTCCTGTTCCCGAAGTCCTACGCCTTCGAGTTCTTTAATCACTATATCCATTCGAGCAAGTTCGGACAGTCGCTCGAAGCCCCGTTCCAGAACAGCTTTTCGCTTGTTTACCCCGGCGAGACCGAGCCGGTGCCGTATGAGGAGCTGAAAAAGACGGGCTTTCAGACGGTTGCCGAGCACGTTCCCGCTTCCGAGCATAAGGATGGGACGGCGTATGCCGCGTATATTACAAATGCGATGGAACAGCTCCGCGGGCAGGTAGACGTCGACGGAGATAAAACCCTTTACGCCGCGTATCAGTGGGAAAACGAGGACGGGTCGGCGAGCGGACGGGAATATCTTTATGAGTTTACCCGCGCGGGGTCGATGTACTACGTTGATTCAAAGGTAACGCCGAACCGCTCGGACGATCGGTTTTTCTACGGCTTCAGCTCCGCGGCGGAAAAAGCCGCCGAGTCGATCCTGAAGGACAACGTGATCGGCGACGAGAACGATTTCGAACGCCTGTTTGCGATGTATGACGAGATCTATCATGAGGACTATAAGGTCGTCATGAAGTATTACCAGCTTTACTTCTCTCACGGCGAGGAGCAGCAGCGCTATGAGGCGTCGAAGATTCAGATCGCGAATATCCAGAACGCGATGACCTCGATCCAGAAGCGCCAGAACCGCTTCGATACCCACCAGAACTATAACGACGTCGTTTCCATGCTCATCAACTCATTTACGCAGGGGAAGGATACCATGACCTTCCTCCGGGAGATCAAGGAGCAGGGCGGACAGATCTCGTTGCAGCTCGATATTAACAAGCGCTACCGTTTCGCGGCGTACGGCAAGCAGTTCATGATCCCGCCGTCTGTCTCGAACGCGGATATGCTCGACCTCGTCGGCGACGTCGGAACGCTGATCAAATGCGGAATGCTTGACGGGCGGGTATTCGACTTCCCCGCCGCGAAGAGCCGCTACCTGTTCGAGAAATCGCTTCTCGCGAAAATGTTCGCGGGCGAAGGGCTTTCCGATACGGAGATCGCCTCCCGCGCATCGAAGCTTTATGTCAGTGACTTGAAAACCGACCGCGTCGCGCTTATTGACGCGGACGGGAAGATCGTCAAGATCGTCGGGATCGGCGAGGAGATCAAGCCCGAATGGCGCGAAAAGACGGAAAAATATATCACCCTCCGCGCGGATTATACCAAGCCCGAATTCGCGGAGATCGCCGAATTTATCATTACGGGCGAGAACCGCTCGCTTCTGAGCAAGCATTACCTGTCGGCGGAGGAGCCGAACCGGATCATTCCCGACCAGTTCCCGATCAAATTAAAGCCGATCCTTACGATCCGGAAGGACGAATTCGCCTATCTGCGCGAAAAGTACCGTCAGATCTCCGGAAACGGCGCGCCGATCAACTACTTCGCGAAGGACATTAACGCGAAGCTTCCCGGATACGGCGGAATGTGCTGTGCCTGCGGCTTTGAATCCCGCGTGATCAACTGCTTTACCATGAAGGATTTCGAGGTCGAGGTCCTGACCGAGGACAGCGAGCGTCCGTTCCGCTTCTCGCTTTATCTCTGCGCGAACGACGCGGCGGCCGCCGGAGGCTGGCTCATCAGCCGGATCAGTATCGGCGGTATGTCTCCGATCCGCTGGCTCGAGGAAATTTCACAGGCGGAGGAGATCCCGCCCGAGTTCCTGTTCTGTCATATCGAATACCGTACCCAGATCACGTATGACATTCTCGGCGGAAACGCGAAAACCGTCGGCGAAACGACGTTTGACCCGGGAACGGAGGAGCTTGACGTGATCCTTACCCCGCTGATGGCGGCGAAATGGGTCGAGGAAAACGCGGCGGAGGAATAAAGAGACAAGAGAAAAAGAGAGACGATAAAGAAAAGTATTTATTTCGGGACTTTGCCCCGAACCCCACTTCCTTTTGTAACCGCGGCGAACGCTTTGTTTTGCGCCGCGTCCATGCGGCGCTTGGGGCGCTCACCTGCAAGCCTCCTGCTTGCAAGGAAGCGAAAGGCAATATCGCTTTTATATAGCATATCAAAAAAAGAAAATCTGTAATATTGGACAATTCCTTGCATACTTGTCTCATATTACAGATTTTTCTGTTTTTAAATTGCGAAAAAGCGATAGTAAAGTTTAGGTCAAGCCTTTTCAAAGGCTTGCAGGGGCGTGGGGGCGGAGCCACCACAAAATAATGTCTTTTCTCTTTTTATTTTACTTCGCCGCCGCGTTTTCGCGTGTGAGCCAGATATTTGCCACGTCGAGCGCTTCAAAGAGACTGTTCCGGTCGCTGGTTTTTACGACCATATCCTTCGGGTCAATGTCCTTCGCCGTGCGCATGAGCGAGACCTTGAGCTTATCCGCGATGTCGATCCCGTTTTCGTTGTGCGACGAGGTGATCCGGATCGTTGTTACGAATTCGTCGCTCATGCTTCCGTAGTAGATCTGCTTCTTGCTCCGTACGAGCGGGAATCCTTTATAGGAGAAAAATTCTTCTGCCATTTCTTCCGTCCTTTCTTCGGCAAGCCGAACGGTATAAAATTACCTTAAATATACGTATAGTTTTATTATAGCACACCTGCGCCGAAAAATCAATAGGTCAGAACAATTTCTCCGCCGTTTAAATAGCTTCCGACGTTTTCGCAAAGGCGGGTCATATAGATCTGCTTCGTTTTAAAGAGATTTTTCCCGTTCACGTTTACGATGACCTTCCGGTCGTCCTTCGAGCTGTAAAATTTTACGACGTTTTCGCCGCGGCTCTCGTCCGCGTAAACGTAATGAATTTCCGCCAGAAGCTCGTCTTCGCCGCCGTCAAAATAAAGCTCGTCCCCCGAGGCGGAAATCATAAACTGATACAGGTTTTTCAGGCGCTGCTCGTCCGTTTCCTCTCCGTTTAAGAGATGCTTATAAACGGCGGCCTCCGTCTCGGTCTTGTCCTTTACCTTTTCAAAGGCAAAGGCAAATTCCTGCCCGAGGTAGTCCGAGTAAGTCACTTCCTTCAGCGAGTAGATGTACGGCATGAGGAAAAGACGGGAGATCAGCGCGTCCGCGCGAACCGTCGCGGCGGGAACCGACGATTCGTCAAAAAGGAACAGCGTATCGGGAACCTCGCTCGACATTCCGTAAATGCCGGTAATTTCGGTCGAGACATTCCCGTTTTCGTCGGTGACCTCCTGTCCGACCGCGCTCCCGAGCGTAAGCGTATAGGTCTTTTTCGTCGTCTCGACCGTTACGACAACGGACGGATCGGTTAAGCCCGAAAGCTCGTAGTCCTGCTCCTCCATGCCGTACCATGCCGCGCTTTGCGCCGTTAACCCGAACAGGCTCTGGAGAAATGCGGATCCGTTCGTAAGATCAAGATAGACCGCGTAAGGAGTGATCATCTGATACGTGAACACCGAAAGCTCGTCGGGGTCGTCCGGGAGCGGGAGCCGCTCGATCAGGATCGGCTCGTCGAGGTTCTTCCGCTCCACCTTAAAGGAAAGAACCTCCTCCCCCGTCTCGTTATCAACGGGGGGCATGACCTGCGTTTCGATAAAGCCGAAGCGGTTGTTCTGAAACGCGGTCAGCTTGGATTTCGTATAGGTATAAACGGTATCCGCATTTTCCGCGTAGAAATAGGCGGCGGCCGAGGAGGAAGGGACGTCGTCCCCGATCCGGAAAGTATAATCCGACCCGTCGGTAAACGTAACCGTTACCGACGCCTTCGGTTCGGCAAGTCCGTATTTTTCAAGCTCGGCGTTTTCCTCGACAAAATCCCTCGCGGTAAGCGCGGCGGCGTTCGTCACCGCGGCGGAAAGCTCCGACGTCCGAAGATTGGCGCTTTCCAGTCCCGCGACCGTCCAGACCGCCGCGCCGTCTTCGCCCGTTTCCCCGCTCGGGACGATCTCATATTCCCCCTCGGGATTTACGATATGGACGCTCAGCACGTCTTCGGGGGTCTTTTCGGTGAGGATCAGGGAGGTATCCTCCGTCTCGGCGGAGGGATCGGGTTCCTCGACCTCCGGCGCGGGCGCGGTCAGCAGAAGAAGCGCCGCGACTCCGCCGAGGACGGCAAGCCCGATCACGGAAAAAATCAGGATTTGTTTGTTTTTGCTCATGCGCGTGCCTCCGAATTATACTAATAACCATTTGATTTGTGGACTCTATCCACAAATCAAATCCTTCGGCGAAGCCGAAGGTGCGCCAATGGCGCAGGTTATTTACGTTCAATACAATAACCGAGGGAGCTTTGCTCCCTCGCCCTGCCGCTTTGCGGCAGGGCATTTAAAAACCGGACATCCGGTTTTTAAATGGTTATTAGTATTACAGGTGTCTGCGGCGGATCCAGACGACGATCCCGAGAATGATGATCGCGATCGGGATAATGACCGCGAAGGTAAGCCCGATCCCCGTCTGCTGCGCGCTTTCGATCTCATAGGTCGTCGCGGTGAAGGATTTCGGCGCGATCGTGACCTGTTCGCCGGTGTTGCCGCTGATCGTATTGAAAATCGCGATCGCGACCTCGGCGTTATTGTAGTTCGTCGCGGTAAGGAAGCTTTCCGAGAAGATCAGCTCGCTGCCCGCCGCGATCACACGGCTGTAAATCGGGGTCGCGCCGTCAAAGCGCACCTTCGACGCTTCGACGATCATGCCGAACTGTCCCTTTTCGGCGTTTGCCTCCGACCAGTCCTCTCCCGCGTCGAACGGGAAGATCACGCAGTTTTCCCCGTAGGATTGGAGGATCGTCGTATTTTTGAAATTCGAGCTTTCGTCCCAGAGCTTATAGACCGGGCGAATGCCGTTCGCGCGGAAGGAGGTGTCGCCGTCGAGCTGCATTGCCTTGTAAAAATCGGTATCGGTCAGGATTTCCGCCTTCTGATAAAGCGGCATACTCGAATAACCCGCGACCGCGTAGGCGTAATTCGCGTCCATCTGCATGACGAAGCCCTCGCCGACGCGAAGTCCCCATTCGGCGAGAAACGCGTCCAGTCTCGGCATGGAAACGGGCTGGGTCACCGTCGCGAGATAAACGAGATTTTTTCCGAAAAGTCCCCCGTTGCTGAGCCATTCGTCGAATTTGTTCAGCACCTCGTCGCTGTAATCCATGGTCGGGCCGTTTAAGATCAGGACGTCGGTGTCGGCGGGGATCTCGGCGGCGAGATCGACGTTCAGCGTTTCGACGACATACGAATTCTTCTCGAGAAGCTCGGTAAGCCCCGCGTTTTCCGATTCGCCGAAGCCCGACGAAAATGCGATCCTTACGGGGTTGACCTTCGTGACGGATAGGAGAGCGGAAAGGATCTCCTGCTCGGCGATACTGGTCTCCTCCGAGACGGTATAACCGTAATAGCGCATCATGCTCGCGTCGGAATAGCCGTAGCTGTTCCCGTCCGACATCACATAGCGCTTAAAGTCGTAGGCAATATTAAAAATTTTATTGCGCCCCGTCTCCGCGCACTCGACGATCAGACCGCCCTCGTTCGCGCCGCTGTACTGCTGCGCAAAGGCGGGATTCGTCAGAAGATCGACATACGAAACGTCATACCCTGCGTTCTTCGCGGCGATCTGGCTGACAAGTTCGACGGTCTGCTTATAAATGGTATCGCCCGCGTTTTCGAGCGTTTCCTCGTCCGAGGTGAAATAAAAATGAACCGTACTCATGTCCGACGCGGCAAAATCCGCGATCTCCCCGCCGACCGTGAAAATTCCGCCCTCGGTAAGGTCGGCCTTTACGTCAAAGCGGTCGAGTGCAAGGTTAAAGATCACGTTAATGAGGACGATCGCCGCGACGAAAATGACCGTAAATGCGACCGAAAGAGACCCGTGCTTCAGCTTTTTGCTCTTAAACGGGTTTTTCGTCCCCTTTTTCTTGGAGACAGGGCTCTGCCCCGTCGAGGCAGAGCTTTGCTCCGCCTGGGCAGGGCTTTGCCCCGTCGTTTTTTTCGGCTTTGCCGATCCGTCCTTCCCCTCCGTTTTTTCCGCCTTTGGATCGGGGGAATCGGTCAGGCTCGCCGTCTTTTCTTCCTCGGGCATTCCCTCGCCCTGTTTTAACTCACTCATATATCCAAAACTCCTTTATATGCATTCCTGCACGGTACTGAAATTTTATCAAAGCGTAAACAAAAAATCTTCGCAAAACCGCATACGTCCAAGCTTTTGCTCGATTTTTGTACGCTTTCCGATAAAATTTCAGTACGAAAATCAAGCCCAGCGGCGCTTTTCCAGCACCCGCACCGTCAGAAACTGAAAGATCACCGTAACGCTCAGGAAAAACAGAACGTTCGCGAGGCTGAAGATTCCGGTCGTAAATTCGTAATAGCGGTCGAAGATCGAGAGGCTTAAAAGAACGTCGGAGATCAGCTTCACCGGAATCACCGACGCGATGGTCGTAATCAGCATCAGCACCAGATTCAGCGCGAAGGAGCCGATCGCGGCGATCATCTGACTTTCGGTAAGGGTCGAGACGAAAAGCCCCGCCGAAACGAATACCGCGCCGATCAGTGCGAGCGCGACAAAGTTTCCGACGATCATGACCCAGTTTACCGACGTAAAAAAGCTCAGGACGATCCCGTATAAAAGCATGATCAGATCGGTCAGCATAAAGATCACGTACGCCGCGAGAAATTTCCCGAATACAAGCCCGAAAAGGCTTACCGGCGCGGTGAGGAGAAGCTGGTCGGTTTTCTGGCGGTTGTCCTCCGCCATGAGCCGCATGGTCAGAAGCGGCACGAAGATCATATAAACGTAAAACATTCCGAGAAAAACGTTGGAAATATCCGTGCTTCCGACGCTGAGCGAAAAGCTCCAGAAGAAGAAGCCGGAAAAAAGGAACGCCGCCGCGAGAAATACGTATCCGATCGGCGCTTTAAAGTAAGACGAAAGCTCACGTGAAAAAATCGCTTTCATACCGTACCGCCCTCCCTGCTTAATTTGTCGAATTTCCGCTCAATTTGCTCCGCGCCGCCGTAAACGTCTCCGGTCGTAAGCTTTAGGAACACTTCCTCGAGCGAAAGCTCGTTCGAGCGCATCATGAGGATCGGATAATTCCGCGAGGCGAGCTTTTTAAACACGTCCCGCCGAATGTCCGCGCCCTCCTTCGCCTCGAGATAAAACTCGTTTACGCGATCCTCGACCGCGCGGTTGACAAAAACGCGCTGCATCTGCGGGATCCCCTCAAGAAGGCGCTTGATCTCTTCGGGGCTTCCCTCCGCGTGAAGCACGAGCTTATGGTCGGCGGAAAGGTTTTTCGCTAAAGACTCGGCGTTATCGTCCGCGACGATCCGGCCCTTGTTGATGACGACGATCCGGTCGCAGACCGCCTGCACCTCCGGTAAAATATGGGAGGAGAGGATCACGGTATGGTTTTTCCCGAGCCGTTTGATGAGCGTCCGGATCTCGATAATCTGCTTCGGATCAAGTCCGACGGTCGGCTCGTCCAGCACCAGTACGCTCGGATTCCCGACGAGCGCCTGCGCGAAGCCCACGCGCTGTTTATACCCCTTCGAGAGGTTCTTGATGAGCCGCTTCCGGACGTCGGTGATCTTTACGATCTCACAGATCTCGTTTAAATGCGACTTTTTCGGGAGCTTGCAGCATTTGAGCCGATAGACGAAATTCAGGTATTCGTCTACGGTCATGTCGAAATAGAGCGGCGGCTGCTCGGGGAGGTAGCCGATCCGCCGCTTTGCCCCGATCGGATCCTCGAGAATGTCCGAGCCGTCGATCAGCGCTTGTCCCTCCGTCGAGGAGAGATAGCCCGTGAGGATATTCATGGTCGTGGATTTCCCCGCGCCGTTCGGCCCGAGAAAACCCAGAATCTGCCCGTCGTGGGCGGTGAAGGAGATATTGCTGACGGCTTTTTTGCTGCCGTAATGCTTGGTAAGGTTTTTTACTTCGATCATTCGTAAATTCCTCTGATTCTGTACAGTTTTCGGCGATCCCGCCGCAAAAATCAGTATAACGCAGCTTCGTGAAAGAAAAATGAACACGGCATGAGATTTTCAAGTCAGAAACCGTGTCCGCACGCCTGCCATTCAAAAAATTACACCACGGATTTATCGTAAGCGAGCTGCGCCTTCAGCGCAGAAAGGCTCCCGAACTTTATCTCATCGCGAAGATAGCCGCGAAGCGAGATCTTTACCGTTTTCCCGTAAAGATCGCCCCGGAAGCCGATGATGTGCGTTTCGGTCACGACCTCGCCGCGGTCGGTAACGGTCGGCTTTACGCCGATATTGGTGATCCCGCGGTAGGTTTTCCCGTCTACGACCGCCCAGCTTTTATAGACCCCGTTTTTCGGACTTACCATATAATCCGGGATCATCTGGTTAATGGTCGGGAAGCCGATCGTGCGCCCGATCTCGTTCCCCTTGATGACGGGGAGCGCGTAGGAAAGCTCATACCCGAGAAGGCGGTTCGCCTTTTCGATCTCGCCGAGGCGAATGAGGCGGCGGATCTCGGTCGAGCTTACGATCTCGCCGTCAATTTTTACGGGCGGAACGACCTCACAGGCGATCCCATATTCACGGCAAAGCGCCGAGAGGGTGTCCGGATTTCCCTCTCCGCCGCGTCCGAAACGAAAATCATAGCCGCAGACCACATATCCCGCGCAAAGGCGCTCCCTTAAAATTTTTTCGACAAATTCCCGTGCCGAAAAATCCTTCACTTCGCCGAAATCGGGCGCGTAAAGAAAGTCCGCGCCGGCTTCCTCGAAAAGCTCCGCCTTCTGCTCGTAGGTGATGATACAGCTTCCTTTTTTCTCGCGGAACTTCGGGAGGGCGGTCTTATCGTTAAAGGTAAAGACGACGGAACGCAGTCCCTTTCGCAGGAGCGCGCGCTGAACGACCGCGATATGCCCGAGATGAAGCCCGTCGAAAAAGCCGAGCGCGACCGCCGAAGGGGTTTTAAGCCCCGTTTCCGTAATGTTTTTCAAGAGAACCGAACTCCTTTAAGCTCCGAAAGGTCGCGAAGCCTTTTTTCTTCTTTGGGGAGAATGGCATTTCCTGAGGGAAATGCGGCATTTCCTCCGTCTTCCCCGTCGGCGAGGGGTTCGTCCTCCTCCGCCGTGTTTTCCGCGGGGCGGGACGGCGCGGCATTCTCTTCGTTCTCGGGATCTTTTTCGTCCGGCTCGGTCGGGGAACCTCCGTAGCGGCGGATCACGTGAAGATCGCCCTTTTCGGAGATCTCGCCGATCCCGAGAAGGGTATTGTTTTCGTCAACGATCCGATACGCGCCGTCATATTTCCGGTCGAACGCGATCCGATCCGCGTCGAGAACGACGCCGTTCGAGAAAAGCCGTGCCTGTGTACCGTCGAGGACGGCGCGGGGAAGCCCCTTGTACAAATGCTCGACCGGGATCAGGAACGGCTCGATCGCGTCCGCGCCGCCCTTTTGGTACGCTTCTTTCAGTTCCGACAGGCGGTAGCAGTCGCGAAGTCCGAAATTCCCCGACCGCGTCCGCGTCAGCTCGGTCATGGTCGCGCCCGCGCCGGTTTCGACCCCCATGTCGTGAATGAGCGTCCGGACATACGTCCCCTTTGAGCAGGAGACGAGAAAAGTCGCCCGATTATCGGCAAATTCCTCGAATTTCAGCGAGTAGACCGTGATCGGGCGCGGCTCGCGCGGGACTTCTCCGCCCTTCCGCGCGATGTCGTAAAGCCGCTGTCCGTTGACGCGGACGGCGCTGTACATCGGGGGAGTCTGCATCAGCTCGCCGCGGAATTTCTGCTCGAGACGGTACTGTTCGTTCCGCCCGACGAGAATGTCAGAGGTCGAGGTGACCGTTCCGGTGATGTCCTGCGTGTCCGTCGTGATCCCGAACCGCATTTTCGCGCGGTATTCCTTCGTGTGATCGGGACAGAAATCCACCGCTTTTGTCGCCGTTCCGACAAAGATCGGGAGAACGCCCTCCGCCATGGGGTCGAGCGTTCCGCCGTGACCGACCCGCTTTGTATCGCAGAGCTTCCGCACGATCGCGACCACGTCGAACGACGTATAGCCTTTTTCTTTATAAATACAAATGATTCCGTTCATTTCAGATCATGCCCTTCAACAGAAATCTTTCAGTTAACTTGGCGGCACAAACTTGAACACGCCGCAAACGGCGATCTTTTGCCGATTTTCGGTTCATCGTTCTTGACTTACGCCAAGTGCCTTTTCGATTTCGGCGACCAGAAGCGCCCGCACCTTAAGCGGGTCGCGCTCCGTAAAGGAGCAGCCCGCCGCGCGGACATGCCCGCCGCCGCCGAACGCGGAACAGATCTTCTGCACATTGACGCTGTTCGAGCGGAGAGAAGCCTTCCAGCCGTTTTCCTTTTCCTTGATGACAACGCCGACCTCGACCCCCTCGATCTGCCGCGGGAGCGCGGAGATCCCGTTTACGTCCTCGGGATCGACGCCCGCGAGAAGCTCCTTCGGGAGGACCATGACCGCGCATTTTCCGTCGCAGAGGAATTCCATTTCGCGGTAGATCGTTTCCTCGAGGAGGAGCCGCGCGCGCGTTTTGCATTCAAAGAGAATGTAATTCAGCTCCGCGAAGCCGAAATCCTGTTCAAGGAGTTTCGCGGCAATACGGTGGGTATCGGGCGTGACGGAGGGATAGCGGAAGCAGCCCGAATCCGTCGTGATCCCGGTATAGAGGCAGGCAGCGATCTCCGGATCGAGCGGTACGCCGAGTTCTTCAATGATCCGGTAGATCGTTTCGCAGCAAGCCGCCGCGTCCGGTTCGTTTAAAAGAAGCTCGGAGAAATCGACGTGCGAAACATGGTGGTCAATGGCAAAAACGATCCGCCCCTCGTATTCCTTCTCGTATTTCCCGAGCAGGCGGCTGTCCGCTACGTCAACGGAAACGACGGTCTCCTCCGTAAATTCCGTTTCCGTAATCCCCTCCCACATAAACGCGAAGCGTTCGGAGATCGGGTCGGAGCAGCGCAGCCGCGCCGTTTTCCCGAGCTTTAAAAGCGCGCGGAGCAGCCCGTAGCCGCAGCCCGCCGTGTCCCCGTCGGGGTTCGCGTGGCAAAGGATCGTATATCGGTCATGGCTTCGGAAAAAATCCGCCGCTTCTCGAATGGTAATGTTTTTTGATGTCATGCTTTCGGTAGATTCCTTTCATATTTGGAGGAATTATTCTTCCCATAGCCTGCTGAAAACCTCCCGCGAGGTTCTTTTCGATTTTTACGGACTTACAGCCTGACAGCCGCAGTGTTGAGATTGAGGAAAAGTAACGATGGGAAGCGGGATTCCAAAGGGAAAAGTTCCCTTTGGCGGGGGTGTGGGGGCGGCGCCCTCACATATTATGCTTTTCTCTTTTTTCCGGCGTTCTCTAAGGGACTAATCTTTTGTTTCCTCGTCTGTGTGCGCCGGCTTCGGGAGGTTGTCGATCATGCGGCTGATCTTATCGTAATAATCGAGTGAGGTATCGGGGAGGAAAATAAGCTCGGGGAGCTTCCGCATTTTGATCCGCGCGTTGAGCCGCTTTTTAAAGAAGCCGGAAGCCTTTTTGAGCGCCTTTACCGCCTCCTCCGACGGGTTTTCGCCCGTTTCTTCACCCGTCCCTTTGAGCGCGGAAACATAGATCTTGCAGTAAGAAAGATCGTTCGTAAGCTCGACGCGGGAAACGGAAACGATCGCTTCACTGACGCGCGGATCCTTGATCTCCCGCACGGCGGCGGAAATTTCGCGTTTTACGTCCTCGGAAAGACGATCCATGTTAAATTTCGGCATAAATACCACACTCCTTTTCACAGAGATCGGAATTTCGGCTTGGCTCGAAAGTGAGACGCTCCTGCCCTAAAAATAAATGATCAGCTTGTCAAAAACCTCTCTGTATCATTTTGGCTCTTTTTCAACAAGACTTACGACCTGACAGCCGCAGGGTTGAAAATGGGAGGGGTTGCGATGGGAAGCGGGATTCCAAAGGGAAAGCCGACAGGACGTCGGCAGCGAAAACCCAAAGCGCGGCACGGACGCCGCGCAGGATAAAGTTTTCGCCTGTTCCCTTTGGCGGGGGTTGGGGGCAGCGCCCCTCGTTATATTGTCTCTCTTTTTCTCTTTTTTGACAGTCTGAAATGATTTAGTCGCGGTATTCCTCGATCATATACGCCTCGAAAATGTCCCCCTCTTTAATATCGGTGAATTTTTCGAGACTGATCCCGCATTCATAGCCCTCGGCGACTTCCTTTACGTCGTCCTTGAAGCGGCGGAGCCCCGCGAGCTTATCGTCGCCGATGATGATCCCGTCGCGGACGATCCGGACGCTGCACTTGCGCTCGACCTTCCCCGAAAGAACGTAACAGCCCGCGACGATCCCGACGTTCGTGATCTTATAAACCTGACGCACCTCGACCCGCGCAAGCTCGATCTCGCGCGTTTTCGGCGCAAGCATACCCTTGATCGCGGTCTGAACCTCCTCGATCGCGTCGTAGATGATCCGGTACATACGGATATCCACGCCGTCGCGCTTCGCGTTGTCCGCGGCGGCGGGATGCGGTCTTACGTTAAAGCCGATGATGATCGCGTTGGAAGCGCTCGCGAGCATGACGTCGCTCTCGCTGATCGCGCCGACCGCTCCGTGAATGACCTGTACGCGCACTTCGTTGTTCGAGAGCTTTTCAAGCGACTGCCGAACCGCCTCGACCGAGCCTTGTACGTCCGCCTTGACGATGAGCGGGAGGGTCTTCATCTCGCCCTCCTCGATCTGGGAGAAGAGGTTGTCGAGCGTTACCTTCTGATAAAGCTTGAACTGCTCCTCCTTCGCGTCGAATTTTCTCTTTTCGACCAGCTCGCGGGCAAGCTTTTCGTTTTCAACGACCGCGAACGTGTCTCCCGCGCTCGGGACCTCGGAAAGTCCCATGATCTCGACGGGAGTAGAGGGTCCCGCCTCCTTGACGGTCTTGCCCTTGTCGTTTCTCATGACGCGGATTCTTCCGACCGCCGTCCCCGCGATGAGGACGTCGCCCGTGTGCAGGGTTCCCTTCTGTACGAGAACGGTCGCGATCGGGCCTCTGCCCTTATCGAGCTTCGCTTCGATGACCGCGCCCTGTGCCAAGCGGTCGGGATTCGCCTTCAGGTCGCCGACCTCGGCGGTAAGGTTGATCATTTCGAGCAGATTGTCGATTCCTTCGCCCGTTTTCGCCGAAACGGGAACACAGATGACATCTCCGCCCCATTCCTCGATCACGATCCCGTGTTCGGTCAGCTCCTGCTTGATCCGTTCGGGGTTCGCGCCTTCTTTATCAATTTTGTTGATCGCGACAATAATGCTGGTGTTCGCGGCTTTCGCGTGGTTGATCGCTTCTACGGTCTGGGGCATGATTCCGTCGTCGGCGGCGACAACCAGAACGGCAATATCCGTAATGCTTGCCCCGCGCGCGCGCATGGCGGTAAACGCCTCATGTCCGGGGGTATCGAGGAAGGTGATGTCCTTTCCGCTCGCCGTGACCTTATACGCGCCGATGTGCTGGGTGATTCCGCCCGCTTCTCCGCTCGCGACGCTCGCGTTTCTGATCCGGTCGAGCAGCGAGGTTTTTCCGTGATCGACGTGACCCATGACAACCACGACGGGAGGACGCGGCTGGAGATTCTCGTCGGTATCCTCGACCTCCTCGAACAGGCGCTCCTCGATCGTGACAATGACTTCCTTCTCGACCTTCGCGCCCATTTCCTCCGCGACAAGCGCCGCCGTATCGAAGTCGATCGTCTGGTTGATGGTGCACATCTCGCCGAGTCCCATGAGCTTTTTGATGACCTCGGAGGCGGTCGCTTTCAGGCGGGTCGCAAGCTCGGAAACGACGATCTCGTCCGGGATCATGACCTTGAGCTGCTGCTTTCTCGCGCGCTCAAGCTCGAGCCGCTTGAGCTTCTGCGCCTCGGTCTCGCGGTTCTTGTTCCCGAACTGGCGCTTGTTCTGCGACTTCTGGTTGATCTTCTGCTTTTTCGTAAAGCTGTCGTCGTGGCGGCTGTGTCCCTGCGGCGCGATCGTCTCATACCGCTCGTTGTACTTGTCGAGATCGACATAGCTTCCGCGGGTATCGACGCGCTTGGTGACCTGCTCGCCGTGCTTTACCGCCTCGCCCTTTACCTTTGCCTTCGGCGGGTCGTTCGTCTTGACCGAGCTGAAATCCACCTTGATTTCGGGCGCCTTCGGCGTGGGCTTTTTCGGCTGCGGACGGTTCCGGTCGTTAAAGCCTCCCGGTCTGCGGTCACCGCGATCATTGCGATCGTTCCGATCGCCGCGATCGGGACGCTCGCCGCGCTCGCCGTTCGGTCTTTGCGGGCGGTTGTCGTTAAAGCGGCGCTGTTCACCGGAGCGATGCTCCTCGGAGCGGCGCTCCTCAGCACGGCGCTCCTCGCCGCGGCGTTCGGGTTTTCTCTCCTCCTGCTTCGGCGCAGGGTTCTTTGCCTCCGGCTTCGGCTCTGCCGGCGCTTCCTCGGGCTTTTTCGGTTCTTCCTTTTCCTTCGGCTCGGCAGCCGGCGTTTTTTCCTCCGCTTTCTTTGCGGCAGGCTTCTCCGCGGGCTTCTCCGCGGGCTTTTCCGCCGTCTTCTTCGCGGCGGGCTTCTCCTCCCGCGCTTCTTCCTTCGGCTTTTCCGCACGCTTTTTCTCGCCCTCCGCGAAATACGCGTCAAAGTTCTTTACCTCGTGCTTTTGCGAGGTGTATTCGAGCAGGAGGTTCATCTCCCCCTCGGTAAGGCTTCCCGCCGCTTTTTTCTCCGCGCCGGTAAGCGTTTTCACCAGATCGACGACCTCCGCCGCGCTAAGGTTTAAGTCGGCGGCAGCGTCCTTGATTCTGCATTTTTGTTCCTTTTGTGTCATTCGATGTCCCCCAGTTTTTCAGATGTATTTTTCAGTGCCGTAAACAGTCCCTCGTCCAGAACGGCGAGGATCCCGGTATGTTTTCCGATGATCTCTTTGATCTCGTCCATGGTAATATGCGGGAGGCAGACGGGAACGCCGTATTTTTCACAGACGTACCGCACCTCTTTTTTTGATTTTTCGGAAAGATCCTCGGCGAGGATCGTGCCCGCGACCGTGCTTTTCGGCTTTTTGATCTCGTCGGTCACGCTGTCGAAGCCGTAGAGAAGCTTTCCCGCCTTGCGGCAAAGCCCGAGTGTGCCAAGCTCTCTTTTCATGGAGATCACCGCCCCTTTCCGATAAGGTGAAATTGGTTCGTAATATCCGAGCTGCTTCAAGTTTTTGTCAACTCCCGTTCATTTTCCGTTCGAGCTCTTCATAAATTTCCGGCGGAACCGCGCATTTGAGCGAGCGCTCCAGCCCGCGCTTTTTCCGCGCTTTATTCAGACATTCCGCGTCGAGACAGAGATACGCGCCCCGTCCCGATTTTTTTCCCGTTTCGTCGATCGAGATTATTCCGTCCTTATCGCGGACGACGCGGATCATGCCCTTTTTTCCAAGCATTTCGTTACAGCCGAGGCATTTCCTCAGCGGTATGTTCTTTCCCATAGGCGTTACCCCTCGAAAAAGCCGCTCTCGGGACGAATGTCGATCTTATAGCCCGTGAGCCGCGCGGCAAGCTTCGCGTTCTGCCCCTTGTTTCCGATCGCGAGTGAAAGCTGATGATCGGGAACAACGACCGAACAGGAGCGAACCTCCTCGTCGGGAATATCGACGCTCAGGACGTCCGCGGGCTTCAGCGCCTGCTTAATAAATTCCTTCGGATCGTCGCTGTATTTTACGACGTCGATCTTTTCGCCGCGAAGCTCCTCGCAGATCTTGGTGATCCGGCTTCGCTGCGGTCCGATACAGGCGCCGAGCGCGTCCACGTTTTCGTTATTGCTCATGACGGCGATTTTGCTGCGCGAGCCGGGCTCGCGGCTGATCGCGCGGATCTCGACGATCCCCTCGTAAATTTCGGGGACTTCAAGCTCGAAAAGCCGCTTGATCAGGTCGCGGTTCGTTCTCGAAACGCGGAGCGTCGGGCGGCGGTCGTTTGCCGAAACGCCCGAAACGAATACCTTGATGACGTCGCCTTCGGTCAGGACATCGTTCGGGAGCTGATCGCTTCGGAAAAGCATGACCTCGTTCCCGTTGATCATGACGGCGGCGTTTCCGGTCGTAGGCTCTACCTTGATCACGGAAGCGGAGATCGCCTCGTTCTGGAGATTGCCCCATTGCTCGATGAGCTGACCGCGCTCGACCTCCTTGATCCCCTGCTTGATGACCTGCTTCGCCGTCTGTGCGGCGATCCGTCCGAACTGTCTTGTGTCAAGCTTGATGGTGCAGACGTCTCCGACGTTCAAGCGGCGGTTATGCTCGCGCGCCTCCGCGAGCGTGATCTCGTTCGCGGGATCCTCGACCTCCTCGACGACGGTCTTCTGAATCGCGACGTCGAATTTTCCCTTCGCAATGTCAATATCGAACACGGTATTCTCGCTTCGCGGATAGTCCTTTTTGATCGCGATCACGAGCGCCGTCTGAATTTTTTCGATCAGGATCTCGGCGTCGATCCCCTTTTCCTTTGCGAGAAGCGTAAGCGCCTCAAAAAGCTCTCCCGTACCCGCTGCTGCTGTTTTAGCCATTTTCCGTTGTACCTCCAGTAGTCATATTTTATCCAATTTATTAAAGATCGGAATTTATTTTTACACACTCCGAAATTTTATAGTCCGTCGGTTCCTTCCCCTCTTCGGTAAGCGTAAAGACCCCGTCCTCCTCGCGGTAATCGCTCAGGATCCCGAAAACGGCGTTTTCTTTTCCTTTCTCGCCGCGTACCGTGACGCGGATCCGCTCCCCGAGACAGGCTTTAAAATGCGCGGGCTTCCGGAGACGTTTCGTAAGTCCGGGCGATCCGACCTCAAGAATATCGACCTTCCCGATAAAATCCTGCCGGTCCATCAGCTCGTTGATCGGCTTGGAGAGCGCCTCGCACTCGTCGCTGTCGATCCCGCCGTCCTTATCGAACAGGATCCGCAGATACCACATTGCGCCCTCTTTTTCAAAGCATACGTCCCAGAGGCGGCAGCCCTGCTCCTCGATCAGCGGGGCGGCGATCCGATAGGCGCGATCCTCGATTTTTTCGTTTTTTTCCGCCGTAATGATCCTTCCTTTCCTAATATAAATAGCTTAATTGCAGGCGTGCCGTCCTGCCCCGGACAAATAAGAAAGACCGGATTTTGTCAACCCAGTCTTTATCTTCTATACTACAATAAAGCATTATACTCCCTTTTTTCGCGTTTGTCAAGGGTTTTTGCTAAATTTTTCGAGAAAACGAGCTTTTTGCAGCAAAAAACATTCCCGCCGAACAGACGGCGGGAATGTCAATATGAAAATCCAAAAAATCAAACGGAAGAATGCTTCTTTACGTAGTCTACGACCTCGTCCACCGTGCAGAACGCCATGGAAACGCAGGTATCCGCGCAGCCGTAGTAGATCGCGATCCGGCCCGTATCCGCGTCGCAGAGCGCCGCGCAGGGGAACGCCACGTTCTGAACGTCGCCGACGCATTCGTAAAGCTCACGCGGATTTAAGAGGTATTCCGCGCAGCGGTACTTTACGACCCAGGGCTTTTCGGTATCGAGAATGCAGGCACCGAAGCTGTATACAAAGCCGTTGCAGCTTTCGAGAACGCCGTGGTAGAAGCAGAGCCAGCCCTCGCTTGTCTCGATCGGAATCGGACCCGCGCCGATCTTCTTCGCTTCCCAGCCGCGGAGCGGTCCCATCACGTGACGGTGCTCGCCCCAGTACTTCATATCGGGAGACTGCGAAAGATACATATCGCCGAAAGGGGTGTGACCCGAGTCGGACGGGCGGCTGAACATGACGTATTTCCCGTTGATCTTGCGGGGGAACATAACGCCGTTTCTGTTAAAGGGAAGGAACGCGTTTTCGCACTGGTGGAATTCCTTGAAATCCTTTGTCCAGCCCACGCCGATCGTGGGCTTCCAGCCGTACGCGTTGCACCAGGTGATCCAGAATCTGTCCTCGATCCAGACGCATCTCGGGTCATAGCCGTACTGCCACGGATTCGCTTCCGCCGTCGCGGGATCGTCGTTGATCCAGTTTACGCGCTGGGGGTTGATGTCCCAGTGGATTCCGTCCTTCGAGAAGCCCGCATGGATTGCCATGTTTCTTTCCTTATCGTCTACGCGGAAAACGCCCGCAAAGCTGTAATCACCCGTTTTAAAGGGAACGACCGCACTGTTGAAGATCGAGTTGCTGGTCGGGAGGAGGTCGCGCGGAATGATCGGGTTCGCGTCATAGCGCCAGATCACGTCTTTGCAGCCCGCGGGACGGTCCTGCCACGGCATATTCGGGAGGGAAGGCTGGTTTAAAACTTTTACGCTCATGATTTCTGTTCCTTTCGCTTTGGAAATTTTCCTCGGGGGTGAGTTTTAACTTGGCGCCGCCAAGTTACCTTTAATATCTCCTATTATAGTAAAAAAATTCCTGCCTGTCAATAGCCGAAATGCAACAAATTCCAAAGCTTGTTTAGGTAAAAATTCACAATATTTTATCTTAATTTAAGTAAAATTACTTAAATTATCGTTTTAGGTCATATCGTGGTCCGTCTCGCGTTACAATCGCGGAGAAAACGGCGCTTTTTTTCTCAAAAAAAGAAAAAAGCCACGAAAATGTAACCGGAAAAATAGAAATTTTGAATTTTACACAAAATTAAATTGATAATTTTGTAAGAGTACACTATTGTTATCTTTCACTTCGTATGTTATAATGTATTTACATACATAGCTTGGCGGCGCGAACTTGAACACGCCGCAAACACGCGATCTTTTGCCGATTTTCGGCTCATCGTCCTTGACTTGCGCCAGCAAGCCTGCGTCCTCTTCACCAAAAATCGCCGAAAATCCCGCGCGGTTGCGGTCGGAGAGTTTTGGCGGCTCAGATTTTTGTCTGACCGAGAAAAAACCGCAGCCAATACTGGCGTATTCACGAGGATTTTGACGAAGGGCAGGCGAAAATCTGCCCGTCAAAACCGTGCTCAAGTCCGCGCCGTCAAGCTTCGTTCAATGAATGGAGGGTGTTCATGGCATATTTTTCATACGTTGCAACCGATGCGAACGGCGCAAGGGTCAAGGGGAAGGAATACGCGGAGGATTACCTCGAACTGATCTCAAAGCTGCGTGAAAAGAATCTTTTCTGTTCGGAATATACCGAGATTCAGGATCGCAATAGAAGCGTCCCGTATCAGTTCAAGACCGCCGATCTGGCGTTTATGTGCAGACAGCTCGCCTCAATGCTCAAGGCGGGTATCAGTCTGGTAAAGAGTCTGCATATACTTTATTCACAGGAGGAAAACAAGAAAGCGAAAGCGGTTCTCCTCGAAATATACGAGGACGTTCAGAAGGGACGCTCGTTCTCCGAGGCGATCCAGTCGCGTCCCGGCGTTTTTCCGAACCTGTTCGTGAGCATGGTCGCCGCGGGTGAAGCCTCCGGTAACCTCGACGGAATCATGCAGAGAGTCGCCGATCATTACCTTTCGACAAACAAGACGAACAATAAGGTCAAGAACGCGATGGTTTACCCGATCGTTCTGCTCGTTCTGCTGGTCGTGATCTTCTTCGCGCTCATGATCTTCATTCTCCCGATGTTCCGTGAGCTTGCGGGTGACGAAATGCCGCCGCTTTCCGCCGCGCTTTTTGCGATCGGCGATTTTATGCAGGTGTACTGGTGGCTGCTGATCATCATTTTCGTGGTGCTTTTCTTCGTGATCAGGATCGCCCTGAAGATGCCGAAGGTCCGGCTGAAATGGGACGAAATCCTGACGAAGATGCCGAAGATCGGCGTACTGATGTGTACGATCTATACTTCGCGCTTTGCGAGAACGATGTCGAACCTTTTCGCCTCCGGCTTACAGATGGTAGACTGTATCGAAAAATCGGTCGATACCCTCGGAAATTCGTACATACAAGGCATATTCCATACGCAGGTCGTTGAGGACGTAAAGCACGGCGAATCCCTCTCGAGCGCGGTCGCGAAGACCGAGATCTTCCCCGGGATCTTTACCTCGATCATCATGGTCGGCGAGGAATCCGGTGCGCTTGACGAAATTCTCGAGAAGTCCGCCGAATATTACGAGGACGAAGCGGATACCGCGATCCAGAAGCTCGTCGGACTGATGGAGCCGGTCATGATCATCTTCATGGGTCTTATGGTCGGCATGATCCTCGCGGGTATTTTCCCGATCCTCTACGGCGGTATGGAAAATATCGGCAATACCTGATCTTATTTTGTACTTCCGTCCGGACGGGACGGGAAAATCTTCCGCCTCCGTCCGGCTATCCCGGCACAGCGCTTTTCACTTTTAAAAACGAAAGGAATGGTACCCTAAATGCTATCAATTGATATTACCGACAAGCAGATCAAGCTTGTGCGCGGAACGCTGAGCGGAACGAAGATCCGCGTCGTCGAGGTCGAAACGAGGGATTTAACGCTCGGCTGCGTCAGCAACGGCTATATTACCGATATTCCGATGGTCGCGGGCGAGATCACCGATATTATCTCGACCAAAGGGATCAAGGATAAGGAAGCGATCGTCTGCATCAACTCCGGTTCGATCCTTTATAAAGACTTAATTGTCCCGAAGCCGAAAAAGATCTCGAATTCGGGCGCGATCGAGTCGATGATCCTGAACACCATGGGAATCACGAAGGAATACAATATCTCGTATTCGATCATCGGCGACGAAAAGGGCGAAAACGGCGAGGATATGCTCCGCCTGCTCGCGATGGCCTGTCCGCAGAGAATGGTTGACGGCTATATCCGCCTGTTCACTCAGCTCGGTCTGAACTTAAAGCAGATCAACATCTCGAACAACTGTATCAGCCGTCTGATCATGAACACGCCGAAGCTCGAATCCTCCATGCCGCTCATGCTGGTACAGGTTGATACCGACTTCGTAAACATCAACCTTTACGAGGACAATCAGGTAACGCTCAACCGCTACGTAAGGATCGACCCCTACGACTACGGAAACGATGAGGATTACGTAAATCAGGCGGTTTACGACAACGTGTTCCGTACGATTCAGTTTATCCAGCAGAGAAAGGACGTAAAGCCCTTAAAGGAGATCATGTTCTACGGTCACGTAAAGGACTTTATCGCCCTCTCGAACGCGGTATCCTCCTTTAATGTTCCCGCGCATATCCTGAGTATGCCGTCCAACGTCGTGACCTTCTGCGACTTTGATTTCGCGGAATACGCGAACGCGCTCGGCGCATTCTTAAAGGTAAGAAAAGATCTGGATCATATCAACCTGCTCGAGGCGTCCGCCGTAAAGGGCAAGAAGGGCATGAGCGGCTTCCTTATAATGACGGTCGGATGCGCGCTCGCGGCGGCGGCGGTATCGGCAGCCGGCGTGATTGTCTGCAATTCGATCTCGTCGAATATTCAGGCGGAAGCCGATCAGATCGACGCAGAGATCCATAATCCCGAGATGGAAGCGCGGATCGCGACGCTGAACGCGAAGATCGCGGTCTATGAGGGCGTAAATCTTTACCGCAACAACCTCGAAATGGCGTCTACCCTCTTCGATTATCAGCCGCAGGGGATCACGGAGGTAAAGAATAAGATCGAAGAAGCGATCGGCGATCTCGACATGAATGTCATGGACGCGATCAACATCAACGGATACAGCGTTTCCGTTTTAATGCGCTGTTATGATGAGGATACGCCGACACGGTATATCCGAAATCTGATCGAACAGGATTATTTCGAGGGCATCTTATTTACCGGATTTACCAGCGAGGAGCCCGATGAAGAAGAGGAAGAATCCTCGACCGCCGGAAACAGACGTCCCAGCAACAGGCGCGACGAGCGTAGCGAGCGCGAGGCGATTTACTCGTTTTCGGTTAATATGAGAATTAAGGGAGGGAACGGCGTTGAACTTGACTAAGCTTGAAAAAACGGTAATTATTATTTTGGTCGTGGGAGGAATTCTCGCGGCGGGGTTCTACTTCTTTGACCTTCCCGCGTATAAAGGGATCGAGACCGCGAACAAGAACCTTGACAGCATGAAGGCGGAGCGGCAGCAGATCGAGGAGCAGCTCGCGCGTGAGGCAACGATCGACGACGAGATCTCGGATGCGAAAAAAGAAGCCGAAACGCTCGAAGGCGACTTCTACCCCGATCTTACGACCTATGAGGCGGAGGAAATCACGCTTGCGTACTTAAAGGCCTGCGATATGACGGCGGAGGAGATCACGATTACGCCGATGTCGACCGGAGATCTTACGCTCGCTTACTACGTTCCGTCCGAAGTCATTTATAACTTAAAGGTCTATTCGGCGACAGCGCGCGGCGTGGACGAAAACGCTCTTCTCGAGGGAGAGTTCCTCGACGGGAATAAAAAGTATTCGATCGCGGCGAACTCGCTTACCAATATTCAGATCATGGACGCTGAAACCAGAGAAGTCGTTGAGATGTCGAAATATACCGATGTGATGAAGGACGCCTATAAAGAAGCGGTTTGCCGTTATGCTGCGGCGAATACTTCGTCTCAGACGATCGGTGCTACGACGGTAAACCTTAAGATCAAGGGCACCTATGAGAACTACTTAAAGCTCATCGACTATATTTTCGATGTTGAGCGCGCGACGCATATGGACACCGTAGTGATTCCCATGACGCACAGCGTCGAAGCGGAAGAGGGCGTGACCTATATAGACGAGATGGGGAACATCGTACCCGAGAGTCAGGTTTCGCAGGGCAATGTCGCTTACGAACCGGACGATATCGTTGAACAGGCTGTCGCATTCATTCTGTACAGCGTTGAGCCGATGGAGGCACTCGAGAATATCGACGCGGCGGGTGTAACTGTCGTTGTCAACCAGTAATCAAAAAATACGGGAGATACGGAAACGCCGTTTCATACTTATTTTCGGTACGCTTTTCATCGAAAATCAGTATAGGGCGCTTCCGTTGCCCGCGTTAATGCAGTTTTTCGGCGGAAGGGAAAAACGGTCCGACTTTCGTGAACCTGCATAAAATTAAAAGAAGAAAATCGGCAAAATGACAACAAGTATTCTTACAAAAGGAGGTTTTAACCATGATGTTTCGGCTTATGTATCGGCTGAAAAGGAAGCATGGCGCGGTTTTATTCGCGGTGATTGCCGTAATGGCACTGCTGATCGCGATGTCGACGGCGGCGTATTACACCGCGCGCGGCTCGTACAACACTGTGACGAGCAGCTATAATTATTCACAGCTCTATCTTTCCGCGATCGCTTCGGCGGATATGGTTTCGGCGGCGATCATGAACCAGCCTGTCCCTTCGGCGGGATTACAGAACAATTTTCAAACCATTAAGAATCAGATGAGGGATAGTCTGAACAATGACAATGACGTGATCTTCCTGAAAACAGATAATTTAGCGGGATTGACGATCAACGCCTCGACCCCGCAGCAGACCGTGATCGAAGCGCTGAGAAACGTGCCGGCGGCGGAGCCGGGCGTGCTCGACGGTCTGACGATCTCGGTCAAGGTTCTTCACAAGGGCGCTCAGAACATAACGCAGGATGGTTCCCCCATCATAAGCGGCAGCACGACGACCACCCACTATAACGTGAAGGAGCCTTTTGTCTACGAGATCACGACGACGGCGTATTATCGTGAGAATACCATCACGGTACAGGATATTCTTACGGGTACGAAATCGGGTACCTATACGAAAACCGAAACGTACATTCCGGGCGGAAGTTCCAGCAACAGCTTACCCTCGGACTTTAACCCGAATATCGCGACGGGGCAGAATCAGCCCAACACGAGCGGTCAGTGGAACGACGCGGGTCGTACCGTTGTCATCAGCGTAAAAGAGATCAACGGCGATATGGCGTTCCGAAACAATGTTACGGTTATCGGCGGAAACGCGAATTTAGGGAACGTCTTAAACGGCGGACTTACTTCCGAGGGCTCGATCTACCTGAAAAAGGGCGGCGCGCACGTTACGGGAACGGACAATAACTGGTATGTCCGGGACGATCTCGTAATCACGGACGCGCAGGCGCAGCTTGATCTGGGGCAGAACGATCTTTACGTCGGCGGCGATCTTGTCATCGGTGCAAACGGCGGACCGATCTCGGGACGCGACATTTACGTAAACGGCGACCTGATCCTCCTGAATCAAAGGAGCTTCAACGTTGAGAACCTCCACGTAAACGGCAATATCTACTTCGCGACCTATGACGAGCACGGAAACCTCGTCACCGACGCGTATAACCCGGAGAAAAGACCGGAGGTAGCGAATCTCGGGATCACCGAGAATTACGGCGGCGACCCCGGCTATCGGCTCAGCGGGAACTTTAACCTTTCCTTACGCGGAAACGTTTATACGAAAGGAAAGGACGCGAACGGCAATACGGTCAGTGCCGATAAGGTCACGCTCGGGAAATATCAGAATCTTACGAACGGCGCCACGCACTCGCAGACGACCGGGATCCAGGATTTTGACGTAAATGCCAATACGAAGCACGATTTCACCGTTCTGACGACCAATAAGAATACGGATAAGTATGAGAAGACTCCCACGACGGGAAGCACGCTCGATGCACTCACGGCGAATACCAATTACGCCGCGTCGGGGGACGGAAGCGAGATCAAGAGCGTTTATCCGAACTATACCGCAGGTCAGAAGGCTTACGATAACGAAGCGACGATTGATTTCAGCAAGCTCCAGCCGCTCAAGGACGCGGACGGAAATGTTACCGGCTATGAAGGGCGCTATCCGATCGGAAGCACCGGCGAAGAGATCGTTGTCTCGATCCAAGGGAACGATATCAACAACTCGAAGGACGTTCAGATCGACATTCCTTATGTAGAGGACGGTTTCCTGCTGAATTACGCGACCGATCCGCCTCAATCCTCGTGGGTGGGGAAACAGCTCGATCACGACCCTTGGTATGTTAACGAAGAAGTAAAGACCGCGCAAATGACCGGACTTTACGGGAATCAGAGCGTACTCCATTATAATATCGACACCGCTCCCGACGGCTCGTCCATGCCGATCGTCCTCGCGGCGAACAAGGGCGACGGGAACTTCAGCTGGACAGGCGACAGCTCTCAGATCGGTGCGGAGGTATCCATCGGCGGAAACGGGAAGGTAACCTTTGAAATGGGCAACCTGAACAAGGATACCGGAAAGTATGAGCCGTTTAAGGTAGAAAACGCCGATAAATACGATATCCCGACCTATGTACAGGGAAAAACCGGTCAGCAGTTCAGCGTTGTCGGCTCGGCGGATCAGGTAACGGAAGCCATGAACGGTCAGAAAAAATTTGACAACTTATCCGTCGATCAGGCGAAGAATATGACGCAGCGGAGCAACGCCATGCTCGTATCGAACAAATCAGGTCAGGCATTTAACGCAAACGGAAAGGACGGACTTTTCTGCGGGTATATCTACGCGCCGAACGGAACGCTGTATGCGGATAACCAGACGAACGGTGACGTTATCAACGTCGGCTCGATCGTAATTTCGGCTTATGAAGCCAACCACGCGAATTATCAGGTTTCGCTCCCGACACCCCAGGATATGACTGACTTTATTGACGCGCTTGACGGCGATACCGGCGTTAACTGGAACGGCGGTGGCGGCGGCGGCGGTGGCGGCGGCAGCAGCCCTCCCATCCACAACATCAACGAGTCCGACATCAGCTATTCGAGTATTGAAAGCTGGACGCTTGTCGGAAGCAATTACATCGGGGATCCGGTGATTTCCGCATCGAGCGGAGGTTCCGGCGAAGAGACCCCGGCGGCATAAATAAAAAGGTTTCTCGCTCTTCGCGTCCGGCGGAGAGCGGGGAAACCGTGTAAAAGCGAACAAAGCTTTTCCCGAAAGGAATGATTATCAGCATGAAAAAAAGACTCAGCCGAAATAAAGGCTTTACGTTGGTTGAGTGCATTATCGCGGTTGCGGTTTTCGGACTTATGTCGCTGGTCGTATTCATGATCCTGACGAACGCGAGCGTTCGGGCGTCGAGGGCGAGTGAATCCGAGGAAAACCTCGCACAGCTGATCGAAAACGTCGTCGGAGACGAAACCTATAAAAAGTATGATTCTTCGTCTAAGCAGCTGACACTTTTGATCAACAATTCCGCTTCCGACAACTTAACCATCAGCTATAATGTCATCAGCGGCTATAAAAATTTTGTGGAATGTCCGAATAATACCGCGCTGGGCACGCCCTGCGGGCATCACGCGAATTTTACCGAGTTTATGAGCAGCAGCGCAACAACGATGGTACCGATCAATGATCCCCTTTTGTTCAATGTTGCCACAGACGCTTTCGTTTGCCCGTCCTGTGACAATCAGGTCGTCTTTACGCTCCGCTGTCCCGACTGCGGTACAACGGGTCATTATAACGCGGCTTCTTCTACCAGCGCTTCGGGCTACCTTTTTACGTATCTGAATACCGCGCTGGGCGCCTTTGAATGCTCCGTCTGCGGAAGCACTGCGGTCATGGCGGTCGACGCCGCGGGGAACTTTATTTCCGAGAAGGTCTCGGTAGACGGCTTTAACGTAAGCGGCATGGTTCCGAACGGGATCCGCTACGGTGAGGCGATCGACTGGGCTTACTGGGACGATACGTCCGTCACGAACCACAGAACCGAGCTTTGTCAGTTCAGAGAGGTGAACGCCGCGGATCCGAATCTTCCGAGTGCGTCGCACGCCACGAACGGCTATATTCAGGCGACTCTCAGCTATACAGGAACAACGAATTCCTCCTACGCGGGGAAATATTCGCTCAGACTTAACGCAAGCAATTTACCCAGCTCGATCAGCGTGTCGGATCCCTTCTTTGCCGAGGTTGTTTTCCCTGTCGGGTATACAATCAGCTATGATCCATCGCTGTTTACCAAGGTATCGAGAGGGTCGAAGGTAATCAACGGTACAACCTATCCGACCCTGCTGTTTAAAAGATCGGCGGGTATGGCGGGAGATGTGATCGAAGAGAATTCGGGCACATTTCTATTTACGCTTACCTCGACGGGAAGCGGTTATTCCTTTGAATACGATTATAACTGCGAGTCGGGTCATCCCGATAAGGAGCAGGGCTTGTTCCGCTGGTTCGGGTGTAACTCCGTCACCTTGACGAAACCCAGAAGCAACGGGTATTTGGTAGAGGCTTCGTCGAGTTTCACGATTGCAAACTAACATAACGAGGAAAAAGTCAAGAAGGAGGTAAGGAGACTTGATACAAAAACTTCAAAAGCTCCGAGCAAAAAAAGGATTTACGCTTACCGAGCTGATTATCGTCATAGCAATACTGGCGGTTATGATGGCGGCAGCCGCGGCTTTTTCCCAGCCGGTTCAGAAAATGATCAAGACAACGGCAGTGACGGCGGACGCAATCACCGTGAATGAGATTGTCGGCGAATATATTCAGGGACGGCTCGCCTATTCGGACTTTCTGTTCATTCATTACGCGGTCGATTCCCCGACGATCACAACGAATATAAGCGATACGATGACCGCGATCCATACAAGGCTCACAACCGCTAACGCCGGAAAAGCAGGCGTTCTGATCTTCCGCTATGTGGCGGACGCAAATGAGCCGGAGAAATCGGGCTATGAACTTTATGATTTTCCGATCATGGGCGGGACAGGATACGCGTCGTTTTTGGACGGAACGGGCGGCCTGAAGGACGGTTATAAGGTATATAATGACGACTTTTACGGATCGACGCAGCGGATTGTTTACCTGCCGCACCGGATGCCGAAGACGAACAGCGTTCGCGGCGAGGTTTTTCTGAACTTCGAGATCCTGTCGTACAAGGGAGATACCGATTATCTCGCTTATAACGCGGACGGATCGGTGGACGATTCGCATAGCGTGTATATCGGTCCTTCCACGCTCAGCTCGATTTATCAGGACGCGGACGCGACTCCGTCAACGACGACCACGCTGGATCAGCTTAATGTGATCAAAAAGGGCGATGCGAACACCTCGTCGTTTGTGCTTCAGAATTTTACGTCGGACACCTTGACGGATCTTTCAAAATTCAGAATGTTTCCGGAATCGGGTGATCCGATCGCGAGTACCGGGAGCGATGTGCTGATCTTTTATCACATTCCGGAGTTTACTTATACCGGCCCGTAAAAACAACAATCCTCCGGCGGGGATCTCCGCCGGAGGCAGCGTTGGGCATACGGAAAACAGGGTCCGTATGCCGAACCCTGCCTCAAACATTATTCGGTTTTTACAGAAGTCCGAGATACCAGCTGATGATCTCCCGGCCGAAGAGGAATCCGGCCGCGATCCCGACCGCGAGATACGGGCCGAATACGATCTGCTTTCTTGCGGAAGTGCTTTTTACCCGATCCCCCTCCAGAACGATCGAGAGGTTATACTGATCGAATCCCGAAAGTTCGGCGGTAAGTCTTTCGTTCAGGGCGGCAACATCGGGTTTTTTCGCCCAGAGCTTTTCGTTGATACACTCCGGCTCGATGTCGGATTTTCCGTGGAAAAGGCTTCCGAAGAGGACGTCGCTTTTCCCGCTTTGGACGAGGGAGCCGTTTTCGGACTGTTCTGTGTACCATTCCGACGCGATTTTGTTCAGGCGTTCGCCTACCTCTTTTTTCTGCGTTTTCGGAATGCGCAGAAGGCTGATCGAGCCGCCGACCGCGCCGAGAACGATCCCGATCCCCGCCGCGGGAACGATCCGCCAGCCGAGAAGAAGTCCGGCCGCCGCCATGATCTGTACGTCGCCGCCGCCCATCGCTCCGAACATCGCGAGCAGGGCGAACGGAACGCCGACGCAGACCATGCCGAGCAGGTGCTCCTGCCAGGGGGTATCATCGGTAAAGATCGAGATCAGCCCAAGTACGGCGATGATAATGCTCGCCCAATAGGGAATGCTCATGGTGTCGATGTCGATCCCGCTCAGCGCGATCAGTACGGGAATGAGAATAAGCGCATAGACCAGCTCGACGGTAAGACCGAGCGCATAAAAAGAAAGAACATACATCAGCGCGGTAAGAAGCTCAACGATCCAGTAGCGCGGCGAGATTTTCGCCTTACAGAACCGGCATTTCCCGCGAAGGAAAATATAGCTTACAATCGGGATCAGGTCGATATTTCGGAGCTGCTTCCCGCAGGACATACAATGGCTTCGGTTGACGACGATCGACTGTTTCAGCGGCGTCCGGAGAATGACGACGTTTAAAAAGCTTCCGATCGCGGCGCCGAGAATAAAGACTGCCACAGTCCAGAAAATAAGAAAGGCGGGCGGGAGTTCAAATATGTTCGGCATAGGGAGACTTCCTTTCGTTTTTTCGATTTTTTCTATTTTACCATATTTTTTCAGAAAATTCAAGGCAACACCGCATAACAATTGCCACACAATTGCGTTGTCCGATTTTTTGTCGGATCACACAAATTGAACGCGGTAAAGCAACGGGTTCTTAGTCAAATTTGTACAGAATAACGAAAACAGGTGGGCAGGCAGTCGGTGCTGCCGCAGCTCTTTTGATATATTTTACGGGGAAAAGGACTTCCCCAAAGAAAGGAACGGTCGCAATATGACAAACGTACCAATAGGACAAATTCTTCTTGAAAACGGTTACATCACGAAGCAGCACCTCGAGGACGCGCTGAAGCAGCAGAAGGGCTCGGGGAAAAAGCTCGGCGATATGCTGCTCGACCTCGGCTATGTCTCCGAGACGCAGCTTGCGCAGGCGCTTTCGCAGCGGTTAAAGGTTCCGTTTATCGACCTCACGACGACGAAAATCGAGAGCGAGGCGGTAAAAAAGATCCCGGAGTCGGTCGCGAAGAAAAATACCGTTATCGCGTTTAAAATGAATAATGGGCGGCTTTATGTTGCGACGAACGACCCGGTAAACTTTTATATTTTTGAAGAGCTGAAGATCCAGACGGGTATGGAGATTCACGCCATGCTCGCGACGAGGTCGTCGATCCACGAGGCGATCGGGAAAGTCTATTCCGCGAATACCGTATCGAACGTTATGGACGATATCGATAAGGAATACGACGCGAACGCCGCTTTGATGCAGGAGCAGGACGACGGCGCCGACGAGCGTATCGACAACGCGCCGGTTGTAAAGCTTGTAAACACGATCATCGAATCGGCGTACCGCGATCGCGCTTCCGATATTCATATCGAGCCGTTTAAGGACAGAACGAGGATCCGCTACCGTATCGACGGCGAGTGCGTGGAGCGTATGGCGGTAAAGCCCGCGGTTCATAACTCGATCATCACGCGTATCAAGATTCTCGGCGGTATGAATATCGCCGAAAAGCGTATCCCGCTCGACGGACGTTCGTCCGCCGTGATCGACGGGGTCACGCAGGACCTTCGTATTTCGACGATCCCGACTGTTTACGGCGAAAAGTGCGTTATCCGACTTCTCGCGACGGGCGACGAAAAGGCGCGTAAGATCACCGATCTCGGTATGACCGATTATAACTATGAGATGTTCCGTCAGATCATTCGCTGTCCGAACGGAGTAATGCTTGTAACGGGGCCGACAGGTTCCGGTAAGTCTACCACGCTGTACGCGACGCTCGGCGAGCTTTCCAAGCCGAACGTTAATATCGTAACCGCCGAGGACCCGGTCGAAAAGAAGATCGACGGCGTAAACCAGTGTCAGATGAACGAAAAGGCGGGCATGACCTTCGCCGCCGCGCTTCGTTCGATCCTCCGTCAGGACCCGGATATCGTCATGGTCGGTGAGATCCGTGACGGCGAGACCGCCGATATTGCGATCCGCGCCGCGATCACGGGGCACTTGGTGCTTTCGACCCTGCATACAAACGACGCGGCTTCGACGATCCTCCGTCTGGTAGATATGGGCGTCGCGCCGTACATGGTAGCGTCCTCGTTGGTCGGCGTTATTGCCCAGCGTCTGGTAAAGCTGCTTTGTCCCGAATGCCGTGAGAAGATCACGCTGACCGATCCCGCCGATCTTCGTTTGGTCGGAAAGGATTCGCCGGTCGATATTTATCAGCACCATATCGGCGGCTGCCGCACCTGTCATAACACAGGGTATAAAGGCAGAACGGCGATTCACGAGATCATCGTATCGACGAACGATATCAAGGAGCTGATCTCGCGCAACGCGACCGCCGAGGAAATCGGAAGGCAGGCGCGCAAGAACGGCACGAGACTTCTGCGTGACAACGTAACGGATATGGTTCTTGACGGAAAAACGACGATGGACGAGCTTGTAAAGGCGACTTATACCGTATAAGCGAGAAAGGATAAAAAGCTATGAACACAATTGACGTAAATCAGATTTTAGACGAGGTGCGCGAGCTTGGCGCGTCCGACCTTCATTTTACGGCGGGACTTCCCCCGATCGTAAGACTGCACGGAAATATCCAGAAGGTTCCCGGCTATCCCGACTGTACCGAGCCGATCATCGTCAATGTCATTAACCAGATCACCTCGATCAAACATAAACAGACCATTCAGAAGGGGCAGGACGCGGACTTTTCCTACGTGACCTCGTCCGGTCACCGCCACCGTGTCAACGTATACCGTCAGAGAGGGTATCACGCGGTTGCGCTCCGTCTCCTCCGGAACGACATTCCGACGCTCCGCGATCTCTTTCTCCCGTCGATCCTCGGGGATTTCGCGCTGAAGCCGAGAGGGTTGGTGCTTGTAACGGGGCCGACCGGTTCCGGTAAGTCCACAACGCTTGCGGCGATGATCGACCACATCAACCGCCAGAAAAACTGTCATATCATCACGATCGAGGACCCGATCGAGTATTTACATAATCATAAGCAGTCGATGATCAACCAGCGTGAGATCGGCGTGGACGTGGACAGCTTCGCGGGCGCGCTTCGTGCCGCGCTTCGTGAGGACCCGGACGTAATCCTCGTAGGAGAAATGCGTGACTTCGAGACGATCAACGCGGCGGTAACGGCGGCGGAAACGGGACATCTCGTTCTCTCGACCCTGCATACGACGGGCGCGGCAGATACGCTCGACCGTATCATCGACGTTTACCCGCCTCATTCACAGGGGCAGATCCGTTCGCAGCTCGCAAACTCGATGGTCGGCGTAGTGTCGCAGACGCTTTGCGCGACAGCGGACGGGCGCGGACGTGTCGCGGCGCTTGAGATCATGGCGGCGACCGATCCGGTGCGTGCGAATATCCGTGAAGGAAAGATCTTCCAGATCCCGAGCGCGATCTCGACCGGTAAGGCGGCGGGAATGTTCTCGCTCGATCAGGATCTTGCGCGGCTTGTACGAAACGGGAAGATCACCGAGGAACTGGCGCGGACGAAGTGCCAGAATCCGGCGGAGTTCCAGCGGTTCCTGACGGTGTCTTGATCTTCAATAAAATTTTAGCACCCCCGAAGTTTTAAGAGTGATACTCAGATGGAATAAAGCCCGAAAGCGGTTAAAAAACTGCTTTCGGGTTAGTTTTAATTATTTGTTTATTCGCATAAATCGGAATTTATGGAGATAAAAATGAAAAAATTTTATAAAGTGCCAAAAAGAAATCTGCTGATAATCGCAGGAATTGTATGGATGATTGCCGGATTTAATGTTGCAAGACTGGGAATATTGTCCTATGGAGCTATAAAAATATTTTGGTATCATATAATCTTGTCAGCAGTTGTTTTTTTGTTGTTCGGCACAATGTTTTATAAAATGACAAGAAAGCATATTCATCGTATCAGAAGTTATGAAGAGGACTTCCAACCTTTCTGGAACTTCTTTGACCTGAAAGCTTATATTATTATGACAATTATGATGGGAGGCGGTATAGGATTAAGAGCCTGTGGTGTATTTCCGGATTTTTTTGTCTCATTTTTTTATACCGGACTCGGATGTGCTTTATTTCTTGCAGGATTTTTGTTTGTTGCTGAGTTTGTTCGGTATAAGAGCTGATAATACTATGGCTAAAAATTTCTATAGGAGTATCGACCTTACGATTTCGGGAATTTCGTTTATTTCCCCGCGTCCTTGATAAACCCCGCGATCTCCTCGATCACCGCCCGATCGACCTTTCCCTCCTCGTCGTTGAAGAAATGCCCCAAGCCCTCGTAGAGCCGGAAGCGGCAATTTTCCTTCCCCGCGAGAAGCTCCTGCCACGCCGTAAAATCAATGTCGGCGTAGACCTGAACGTCCGCGTCTCCCTGCAAAAACAGCATGGGGATCTCCAGCGCAAGCGCCGCGCCCGCCGTGTCCACCTCGTTCAGCGATTTCCAGTACACGCCGTTCACATTGAAATAAATGCCTTCCTCGCCGTCCGCGAGCGTTTTTACCCGCTCCGCCTCCTGCTGTACGGTGACCGTTTTTTCTTTGATCTCCTCCTCACTTATCCCGTGCTGCCGAAGCTGATATTCGTACTGGCTGCACATGATGTCCTCGAGCCGCCGCGGGCTTCCCGCGAGGGAGACGATCCCGCGCACCGCCGCGTTGTCCTCCGCGATCACGGGCGCGAGCATTCCGCCGAGACTGTGACCGATCAGAAAGAGGTTTTCGCCGTTCAGGTCACTGCGGTTCTGCGCAAACTCGATCGCCGCGCTTACGTCCTCGAGTACTTCGGTTTCAACCGTGACTTTGATCTCGTTCGCAAGCGCAAGACGCTGATAAAACCGCTTGTTAAAGCGGATTGAGGCGATCCCATTCTCTGCCAGCCCGTGCGCGAGATCGCGCAGCGGCTTCAGTTCGCCTACCGTTTCGTCAAAATCGCTTTGCCCCGAGCCCTGGATCAGGATCGCAACGGGCGGATTTTCGGCATTCGCGGGGAGGGTCAGAATCCCGTCCAGCCGATATTCCCCGATCTGAATTTCCGTTTCGGTAAAAGCTTCGCTTTCGGAGGCGGCGGGGCTTTTTAAAACCCGGTAATTCAGCCAAAGCCCTCCGACGGCGTTTTCCGCGTCAAAGACGAGCGTAACGGTCACGCCGGTTTTCGTGTATTCAAGTGTGGTTACGACGGTCACCGAGCCGTTCTTTTCGCTTTCGGTCACGTCGTAAATTCCGACGTAATCCCCCGCTTCGGAAACGACCTGTTCCCACGCGCTTTTCAGCGCCGATTCGTCCAGACTCGCCTTCATTTCGTCGGAGAAAAGCGCCGCGCAGTCCGAAAATTCCCCGTTCGCCATCTGTTCGCTGAGTTTCCGCGCGATTTCCCGATGATCTTGGGTCTGATCTGCGGGATCGGGTTCCGTTTGCCCCGGGGCGGCCGGTTCCGTTGAAGTGATCTCGTTTTTCCGTGCCGCGCAGGAGGAAGCCGACAGGATCACGCCTGCCATAAGAACGGCTAAAATTTTTTTCACGGCTCCGCGCCCCTCTCATAATATTTATTTCCGATTGAAAAGCGTACAAAAATCCAAGCAAAAGCTTGGATTTTTGCGGCTTTGACGGGCGGATTATTCCGCCGCCGTTGTTGTTGCTTCTGCGGTTTTCGCGTTTTCGAGGATCTCCTCGTTTCTTTTGGAGACCTCGGCGGCGTGCGACGACTCCAGCTCAGCCTTTTTCGCGTCGTAATCGACCATCGTATAGCCGGTCGGGATCTCGAACATACTTTCGGTCACTTCATTGCTGAGGACAGTTACTTCGCTGATCTCCTCGCCGATCCGGATAAAGCGGAGTTTTTCCGTTTCCCCGTCGAAGTAGAAGTTTGAGGGATTTGAGGTTCCGTCGGAAATCGTCTCATGCTTATAGGTCACGCCGTTCAGTTCCTCGGAATCGCTCGTATAGGCGCAATTTTCGACCGCGCTCAGCGCCAGCTTGATCCGATAGGATTCAACAAGATCTTTTGCGCTTTCCGTACCGTATGTCATATACCCGACGGTCCGTTCCGATTCCGAGACCTCGTATACCATGCCGTCCCGATAAACGACGCGGATCAGGTTTCCGTCCTCATCCGTCGCGGTCAGCGCGAGCGTCTGTTCGTCCTTGATATAAATCCCCGCTTCAACGCGCGCGCCCTCGTTCGTGACCGCCGTTTCAAAGCTGAGCGGGATCGTCCGCCGTGTTTCGAGATACCGCGTATAAAGCGGGATCCGCTCACGCAGATAATTCAGCGCTTCCTCCGTCGTATCCTCCTCGGGCTGCTCCCCTTCGCCGAAAACGATCTGCGAGACCTTTCCGGTCCCCTTGGTTGTTTCGCTCGTGTCCGACGGCTTTTCCTCCGTGTTACAGCCTGCCATCGCGAGAAGCAGCGCGCCCGCCGCGAGAATTGCCAAAAACTTTTTCATCATTATCATCCTTTCCTGTTCTTTCTGTTTCTTTTTGTGCGTTGTGAATCTGTTCTTTATTTTATCCGAAAAAATACGGAAAATAATACGAATAACCATTTAAAAAGCAGATAAGCTGCTTTTTAAATGCCCTGCGGCTTTGCAGCAGGGTGAGGGAGCATAGCTCCCTCGGTTATTAGTATAAGCGGAAGGACAATCGCCCTTCGTTCCGCCCTTCATTTCGGAAGTCCGCGAAATCCCGGAAAGGGTTTCGTCCGGATACTGAAAACCGACTGAAATTCCTGTGAAAGAATGCCCCGCAATATCCCGAAGGATACTGCGGGGCAGGAAAGATCTGATTACTGCGCACCCAGCGCGTCAGCCATGCTCATGAGCGTATAGTCGCTCGGGATCTCGAAAGCGGACGCGTCCGTTTTGTGTGATAACTCATCGACCTTCATCGTGATTCCGTTGGCGATCATATACCGGATCTCCGTTTCGGAATCGCCGTACAGGATCATCTCGCCGATCTCAGGCGCGGAAATTTTATTGAAATAATACTCCGTTCCCTCGTATACTTCCCTTCCCGTTTCATAGGTCGCGGTGGACGGGTCGAACTGAAGCGCCGCGCTGGACATCATGGAAGCTCTGATCTCCTCAAGCTGTGCGTCCTCGATCTCTAAGTAAAGCGCGGTCTTTTCGGTGGGGCTTACGATATAATAGGTATTCCCGTTCATGATCACATTCGCCGCCGTGCCGTCTATAACGGTATTGGCCGCGATCTTATCAAGCGATTCAATGACCGTGGTCACCGTGCAGTGTGAAACCGTTCCCGTTCCGTAAAGATCCGCGTCGTAGGAAAGCACCATGTAAGACGGGAAGGTCATGCTTTCTTCAAAGTAGTACGCGTAAAGCGGCGCGTTTGCGCGCACGATCTCCATCGGATCGTCCGAAGCGACAGGCGCGTCGGTCTCGTCGGGCGCGTCAGTTTCGACAGGAGCGTCGGTTTCCTCGGGAGCGTCGGTCTCTTCGGGAGTTGCGGCTTCCCCGGACGTTGTGGTCTCAGCAGGGGTCGTAGTTGCCGCGGGGGTCGTAGTGGTTTCCGCGGGTTCGTTTCCGCAGGACGAGAGCGTTAAGATCATCGCCGCGGCGGTAAGTAATGCGATAAATTTTTTCATCGGGTAGATTCTCCTTTTCAATAAGTAAATTTAATTTACACCATTATAGCACAGTCCAACGAGATTGTCAATAGATTTTACAGAATTCCTTTGCAAAACCTTCGTGTATTATAGCGCCTTTTTTCCGGTTCGTCAAGTCGAAAGTCCGATTTTATGGAGTTTTCGCGTTTTTCTCGTCGTGTACGTCAAAAATAACGGGATTTTTCCGAAAGTTTTGTGAAGTTTTCGTGATGTTTTGGACGGCGGCAGGAAAATTTTTCCGCCGTATCGCGCGAAGCGCGCGGGTAAACGCTTGCTTTTTCGGTTTTTGTGTGTTATATTTATTATATAGTAGGACGGGATCGCTGCTTGCATGGGAGGAGAAAATGACAAAAATAAAAAGACGGTTTTTCGGTATGATACTGGCGGGGTGTATGCTGCTGTCGGGGTGCGGAGCGGAAAATGCCGAGGAGGACGGGTCTGCGCTGTTTCGTCAGGGGCTTTTGGCGGTAGAGACAGACGGCGGCTGGGGCTATGTCGATAAAAGCGGGAGCTTTGTCATTGAACCGCGGTTCGGATGGGCGTATGCTTTCGACGAAAACGGTCTGGCAAGAGTGGAGCTTGACGAAAAATGGGGCTATATCGACACGAGCGGGGAATTCGTGATCGAGCCTCGGTTTGATTTGACATACGATTTTGCCGAAAGCGGTCTGGCAAAAGTGGAGATTGACGGAAAATGGGGCTACATCGACAGGAGCGGAAATATCGCGGTCGAGCCTCAGTTTGATAGGACATACGATTTTGCCGAAAATGGTCTGGCAAGAGTGCGGCTCGACGAAAAATGGGGGATTATTGATCGGACGGGGACGTTTTTGATCGAGCCGAAGTTCGACTGGTTGGGAGAATTCGCCGAAAACGGTCTGGCAGAAGTGATGCTTGACGGAAAAGGGGGATATATTGACCGAAGCGGGGAAATTGCGATCGAATTGCAGTTTGAAAGAGCATTTGCTTTTTCCGAAAACGGTTGGGCGGTCGTTGAGATCGATGAAGACGGCAGCAGAAAATACGGCTTTATCGACGAAAGCGGGGAATTTGTGATCCAGCCGCAGTTCGACTGGTTGGGAGAATTCGCCGAAAACGGTCTGGCGGTCGTCGGGATCGGCGAAGACGACAGCAGAAAATACGGCTGTATTGACGAAAGCGGAAGCTTCGTGATCGAGCCGCAGTTTGATCAGATGTATGATTTTGCCGAGAATGGCCTAGCACGGGTGTGGACCGAGGAAAACGACTGGACACAGGCGAAATACGGCATAAAATGGGGCTATGTCGACGCGAGCGGAAAATTCGCGATCGAGCCTCGGTTTGACTGGGCATTTGATTTTACCGAAAACGGCTTGGCGCTGGTGGAACTTAACGGGAAAATGGCGTATATCGATCAGACGGGAGAATTTGCGGTCGAGCCGAAGTTTGAATTCGCGGCAGAATTTTCCAAAAACGGCTTGGCGCCGGTGCAGCTCGGGGAAAAATGGGGCTACATCGATCAAAAGGGAACGCTTGTGATCCAACCGGCGTATGACGAGACAGGTCGATTTTTCGGCGACGGGTACGCCGCGGTACGGGACGGCGATCTCTGGGGAGTGATCGATCTTGAAGGGGAATGGATTATAAAACCGCAGTTCCTCGATATCGACTGGCAGAGATCGATAAACCCGAGATAAAATCCTTCCGAAAGCGCTTCGCCTTGACAAAGCGGACGAAATCAAGTATAATACAGAAAACAAACGAAGCGGCGTACCTTATATTGATTTTTGTTTGAAAGCATACCGGAAAAATCCGCGCAAAATCACATAAATCCGAGCTTTTGCTTGATTTTTTCGGCGCTTTTTAAACGAAAATAAGGATTGCACAAGAAAGGAAAAGACAGCAAAATGTCCCAAAATAAAAAGAACGCGGAACAAAAGAAAACCACGATCGGCGGACAGGCGCTCATCGAGGGGATCATGATGAAGGGTCCGTTTAAAACGGCGATGGCGGTGCGGCTCCCCGACGGATCGATTACCGTCGAGGAAAGCGAGGCGAAGCCTCGGAAATGGTACAATAAGGCGCCGTTTATCCGCGGTGTGATCAATTTCGTTTCCCAGCTTCTGGAGGGGTATCGGTATCTTTCCCGCTCGGCGGAGCTTTCCGGCACGATGGACGAGGAAGAGGGCGAGGAGCCTACGAAATTCGAGCGGTGGCTCACCGATAAGTTCGGCGAAAAGCTGATGGGGATCGTGATGGGGATCGCGATGGTGATCGGGGTAGCGCTCGCGGTGGTCTTGTTTGTGTTCGTCCCGACGTGGCTTTTCATGTTGATCCAACTGGGCGCGGGGGAGACCGATCTTTCGCCTTTCCAGTCGCTTTTCGAGGGGATTTTGAAGATCATTATTTTCGTCGGATATATGTGGCTCGTGTCGAATATGAAGGACATGAAGCGAATGTACGGCTATCACGGGGCGGAGCATAAAACGATCGCCTGTTACGAAGCGAAAAAGCCGCTTACCGTCGAGAATATCCGACCCATGCGGCGGTTTCACCCGCGCTGCGGCACCAGCTTTATTTTCCTTGTTTTGATCATCAGCATTCTTGTATACTCGATCGTCCCGATCACGAACGCGTTTTTTGTTGACACCTTCGGCGTGAGCGAAACGATCGCCATGATCCTTCGGGTGGCGTGCAAGCTGATCCTTCTTCCGGTGATCGTGAGCATTTCGTATGAGGTGATCCGCCTCGCGGGGCGGTATGACAATATCCTGACCCGGATCATTTCCGCGCCCGGGCTTGCGCTCCAGCGGCTTACGACAAAGGAGCCGGACGACAGCATGATCGAGGCGGCGATTGCGGCGATGACGCCCGTGATCCCCGAGGACGGAGAGAGCGACAAATGGTAACGCCGCGGGAAGCGCTCGGCGCGATCCTTGCGGTACTCCAAAAAGCGGAACTATACGACCCCGCTTATGAGGCAAACGAGATTTTTAAGGAAACGGTCGGGAAGCCGCCGCTTCTCTGCGAATCCGTAAGCGGGGAGGCGTTTTCCGAAATGGAGCGTCTTGCCGCGCGGCGGGCGGCGGGAGAACCGCTTCAATACCTGTTCGGCGCGTGGGAATTTTACGGGCTGCGCTTTTTTGTCGGCGAGGGGGTGCTGATCCCCCGCCCCGAGACCGAGCTTTTGGCGGAGCTTTCGATCGGGCTGCTGAAGCGGGGCGGAAAAATGCTCGATCTGTGCAGCGGGACGGGCTGTATCGCGGTCGCGGCGGCGAAAAATACGCCCGCCGAAATTATCGCCGTCGAGCGGTACGAGGCGGCGTTTTCGTACCTGCAAAAAAATATCGAATATCATCATGTGAACGTAACGGCAGTTCTCGGGGACGCGCTCGATCCGGCGATTCTTCCGGGGGCGGATTTTGACGTGATCGTCTCGAATCCGCCGTACCTGACGAAAGCGGAAATGGCGGATTTGCAGCGGGAGGTGCGGCACGAGCCGATTACCGCCTTATACGGCGGGGAAGACGGGCTGGATTTTTATCGGCGGCTGATCCCGCTCTGGAAGGGACGGCTCCGAAAGGGCGGAACGCTCGCGGTCGAGGTCGGCGACGGGCAGGCGGCGGCGGTCGGGGAGATTTTTTCCTCGGCGGGACTTTCAGCGGAAATTTTAAACGATTATCAGGGGATCGGTCGGGTCGTTTTCGGAAAAACATAAAAATCTGTTGACAAGATCGGTCAAAATATGATATACTAGGTAAAAGCGGCGGAACGGAACGCCGTAAGCCGCCGGACGGCAATTTTAACGATATTTCAGGGGGTACTTATGTTTTTATCGGACATTTTGAGCTTATCTTATTCAACGGTACAGACGGTGACCGTGCTTTCGATCATTTTTTTAGTCGCGGCGCTCGTGGGCGGCGTGGTACTCTACTTCCTCGTATTCGGAAAGAAGCGGGACGGAAAGTATCAAGGATTCATGAAATGGCTTTACGATTTTGTACACTTCCGTGTGCTGACGGTTGAGTCGGTTGCGAAGATTTTATATCTCGTTTCGGCGATCGCGGTAACGCTGAGTTCGTTTTTGTATTTTGCGGGCGGACTGATCGGGCTTCTGCTCTGTCCGTTACAGATCATTCTCGGGAATATCATTGTCCGCGTCGCGTATGAGTTTGCGATCATGCTGATCCTGCTGGTAAGAAACACCAACGAGATCAACGCGAAGCTGAAAAATCAGAACGGCGACGATAAGGCGGCGGATCTGTTCAGAGTCGCGATCCCGGTACCCTCCGCGAAGAATGCGGGACCGAAAAAGTTCTGCGCGGGCTGCGGAAAAGCGCTTGATGTAAACGCGAAGTTCTGCGACGGCTGCGGCAAAAAATGCGACGAGTGATTTTTTGAGAGAGATTAAAAGAGGTTTAAAAGAGAAAATTTATGACCGAGGGCGCTGCCCTCGGACTCCCGCAAGCCTTTGAAAAGGCTTGACCTAAACTTTTATAAAAGTTTTTTCACAATTATTAAAAACAAGAAATTCTGTGCGGTTCATCAAGTTTAAAAAAGTCGATGAATCGCACAGAATTTCATTTTTACGATTTTACCGTATAAAGCATTGTTGATTTTTGCTTCTTTTTGGCACAAAAAGAAGCAGGGGCGTGGGGTGCGACAGGACGTCGCAAGGCAAGCGCCCAAAGCGAGCCGCAGGGAAGCGGCGCAAAACAAAGCGCTTGCCCACAGCGCTCCCCACAAAATATTTATTTCTCTTTTTTTCATTCCAAACAAATAACCGCGCCGTCCGAAGCTGTTTCGGACGGCGCGGCCGTAGGGGGAGGAAAAAATCAATGAATCGTTATCAGCTTACGTAAACGTCCTCGCAATCGTCGGGGACATCGTGCATAACGCGGTCAAGAACCTCGGCTCTTTTCGCGTTATTGAAGCGGTCGAGCGTTCCCACGAGGTAGCCCGTGATACGGCGGATCCGCTCGAAGGGGCGATCCTCATAGGTGTACGAAAGATCGACATAATCGCCGTCCGCGTGAATGGTCACGGCAAGGAGCTTCTGCGAGGGCTTATTTTCCCTGCCGCGGTTTACGTACTCCTGGATCTCCTCGTCGGTGAGCTTCTCTCCCGTTATGGTTAATTCTACATTTTTCATTGCCGGATTTTTCCTTTCCTTCTCTGATTTTTTATCTCAAGGGTGTTGCTTTTTTAAGAAAGCCGCATTACAAGCGGGTTTGAATTGGCACATCTTGAGGGCGTAGTTCCATTATACCACAAGATATAGTAAAAAGCAACCCCTGTTTGAAAAATTTTTGAAAAAATTTCAGGAGATCGTGATGTCGTCCGGGACGTCCGGAACCATCTGCCCGCAGAGCTGTCCTAAGATCGCCTCGTAGGCGTCGGGGGAAAGGTGGATCCCGTCGCCGCCGTTGTAATCCGTTTTCAGGGCGTTGTCCGCGTTTTTCATTTCGGGGGTAATGTCCACGAACGTCCAGTCCTCGTTTTCGTCGATCATTTCTTTCAGCGCGAGGTTAAAGCGGTCGATCTTTTCGTTCGTGGTAAATTCGGAATCCTTTTTTACGGGCGTGATCGAAAGGACGATCATTTTCGTGTCCGGCAGAAATCCCTCCGCCGTCCGAAGGAGATTCTTGTAGTTATCGGCGAATTCCTGCGTCGTCGTAATGTTTACGTCGTTCATGCCCATGGAAAAGACGACGGCTTTCGGCTTTCGGTCCACTAAAAGCGAGAGAAGCGAAAGCTCCGCGCCGCCCTCGTTAAAGGTAAAGTCAAAGATATTGCGCGCGGCAATATTCCCCTGCGCCGCGACCTGCTTTTCGGAAAGAATCCCGTAGCGCGAAAGCCCGCTGCAAATGCTGTCGCCGACAAAGACGCAGCCCGAAAGGAATTCCTCGTCCGCTTCGCTTCGCGGGAAGTCGCGGTATTCCTCCGATCCCGACGGTTCGGCGGTCGTTACAAAGGGCGGGGCCGTCGTGTTTCTTTCACTTGTCGTTGTCGCGATCGAGACGGTTTTGATCTCGGCGGGCGGGATCGTCGTCGCGCTCGTCGAGGCGCTTTCGGGAAGCACGCGGTCGGATATATTCACACATCCGCACGACAGACAGAGCAGAAGTGCATAAAAGAAGAAACCGTATTTTCGTTTCATTCGGATCATTCCATTTTCTGTTTCAAAATTGCGAACTTGTTCCTATGAGAACATGTTCTGCGTTTTTCGACGCATTTCTATTGTACCACGCGCCGAATGAAAAGTCAATGCAGAGCTTTCTCCCGCGAAATTTTTCAATGGAAAAATTTTTACGCCTTTCCTATTGAAAAAAAACCGGGAATCTGTTATAATAAAAATTAGAAAAAATTCCCGATTTTTTCGGAGAAGGTTGAAAGGAATGAACTGCAATGAGCAAGTTAAACAAAAAGAATGTCGAGGATCTCGCCTCCAAGGTAAGAGGAAAGCACGTACTGGTTCGCGTGGACTTTAACGTACCGCTCAAGGACGGAAAGATCACCAACGATAACCGTATCGTCGCCGCGCTCCCGACGATCAACAAGCTGATCGAAAGCGGCGCGAAGATCGTTCTTTGCTCCCACCTCGGAAAGCCGAAGAACGGGCCCGAGGCGAAGTTCTCCCTCGCTCCCGCGGCGGAGCGCTTAGCGCAGCTTGTCAAGACTAACGTTGTTTTCGCGGCGGACGATACCGTAGTCGGCGAGAACGCGAAGAAGGCGGTTGCCGCGATGAAGGACGGCGAGATCGTCGTACTCGAAAACACGCGCTTCCGCGGCGCGGACGAGACCAAGAACGGCGAGGGCTTCAGCAAGGAGCTTGCCGACCTCGTAAACGGTGAGTTTTTCGTCATGGACGCGTTCGGCTCGGCGCACCGCGCGCACGCTTCGACGGCGGGCGTTACGAAGTTCGTACAGGAGACCGCGGTCGGCTACCTCATGAATAAGGAGATTGACTTCCTCGGGAACGCGGTTGAGGATCCGGTTCGTCCCTTTGTTGCCATTCTCGGCGGCGCGAAGGTTGCGGATAAGCTGAACGTTATCTCGAACCTGCTCGAAAAGTGCGATACCCTGATCATCGGCGGCGGTATGGCGTATACCTTCTTAAAGGCGAAGGGCTGCGAAGTCGGCACCTCGCTCGTGGACGACGAAAAGATCGGCTACTGCAAGGAAATGCTCGAAAAGGCGGAAAAGCTCGGCAAGAAGCTGCTTTTACCCGTTGATACGGTCGTAGCGAAGGCATTCCCCGACCCGATCGACGCGCCGATCGACGTAGAGACGGTTCCCTCCGACAGCATTCCCGCGGATAAGATGGGTCTTGACATCGGCGAAAAGACGCAGGCGCTCTTTGCGGACGCGGTCAAGACGGCAAAGACCGTCGTATGGAACGGGCCGATGGGCGTATTCGAGAACCCGATCCTTGCGAAGGGTACCATCGCGGTAGCGAAGGCGCTCGCGGATACCGAGGCGACCACCGTAATCGGCGGCGGCGACAGCGCGGCGGCAGTCGTACAGCTCGGCTTCGCGGATAAGATGAGCCACATTTCGACGGGCGGCGGCGCTTCCCTCGAATACCTCGAAGGAAAGGTTCTCCCCGGGATCGACGTGATTCAGGACAAGTAAGAAAATCTCGCGCTGGCGAATGCTTCGGTATTCGCCCGCGCTGTTTTGTGGAAAATTTATGACAGCTCGGCGGACGTTCGGGAAAAGGAGAAAGCTTGCTCCCGTTCTCGGCACAAACTTCCTCCAGAGGAAAGGAATGATCATATTTAGGAATGAGCGACGAAAAAATCATCGGCGAGCGGCGGTATGAGGATCTTACCGTCCGGCAAAGCCGGATCTGCGTGACCGTTGAGGAAAGCGACCTGTCGGGCTGCGCCTTGATCCGGGACAATCTTACGGGCATGGGCGTTGTGAGCTGCGACGCGCGCGGCATGGGCTTTTCGGAGTGCAATTTGTCCGGCGCGGGGTTTGACTGCTGTGACCTTTCGGGCGCGGCGATCACGGACTGCAAGCTCGACGGCATGACCATAGAGGGCGTCCCCGTTTGGAAGCTTTTGGAATATTATTACAAGTATAAGGAGGAAAACGAAATGAATAAATCGGTCAGAAAGGCGATCATCGCCGGAAACTGGAAAATGAACAAGACCCGACCCGAGGCGAAGGCGCTTTTAGAGGAGCTGAAGCCCCTCGTAAAGGACGTTTCGGGCGTGGAGGTCGTTGCCTGCGTTCCCTTTACGAATCTCGAAACGGCGCTTGCCGCGACGGCGGGAACGAATATCAAGATCGGCGCGGAGAACTGTCACTTTGAGAAAAGCGGCGCGTTCACGGGCGAAATTTCGGCGGATATGCTCGCGGAAATGGGCGTAAGCTATGTAGTACTCGGTCACAGCGAGCGCAGACAGTATTTCGCCGAGACGGACGAGACGGTCAACAAGCGCACCAAGGCGGCGCTCGCGGCGGGGCTGATCCCGATCGTGTGCGTGGGCGAGCTGCTTTGGGAGCGCGAGTGCAACATCACCGAGGAAGTGATCGCGCGTCAGATCAAGCTTGATTTCTTCGGGATCCCTGCCGAGGACGTGAAAAAGTGCGTGATCGCATATGAACCGGTCTGGGCGATCGGAACCGGAAAGACCGCGACCGCGGAGCAGGCGGAGGAGGTCTGCGCGTTTATCCGCGCGACGCTCGCGAAGCTGTACGGCGCGGAGGTCGCCGAGGGTATGACGATCCAGTACGGCGGTTCGATGAACGCCAAGAACGCGGCGGAGCTTGTCGCAAAGCCGAACGTGGACGGCGGTCTGATCGGCGGCGCTTCCCTTAAGGCGGCGGATTTCACCGAGATCGTAAAAGCCGCGGCAAACGGCTGATGAAGAAACGCACGTTACTGCTGAATTTGTCGCTGATATTCGGCGCCGCCTATCACGTGCTGTTTCTCGTGGGGTACCTGCTGCAAAAGCCGCTGTTCGGTTCGCTGTTATACCCTCCGGAAACGGTAGAGCGGCTTGAAACTGTGTACAGTGTTCCCGTAATCGCCATAACAGCGGTTTGCGGCATTGGAGTTGCCGTATTCACGCTGCTGATGAGGAAAAACACATCGCGGAGTACGTTTGTCGGTGCGATCGTATTTTCGGGCGGCGCATTTATTGCCGAAAGGATAACGAACCCCATTGCGGTGAGCAGCTTATTAAATAAGTTGAAGGTCGAAAAGGGTGAGATGGGGGTAATCGCATATGGTTTAAACAAATTTGCTGTTGAGATTGCAGATACGTTTTTACTCCCGCTGTTCGTGGCGGCAATCGTGCTGATGTGCTGCGCGGCTTGCGTAAAAGAATAATTTTTAGGAGATAATAATATGGCTGTTAAACCAATTTTACTGGTAGTAATGGACGGGGTAGGCTTCAGCAAGACGGGGCTCGGCGACGCGGTAACGCTCGCGAACACGCCCACGCTTGACCAATTGATGGCGAACTGTCCGATGACGCGCTTAAAAGCGCATGGCGGCGCGGTCGGACTTCCGAGCGACGACGACATGGGCAACAGCGAGGTCGGTCATAACGCGATCGGCTGCGGCCAGATCTACTCGCAGGGCGCGAAGCTCGTGAACGAGTCGATCGAGAGCGGGAAAATGTACGGCTCCGAAGCCTGGCGCGAGGTCGTCGGAAATGTGAAGGAAAACGGCTCGGCGCTTCACTTTATCGGGCTTCTCTCCGACGGAAACGTGCATTCCAACATTTCGCACCTGATCCAGATGATCAAGCAGGCGAAGGCGGACGGCGTGAAAAAGGTACGGTGTCATATCCTGCTGGACGGGCGGGACGTTCCCGCGACCTCCGCGCCGATCTATATCGAGCAGCTTGAAAACTGCCTGAAAGAGCTGAACGGCGCGGACTTTGACGGAAAGATCGCGAGCGGCGGCGGCAGAATGAAGGTCACGATGGATCGCTATAAGGCGAACTGGGGCATGGTCGAGCTGGGCTGGAAAACGCACGTAAAGGGTGAGGGGCGGCAGTTTGCCTCCGCGCTCGAGGCGGTAGAGACCTACCGCAAGGAGCTCCCCGGCGTAATTGACCAGGATCTTCCCGCATTTGTCATTGCCGAAAACGGCGCCCCTGTCGGAAAAATTGTCGATCATGACAGCGTCGTTCTCTTTAACTTCCGCGGCGACCGCGCGATCGAGCTTTCGATGGCGTTCGACTGTGACGATTTCGACGCGTTTGACCGCGGGGCAAAGCCGAATGTCGTATACGCGGGAATGCTCCAGTACGACGGGGATTTAAAGCTGCCCGCGCGCTTCCTCGTAAACCCGCCCGAGATCACGAACACCCTCTCGGAGGTGCTTGTAAACGCGGGGCTTCGTCAGTACGCGGTGTCCGAAACACAGAAGTACGGTCACGTCACCTATTTCTGGAACGGCAACCGCAGCGGAAAGTTCAGCGAAGAGCTTGAAACCTACAAAGAGATCCCCTCGGACAACGTCAGCTTTGACGAGCGTCCGTGGATGAAGTCGGCGGACATTACCGACGACCTGATCGAGGTGATCCGCTCGGGGAAATATGATTTTATCCGCTGCAACTTCCCGAACGGCGACATGGTCGGACATACGGGAAGCCTTCCCGCGACGATCACGGCGATGGAATCGGTCGATCTCGCGCTCGCGCGGCTGATGAAGGTGTGCGACGAATGCGGTGTGACCATGCTGGTGACCGCCGATCACGGAAACGCCGACGAAATGCTTGAAATGAACAAGAAGGGCGAGACGGCGGTTCGTACCGCGCATTCGCTCAACCCCGTTCCCTTTATCATTTACGACAAGGACGTTTCGTATACGATCAAGGACGGCGCTTACGGACTCGCGAATATCGCGCCGACGGTTGTAAAAATGCTCGGTTTAACGGCGCCCGACTGCTGGGAAGCGTCGATGATTTGATAAAACAGAGAAAAGATATGGTGAGGGGGCTCTGCCCCCAAACCCCCGCCAAAGGAAACTTTTTCCTTTGGAATCCT
>CAYVZH010000007.1:0-73997 GCA_964456025.1 uncultured Ruminiclostridium sp.
GCATCTGTCCGTTTGCCGCCCGAACCGCGTCTCCTGCCGCGTTGGTATTTTCCTTCGCCTGTTCGCAGTTTTCCGAAGTATTGCGGATATGCGTGGAGATCTCGTTGATCGTCGCCGCAAGCTCCTGTACCGAGCTTGCCTGCTCGGTCGCACCCTGCGAAAGCGCCTGCGCGCCCGCGGAAACCTGATCCGAGCCGCTCGAAACCTGATCCGCCGCCTCGTTGATCTTTGAAAGCGCTCCGCTCAGACGGTCGTTGATCGCCTCCGCCGAACGGATCAGCCCCGCGAAATCGCCGACATACGCATCGCGGTTCTCCTCCAGCGAAACATCAAAGTTCCCGTTTGCCATTTCGCTTAAAATACGGTCCATATCCCGAATGATGACATTCATTCCGTCTACCAGATGCTTGGTCGAATCGGCAAGCTGCGCCGTTTCGTCCTTCGCATTTACGGTCGGCACCGCGCTCGTCAGATCACCCGCAGCCAGCTCCGTAAGCCGCTTCGCGCTCGCGCTGATCGGTCTGCCGATCCCTCTGCCGAGACGGATCGCGATCGCAATTGCAAGCGCCTGCCCGACCGCGATCAGCCCGATCGTCGCGAATATCGTCGTAATCGTATTATCCATGAAATCCGACTGATCCGCCGTAATCAGGATCGACCAGCCGTTCGTGTCCTTTATGGGCGCGTAGCAGACAAATTCCGCGATCCCGTCCTCGACAACGGTCGCGATGCCGGTCTCGCCCGCGCGAGCCTTCGCGTGAAGCGCCGCCAGCTCGGTATAGCTGGAATCGGTTTTCGCAAGCGCCTCGATATTCTCGCCCGCGATAACGGTATCCTTGTTCTGATCGGCAATGGTGTTGCCCTGCGCGTCGATCATATAAGCGGTGCAGGTTTCGCTGATCTTGATCGAATTCATGATATTGTTCAGAAACTCGGTATCGGGAACCACGTAAACACAGCCGACGACCTTCGAGTTTGCCTCGCCGTTTTCCCAGAGAGGCGCCGAGATAATAATGCTGACCTCGCCGGTCACGCGGGAAACAAGCGGTTCGGAGATCATGGATTCGCCCCGCATTGCCGCCTGAACATACGCACGGTCGGACATATCCACGCCCGTCGCGATATTGACCCCGTTTTCGTCAAGAACCACCCCGCGGGTCAGTCCGTTCGCCTTCGCAATCGTATTTAACAGCGCTACCCGATCGTCCGCCGAGTACTCGGTATTGGATAAAGCGGGATTCATGCCCGCGATCTCGGCGACGTTCAGAAACGCGCTGCATTCCCACTGCACCCGCTCGGACGCAACGGCAACGATGCTTTCCATATCCGATTCCACCGACTGTACCGTTCCGGTATAAGTCAGCGTGGAGGTAATAAAGCCCAGTAAAAGCAAAAGCGACGCCGAAACAGCGGACATACAAACGATGATCTTCATTTGAACAGTTTTCATACCGTTACCTTCTCTTCCCTGATAAACTGATAAAGTGTATTTCTATGGCGGAGACCGAAAAAAGACAAAAATCCCCGCATTATCCTATTATCCTGAAATATTTTAACACGAATTTCCTTTTTTGTCAACAAAAAGCCGCGGGAAAACCGTTCAGCCCTTTCTTTTCGTAAGTTTGCCAAATTTTTTACGATTTTTTCAAGCATAATGACGAACTTTTTCGGCGGCGGCACGGTTGCAAAAATCTTGGAAATGTGATATAATTATACAGAATTATATTTTTATGCCATGTTGAACGATCCGATCCATTACGAAAAGAGGGGCTGAATATGCTTAACAAGGGAGATACAAAAATCCTGGCGGTCGTCTGCGCCTACGCAAACGACGAATCCAACGCGGATTATCTCAGCGGGATTTCCATGTACGCGCAAAAAAGCGGCTATGAGCTGCTCGTCTTCAATTCCTTCACTGATTTCGGACTGGACGACAGTCCCGAAAACCCCATGAAATCCATCTATCGGATCATAAACTACGATATTCTCGACGGGGTCATTCTGCTTCCCGAAAGTATCAAAAGCCCCGAAGTTGTCGCGCAGGTCATGCTTCACGCAAAGGAGCGGGGCGTTCCCGTTGTTTCGGTCATGACCCCGGTCGAGGGCGCATACAACATCATCTTCGACTACAAGGAAAACTTCCACGCGATCATCAGCCACGTAATCGAGCGGCATAAGTGCAAAAAAATCTTTTTCATCGGCGGTATCAAGGGAAATTCCTTTTCGGAGGAGCGGGTAAACTGTTTCCGGGAGGAAATGGAAAAGCACGGACTTCCGATTGACGAACGCTGGATCGGTTACGGGGATTTCTGGGAAAATCCGACGTATGAGCTGATGGATCGCTGGCTGAGCGATTCGTCGCTCGGGATCCCCGAGGCGATCATCTGCTCAAACGATTCCATGGCGCTTGCCGCCTGTCTGAAGCTTGAGGAATACGGATACCGCATTCCGAAGGACGTGATCGTTACGGGTCACGACGGGATCCTTGCCGAGCGGTATCATTCCCCGCGCCTTACCACCGCGATCACCGACTTCAACGAAGCCGCGCGACGCGCGATCGATGTATTCAACGAGCTTCGGGAGGGGAAGGAACCGCCTCATGACATTATCGTAAAATCGGAAATGGTCATCTCGGAATCCTGCGGCTGTTCCCCCGTGAACCTCGTCGCGCTCAACCGGAAGATCACCGAGCTTTACTCCGAAATGGCGAGTCTCCTGATCTTCCAGAACGAGATGAACGGCATGGCGGCAAAGCTGTGCGAAGCGAACGATTTCGGCTCCTACTGCCGCCTTCTTTCCAATCACATCGCGACAAGCTGGGCGGGAAAGGCTTGGATCTGTATGTCCCGCGACGCGTATGTGCGCCGCGAGCTGACCTCCGAAGAGCTTGCCGACGAAACGACAATCGAGAAGCCCGAGACCCGCTTTTTCGACGGTACGCGGCTTTACAATGTTTTCAGCTGGAGCTACGGAGAGGATTATATCCCCGTTGAGATCGAATTCGACCGAACGGAGATCCTGCCGAATCTGTCGGAAAAGCTGAAAGAAAACAATACGATCTTATTCGCCCCGATCTATTACGGCGGACTTGTGCAGGGATATATCGGAATGTGCGTGGCGCTCAAGAATCCGGATCTGAAATTCGCCGCTCAGTTCATGAGCTACCTGAATATGACGCTCGAAACGGTCATGCAGAAATCCTTCGTCATCACCGCCGTGTCGCAGCTTAAGAGCATGTACGTGCGCGACTTTATGACGACGCTCTATAACCGCCGCGGCTTCTACACGCGGATCAAGCCGCAGCTGGAGCGCTGCATTCATTCGGATCATGAGCTGATCATCGTATCGGTGGATATGGACGGACTCAAAAAGATCAATGACACCTACGGGCATAACGAGGGAGATGCCGCGATCAAGGCGCTCGCCATGCTGTTACAGCAGTCCGCGGACGAGGACGCGATCGTCGCGCGCTTCGGCGGAGACGAATTTATTGTCGCAGCGGTCTGCGCCGAGGGAGAGAAGCGCGCCGCCGAATTTACGGAAAAGCTGAACCGGAAGATCGACGCGTTTAACGAGATCACCGAAAAGCCGTATAAGATCAGCGCGTCCGTCGGGCTTACCGTCACGAAGCCGCTCAACACCGAGGGGATCGACCGCCTGATCGAGATCGCCGACGAGATCATGTATAAGCAGAAGGAAAAACGGCACAGGCAGACACGCCGATAAAAGTTAGGAAACATTATTTTTGAAATACGGAGATGTAAAAAATGAAAAAAATTGAATTTCAAAAGAATGCAGCAGCGACCGCCTTACTCACCATCGGCGTTCTCTGTATTTGTGGCGGAGTTCTTGCAGCACTCATTATATGGGGACAGGAAGCAAACGCTTCTTACTATGACCACGACCCTAACGCAGTGTCTAATGCTATTGGGTCAATAATCGGCGGTATTGTTAGCGGCGTTCTCTTCATAGGGTTTTCAAAATGCATTCAGTTTTTATCCGATATTAAGCAGATTTTATTAAAAGATGTGTCAGATGATTCGTCCAATGATGTAATTGAAAACGATACTGTTTCGGAAGAAGCAGAGCATCAAGTAATGAACGAAGATTTACCGCCAACATCATTGGATCAACTTATGGGCAACTAGACATTTTACAAAAACTTAGGGCAGGAATACTCCTGCCCTAAAATATTCTTTATTTCCCCTTCCGCTTCGCCTCGTCCTTCGCGCGGTTCTCGTGATCCAAAATCCGCTTCCTGAGGCGGATATTCTGCGGGGTCACCTCGACCAGCTCGTCGTCCGAGATAAATTCGAGGCTTTCCTCCAGGCTGAGCCGGCGGGGCGGGATCAGCCGGAGCGCTTCATCGCTCCCGCTCGCGCGGGTGTTGGTGAGGTGCTTTTTCTTGCAGACGTTGACGTTAATGTCGCCCGCCTTCGGAGAGACCCCGACGATCATTCCCTCATAGACGTCCACCCCCGCGCCGATAAAGAGCGCGCCGCGCTCCTGAGAATTCCAGAGTCCGTAGCCGCTCGCCGTTCCCGTCTCGAACGCGACGAGCGAACCCGTCATACGAACGGGGATCTCCCCGATATACGGCTCATAGCCGAGGAAAACGGTGTTCAGAACGCCCTCGCCCTTCGTATCGGTCAGAAATTCGCTCCGATAACCGAAAAGTCCGCGCGACGGAATTTTAAATTCCAGCCGTGTGCGTGATCCAACGGGGTGCATCTGAAGCAGCTCCGCCTTCCGTACCCCCATTTTCTCCATGACCGCGCCGACCGCCGATTCGGGAACGTCGATCACGAGCTTTTCCATCGGCTCGCACTTCACGCCGTCGATCTCCTTGAACAAAACGCGCGGCGTGCTGACGGAAAGCTCATAGCCCTCGCGCCGCATGGTCTCGATCAGAATGGAAAGGTGCATTTCTCCCCGTCCCGCGACATCGTACGCGTCCCGAACCTCGCTCTCCTTCACGCGGAGTGAAACGTCCTTCAGCAGCTCGCGCTCAAGCCGCTCGCGGATCTGACGGGAGGTCACGAATTTCCCTTCCCGCCCCGCAAAGGGACTGTCGTTCACGGCGAAGGTCATTTCCACCGTCGGCTCGCTGATCTTTACGAACGGAAGCGGCTCGACCGCGTTTACCGAGCAGATTGTCTGCCCGATCGTCACGCCCTCGATCCCCGAGAAGCAGACAATATCGCCGACCTTCGCCTCGGTCACGGAAACCTTCTCCAATCCCTCAAAGGAATACAGGCTCACGATCTTCGCGCGGAAGGGCGTGACCGTCCCGTGATAGTCGCAGACCATGACCTCCTGATTCTGGCGGATCACACCGCGCTCCACGCGCCCGACCGCGATCCTTCCCACATATTCGTTATAGTCGATCGACGAGACAAGCACCTGGAGTTCCCCGTCCTCGTCCCCCTCAGGCGCGGGAATGTGCTCTAAAATCTTATCGAAAAGCGGGATAAAGTTTTCACCGGGAACGTCGGGCGAAAAGGAAGCCGTCCCGTTTCTTCCCGAACAGAATACCACCGGACTTTCGAGCTGTTCCTCCGTCGCGTCGAGATCGAGCAAAAGCTCCAGCACCTCGTCCACCACCTCGGCGGGACGCGCGTCGGGGCGGTCGGTCTTATTCACCACGACGATCACATTATGCCCTAGCTCGAGCGCCTTCTGCAAGACGAAGCGCGTCTGCGGCATGGTTCCCTCGAAGCTGTCCACGAGGAGCAATACCCCGTTCACCATTTTTAAAATTCGCTCGACCTCGCCCGAGAAATCGGCGTGACCGGGGGTATCGACAATATTGATCTTTACGCCGTTATAGGTCACGGCGGTATTTTTCGCGAGAATGGTGATCCCGCGCTCGCGCTCAAGGGCGTTGTTATCCATGACGCGCTCGACGACCGCCTGATTTTCGCGGTAAACGCCGCCCTGCTTCAACATTTCGTCCACAAGGGTGGTTTTTCCGTGATCGACGTGTGCGATGATCGCGATATTTCGTAAATCTTCTCTTTTCAAGCCTTTTCGTTCCTTTCCTGTTCCGTATGTTCTTTCTTTTATACTTATTTTCTTGTCTATTATACACCCGATCGAAGCGAAAGAAAATCCCGTTTTTTCATAAGGTTATACGAAAAACAGAATCTATTTTTGTTAAAAACGACAAAATCCGCCGTCTCGGTTTCCCGCACGAAAAAGAATTTACCGACAAAATTCCCCCGCATACCGAGTCGGTTTGCGGAGGAATTTGAATGCGCCGATTTTTATGCAACACGGGATTTGCGGATAAGATCACGTTTGCTCACTTTGCGATCCCTACGATTTTCGCAATGAATTCGGGGTATCCAAAGGTCTGGGTGTAGCGGTCATATTCACCGCCGGGGGTATCCCAGAGAACGGGACACATCTGCCTGTCATAAGACGCGTTCGCCACGTCGAGCATCCACTGCTCCTTGACCTCTCTTGTCTTGTTTTTGCCGAAGCAGCCGTATTCGCCTATGATGACGGGAATCCCCTGATCCACGAAATTTTCCTTCATCATATCCATATACATATTCAGTTCCTCGTAATCCGCCTCGCTGCCCCAGTCGGTCCGTGCTTTTCCCCACGAAGCGTCCTTTTCGAGGAGGGTCAAAGTGGACGGACCGTAGTAGTGAACCGAAACCGCCAGTCTCCCCGCAGGATCGTCGGGGAGAATATACTGGGAATCACAGGCGCGCTCAATGGACGTCCAGTATGCCGCGATCAGCAAATGCCGTTTTTCGTTGTTTTCTCCCGTTCCTCTTACAACGTCCACGAATTTTTGATTGATGGAATTGAAGATCTCGTAGGCTTCGTCTTTTCCGTCGGTACCGGCGTACTGATTCCAGATGTCATCGAAGCCGACCTCGTTCATGGATTCAAACATCAGCTCTTCGCCGTACTTATTGTAATAATTGGCGAGCTGCGTCCATACGTTTTCGTATACCTGCATCGCCTTTTCCCTGTCCTTGGTAAACCTTTCCGGCCAGGAGTCGTGGTGCGTATTTAAAATGCAGTACATTCCGCTGTCAATGATCCAGCCGATCACCTCGTCGATCCGCTCCAGCATGGAGGGGAGAATATTGCCGTCCTCGTCCATCATGCCCGACCACGAGACCGGAAGCCGCATTACGCCAAAGCCGGCGTCGGCACAGCCCTGGATCATCGGCTGCGTGATTTCGGGGCTTCCCCACGCGGTTTCAACACGAGCCGGAGTGCCCCAGTCGAAATATTTTACCGTGCAGTCGAAGGTGTTCCCCAGATTGATCCCCATTCCCATATCGTGAACATACTCCTGCGTGGTTCTTGACCACTCGGTAACGCCGCTGTCGGCGGCGGAACAACCTGCCGATGTAACGGCAATGCAGCCGATCGCGGTCAGCGCGATCACTTTTTTCATCAGCCTTTTCATAAACATTGTTTTTCTCCTTTTTCGTGACGGTCGGTGCAGACTTTCTATTAGTTTAATCCATATCGGCGCAAAAGTCAATATATGATATTATCATAATATAACAATTTGAATCTTTATGACAAATTTCGTTCCGACCGATCTTTCAGAGCCGCACCTTGAAACACAAAACCGCCCCCTTTCTCCGAAGGGGGCGGTTTTATCTCCTGCAAATTACTCTTCCCAGTTATGGTACACGTTCTGTACGTCGTCGTTATCGTCGAGCGCGTCCAGAAGGAGACCCATTTTCTTGATATGCTCCTCGTCGGTGAGCGCGGTATAGGTGGAGGGGATCTGCGCCGCCTCCGCCGAAAGAACGGTATAGCCCTTTGCGGAAAGCGCGTTTCCGACCTCGGCGGCGGTATTCGGATCGGTCACGATCTCGACGCAGCCGTCCTCAAACGAAAAGTCGTCGCCGCCCGCCTCGAGAATGTCCTCCATCGCCTTGTCCTCGTCGATCGCGCCGTCCTCGTTGTCCAGAACGACAACACCCTTCGTCGAAAACAGGAAGGAAACGCAGCCCGTCGTCCCGAGGTTTCCGCCGAATTTATCGAAATAGTGACGGATCTCGCCCGCGGTGCGGTTCCGGTTATCGGTGAGGCATTCGACGATGACCGCGACGCCGTTCGGCCCGTAGCCCTCATAAACGCACGTCTCGTAGTTGTTCTTTTCGCCGTCGCCGCTCGCCTTTTTGATGAGGCGGTCGATGTTGTCATTTGGAATGTTGTTCGACTTTGCTTTCTGAATGAGCTGTGAGAGCTTTGAGTTCGAGTTCGGGTCGCCGCCGCCCTCTTTCACCGCGACAATGATCTCGCGGCTGATCTTGGTGAAGATCTTGGCGCGCGCGCCGTCCTTTTCGCCCTTTTTCCGCTTAATGGTGCTCCATTTTGAATGTCCCGACATAATGAGTCTCCTTTTCTGTTGATATTACCGCCCGTTCCGCCGCTTCCCTTTAGCTGCAGGCGAGAAAATCAGGCTTTTTTGTAGTGCTGCACACGGTCGTAATTTTTATAATAAAGATAATAACCGCCCATAAAATGCTGAATATCGTCGATCCGGATCCGGAATAAATCCTCCCGGATCGCAAAGCTGTTCAGTACGACCGCCGGATTGGCAAAGTACATCGCGTATTCGGGGAACATGAAATAATTCAGCCCGTAAGAGATCCTCGACTCGAACGCCCGGATCAGGAGCTGTTCGTCAAAGTTTTTCAGCTCGTCGCATTTGATCCCGCTCTGGATCAAACGGTCGTACATCTCAAAGGCAGCGCCCAGCGTTTCCCCGCGCGTCGGCGAACCGCTCTTCGTCTTTTTGACCTGCTTTAAATAGTCGTTATCGACGTTCCGAAGCCCGAACGCGAAATACTTTTCAAGCGGGGAATATTTCGTCAGCTCGTTAAAGCCGTACGAGATCCAGTGACTGTGCTGTTCCTCGTATTTGTTCGCGATAAAGTAATCCGCCGCCTTTTCCGCGCCCTTCAGGTATTTCGGCTTTCCGAGAACGCCGTACGCCTTCAGCATTCCGTACATCGCCTCGCCGTCGAAGAAGACAATAATATAATCGCGCGAAACGGTATAGTCCTTATTCAGCGCGTGAGTAAAGCCGCCGTCCTTTTTCTGCATGAACAAAATCCCGTTCGCGAGCGCCTCGATTACGTCGTTATACCGATCCGACCCGACGATCTCGGCATAGCTCGTCAGCGCGAGCAGGGTGATCCCGTTTCCGCCGATGTTCAGCTCGTTTCCGCTTACAAGAAAAGCGGTCTTTTTGTCCTTATAATGAAGCTCGCCGAGCAGGTAGCCGATCGCGCGGTCGATGGACTGCAAAAGCGCCTCGTCCCTTGTCATGTCGTACTGGAGAACCATGTTCCAGATCGTTCCCCCGTGACGGATAATGCTGTAACCGCCGATCTCCTCGTCATCAATCGGATAATAGCCGTAGATAAATTTCCCGCTCGGTTCGGTAAGCCCGCTTAAATAGCCCGAGGACATGGCGGCAAGCTCCAGAAGCCCCGCCTGATCGGTCGGAAAATCGCGCCGTCCAATCGTATTCGCCGAGCCGTCGAGAAGCCGGCAGGCGTGTCCGTCGGTAAAATATCCCCTCGTCTCAAACAGATAGAGCGTATCGGGAATTTTCTCGAGCTGCTTTTTCTTATTTTCCCGGAAGTATGTATTGATCTTTTCAAGGTCAAGCTCGCCCGTTTCGTAGGAAACGAAGCCGCCGCTGTTGAGCTGGCTGTCGAGGAGCGCGCGCCCGAAGTAATCGTTAAAAGCGATCCCTTTCCGGAACGATCCGCCCCGCTTTCCCTCCGTGTATTCCTTACGGAATTCGTCGTAAGAGATTTCCTCCGTTTTCGTCACCACGTCAAGCTTCAGCCATTTCGGATAGATCCCGGTCTCCTTCGCCTTGCTCAGCACCTTATCGAGCGTCGCGGTAAGCGTTCCCGTTTTCGCGTATACGGTGACCGCGCGGCTCGTTCCGTCGGAAACCGAGAGAAACGCGACCGCGTCCCCGTTTTTTCCGACCGCTTCCACCACGTCCTCGTCCCGTTCCAGCAGCCGCGTAAGCTGCGCCATGCGCCGGTCGTAGCGTTCCTCCGTTTTTGTCGCGGCGGACGCGGGAATCACAAGCCCCGTCACCGTGATGACTGCCGCAAGAAAAATTGAAACGATTCTCTTTTTCACCATGATCATATTTTTTCCTTTCCTATGGAGGAAGTTTGTGCCGAGAGGATCTGCCGAGGCACAAACGACGGGTTTGAAAAATCAAAGATTTTTCAAACCATTTCCTTTCTTTTCCGCAGAAGGAGGATTTCGCTAAGTTCTCCCCTTCTTTTCCTTTCGGGGCGGCTCCGCATCGATCTCGCGGAACCCCCGTCCCAAAATCTCGTCTGCCGTCGCGGTAATGATAAATGCGCCCTCATCAATTTCCTTGACGATCCGTTTCAGCTTCGCGTATTCGTTTTTCTGCACCGCGCAGCAGATCACGTTCTTGTCCGTGCCGGAATATACGCCCGTTCCTTTTAAATAGGTCGCGCCGCGGGAAATATCGCCGACGATCGCTTCGCCGATCTCGTCCGCCTTTTCGGAGAAAATGAGAATTGCTTTCCCGCCGCGTCCGCCGTAGAGAAGAAGATCCATAATGCGCGAGCTTACGAAGATCGTAATGATCGCGTACAGACCCGATTCGAGATTTCCGTAGACAAGAATGGAGACGATAACCACAAAGGCGTCGGTAATCATCATGATGGTGCCGAGACTGAGGTGCGGCTTTGCCTTCTGGATCAGCTTGTTGATAATATCGGTGCCGCCCGTCGTTCCGTCGCGCAGGTACACGACCCCGAGTCCGCTCCCGATCAGCACTCCGCCGAATACCGCCGCGATCATGCGGTCACCCTCATACGCGGGGAACAGCCCGCTCAGGACGTCGGTGCAGACCGAGGTCACCGCGACCGCGATCAGCGTCCGGAGCATGAGCGGCTTCCCGAGACGCAGAAAGCCCGCGATCACAAGCGGGATATTAATCACCCCGAAGATGAGACCGATCCCGAGCGTTCCGCCCGAGAGGTAGCTGATGACGGTGGAAAGACCGCCGACGCCGCCCGGCGCAATATCGTTCGGCGCGGTGAAGCAATTGATCCCCGCCGCGTAAACGATCGCCCCCAGAATAATCAGAACCACGTCCGTCAGCCTTTTCTTCATAAACAGACAAATCCTTTCCGCCGCAGCTTCCGATCAGCCGAGGATCAAGCTTGGGCTTGTCCAAGGATCAAGCTTGAGCTTGTCCGAGGATCGCCGTGAAAAGCGCTTCGAGCCGCACTTCCTCGCCGATCAGGCTTAAATAGCCGAACAAAGCCTCGACCGCCGTGGCGCGGTGATACTCGGCAGGATTGCTCGAGCGCGGCGCCTTCAGCCCCGTCGCATTTCGCCCGCGTTTTAAAATATCGCTTTCCTCCTCGGATAAAAGCGGGAGGATCGTTTCGTAAGCCGCCGCCTGAAACGAAGCGCGAACCCATTCGACCGAGCGCTTATGAAGCTCGTTCGAGGGACGGCTCCCCTCCGATACAATTTTGCGCCGCACCATGCCCTCATATACGCAGTCGCCGTAAAAAGCGAGCGTCGTCGGGCTGAGCGCTTTTGCCTGTGCTTTTGTCATTGCTTCCATGATGAACCAACCTTTTCGGGATTTTCCCCCGTTATGCCTCCGTATAAAAGAAACGAAAAAGACCGCTCCTCGGGGACACTGCACCAAAAAGAAAAAAGTTACGGAAAAACTATCTTACATAATCAAATTCAAAATCAAAAATGGAAACGGTATCCTTTTCCTCGATCCCCGCCGCCTCAAGCGCGTCGATGATCCCGCTCCCGCGGAGCACGCGCTGAAAATACTGGAGACTTTCGTAATCCTCCATGTTCACGACGCTTAAGATCGGCGCGAGCCACGGCGCGTCCACGGTAAAGAAGTGCGCGTCCGCCTTCTTCACGGTAAAGGCGCGCTTGTCCTTTTCGATTCTGTCCAGCTCTTCGAGCGTGAGCGGCTGCGGCTCATAGCGGAGCATCGGCGGAAGGGTCTCAAGCTTTTTCGCCGCCGCCGCGACAAGCTCCTTCGTTCCCTGTGTCGTCGCCGCCGAGATCACGAAAAACGGCAGTTCCTTTTCCTCCGCGTAGGCGCGAAGCCGCGCGATCTGCTCCTCGGAGGCAATATCCGCCTTGTTCGCCGCGAGGATCTGCGGACGCTCGGCAAGCTCGGGAGAAAAATTTTTCAGCTCGCGGTTGATCTTTTCGAGATCCTCGACCGCGTCCCGTCCCTCGCTTTCGGAAACGTCCACGACATGGACGATCAGGCGGCAGCGCTCCACGTGCCGCAAAAACGCGTGACCGAGCCCCGCGCCCTCGCTCGCCCCCTCGATCAGCCCGGGAATATCCGCCATCACGAAGGAGCTTTCGCCGTATTTTACCACGCCGAGCACGGGCGTGATCGTCGTAAAATGATAGTTCGCGATCTCGGGCTTCGCCGCGCTTACCACGCTGATCAGGCTCGATTTCCCGACGTTCGGGAACCCGACCAGTCCCACGTCCGCGAGAAGCTTCAGTTCAAGCGTTACGTCAAACTGCTCGCCGGGGAAGCCGGGCTTCGCAAAGCGCGGGATCTGGCGGGTCGGGGTCGCGAAATTCATGTTGCCCTTTCCGCCCTTTCCGCCCCGCGCGACGATCACGGGTTCATCGCCGGAAAGATCGGCTAAAATCCGCCCCGTCGCCGAATCGCGGACGAGCGTTCCGCGCGGCACGTCGATCACAGTATCGGGCGCGGACTTTCCCGAGCTTCGCTTGGACGCGCCGGGATCGCCGTTTTTCGCGATATATTTCTTTTTATAGCGAAAGTCGATCAGGGTCGAGAGATTGTCCTTCGCGCGGAACACGATGTCTCCGCCCTTTCCGCCGTTTCCGCCGTCGGGGCCGCCCGCGTTCACGTATTTTTCGCGGTGGAACGAGACCGCGCCGTTTCCGCCGTCTCCCGCCTTAATCGTAATTTTTACCACATCGACAAACATTGATTTCGCCCCCTTTTTGTGAGAGATTTTTAAAGAGAAAACTTTGCCAACGGGGGCGCTGCCCCCAAACCCCCGCCAAAGGGAACTTTTCCCTTTGGAATCCCGCTTCCCATCACAGTCTCTCCCGTTTTCAGCCCTGCGGCTGTCAGGTTGTAAGCCCTGTTGAGAACGAAAAAAATGATAACGGAGGATTTTGCAACAATCTGTGAGAACTCCGTCCCCGACCCCCACTTCCTTTTGCCCCTGCTTACTAAAGAAGCGAAAAGCGGGATCCCCTCGGAAAGAAAAAAGGCGGAAACCGTTTCCGCCTTTTCGATTTGTGCATACAAAACCCTGATACCGCTTTTCAATCAAAAATAAGTATCAAAAGGCACGACAAAGCCATTCCTTATTCGGAAACGTAAACGCTGACCTGCTTGCGGTCTCTTCCGAGACGCTCAAACTTTACCGTTCCGTCCGCTACCGCGAATAAGGTATCGTCCGAACCTCTTCTTACGTTCTTACCAGGGTGAATGTGCGTTCCCCGCTGCTTTACGAGAATGTTCCCCGCGAGAACGAACTGTCCGTCCGCACGCTTTACGCCGAGACGCTTCGATTCGCTGTCGCGTCCGTTCTTGGTCGAACCCATTCCCTTTTTATGCGCAAAATACTGTAAACCGAGTTTAATCATGATTCTCTTCCTTTCCGGGCTTTCGCCTCTTTTTCACTGATACGGATCGTCCCCGGGCTGTCCTTCGCGATCTCCTCAAGGTGCGCCTTAAACGAAGCGATCACCTGCCGCGCCGCGATCGAGGTCGCCCCCTCCGGCTTTTTCAATACAAAAAGGACTTTATTCTGTCCGACCTGTGCGTCCGCTTCGGAAAACAGGTAATCCGTGATCGTATTGACCGTGAGCATGACCGCCGACGTAACCGCCGAGCATACGATGTCATGTCCGTATTCTCCCGCGCCCGCGTGACCGCTGACCGAGAAGCCGACATATCCGCCGCCGTAGCTTAAAAATTCCGCTTTAATCATTATGCGTTGATCGCGTCGATCTTTACCTTGCTGTACGGCTGTCTGTGACCCTTACAGCGCTTTTCGCCCTTCTTCGGCTTATAGGTAAATACCGTGATCTTCTTCCCCTTGCCGTTCTTGATCAGGGTACCCTTTACCGTGGCGCCGCCGACATACGGAGAACCCGCCGTAACGCTTCCGTCCCCGCCGACCAGTACGACCTTGTCGAAAACGACTTCGCCCTCGTCAACGCCGAGCTTTTCCACGAAAATCTCGTCGCCGACCTGTACCTGATACTGCTTTCCGCCTGTTTCAATAACCGCGTACATATCTTTTTTCCCTCTTTTTCATAAGTCTCGCTGTGTTCATGGGCGGCGCCCGAAAATTGCAATTCAAGGAAAATTGCATTTAAAATAGGCGCACTTCATACTGCCCGTCACATGCGGCTTTATTATTTTACCATGTCCGCCGCGCTTTGTCAATACTTTTTTTGAAAAAAGACGGTTTTTCCGTCTTTTTATCCGATTACGCGCCGAAAATCCGCGTCCGGTATTTTTCAAGCGCCTTTAAAAGCGCCAGCCCAAGAACGCCGCAGGAAAGCACCTCCCCGACCCCGACCGTCAGCATTAAAAACGGGATCCCGTCCGGAACGCCGTACGCGTAGGTCAGCACGAACGGCACGATCAGCGTGTTCGACAGGATCGGCGGGATCGGCGCGAGCCATTTCGACCGCTTCCGCAATAAGTAAGTCACGACCGCGCCGAGCAGGGTTGCGAGGCTCCCGAATACGACGTCCCAGAGAATCGCCCCCGTCGAAAGGTTCGCGAGAACGCACCCGACGAACAGCCCCGGGATCGCCGCCGGCGTAAAATAAGGGAGGATCGTCAGCGCCTCCGAAAAGCGGATCTGGATCGCCCCGCTGCTGAGTCCGAGCAGCGCCGCCACCTGGGTCAGCGCGACATAAAGTGCCGCGATCAGCGCCGCCTGCGCCACAAATAATGCCTTTCCGTCTCTGTTGGTGTTGGTGTTCTTGTTCATTTTCTTTTTTCTCCTTAGTTTTGATTTATGTGAGGTTTTCTGGGACTCACATAGTTTTGATTAGCGTGAGGTTTTCTCCAACTCACGAAAGCGTGCCGCTTTGGGCAATTCCGAAGACGTCCTCCGAATGCCGAAGGCACTGCGCGTGTGGCGAAACACTGCTGTTTCGCGCTCAAGCCGCCTTATCCCAGCGCTCTTTTCCCGATATCCTTCCGGAAATGCACCTTTTCAAAGGTGACTTGTTCGGCGGCGCGGTACGCCTTTTCGAGCGCCGCGGGAAGATTTTCCGCCGCCGCCGTCACGCCGAGAACGCGTCCGCCCGCCGTGACATAAGCACCGCCCTCGCGCTTCGTTCCCGCGTGATAGATATACGCCGAACCGTCGGGAAGCTGTCCGTTTTCGTCCAGTCCCGCGATCGGGCAGCCGCCCGCGTACTTCTCGGGATAGCCGCCGCTCGCAAGCACCACGCACGCGCACGCGCCCGAATTCCACTCGATCTCGAGCGCCCCGAGCCGTTCCTCGCGGATCGCGTCCATGATCTCGGTCAGATCGGTTTTCAGAAGCGGGAGAACGACCTGCGCCTCGGGATCGCCGAAGCGGCAGTTATATTCCACTACCCGCGCGCCGTTCGGCGTGAGCATTAAGCCGAAGTAAAGACAGCCCTTGAACGGTCTCCCCTCCTTCGCCATGGCTCGGATCGTCGGAAGGAAGATGTTGTTCATGCACTCCTCCGCGATCGCGGGAGTATAGAGCGGGTTCGGCGCGATCGTCCCCATGCCGCCCGTGTTCAGCCCCTTGTCTCCGTCGAGCGCGCGCTTGTGATCCATGGAGGAGACCATCGGCTTGACGGAAACGCCGTCGGTAAACGCGAGGACCGTCACTTCGGGGCCTGTCATAAATTCCTCGATGACAATTTCATTGCCGCTTTTGCCGAATTTCCCGTCGATCAGCATGGAGTTCACCGCCGCCGCGGCTTCCGCTTCGTCCGCCGCGATGATAACGCCCTTTCCGAGCGCTAAGCCGTCGCACTTGATGACGGCGGGATAGCGGTTCTGCTCCTTTAAATAGGCGATCGCCTTTTCCGCGTCGGTAAACGTTTCATACGCGGCGGTCGGAATCCCGTATTTTTTCATCAGCGCTTTCGAGAAGACCTTGCTCCCCTCGAGAATTGCCGCGTTCGCGCGCGGCCCAAAGGTCGCGAAGCCCGCTTCGTTCAGGCGGTCTACCAGCCCCATGACCAGCGGATCGTCCGGCGCGACAAAGACGTAATCGGGCTTCAGCCGCTCCGCGAGCGACAAAATCCCGTCCAGATCGGTCGCCTTTACGTCGAAGCATTCCGCCAGCGCGGAGATCCCGCCGTTTCCGGGCGCGGCATACAGCTTTCCGACCCGCGGCGATTTTTTGAGCGCGGTAAGGATCGCGTGTTCGCGCCCTCCGCCGCCTACTACTAAAATGTCCATTGCAAAAACCTTCCTTTCTTTTTGTGTTGTTTGTTTAATCTATTAGCCTCACGGCCGTGCGAATAAAATCAATGGTAAATCCAACATAGAGCCAGATCGGACCGGATAAAATGAGACACAGCCTTGTTTTAAAATTTGTCTTCCGTGTCGCCGCAAAAAGAATTTCCGCAATCAAAATCAGGAGCGGCAGGATAAATAGATGGGCGGCATAGTGAAACGTCCAATCGGGGATCACAAACCATGTAAACCAAAGCCCTGCCCAAAGCGCGCCAAACAGAATTGTTTTTCCGATCCAATAAACCGAAATGTCGGCTTTCTTCACGACGATCAGAAACAGCGGGATCGCCCCGCCGCAGACAATTCCCAAGGCGATGATAAAGGTTACGTCGAATTCCTCATCGTTAAGCATAATCACCAAAACGATGCTCAGTATCACAGACAGCGACGGGAGAATCGAGGATAAAATCAAGGATTTCTTACTCGTTTTTTCTCCTTCCCGTTTTATTTCAACTTGTGCGGTGTTTTTTGACACGACCTCCGTATCCGATCCGCTCCCATAAAGCGCCCGTACCCGCTTCGCCTCCCGAAGATCGAGCGCCGCCTGCGCGCGAAACGGCGCAGTCCCGCAAAGCCGCAAAAGCGCTTGATATTCCTCCTCCGCACGCGCTTCGTCCTTTTCGCACACAAGCCGCACCGCAACCATCAGCCGTCTTCGCGCGGTGTTGTCCTTTGTGCGCTTCTTCGATCCCGTTGACTTTTGATACAGCGCGGAAAGCTCCTCCTTCGTCGTTCCGTCAAAGAGCGCGGCATAAAGCAGCTCGCAGTACGCCCGCCCTTTCAACAGATCGGGAGCCGCGCTGTCCGTGATCATGCGGTAAACCGCCGCCGCGCCCTCGCGATCCCCCTGCGCGAACAGATAATGCGCGCGGAAATAAAGCGGAACCACCTCGCCGCCGTACCCGAAATCCCCGCACTCGTACTCCATCAGCGCTTTTACCGTCTCCTCGGAAAAATCGGCGTAGGTTTCCGCGCGGGTCATCTCCACCGCAAGTTTGCGATGCAGCCAGAGCACGGCGCTTTGCTTCGGGTCTTTCCGAATCCGCAGCAGCCAGTAGCCGTCGTTTCCCCTTCCTCCGTAGCAGTGCGGAAATAAACGCCCCCACGCGTAGACAAGCTCCAGAAAGCTAAAACACCGCAGGAAATCCCCGATCGGCATAAAAAAGCCGATCCCGAGCAGCAGGAGCCCGATCAAAAGACTGCTCCCCCCGCCGCAAAGCAGATAACACACGCATGGATATTCCCCGTTTACGGGAGCCGGCGGATCCAGCAGCAACCCCTGCCCAAAACGAAAAGAAACAAAGCGCCAGCCCGCGATCGGAATACAGAGCAGCCGCGCCGCCTCACTGAGCAGATCAAAATATCGCACTATGGCGAGCATTACGACCACGCAGAAAAGATCCTTCCCCACGTCACCGAGACCGCCATACGAAGGAAACGCTCCAACGATGCTGTAAGCCGCAGCGTATACCAGAGCGGCATATCCGACAAAATACAGACATACGGCGCCGAATGAGCGGAAATCTCCCGCGGTTCTCCTCATTTAAATATCCTCCAAAATCTCGTGCTGCGCCTTTTTCGGGAGCTTCCGCAGCACGAGATTGTACCCGCGCTCGAACATATCCTTGACCACCTCATACGGAACCGTCCCCGTCAGCTTTACGCTGTTCCAGTGTTCCTTGTTCATATAGTAGCCCTCGTTGACGTCCTCGTGCAGGCGGCGGATCGTGTCGTTATAGTCGGGCTGCGCCTTGATGTTTAAAAGGGCGTCGTCCGTCCCGTCCGCGCAGATCGCGGCAAACATTTTCCCGCGGATCATGAACCTTGTCCAGTCCCATTCGGGCTTATAGTCGCTTTCCACGCCCCGCAGGCTCATCAGGTCATCGACCAGCTTCGGATAAATCTCGCTGCATTTCATTTTCGTTTTCCTCTTTCTTTTTTGTGCAGTCGTGCGATTCGGCGGACAGCTCCTCCGCCCGCGTTTGCCTTAATGGTGGAACAGGCGGATCCCCGTAAACGCCATCACGATCCCGTATTTATTGCAGACCTCGATCACGTTGTCGTCGCGGATCGAGCCGCCGGGCTGCGCGATGTAGCGAACGCCGCTCTTATGCGCGCGCTCGATGTTGTCCCCGAAGGGGAAGAACGCGTCCGAACCGAGCGAAACGCCCGTCATGGTATCGAGCCATTTGCGCTTTTCCTCGCGGGTAAAGACGGCGGGCTTTTCCTTGAAGATTTTCTGCCATTCGCCCTCCGCGAGAACGTCCATGTAATCCTCGCCGATGTAGAGGTCGATCGCGTTGTCGCGGTCGGCGCGGCGAATATCGTCCACAAATTGCAGTCCGAGCACCTGCGGCGACTGTCTTAAATACCAGTTATCCGCCTTCTGCCCCGCGAGACGGGTGCAGTGAATGCGGGACTGCTGCCCCGCGCCGATCCCGATCGCCTGTCCGCCGCAGGCGTACGCGACCGAGTTGGACTGGGTGTATTTTAAGGTGATAAGCGAGATCGCAAGGTCAATTTTCGCGCTTTCGGGAAGCTCCTTCGCCTCGGTCACAATATTCGCGAACAGGTCGTCCCCGATGTGAAGCTCGTTTCTCCCCTGCTCAAAGGTAATTCCGTAAATGTTGCGGCGCTCGATCGGGTCGGGCGTATACGACGGGTCGATCCGGATAATGTTATACGTTCCCTTGCGCTTTGATTTCAGAATTTCGAGCGCCTTTTCGGTGTACCCGGGCGCAATGATCCCGTCCGAGACCTCCCGCTGGATCGCCAGCGCGGCGGACTCGTCGCATTCGTCGGAAAGCGCGATAAAATCGCCGTAGGAGGACATTCTGTCCGCCCCGCGCGCCCGTACATAGGCGCAGGCGACGGGGGAAAGCTCGCCGAGATCCTCCGCCCAGTAGATCTTTTTCAGCACGTCCGTCAGCGGCAGACCCACCGCCGCGCCCGCGGGGGAAACGTGCTTGAACGAGGTCGCGGCGGGAAGTCCCGTCGCCGCCTTCAGCTCCTTGACGAGCTGCCAGCCGTTGAGCGCGTCCATAAAGTTGATGTAGCCGGGCTTTCCGTTTAAGATCGTGATCGGAAGCTCGCCGTTTTCCATGTAAATTCTCGACGGCTTCTGGTTGGGGTTGCAGCCGTACTTTAATTGCAATTCGTCCATAAAAAATTCCTCCATAAATCAGTTTTTATTTTTTGAATATTCGGATTTTATTTTGTCGATAGTTCTGCCACCTATCCCGATATTTTTATCGGGCAGTTCTTTTAATATAACTGTAAAAAAATCCTGCGGAACGTTCATAATTTCGGACGATACCTCTGTAAGCCGCTTGATAAGCTGCTCCTTTTGTTCGTCCGAAAGCAAGCCGCCCTCTACGGAAATATAGGGCATTTTGTGCTGCACCTCCAAACAAAATTCACTTATTTTTATTTACAATTCGGGACTCATACTTCCCCGTCACAAGATCAATGTACCGCACAAACAGCGAAACCTTATTTTCCTCGTTTAAGTTCCCCCAGATCAGGTCGGTCAGCGCGTCGATCCCGACATTCGGAAGCTCAAGCGTTTTCGGCTCGCCCTCAAAGCTCGGGAGCGGATCTCCCGCACCGTTGTACGTATGGATAAACTTCGCTCTGCCGCAAAGCGGGCTGCTGTATGCGTAAGTATAGCGTTCGCAGGAAGCGGGGTCACCCTCCGCGCTTTTCAGAATGGACATCGCGAAATTCATATCGCCGCCCTCAAGGTGAACGATCCCCGAAATGCGGGGGGTGTAGTTCGGCGCGTCATCCTCAAATTCCCGTGTGCGGAGCGCCTGTTCAAACGTCATCTGCCGATCCATTCCCTCATAGATCGTGTCGGTCTGGTCGCCGTTCGTAACGATCATCTTATTCCCGAGCACCCGCACCGGCGCGTAGATCACCAGGTGCGGATCGGTCATTTTCGATTCGTCGAACGCCTGCGTCCGGATTCCCTCGCCGTCCTCGATAAAAACGCGGTTGCGGCTGTTTACGCTCCTGCCCATAATAAAATAGGCGGCCACGGCGCTTTTTCCGTCGGGCGATTTCCCGATCAGGATCCCCCGCCCGTGATAGGCGAGACTGTTCAGTTCCTCCGCGATGGTTTTGATGTTCATTTTAAATCTCCTTTCCTATGGAGTTTGAAAAATCTCTGATTTTTCAAACAAACCTTCCTTTCCGATACGGCGGGCTTGAAAACCCGCGATGCTTAAAACCTGCCTAAATAACAAACGGTTCGGTACGGAATTTCCGCGATCCCGTTTCTTGCATATTTTGTAAACGCGTCGTTCAGCGCGCCGAGAAACCGCGAATAATTCGGGTCGCCCTCCTTTAAGGCATACGAGCGGGAAAGCATATCGCCGAGAAACCGATCCCGATCCATTTTGATCGGATTATCCGCGCAGAAATATTCCGCCGAGGAGAAGTATTCTTCTCTGAAAAAGCGATCCAACACATCACTGCTCAGCTTTCTGGTCGCGTCCATAAGATCCTTTTCGCAAAAGTGAGCGCATATTTCGTCCCGCTCCCGACTGAGCGAACATTCCGTGCGCTCGTTCCAGAGAATCGAAAGCCTGCCGCGCGGCGTAAGGATTCGGATACATTCCTCCCGAAACGCCCGCTCGTCAAACCAGTGAAACGCCTGTGCCACGGTCACGAGATCAACGGAATTTGCTTCGATCCCCGTGTGCTCGGCAGATGCTTGAACGATTCTCGCTTCGGGGACGTTTTTCTTCAGCCGCGCGAGCATATCCGCGTTCGGCTCTACCGCGGTCACGCGCCAAGGCTTTTTTGCCAGACAGGAGGTCAGCTTTCCCGTTCCCGCGCCGACGTCCGCGACGGCTTCCGCTCTCGTTTTTTCATACAGCCAATCAATCAGCTCATCGGGATAAGCGGGGCGATACCGGTCGTAAAACTCCGCCCTGCCGCTGAATTTTTCCTCGTTCATGCAAATCCCCCTAAAAAAGAAAATCCGGCACCTCTTTTTTCTCGTCCTCCGCGGGCAGAAACTCCGCGGGAACGGGATACCCGAGTCTCGCCAGCTCCCGCGCGTATACGGGGTTTTTCAGCCGTTCCGCCGACTCCTTCCGAAGCCGCTCCGTCCGCCGTTCCTTGAACCCCGTTTTAATGAGAATGATCTCCGCAATGAACCCGATCTCCCCGACCGCCGTCACCGTCATGAGGGCGGGAAACATGATATGATAGATGTTCATATACGTCACCTCAAACCAATAAAACGCAAGACAGAACACGAAGATCCCCGCAAGCATCGCCGCGCCGAACAGCTTCTGCTTCACGCTGAACGCGTTCGGCGCGGGCGGCTCGGCGGCAAGCTCGTGAAAAAACGGATCGAGGTAATTCTCTTTACAGAAACGACAGTTTTTCAGCGGACTCCCGTAGCGGTACTGATTCGCGGCGCGGGTCGCGACGATCTTCCCGCAGTGCGGGCATTTCAGCTCGACCGTCGTTCCGCCCGAGAGATCAAATTTCGCCAGCTTCGCCATGCACGACCGCCTTTCCGTTCTCGACCGTGATTTTCCCGTCGCAGAACAGGCGCGCGGCTTTCGGGAGAAGCTCCCATTCCGCCTGCTCCATGATCCGCCGCTGGAGCGTTTCGGGAGTGTCGTTGTTTTCGACCGCGACCGCCTTTTGCAGGATAATGGGCCCGCCGTCGCACTCCTCTGTCACGAAATGCACCGTCGCGCCGCTCAGCTTTACCCCCTTCGCGAGCGCGGCTTCATGGACGTGAAGCCCGTAAAAGCCCTTTCCGCAAAAGGACGGGATCAGCGCGGGGTGAACGTTCATCATCCGATACGGGAACGCGCGGCAGACCTGCTCATCGAGAATGGTCATAAATCCCGCGTAGATCACAAGATCGGCTTTTTCCGCCTGAAGCGCCTCGGTCATCGCCTTGCTGTACGCGGCAATATCCGGATACTCCTTCCGCGCGAGGACGAGCGTCTTGATCCCCGCGTTTTCCGCCCGTTTCAGGGCGTATGCGTCCGGCTTTGACGAGATCACGCAGGTGATTTTCCCGCTCCCAAGCTCCCCGCGCCCCTGCGCGTCAATCAGCGCCTGTAAATTCGTCCCGCCGCCCGAGACGAGAACGACGATATTTTTCATGACGGTATTTCCTTTCTTTTTTATAACAGGACTGCCGCGCGGCACGCCTGCAAAAAATTATTCGATCCGAATTTTATCCTCGCCCTTTTCGATCACGCCGATCTCGTAAGCCGCGATCCCGTGTTCCTTCATCAAAGTGATCGCCGCCGTCTTTTCCGACTGCGGGAGAACGACCGACATTCCGATCCCCATATTAAAGGTATTATACATATCGTGTTCGGAGATGTTCCCCTTTTCACGCAGATAGCGGAAGATATAGGGGACTTCGTAGGAATCCTTCCGGATCACCGCCGTAAAGCCGTCGGGGATCGAACGCGGAATATTCTCGATAAAGCCGCCGCCCGTGATATGGCTCACCGCTTTGACCTTCGCTTGATCCATGAGCGCGAGGAGCGGCTTTACGTAGAGCGCCGTCGGCTCGAGCAGCGTTTCTCCGAGCGTCCGCCCGTCGGGAAGCTTTTCGTCCAGCACCGCGCGGTTGTCGATCCCGAACACCTTCCGAACGAGCGAGAACCCGTTGGAATGAACGCCCGTCGAAGCCAGCCCGATCACCGCGTCGCCCGCCTCGACCGTGCGGTTGTCGATGATCTTCTTTTCGTCCACGACCCCGACGCTGAATCCCGCGATATCGTATTCCCCGGCGGGCATCATGCCGGGGTGTTCGGCGGTCTCCCCGCCGATCAGCGCGCAGCCCGAACGAACGCAGCCCTCCGCCACGCCCTTCACGATCTCGGCGATCTTTTCGGGAATATTTTTTTCGCAGGCGATGTAATCGAGGAAGAAAAGCGGCTTCGCGCCGCAGCAGATAATGTCGTTCACGCACATCGCGACCGCGTCGATCCCGATCGTGTCGTGACGGTCGAGCAGGAACGCAAGCTTGAGCTTCGTTCCGACCCCGTCCGTTCCCGAAACGAATACGGGCTTCTCCATGCCGCCAAGGTCGGGCGCGAATAAGCCGCCGAAGCCGCCGATCCCGTCGAGAACGCCGGGAATCCTTGTCCGCTCCACGTCCTTTTTCATGAGCCGAACCGACTCATAGCCCGCGGTCACGTCCACGCCCGCCGCCTTATAGCTTTCCGAAAAACTGTTTTCCATAATGATAATCATTCCTTTCCTCTGAGAGGATTGTATTTTTCTACGAAAAATACGACGGGTTTGAAAAATCGAAGATTTTTCAAACTTTTCCTTTCTTTATTAACGCACTTTTAACCGAATTCCCTGAAAAAGCGAAGCTTCTCAATCAGCTGAACGGATTTCCACCAATTTTCCGCCAAGGGAAATTCCATATATTCGTTGTACCATTGCCACGGAACGGGATACGAGCCGTCGTCGAGCTGACTTTCGGCGATCAGCGCGCATTCCTCTTCAATCAGCGCCTCGTTCCCCGCGTAGAACATACTGTTCCGGTCGGAAATAAAAAGCGAAGGCTTGCAGACATATTCCGTTTTCCAGCGTTCCGTCTCGCGGCAAATGTTCGCGCCGACTTCCTCCCGAAGCTTCTCCGCGAATTCGTCCATATTCAGAAGCTGCACATTCGCTTCTGACAAATACTCATACAATCTGATAAAACAGGCGGCGTCATGATTGTCGCCGTGGGGAACATTCTCCCGAAACCAGCCGTAAGCCTGCTTCGCGATCTCCTCCGCCTTTTTGTACAGCCCGCTGCCCTTCTCCGCAAAGCGCAGGATAAATCCCGCAAGATAGGCGGTGGGATTATAGCTGGGAGCCTCTTCCTTTTCGGAATAGTTCCACCATATCGCGTGGGGGTAGTCGTTGTTCGATTTTACGGTATTGAGCCATCGGTTATGCTGCTCCGAAAAGTCCGCGCCGCTGTCGAGATAGCGGAGGATCCCCTGTATGATCGGGTGTGAGCCGTCCTCAAAGCCGATCTCCCTTAAAATTTCACAGGCGTTCCATGTCTGAATGGGACAGGAATTCGGGTTGAAGCTGTCCGCCTCGAGCGCGTGACCAAAGCCGCCGTCCGCATTCTGAAACGCCGCCAGCGCCGTCAGAACGTCCTCCCGCGCGCCGCCCTCAAAATGATACCGCCACCGCGCAAGGTCAACGGGACGCGCGTTTCGGTAAATAAATCCCCGCGCCTTTTGAAAAATTTTTTCGTATTCGCCCATAAAATCCTCCTTTTCGTCGAAACGATCAGCCTTTGTTTTCCCCGATCTTTTGTTCAAAACGGTTCTTTCCCATTTCCTTCGGGATCTCGGTTGGATACTCGCCGTTAAAGCAGGCGGTGCAGTACCCGCACTCCCCGCCCTCGGGGCAGACCGCGAGCTTTTTCGCGTTCTCGACGCTTAAATAGCCGAGCGAATCCGCGCCGATCAGCGCCGCGATCTCGGGAACGGTATGCTGACAGGCGATCAGCCCTTCGCGCGAATCAATATCCGTCCCGTAGTAGCAGGGGTTCAGGAACGGCGGCGCGGAAACCCTTACGTGGACCTCCGAAGCGCCTGCCTCGCGCAGCAGGCGCACGATCCGTCCGCTCGTCGTCCCGCGCACGATCGAGTCGTCGATCATGACGATCCGCTTTCCCTTAATAACGCTCGCGATCGGGTTCAGCTTGATCTTCACCTTATCCTCGCGGCTCGACTGTCCCGGAGAAATAAACGTCCGCCCGATGTACTTATTTTTAATGAAGCCGATTCCGTAGGGAATCCCCGACTGCCGCGCGTAGCCGACCGCCGCGTCGATCCCCGAATCGGGAACGCCGATCACGAGATCCGCCTGTACCGGGTGTTCCAGTGCCAGAAACGCGCCCGCGCGGATCCTTGCCTCATGCACCGAAGCGCCGTCGATCACCGAATCCGGCCGCGCGAAATAAATGTACTCAAACACGCAAAGCGACTTTTTCGCTTTTCCGCAGTGCCGCTCGATCGACCGCACGCCGTTTTTGTCGAATACGACGATCTCGCCGGGCTTTACGTCGCGGATAAATTTCGCGCCCACCGCGTCCAATGCGCAGCTTTCCGACGCGGCAATATACGTCCCGTCCTCGGTCTGACCGAAGCAGAGCGGACGGAAGCCGTTTTCGTCCCGCGCAAGCAGGAGCTTCGCGGGCGACATCACGACGAGCGAGTACGCCCCCTTGATCCGATCCATCGTGCGGCTCAGCGCCTCCTCGATCGACGGCGCGGTGAGCCGCTCCTTTGTAATAAGGTAAGAGATCACCTCGGTGTCGCTCGTCGTGTGGAAGATCGAACCCTGAAGCTCCAGCTCCCGCCGCAGCTCATAGGTATTGACGAGATTTCCGTTATGCGCGAGCGCCATGCGTCCTTTAATGTGGTTGACCAGGATCGGCTGGGCGTTGAGCCTTGCGTTCGCGCCCGTCGTTCCGTAGCGGACGTGTCCGACCGCTATTTTCCCCTGTCCGAGCGATTCGAGAACCGCCGGCGTGAACACGTCGTTCACCAGTCCGACGTCCTTATACGAATTGAAAAGTCCGTCGTCGTTTACGACAATGCCGCAGCTTTCCTGCCCTCTGTGCTGGAGCGCGTATAATCCGTAATAGACGGTCGCCGCTGCGTTTTCCCGCTCGGGGGAATACACGCCGAACACGCCGCATTCTTCATGAACCGAGCCTGTCATAGAATCAATCCTTTCAAACAGATTATTCCTTCCCGTCCCAGCAGTAGGTGCACAGACAGTCGCACGGAAGCCCGATCGCCTGCTCCGTTCCGGGGAGCGACTGAAACTCGAGCGAGGTCAGCTTTAACCGGCGGCAGATCTCGTCGCGAAGCCGCCGCCCGCGCTCGGTGTCGGAGCTGCTGTACTCCCGGAGGTACTTTACGCCCTCCGCGCCCTCCAGCTCGTCCACGATCTGCCGCGCGATCAGTTCCATTTCCGACGTGCTCCGCGAGAAGTTGAGGTATTTACAGCCGTACATGATCGGCGGGCAGGCCGAACGCATATGTACCTCCTTCGCGCCGTTCTCGTAGAGGAATTCGACCGTCTCGCGCATCTGCGTTCCCCGTACGATACTGTCGTCCACGAATAAGAGCTTTTTCCCCTCGATCAGCTCGTGAACCGGGATCAGCTTCATTTTCGCCACCTGATTGCGCATAGACTGATTCTGCGGCATAAAGCTGCGCGGCCATGTGGGGGTATACTTTATAAAAGGTCTCGCGAAGGGAATCCCGCTTCGGTTCGCGTAGCCGATCGCGTGCGGCGTCCCCGAATCGGGGATCCCGCAGATATAGTCCACGTCGGGGAGCCGTCCGTTTTTGATGTCCGCCTCCGCCATGATCTCCCCGTTTCTGGTGCGCATGGATTCCACCGTCACGCCTTCATACACGGCGGTCGGATAGCCGTAATACGTCCACAGGAACGAACAGATCCGCATGGGATTCCCGCCCTCGGCAAGCACCTTGCAGCCGTCCGCGGTCACGCGGACGATCTCGCCCGGGGTAAGCTCCTTATAAGTCGTATAGCCGAGCTTTTGATACGCGAAGGATTCGAGGGAAATGCAGTACCCGTCCTCCCGCTTTCCAATCAGGATCGGGAGCCGCCCGTATTTGTCCCGCGCGGCAATGATCGAATCGGAGGTCAAGATCACAAGGGACATCGTCCCCTCGATCTTCTCCTGCGCGTAGCGGATCCCCTCCGTAAAGCTTCCCTTCTGCGCGATCAGCGCGCCGATCAGCGCGCCGGAATTGATGTTCCCGCTGCTCATTGTCTCAAAATTGGCGCAGCCGTTGTCCAGAAGCTCCCGCGAAAGCGCGTCCGCGTTCCGAATGATCCCGACGCTGCACACCGCGTACAGTCCGAGCTTCGAGGTCACAAGGATCGGCTGCGGGTCGGTATCGCTGATACAGCCGAGACAAAGCTTTCCGGTCATGCCCGCCGCGTCGTTCTCGAACTTCGTGCGGAACGGGGAATTTTCAATGCTGTGGATCGACCGCTGAAACCCGCGCTCGGGCGAATACGCCGCCATGCCGCCGCGCCTTGTGCCGAGGTGGGAATGATAGTCCGTGCCGAAAAATACGTCGGTGATACAGTCGTTTTTCGACGCCGCTCCAAAAAAACCGCCCATGGTTTCTTCCTTTCTCTCCCGTCGGGGATTATTCCCCGAACACTCTCTTCATCATTTCCTGATATGCGTCCTCTACCCCGCCCATATCGCGGCGGAACCGATCCTTATCGAGCTTCTCATGCGTCTCGGAATCCCAGAAACGGCAGGTATCGGGCGAAATTTCGTCCGCGAGCAGGATCTTCCCGTGGAAGCGTCCGAACTCGATCTTGAAGTCGATCAGATCGACCCCGAGCTTTTTGAAGAAATCGACCATGAAATCGTTCACCATGAAGGCGTATTTCGAGATCGTCTCGATCTCCTCCTTGGTGGCGAGGTCGAGCGCGAGCGCGTAATAATCGTTGATGAACGGGTCGCCGAGATCGTCGTTTTTATAGCTGAATTCGAGGGTCGGGCAGGAAAGCTTTCTCCCCTCCTCGATCCCGAGTTTCTTTGAGAAGCTGCCCGCCGCGACATTGCGGACGATGACCTCGAGCGGTACGATCTCAACCTTCTTCACGACCGTTTCGCGGTCGTTCAGCTCCTCGACGAGATGGGTCGGTACGCCCGCCTTTTCGAGAAGCCCGAACATATAATTCGTCATGCGGTTGTTGACCGCGCCCTTCCCGCTGATCGTCCCCTTTTTCTGCCCGTTAAAGGCGGTCGCGTCGTCCTTATAGGAGACGATGACGAGATCGGGATCCTCCGTCGCGAAAACCTTCTTTGCCTTTCCTTCGTAAAGCTGTTCCTTCTTTTCCATTTTTGCAATCCTTTCCGCCGGTTTTCCGGCTTGTCCTTTTTATTTATTTTATGGCACTCTTTCGGGTAATACTGTTTCACGACCTAAATGTGCACAAAAATTCAAACAAAATCCTTGATTTATGGATTTTGTGCAAAATTTTTGTCTGCACATTGAGAGTGAAACAGCATAGAGCGGAACAAACCTCCGCCCCTTTTCGGAAGGGAGCCGAAGCGCACACCTGCACCGTACAAAAGAGAATTTATCCTTTCCGGATCTCCTCCGCCGCACTCTGCACCTTTTCGTCCGCCGCGAGATTCTTTTTGTGCTGCTCCTCGCGGAACGCGTCATACCGCTCGGCAAGCACCTGATCCTCCACCGCGAGGATCTGCACCGCGAGATAGCCCGCGTTCGCCGCGCAGTCGATCCCCACGCTCGCCACGGGCACCCCCGGCGGCATCATGACCGACGAAAGAAGCGCGTCCATTCCGTCGAGCGCCTTCGCCTTTACGGGAAGCGCGATCACGGGGAGCGACGTATTCGCCGCGAGCGCCCCCGCGAGGTGCGCCGCCATGCCCGCCGCACCGATCAGAACGCCGAAGTCCTTTTCCCGCGCCGTTTTGGCGAACTGCGCCGCCTCCGCGGGCGAACGGTGTGCCGAAAGCACGTGAAGCTCAAACGGTACGCCGAACGAGGCGCAGACCTCCGCCGCTTTCCGAACGGTCGGAAGATCGCTGTCGCTGCCCATAACGATTCCTACTTTTTTCATATGCCGAATCCTTCCTTTCAATCCCATTATATCCGATCCCGAAGCTGTTTTCAACCGCCCGCGCGGTTTCATTTTTCCGGGAATTCAACCGCGGCGCGGCGTCTCAGGAGCCCGAAAAATAAAAAAGCTGTGCGAATGCGTACAGCCATTTTTATGCTTCTCTCCCGTATTGTAAAGCCGCCCTCCGGGACGCGGACAAAAAAACAAAACCTCTGAGCGGCATAATACTCACCTCAAGACATATCATATAAATAGGTAAATTCCCCGGAAATCCCGCCGCGCGCCCGAAAGCCGCCCTGTGATTTCCATTCTTATTGTACAATATTTCCGTGCCAAATTCAAGCTTTTTCGGGAAATTTTTTTCACATTTTTTTAAAACGGCAAACAGAGAAAACGGTTATATTGCACAAGAGGAAAAAACGGCGGCTTTTTTAACTTCCTTCCCGGTTTGCTTAAAGTTAAATAAAGGAGGCGCAGGTTACAAATTAGGCACATTCCAGAGATTTCCCTTCCGAGAGCCATTTATAGGAACGCTTCCGCAAAAGGAAGAAATTTTTCGTCGTTTTATACAATTAGTTTTAACAGGTTGAAAAAATTTTGGGTGTTTAAAGAGTGGAAAACTTCCGGAGCCTTCCTTTTGTAAAATCCGGAAAACCCTTTATTTAACGGGAATCCTTATCGGACGTTTCCGGGAAAAGTTTTCAACACTCTGCGGTTGAAAAGAGTTCGTGATTTTTACTAAAATCGACGAAAAAAGGATTTCTGGAAACGTTTTCGGAGGGAATCTCAAAAAAATTTTTGAAAAAAAGACTTGCAAAATTGATAAATTTGTGATATAGTTACAACTGTAGATTACGGGACAATTTAGGCGGCTGACCCGCCGGCCCGTAATGAATACTGTTTTACTTCCAAATGTTAAACAGAAATTCGGCGCAGAATACGCGGACTTTAGGATTTTGCTTGAATTTTTGTAAGCATTCAGGCCGTGAAACAGTATAAAACAACCGATGGTTTAAACCCCGGAAAGCGGCGGCTCTTAAACCACAGACAACTTTTGGAGGAAAAAAGTTATGAAGAAAAGAATAATGACAGCGCTTCTGGCGTCGGCAATGCTTCTTTCTATCGCCGGTTGTGATTCCACCTCGGAATCCACCACGACGACGCCGGCTGCTCCTGCCAACGACACCACGACTCCCGCACCCGCGAACAACGTCGATCCGGCGGATACCGATGCGCCTGACGCGCCGGCAGCTCCCGCGAACGACGTTCATACCGTTAGCTACGGCGACGCTTCTGCGGATTCCGGTAAGGTTCTGAACATCTACTGCTGGAACGACGAATTCCAGAGCAGATTCAACGGCTATGCTGCTGATCTCGTACCTGCGGACGTAACGGTAAACTGGGTAATCAACACCAACGAAGGCGGCGTTTATCAGCAGAAGCTTGACGAAGCGCTCAAGGCACAGGACAGCGCGGCGGACAGCGACAAGGTTGACATCTTCCTGATCGAAGCGGACTACGCGTTAAAGTACACCGCTTCTCCCTACGCGATGAACATCGCCGATCTCGGAATCACTGCTGACGATCTCTCCGATCAGTACAAGTACACGCAGGAAATCGTTACCGCGAACGGCCAGTTAAAGGCTGTTTCTTGGCAGGCAACTCCCGGTCTGTTTGCTTACAGACGTTCGATCGCGAACGAAGTTCTCGGCTCCGACGATCCCGCTGAGGTTCAGAAGGCTGTTGCGGACTGGAACAAGTTCGACGAGACCGCTGCGAAGATGAAGGAAGCGGGCTACTACATGCTCGCAGGCTTCGATGACAGCTATCGTACCTTCTCGAACAACGTTTCCACTCCTTGGGTAGTAAACGGCAACCTTACCGTTGATCCCGCGATCATGCAGTGGGTAGACCAGACTAAGGATTACACCGATAAGGGCTACAACAACAAGACCAAGCTCTGGGCGCCTGAATGGTCTGCTGAGCAGGGACCGAAAGGTAAGACCTTCGGCTTCTTCTACTCGACTTGGGGCATCAACTTCACCCTCCTCGGCAACTCCCTTGAAACGGCGGTAGACGACGGCGGTAAGGAAGAAGTCGGCAACGGTATCTACGGCGACTACGCGGTATGTGCAGGACCCGCGCCTTACTACTGGGGCGGTACCTGGATCTGCGCGGCGACCGGCACCGATAACGCGACCCTCGTTGCGAACGTTATGAAGAGACTGACCTGCGATTCCGAAACTCAGAAGCAGATCACCTTCGATACGCAGGATTACACCAACACTGTTGTTGGTATGAACAGCATTGCGAACGATTCGAGCTATGGCTCCAAGTTCTTAGGCGGTCAGAACCACATCGCGCTCTTCTCCGCTTCCGCTCCGAACATCGACTGCAGCAACATCTCCGCTTATGACCAGCTCTGCAACGAAAAGTTCCAGGAAACCATGCACGACTACTTCAACGGCGTTGTTACGAAGGAAGAAGCGCTCAAGAACTTCTACACCGTGATCAAGGATACTTATCCGGAACTCACTGTTCCCGAGGCGTAAGAAGGTAACGAAGTAATTCGTAAATATTACTGAATGAACAAAAAGGGAGTAAGTTTGTGAAATATCTTCTTACTCCCTATTTTGTACAAAGTTGCCGATTTCGGCAACCGCCGAAACGTCGATTTGACCCGAAATTTATCGTAAAGCCGAAAAAAATCGTGCAGTTTGATCAATTTCGGAAACGGGGAGCTTCCCGTTTGATCGACGCTGCGTCGATTGCCGAAAGGGCGAATAATCAGAAAGGTGGATTCCGGCGTTATGGCGAATACAAGTGCTGCGGCTCCGAAAAAGAGAAAAAGCATCAGCTATGAAAAGTGGGGCTATTTCTTTATCGCGCCGTTCATCATCGTCTTTATTGTGTTCCAGCTCGTCCCCCTCGTGGAAACGTTCTATTACAGCTTCTTTGAAAAGTACACGAACTCCGCGACCTGGGAAGAGATTGAACAGTTTGTTGGCTTTAAAAATTATGCGACGATCTTCTCCGAAGGAAGGATCTTCCAGTTTCTCGGAAATACAATGATCATGTGGATCATGGGTTTTATCCCGCAGATCGCGGTTTCCCTCCTCTTTGCGTACTGGTTTACCAGTGTGCGGCTCCGCTTGAAATGTCTTGGCTTTTTTAAAACGGTCATGTATATGCCGAACCTGATCATGGCGGCGGCGTTCTCCATGATGTTCATGATGCTCTTTAACGACATTGGTCCGGTAAACGAGATCGTAAAAGCCATGAACGGCGGCACTCCGTATCAGTTTATGAGCTATCCGATCAGCGCGCGCGCTTTAGTCGGATTGATGAACTTCCTCATGTGGTTCGGTAATACGACGATCCTCTTAATGGCGGCGATGATGGGTATTGACGCTTCGCTCGTTGAGGCGGCGGAAATCGACGGCTGTACCTCTTCCCAGATCTTTACGAAGATCACCATGCCGCTCATTCGTCCGATCCTGGTATACGTTCTGATCACCTCGCTGATCGGCGGCTTACAGATGTTCGACGTTCCCTCGATCTTAACGAACGGTGCCGGAACTCCGAATAACTCGACCATGACGCTGATCATGTACTTAAACACTTTGATTACGCGCTCGAAGAACTACGGTATGGGCGGCGCGCTCTCCGTCTGCATCTTCATTATCTGCGCGGTACTCAGCTTAATCGTATTCTTCTTCTTTACCGACGCCGGCACAAGCAGCCGCGAAAAGAAGCTTCAGAAAAAGCTTGCAAAGGGGGTAAGATAACATGGCAACGAAAATGAATCCGTATGATGAGGAAAAAAGCATGTCGCTGACGATCCATCGGATCGTGTGCTATGTTGTTCTTTCGATCTTCGCGCTTCTCTCGATTTTATTCGTCTACATGCTCTTCGTTAACGCGACCCGCTCGCATAACGATATCCAGACGTCGGTTTCGTTCCTTCCGGGCGGAAGTCTCGTAAACAACTTCACGAAGGTCTTGAACGACCAAAACGTTCTCGTCGTCCGCGGTCTGCTGAACTCGTTAATCATCTCGGGTCTCTCGGCAGCGTTCTCGGTTTACTTCTCGGGTATGACCGCTTACGGTATCCACGTTTATAACTTCGTCGGGAAAAAGGCGCTCTTTACCTTTATCTTGGTCATCATGACGATCCCGACGCAGATCTCGGCGCTCGGTTTCTATAACCAGATGAATAGCTGGGGACTGTTAAACAACTACATACCGCTGATCATTCCGTCGATCGCGGCGCCCTCGGTATTCTTCTTCATGAAGCAATACATGGACGGCTCGCTTCCGCTCGAAATCGTAGAAGCGGCACGTATGGACGGCGCAAACGAATTCCGGACGTTTAATCAGATCATTCTTCCGATCTTAATGCCGGCGTTCGCGGTACAGGCGATCTTCGCCTTCACTGCGTCCTGGAACAACTACTTCCTTCCCGCGTTAATTCTGGACAAAGCGGAAATGAAGACCATGCCTCTTTGGATCGCATATGTGCGCGGACGTGAAATGGCGCATAACGACTTCGGCGAGATCTATATGATCCTCTCGCTCGCGATCCTCCCCGTTATGATCGTTTACTTCTGCTTCTCGAAGTTTATCGTAGCGGGCGTTACGCTCGGCGCGGTAAAGGGTTAAGGCGATTTACCGGATTATCGAAAAATCGGTTCAAGTCCCTTCGCGGGTTTCGCGAGGGGACTTGTTTTTTCCTTGTTTTCATCAAAAACTCGGAAAATAGTAAAAAATTGAAAAAAATTTTCTTTTCGTGCAATATTTCGGGCTTCTGAATTGTATTATAAGTAGAAGGGTGCTTATACTATTCCCGTTTAAAACGTACATGACCGGGATCGGGACAAGGGGGGAAGGCTGTGACAAAACTGGATTCCGCGGAGATCGAGCGAAGCTTTGATCTGTACGCGGATATGCTGCTTCGGATCGCGTATCACCACGTCCGAAACCAGCAGGACGCCGAGGACATCGTTCAGGAGGCCTTCCTGCGGCTCCAGCAGCAGGGGGAGCTTGAAAGCCGCGATCATATTAAATCGTGGCTCATCCGTGTAACCTCAAACCTGAGCGTGAATGAGCTTCGCCGCGCCAAGCGGCGGCACGAGATCGGGCTTGAGGAAGAATGGACGATCCGGAGCGAAGCGCAAACGAACATACTGGAACTGATCGGGAAGCTTGAACCGAAATACCGCGACGCGATCTACCTCCATTATTACGAAGGGTATCAGACCGCAGAAATCGCCAGAATCTATAAGGTTACCCCAAACACCGTTTCAACATGGCTCAAGCGCGGCAGGGAAAGGCTAAAGCTTGTGATCGAGGAGGAAGCATATGAATATTAAGGATTATAAGAGCGCCTATGACGGGATCCACGCGACAAAATCGCTGAAAAAACGGGTCATGGACGCGGCGGAGCAGGCAGACGAGGATCCGCACCGAAGCGGCGTTCCCCGAAAAAAACGAAAAAGAACGATCCTTTTCTCCGTTCTCGGCGGAGCGGCGGGGATCGCCGCCGCGTTCGCCTTTATCGTTCTCGGAAGCGGATTTTTCCGCAATCTTTTTTCCGAGGATCGCTCGATTGTGGTGACGGCCTCCGAAAGACCCGATCCGATCGACTTTTCCGCGCTTGCGCCGAGAAAAGAGACGGTCGGGGAGCTTTCTTCCCCGAAGCTGAATCCCCGACCCGATGTATACGAGACAATGCCCGCCCTCGCGATGGACGAGGCGGACCGCACCCTGCCCTTCCGGACAAAATTCGTGACCTTTTCCGACGCGCTGACCGAAGCGGTAGGCAAAGAAGCCTTTGCGGAATGGACCGACCATTTTTCTTCCCTTCCGCCGTATTATACCTTTTATAACAACCCGAATCTCCTTTCTTACGTCGTTTACTTCGATATTTCCGGGGAAAAAGCGAGGGAGCTTCTTCGCGCCGCGGGAAGCTTCACGGAGGACGAGATCGAAGCCGTCGCCGCGCGGAAGGAAGAGCTTTGCCGCCGCCTTTTCATCCGCGACGAGCTTCCGATGTGTACCTATAACGAGCGGGAAGGCTATCTTTTCTACACCGTGGAAAATCTCTATGAGATGTCGTCGGAACATCTCGCCGACCTGTTCCGCCGCGAAGGCTATACCGCCTCCGAGCCGCCCGAGCCGATGAACCTTCTGCGTAAATGGGCGAATACCTTAGAAGATCCCATTTATTCGGCGGCGGTCGAGCGGAAATCCCTGCTCGTTTCGGCGGCTTTATTCGAGGACGGAAAGCCCTCCCTTCCCGAGGATTCTTTTTTAAATGCAATCTACGATCCTTCCGTTTCCGACTTCGGCGAAACGCTTGATTTTAACGGCGTGGAAATCTACAACTATGTGCTGAAGCTCGTGAAGGATCAGGCGCCGGACGACAATATTTACCGCTCCGCGGTAATCGGTGCGAACAGCGAGCCGACCGGGGGAACGATCCCAAGCTATCGGCGGCTTCTTACGATCGAGGGGCTGGATATTACCGAGGAAATGCTCGGCGAAGCGCTCGATATGATCAACCGCCATTATTACGGACAGACGGGAAATATTCTCTATCCCGAGGAAGCGCTCCGGACGATCCTTTACGGAACGGACGAGGAATTTTATGCCATGTTCGTCAGCCCGTATACCCTTCGCTCGGAGGAAAATCCCGTCGGAACCCTCTGGATCAGCGGCGCGGGTATTTACAATAAGTCCGTTTCGGCATGGCTCGAATTCGGCGACCTCAGCGAGAAATATCTGTGGACGATCGAGAACGCGCTTGATGGAATGCAAAAGGAATTTTTCCGCCAGAAGATCACATACTACCGCGAGATCCGCCTGCTTACCGCCGAAAAGCTGGACGGCGGTGCAATGGCGGCGGACGAAACCCTGATCAATATGCCCGAGCTTCCCGAAACGCTCCGCCCCGTGCTTGCGTTCGAGCAGTACGGCGATCTGAGCAGCGCGGGGATCTATAACGCCACCCTTACCGAGCTTGCCGGCTTTAAGATCAGCGGGGATTCGCTCCTTGACACAATACGCGTCATGATCGACAAGCACGAGGAGCTTCAAGCCTATGAATACAAAGCCCCGCTCCTGCGGAAAGCCTATCTTTATCTCTGGCATACCGACAGTGTCAACCTCTACTGCGACGAGTATCTTGAAACGCTCGACCTGTTCATGACGTCGAACTACACCGCGCGGACGGACGGGAAAACGCTTTATACCGGCTACGGAAACGCCGACCTTCCCGACTGGGCGAACGCGAAGGCAATCACCGAATACGCGGCGGAGCACCACCTCACCCGCACCGCTCCGTATTCGGAATATCCCTCCACCGACACGCAGACAGGAACCCACACCTTTCACACGCCGTCCTCCGTTTTCCTCACGGTAAATCCGAATCCGATTCTCCCGAACGCGGCAGAACGCGGGATCTGGGCGTGCGCGAGCTTCGGCTATGATCCGTGGCTGAAACAGGATCACGCCGGACTGGACTTTGCGGCGGCGGCAGGGGACGAGATCGCCGCGATCGCCGACGGATTCGTGATCCACGCGGGCGAAAAGGGCGATTTCGGACAATGCGTCATGCTCGACCACGGAAACGGAATCCTGTCCGTTTACGCGCACTGCTCCGCGCTGTTTGTCACGGCAGGAGAAACGGTCAAGGCGGGAACGATCGTTGCCGCCGTCGGAAGCACGGGCTATTCGACAGGCCCGCACCTGCATTTTGAGATCCGCCAAAACGACGTTCCGATCGACCCGACCCCCTACCTGAACGGCGAGGCGGAGATCATTCCCGATCTCAGCGTACTCTCGTACGAACCGAGAACCTTCGAGGTTCTCCCGGATCAGCCGAGCGTGATCACGGTAAATTATTCGGAACGCCTCTCGCCGGAAAGCAAAAGGCTCTGTACGGGGGTCATGCTTACGGCGGCGGAGGGCAGCGCGATCGCCGCGATCGCCGACGGAACGGTCTCCGCGATCCAAAATGACGAGTTCTTCGGCGTAATGGTTTGGATCGAACACGGGGAAGGATATGAGATCTACTCCTGTTACGCGTCCTGCGCCGACATTCAGGTAAAGGTGGGCGACCCGATCCGAAAAGGCGAAGTTTTCGCTGCCGTCGGAGAAACGGGACAGCTTTACTTTGAACTCAACAGCGGCGGCGCGCCGTTCGACCCAACTCCCTACCTCGACGGAACGGAGAGCGCCTCGGAAATGATCGCAGCGCAGATCCAAGAATACGAGGAGCGAAGAAAGCAGATCCAAGAATATTGGGCGCAAAAAAACGGGACATGATCTCGGTATGAGCGAAAGCCCGGCGTAACGCGCTCCTGCAAAAAAATAAGATCATAAGATCGGAGAAAGGATTTTCCCAAAAAATGAAAAAAACAATTTTTCTCATAACGCTGACCGCCCTGCTCTGCTCCTGCGCGGCGAAGCCCGCTGAAACGACCGCGACCCCGGCGGATACCGCGCCCGCCGAAACGACGATAACAACCGCAGCGGCAGCGGAACCCGTGCAGACTACTCCGGAGACGGATCGCGGCGAGCGGCTTACCGTCAACACCGACGCGTTTTACAACGTGACAGTCAATCCCGAAAATCTGTACTTCTACAAAAACGACGCGGACACGAGCTTCAGCGAATATTATTACAAATTCGACTACACCTACGGCTTTGTGCCGAGTGTTTACGACGACAGCACCCTGCACCCCGAGCGATTCGACCGCGAAAATTACGATTATACCCCCGAAACGGAGTACGTCTACCCCGAGGTATTCCGGATCGGGGCGGGCGACACCGTCGGGGGCTATCGGATCCGGTCGGCGGAAACCACGATCGTGAATTCGGACATGGTAGAATATGGAGGAAACGCGATCTGCGCAACCGAGATCATTCTCGACGGGGAATATTCCTTCACGGGCGTGCTTCGGTTCTTTTACGACGAGGATTACGCGATCACCGCGGGCGATCTTCAGTTCCTCCCGACCGAGCCGCTGACCGACTTCCCGCTCCCGCTCGGCTACAGCGCGCATACCTCGTTCTTCAATGAAAACACCGCCGTGTACAGCGAGCTGATGAACGGCTTTCGCACCGGGAATTTCTTTACGGAGGAATCGGGCGCGTACGTCGTGACCGACGAGGAAAATCACCTCTACGAGATGCTGAAGTTTGACGATGCGGTGCTTGCCGAGCTGACCCGAATGCTTTCCGGGGAAACGAACGACTGCGAAAAGCGGGTCGAGGTCACCTTGAGCGGGATCAATCTGGTATTTAACGACCAGACCGGGAGCATGGGGAGTAAGGCGGTCATCACCGCGATCAAGGAAATAAAATAAAGAAAAAATCGGCGGATCTTTCGATCCGCCGATTTCATTTTTATTGCGGGAGATTTATCCGGGAATCTCACCGTAAGTAAATCCGTCGATGTCAACACCCGCGATCTCGTCCACGTCAATGATCCGCGAAAAGGTAGCGCTGAAATAGGGCACCCCCTTGCTTTCTCCCGTTTCGTCGCCGACGCCGCCGCTGTAATCATCGGCTCCGATCAGCACCTCGCCGTTTTTCCCGTAGATCATGCCGAACTTGGGCATCAGATTGAACCGAGGAATGTCCTTGTCCTCCAACAGTCCGGCAATGTATTCCGGATCGTAGATGAGTTCCATGCTGATCGGGGTAATGTGCATTTGGATCACCGCGCCGTTCCCGTCCGTCAGCGCAATCTCCTTCTCGATTCCGCATTTTTTCGGCTTCAGCTTCGCGGTGATCGACCCGGGATCAAGCACCTCCTCCGGCGGAAGCTCGTCGGCAGGCTGATATTTCAGCATATCCGAATCGTAAAGCACATAATGATAGGTGATCTCGATCTCGGACTCCTCGGAAATGTCCGCGTGATCGAAAATGCTGTACACCTGGAGCGTGCCGTCCTCATTGATGTGGCTCCACTCATGACCGCTATGGCCGATCCCTTCCGTCCTAAAAGTTCCCATATAATGATGTTCCGGATCGAACGGCGTGCCGTCCTTCGCCGCGAGATTGACGGACGCCATCAGCACCTTTCCGTCGTAGATGATCCCGTCGAAGCGCGCGTCGTAATTCGTGAAGGTGCTGGTGATTTTCGCGTTCTGCATAAGCGGGTCGAGCAGGGCGGCCGCCGAAGCGCTCGGCGCTGAATCACCGTCATAGGAGAAATCGCCCCAAACGACCCTCGCGATCTCGTCTACGTCAATGATCCGTGCGAAGGCACCGCGGAAATAGGTTTTGCCGTGACTGTAGTGGCAGTAATTATCGGCTCCGATCAGTACCTCGCCGTTTTTCCCGTAGATCTTGCTGAGCTTGGGGGACTGCCCGATCTCGGACGATGTGCCCTCGCTGTAAATCAGCTCAATGCTGATCGGGGTAATATGTGCCTGCACTGCTGCGCCGTTCCCGTCCGTCAGCTCAATATCCTTCTCGATCCCGCGTTTTTTCGGCTTCAGCTTCGCGGTGATCGACCCGGGATCGAGCACCTCCTCGGGGGAAAGCTCGTCGGCGGGCCGAAATCTCGCCATAAACGAATCGTTAAGCACATAATGATAGCTGATCTCGATCTCGGTATCTTCGGAAATTTCCACATTATTACCAAAAGTGAAGTCCACCTGGAGCGTGCCGTCCTCATTGACGTCACACCCTCCACCTCCTGCCGCTTGGATCCCGTTCACCAAAAATACGCCAAAATACTCGTGCGCCGGATCAAACGGGGTGCCGTCCTTCGCCGCGAGATTGACGGACGCCCTCAGCACCTTTCCGTCGTAAACGATCCCGTCGAAGCGCGCGTCGTAATTCGTGAAGGTGCTGGTGATCTCCGCGTTCTGCACGAGCGGGCCGAGTAATGCGGCTGCCGAAGCGTCCGCGGCATTCTGCTGCTGAAAAAGATTGGTGATGAGCGTGTCGTAATTCTTGTCCGAGGCGTTCGGTGTGAGTTCGGCGGTCTGTTGAGCGGTTTCCGAAACGGGCTGATCCTGTCCGGTCTGCTCGGTTTTTTCCGTGTTTTCGACGCTCGTGACATTCTGATGACTGAAAAATCCACTGATGAGCCTCCCGTAATTCCAGTCCGAAACGGCTCCCGCCGTGACCGTAACGGCTGTTACCGCTGCCGCCGCGGCGGCAATGCCCGTAATGATCTTTTTGTTGAATTTCATCTTTTTTTCCTTTCGCTCTGCGGGAAGCCCGCCCGCCGCTCCCTTCTCGATCTTTTCAAAGGTAAGCCCGGAAAGCTCCCGATCAATTTCATCTCTGATTCTGTTCATGAACATTTCCTTTCCAAAGAACAATAAGCCTATTCTCCGAAATACCAGCCGCCGAGCCGTTCCCGAAGAAGCGCCCTTGCCCGCTTGACGCGGTACGCCATGGCGGTCTCGGGAATCCCCGCGATCTTCGCCGATTCCTTTACGGTGAAGCCGTTATAAAAATGCAGGATTGCCGCTTCGCGGTAGATCGGCTTTAAGGACGCGACCGCCTCCGAAACGACGGCTTTTGTCTCGTGCGCGGAAAGCTCGTCCCGCCCCGAAAGGGTGAGGAGCGGATCGCTCCCGGCATTGTTCTTGTGCGCGGGGGATTTAAGCGTGTCCTTACAGATATTGACCGCGATCCGGATCAGCCACGTTTTTTCGGAGGAGCCGCCCCGAAAGTGCCCGATCGACCGCATGGCGCGCAGATAGGTCTCCATCGCCGCGTCCTCCGCCGCCTCGCGGCGCTTCAGGAACAGCAGGCAGGTGCGCAGTATTTCGTCGCCGTATTTCCGGAACAGTTCGGCGATCCTGTCGGTACCGTTATTTTCCATGATTGCTCTGCCTTCCCCCTTTCGTAAGATTAGACGATCCGTTCTCCAAAAAAAGGAGCAAAAGTTTGAAAAATTTTCAATTTTTCAAACCCGTCGTATTTCCCTGCGGGAAATACTGTCCTCTCATAGGAAAAAGGATCCTGTTTTTGAAAAATTTTTCCCGTCTTGACAAAATTCTCCCGCAGTGCTATAATTTTGAAAAAGGCTGTGCGCGAAAATATGCCGCCAAAGCCGATGAAAGGAACTTATTTTTATGGTTATTACCTGCTTGGATATGGAAGGGGTCTTAGTCCCCGAAATCTGGATCGCCTTCGCGGACGCGGCGGGCATTCCCGCGCTTCGCCGCACGACAAGAGACGAGCCGGACTATGATAAGCTGATGAAATACCGGATTGAAATTCTCCGCGAGCATAAGCTCGGATTAAAGGAGATCCAGGACGTGATCCGGACGATCGACCCGCTCCCCGGCGCGAAGGAATTTTTAGACGAGCTTCGCTCCTTCACGCAGGTCATTATTTTAAGCGATACGTTCGAGCAGTTCGCAAGCCCGCTCATGGAAAAGCTCGGCCGCCCCACCCTGTTCTGCAACACGCTCACCGTTTCGGACAGCGGCGAGATCACGGGCTTTCAGATGCGCTGTGAAAAGTCGAAGCTTACGACGGTGAAGGCGCTCCAGTCGATCGGCTACGAGACGATCGCGAGCGGGGACAGCTATAACGACCTCGGCATGATCGAGGCGAGCAAGGCGGGCTTCCTGTTCCGAAGCACGCCGCAGATCCAAGCCGATCACCCCGAGCTTCCCGCCTTTGAGGAATTCGGCGATCTCCTGAACGCGATCAAAAAGGCGATGGATTAAACTCTATGATAAAAATAACCCCGTACCTTATGTACGGGGGTTATTTTTTGGGTTTTCACACCGATTTGACCCTAAGCCGTCCAGCTAAGCTGCGATTCTCACCGTCGGGCTTCTGTACTTATGTACACTTATGCCTGCTGAGGCGCGCCAACGGGACAGGTGTCCGCACAAGCGCCGCAGTCAATGCACTTATCGGGATCAATGGTGTACTTGTCGCCGGCGGAAATCGCCTCTACGGGACATCCGTCCGCGCAGGCTCCGCAAGCGATACATTCGTCCGAAATTTTATAAGCCATGGTGAATCCTCCTTCCCGATTACTCGTCAGCATTCGCTGATACCCTCATTATAACAAATCCTTCCTGAAAAATCAAGCCTTTTTTCCTTATTTCTTTATAAACCCACACCCCGGGAAGACTGTTTTTAAGGTTTGGCAGTTTGTTTTGGTTATTGTAACCGTTTTGTAACCTTCGTCGAAAATTCCGCGCTTTTTTTTGAAAATTTTTTAAAAAAAGCTAAAGTTTTTTTCTCCGCCGACGATATAACAATTGTATCGGAGTATCCATGTCATCGCGAACGATACCAAATTCGCGCAAAAGGAGTTGAATAAGTTCATGGAGATCAGAAATTTACAAAGCAGCATGATCAGCGCGTACAAAAAGACCGCGGCGGGCGTTTCCCCGAAGAAAACGCAGACGGCGGCAAAGACGGAAAAGACAGACCGCGTTGAATTCGATTTCGGCAGATATCTGGAGACCGCGAAAACGGAAGCGGCTTCCGCGGCGGACGCACCCGCTTCTTCGGCGCGCCTTGCGGCTCTGGCGGAAAAGTACAGCGGGGATAACTGTCCCGTATCGGCAGAGGACGTAGCGGCGGCGATTTTAGGCTAAGTACTTGTCTTCGATGAAAAAGTGCCGGAAAATCAGGCAAAGTTTGGATCTATGCGAATTTGCGGGGATTTTCGGGATACTTTCAATCGAAAATCGGTACAGGCGCACGCCTGCACAAAAAGCAAAGCTTTCAGTAATCCGAAAGGGGGAACCGAACAATGACTGCTCAGACGGCAAAAGAAATCATCGGCTGTATGGAAAAGATCAATGCGCATTTCAGAACACTCGAAACCTTTATTAACGAGAAAAAAGCAAAGGTAATCGCCGACGATCTTCCTTGGCTTCTCGATTCCCTCGTGGAGGAGCAGCGGCTCGTCGCCGAGGGGAATAACCTCGAGGCGAAGCGCATGAAGCTTTTTGAACAGCTCGGGCTCGCGGATAAAAAGGCGACCGTGCTGATTGAGGAATGTCCCGAGACGTATAAAGAGCGGCTGAAGCTCGAATGCGTCTCGATTGAACGGCATATCGGCCTGATCAAAAAGACGAATGCCGACATTATTGAAATCATAGAACGAAAGCTTACGATCCAGGAAAAAACCTCGAACATCTCCGTCGGTACGACAAGCACGTATACCGGTCAGGGCGTTAAGGTACGCCGTCCCGACGCTTCGGGCGGGTTTATCGGCGAGGTTTGATCTGATCATAATTAAAGAAAGGAATTTCGTCCCATGCGGTCATCATTTTTAGGACTTGAGGTTTCAAAAAGAAGTATTCAGCTTGCGCAGAAAGCGCTCGATGTCACGGGGAGCAACCTCGCAAACGCCAACACCGAGGGTTATACCCGGCAGAGAGTTGACATCGGGTCGCTTTCTTTAAATAAATATTCGTATTATCAGTCGAACTTTTCCCGCCTTTCGCTCGCGGGACAGGGCGCGACGGCGTTCGGCGTGGATCAGATCCGCGACCCGTATATTGACCGCCGTTACCGCGAATCGACCTGCTTTGTCGCGGAATACGCGACCTCGCGGGACGTAATTTCGGAGGTTGAGACCGTTCTCGACGATATTGCAAGCGAGGGTCTTACGAAACAGCTCGACGTCCTGATCGACACCATGTCGCAGTACGCGGGACAGCCGGACAGCGAGGAGCTTGCGAGTATCGTCCGCAACCAGGCGGGCAATATCTCGGATCTTCTCCGCTCTTATTACACCGATCTTGAAAACTTAAAGGAATCGAACCTCGAAACGCTCAACACAACGATCGAAAACACGAACAACATCATCAAAGAGATCGTTGATTACAATAAGCGGATTGTCCGCGAATACTCCGTCATGGCAACAGGGAAGCTTGCCGAATGGGAATCCGTTACCGGCTCCTACGGTCCGAACGAGCTTCTCGACGCAAGAAACCTTCTTTTAGACGAGCTTTCCTATATGGGGAACATGGTTGTTCACAACAATCCCGACGGCTCGGTAAGAGTCGAGATGAACGGCGTCGAGATCATTAACGGCGAAAAGTGCGAAACGCTCTACATGAGAGGAAGCACAAAGATCGAAAATCCCGAAGACTACAGCTCCGAGCTGCTCCGCGATTACGCGGCGTACGGCGCGGCGGTACTCCGCTGGACCTCCGGCGATGAGGCGACCTTTAAATCGGGCGAGATCAAAAGCTATGTCGACGTCCTGAACGGAAACGGAATCTATAAAACGGGCTATCAGAACGACACCTACGGAATCCCCTACTACGAATCGGTCATTGATTCCTTCGCGAACGATTTCGGAAACCTGATGAACCGCCTGAACGGCGCAGTCGACAACGACGGCAATGTGATAAACCCCGACCGTCTGCTGTACTGCACCAAAGAATACAACGAGGGAAAAGCGTTCTACGAGGATGTGAGCATGACCGCCAACAATATGCGGATCGCGAACTGCTGGATGGATGACGCGACCATGCTCGGCGAGGTACAGCAGGAGGACGGAAGCTGGAAGCTGACGCAGGACGGTAACCATGTAAACGAAATGCTCGTAAGAATGGGAACCGAGGTCGTTTCCTTCGGTTCGAAGGGCGATTATGAGGGTACCGTTTACGATTACCTTTTATTTATCAACAACCGGATCGGACAGCAGATCGACTTTTTCGACGCACAGTACCAATCCTCCTATATCACGACGAATGCCCTTCTGGACAGCCGTGAGGCGGTTTCGAGCGTAAACCCGGATGAGGAAGGAATCAATATGCTCGAATACAAGAACTGGTACAACGCAAGCTCGCGTATGATGACCTCGCTTGACGAATGTCTCGACCGCCTGATCAACAATACGGGCAGAGCGGGTCTGTAAAAGCCTCTTTATCTGAGAAAGGATTGAACCGACTATGAGAATCGCTGGAAACACCATGCGCCGCAACTATTTAAATAACTACGAATCGGCACGAGCCGCGAAATTCGCGTCCGAAATGAAGATCGAGACGAACCGCCAGTATACGCGCGGGAGTCAGGATCCGATCAAGGCGGCGCGCGCGCTTCGCGTCCGCGAAACGATGGCAAAGATGGAAACCTATCAGGTGAACCTCACCTCGGCGCATGCGATCTACGCAATGGCGGAGGCCTCGCTCGACGGAGAGGGCGGGATCTCTCAGCAGATTGCGGAAATTTACGCAAAGCTCATCGAAGGCGCGCACGGCACGAGAAACGAGGGCGACATGAAGATCATCGCCATGGAAGTGGAGCAGAAGGCGGAGCAGATGGTCGGTCTGATGAACGTTGCTTCCGCGAATCGGAAGATCTTCGGCGGAACGAATAACGAAACGGTCTGCTATGAGATCAAGGGCAGCGAAAACGGAAAATACGTGACCTATAACGGCGTTCCCGTAAACTCCTCGCGCGATCCGCTTTCCTTCCCGTACAGCGAGATGTCCTATCTCGACATCGGCATCGGCATGTCAACCGACAGCTCGACCAGACAGGTTGCGAGAGCGAACGCGGGCGATTACGCCTCCGAACGGATCGAGGATCAGACCGCGCTTCCGATCACCCTGAACGGCGCGAAAGTCTTAGGCTGCGGCGTGACGAACCGCACCGTAAAGATCGACCTCGACTACCTAAACCCCGGCACGCACTATGAGATGGACGTCAGCGTCGGCGGACTCAAAAAAAGAGTGGAATTCGACGGCGGCGATACCGTCGCGCAGAGCATGAAGAACATCAACGAGGCGTTCAAGAAGCAGTTCCAGCTCACCCCCGAGGTTGACGAAGAAGGAAATATTCTTCACCTCGAAAACCGCGAGGACGACCTTGAGGGCATTTACGATTACGATAACGCGACCATTAACGGGAAAGCGATCGATCTCAGCTCGATCAACAGCGACAACTACTATTCGCTCACCGTTACGGTCAGCGGAAAGACCCGCGTCATCGACTTTAAGGGCGGCGACGTGGACGAAACGGGAACCAACATCAACACCACCCTCGACAATATCCGTAAGGCGCTCGATGAAAAATTCGGCGAAGGAAAACTCAACATTTACTCCGACGGACGTATTTTCGACAAAAACGACGTATACGCCGAGGTCTCGAACACTTCGGATTACTCCTTCGACGTAAACGTTGATACCACGACAGGAAAGATTGATTATACAAAGCTTCAGCCGGGGAAAACCTATTCGCTCAGCATTAACGACGTAAAGGTAACCTTTACCGCGGGAGCGACGGCGGAAGAAAACATGAACAACATCAATAAGGCGCTTGCCGCGCCGACCGCGTTCGGAAAATCGAACGTACCGCACATCGAAAACGACAGCGGGATCGTTCTCTACGATCAGGACGGGACCGACGCGATCTATATCGCCGACGCCAGCACCGAGGGACAGATTGAGCTTCAGGAATCCGGCGGCTATGCCAATAATATCATCCAGCTTGTTCTCGACGCGGCGAAGGCGCTCAAGGACGGAGATCATCAGCTTGTCGCCCGGTACGCCGACCTCTTATACGCGGCGCAGAGCTCGCTTTCCGTAGCGATCGCGGAGCTTGGTACCAACGACCAGTTTATCCAGTTCAACCAAGACCGCATTCAGGATATTCAGCTCAACCTCGCGGATCAGCAGAACGAGCTTGAATACACCGACATTCCGACGGAGATCACCCGCTGGAAAATGCTCGAGAGCATCTACAACGCGACACTTCAGATGGGCTCGCAGATGATCCCGATGTCGATCTTCAATTACATCAACTGATGATCTGAAGCAGTCCGGAAGACTGCAATCAAAATAATTTTCAGGATAGCTTACCGGGCTGTCCCGAAGAAAAGAAAGGAGCCGAGCCGATATGGTAGAGCCGAATCTGTTAAGTATCACGACCATTCCGATCAAGGTGGAACTCAATATTGTCAAGGGCGGAATGCGCAATCCGCGTGTCGACAACCCCGACGCCGCCTTTAAAATGGACATCGAAACAAAGGACGGCAATTTACAGATCCATTCCGAACCGATGAAAATCCATATTGACACCTACGCGGCGCGTTCGAGCCTCGGCTATGGAAATTACAATAACCTTGACCTCTTTAAGAGAAAGAGCGAGGAGGGCTTTCGTCTCGCCTATGAGGGGACGGCAAGGATCGCGAGCGACGGGAATCAGCTTGCCCGCGGTGTTTCCCCTTCGGAGATCGCCGCGCAGCATATGCGCGCGGGACAGACGGTTCAGACGATCATGGACTTTTTACCGAAAACGGGCGCGGACGTCACTTTTGAGGACGGTGTGCTGAACATCAATTACGAGGTCGGCGACGTGAATATCGACTGGGAAAACGCGCAGATGATGCCATACGAATTCACTCCCGGCAGAGTGGAAATCTCAATCGCGCAAATGCCGCGCGTTGAGATCGAATACCTCGGAGGACCGATCTACGTTCCGCCGAGCGCCGATCCGAATTATCAACCCGCACTCGACGCACGCGGATAAGGAGGGAAACGCATGATGACGATCGATACCCGCGACTTCGGCGAGAAGGAAATTGACGAAAGCGCCGTTTTCGATTTTCCGAACGGTGTGTTCGCGTTTGAGGACGACCGCCGCTTCGCGATCCTTTCGCCGCTCGGCGAGGATACCTACCCCATGTGGCTCCAGTCGCTCGATCATAAAGAGCTTTGCTTCATCGTTTTCGACCCCGAAAAGATCGACGAAAGCTTTCATGTCACGCTGAACGAAAGCGAAAAGCGGCTTTTAAAGGTAACAGAGGGCGACGCGGTACGCTGCCTTACGATCGCGAAGATCCCCGAGGATTTCCGCCGGACAACGGTAAACATGAAATCCCCGATCGTCATGAATCCCGAAAATCACACGGCTTTACAGGTGATCCTCCCGCATGATTATCCTTTCCGATACCCGCTGTTCCCCGACGAGGAGGTGAAATAATGCTTGTTGTAACACGAAAAACCGAGGAAAGCATTATTATCGCCGATCATATCGAGATCGTTGTGCTTGAGGTATCGCATGACCGCGTAAAGCTTGGGATCACGGCGCCGCGCGACATTAAAATTATCCGAAACGAGCTTCGCAGCGCGCAGGACGCGAACGTCGATTCCTCGAAGGCGATCCCGCAGGAAACGCTGAACGCGCTTCTCGGCGGATTTTCAAAAAAGTAAATCTTTCTTATTTTAAATGCAGTTTTCCGCCCGGACGGAAGGCTCCCTTAAAAAAGAATTCAAAAAACTCATAGAAAGGAACGAAAGACCATGCCTAACAACACACTCCGTATGAGCGGAATGAATTCGGGACTTGATACCGAATCCATCATCAACGCGCTCACCGCGAACAGCAAGCTTAAAATCACGAAGCAGAACCGCCAGCTTTTAAAGTATAAGGCGACGCAGGAGGCTTATCAGGACATCATCTCGAAGATGCAGGTCCTGAAAAACAAATATTTCAACCTCACAAACCCGAAATCGAACCTCTCCGGTTCGTCGATGTGGAGCCAGTACGCGACCACGACGAAGGTAAACGGCGCGGAACAGGCGATCTCGGGCTTCAGCGCGACAACGACGGTCGATTCCGTCGCGGGCAATTATGACATCAAGGTAAAAACGACCGCGAAGCAGGCGACCATGAAGGGCGCCAACTTAAGCAGCGCGGCAAAGCTTGATTTTGGCTCCTTCACAGAGGGCGAGACCTACGGAATTACCCTTTCGGTCGGCGGAGAATCCAAGAACCTCACCTTTACGGCGGGCGCGACGGCGGAGGATACGATCCGCGAGCTGAACGATCAGCTCCGCGAGATCTACGGCGACAGCAACGCTTCGCAGGCGGATCCGACCCAGAACGGTCTTGTTTATATTGACGCGAACGGACAGTTCATCTCCCGCGAGGGAAAGGGTATTTCTCTTTCGGGCGCGGGAAAAATGGAAAACAGCTCTTCGCTCGATCTGTCGAAGCTTGCCTCTGGGAATAACTCAATCGCGGTTCAGGTCGGCGACGAGGTCATCAACATCTCGTTCCAGACCTTAGGGAGCGACTACTTCACTCCCGAAAAGGACGAAAACGGAAACGACCTCCCGCTCAGCGAGGAAAAGCAGGCGCTTTACGACCAGATCAAGAAGGACTATGTTGAATCGAAAAAGTACGCGTCCTATGAGAACTGGAAGGACATCGCCACCGACGACGAAAAGGACGCGGTCTTCCAGGACGCGTTCAAGGAAGCGGAAAAGAAGCAGATCATTAAATATCATAACAAATTCGTCAATTCCAAAGCGGGAGAAGCGGTTCGCAGAGAGGTATACGAGGAGTACAAAAATTCGCTCGACGATCCGGACTCCGCAATGTCTTGGAAGGATTGGGGACACTCCGAAGAATGGTTAAATTATTCCATGCAGGCATTTGAGTATTCCACGGAGCAACAGACGGACAAAACCGATAACAAGCTGTATAACGCGTTCAAGGATTACTACTACGACCACGATATTTCCGATTCGCTCGACGAAAAAACGATCGAGAAGCGCGATACGGCGCTCGCCAACTATGTTGACGTAGAATATCAGAAATACGTGGACGGTCTCGGCGAAGACGAAACCGCGCAGGACAAGGATACTTGGAAAGCTGATCAGCTTGCGGCGGGCGGCGAATTTGCCGAAAACTACGCGGCGATCGAAAAGAAGTACAATACATATACCGGTTATCAGCTGGACGAAACGACCTGGCGCGCGATCTCCTATAACGAGTATGAATCGTATAAGGAAGTAAACAAGGACGCGATGAAGCAGATCGAAACGGACTACGAGAACGTTGCGGATTCGGTCATTATTGATCACTACAACAAGTCCTCGCTGAACAACAGCATTGGCGCGGCGGAAACGAAGAGCGGCGTAAAGCTCAATATTGAGATCGCGGACGATTTACAGTCGGCGACGATCACGGCGACCCGCGAGGTCGAGACCGATAACGGAGACGGAACGACCACCAAGACGACGGAAAACGTTGATTTCACGGTTTCCTCCTCGAAAAATAACGCAAGCGATCTCGGCGTCGCGCAGGCGACCACCTCGATCTCGCAGATCTCGAACTCGACGACGCTCGGCGAGCTGAACCTCCCGGCGGACGAAAAGGGCAATTACAGCTTTACGATCAACGGCGTAAGCTTCTCCTTCTCGGAGGACACGACCGTGAAGGATATGATGCGGAAGGTCAACGCTTCGGAAGCGGGCGTAAAAATGTCCTACTCCTCGCTTGAGAACAGCTTCACGCTGACCTCGAACAACTACGGCGTAGAGGCGAAGATCGATATTGACAGCGACGCGCAGGGCTTCCTTGCCGGAATCGGTCTTAACGCTGCGAATTTTGAGCAAGGTGCGAACCTCGAGGTTGAGGTAAACGGAAAGCTCCTCGAAAGCGGCGGAAATTCCGTAACCGTGGACGGTACAACGTTCAGCTTCGCGGGCGTCGCGGAGGGCACGGAGTTCACCGTCGGCGTTGAGAAGGATTACAGCGCGATCACCGACACGATCAAGTCCTTTGTCGAGGAATACAACAAGCTGATCGAGGACGTTTATAAGCTCCTCGACGAGAAGCCCGACAAGGATTACTACTTCCTCGCGGACGCGGATAAGGAAGACCTTGACCTTTCCGATAAACAGGAAGAAAAGTGGGAAGAAAAAGCAAAGCAGGGTATCTTATATCATGACTCGACGATCAGCACCGCGATGACGAAGCTCCGTACCGCGCTGATGGGATCGATCGAAGCGGCGGACGGAAAGACGATCAGCCTTTCGGCGATCGGGATCAAGAGCTCGAGCGATTATAAGGATCACGGAAAGCTGATCCTTGACGAGAAGGCGCTCGAATCGTCGATCATCGAATACGGCGAGGACATCATGAGACTGTTCAGCGATAAGGAAGACGGACTCATGAAGAAGTTCTCTGACGCGCTCGAATACGCGGTCGGAACGACGGGCGATAAGGGTACCCTCATCAATAAGGCGGGCGCAAAGACGGGAACCTCCGCGACCAACAACTTTATCTATAACCAGATGAAGCGGATCACCTCGCGGATCAAGACGCTTGAAAAGCGCTATGAAAACGAACAGAACCGTCTCTGGAAGAAATATTCCTCGATGGAAACGTCACTCGGAGTGTTCAACAGCCAGTCGGCTACACTTTCGTCTTACTTCGGCGGAACGATGATGTAAAAAAATAAAAACCGATTTTAGGGAAACTCAGACGAGTTTCCCTAAAATCAAATGAAGGAATCACTACGGGAAAGGAACGGTTTACCGTATGAATAACGCTTACTCCGCATATAAAAAGCAGTCTATTTCCACGCTTACCCCTATGGAAATCGTCGTAAAGCTTTACGACGAGGCGGAACGTCAGATCAACCGCGCGATCGTTTACATTGAACAGAAAAATTACGAAGCGGCGAATCACGGTCTCCAGAAATCGCAGGACATCGTAAACGCGCTCCGTTCGGTACTGGATATGAGCATTCCGGTCTCGAAGCAGCTTGACGCGCTTTATGACTTCTTTAACCGTCAGCTCATCGCCGCAAACGTCAAGAAGGACGTCACGATCTTACAGGAGCTTTTGCCCATGCTCGCGGATCTGAAGGACGCGTTTTCACAGATCGCGGCAATGCCGAAAAGCCAGGTAGGCTGAGAAACGCACAATTCGTAAATCAAATACAGTCGGAATCCGCCGGGAAAGGAATCGCCATGACCGAGGAAATCAAGAATATAGTGATCGAAAAAATCGCCGGAATGGAAGCCGTGCTTCACGATTATCACGCGAAGACCGCCGAGATCCTGACGACAGATATTGACGAGACGTTTGAAACGATCGTTGCGGAGCGGGCGGCGCTGATCGAAGCGCTCGACGCGCTTCACTGCGAGTTGGAACAGATCGTCGGCGAGGAATGTACGCCGGAGGAAAAAAACAGTATTGAGGGTGCAATGCAAAACCGCCACGCTTCTCTCGGGCTTTCGGCGCAGTTAAAGGAGATCCGCCGCGCGGCGATCAAAATGCGCTCGGTGTATCTCGAAGCGGCGGAAAAGGATAAACAGGCGGCGATCCGTGTTGACGCGCGGGTAAAGGAGCTTCGGACGGAGCTTGAAGACCTGAGCGGGAGTAAAAAAACGCTTGATTATTTTTCAAGAAATAAACTGGAATCCAACAAGGGCGGCTCGTTCGACAGCAGCCTTTAACTGCAAAAGGAGTTTAGAAAGATGAACATTTCGTCTTTTACGAACAATTGTCCGCTTGGTTACTGGCAGAACCGTTATAACGCTAACCAATCGGAAAAGTTTTCCATTGCGGGAATGGTAAAAAAGGACGAGAACAGTCCCGCCGCACAGTCGAACTATACGGTTCAAGCGAAGCTCCGGAAGCTTTCACAGGCGGACGATCAAGAAAAAGTGAACGAGGCGATAAAATCCTATACCGTTATGCAGAAAACTTTGATGCAGCGAATCAAAGCAGAGGAAAGTAAAATCGAATCCTACAACGAGTTGGACGGAAAGATCAATTATTATTCGGATCTGCTCCGTCAGTGCGGATCGGGCGATCGGGTTTATGCGGACGACTTAAAGTACGATCTTGCGGGATCGAACAAATCCATCATCGCGCGTTCGGACATTGAAAGGTACCTAGAAAAAGCGGAAGCATCGTTTGATAACCTTGTCAACTGGGAGCCGCTCAATGATACCATGAAACTGGGGAACTCTTTGCACGCTCGTAATTTTGCGTCCTCTGCCGCTATATTTTCCGAAGCAACCGGAATCACTTCGGACTGGCTTGATATTTCGGACGATATAAGCTTATTTTCACATCATGAAGGGATCACCAAGGAAAACTTTATCGAAACAGCCGAAAAGAAGATCGAAAGCTTGAAGGAGCGGTCGAACGGACTGTCGGAGCTGATGCGGGAATATAAGAAAATGCAGGACGGCTCGGACGAGCCCTTCGACGAAATCAAAGCCATGGAAAAATATCTTGCCGAGATCACCGAGATGACCCGTCAGAATTTTCTCCTTGTGGGAGAGCTGAACGACGCGAATACGGCGCGTTCGATCCTCGATACAATGGCATAAAATTCTTTTCAAGGAGGTTTCCCCCATGTCCCCTGTCACAGACGGCCGCGAAAAAGCGGAACAGATCGAAAACGGACTGAAAAACCGCGAATTCAAGGCATACTATCAGCCGAAGTATGACGCGGTAACGAACCGCCTGACGAGTGCGGAAGCGCTGGTTCGCTGGATCAAAGCGGACGGAACGGTTATTCCGCCGGGCGATTTTATCCCCTGCGCCGAAAAGACCTCGCTCATTACCGAGATCGACTGGTATATGCTTGAGGAGGTCTGCCGCTTCCTGAAAAAACGCGGGGACGAAGGACTTCCGCGCGTTCCGATCGCGGTAAATTTTTCGCGGAACCATATCGGCGCGGAACGCTTCACCGAAAAGCTTTGCGATACGGTAGACCGCTACGCGATCCCGCACGAGCTGATCGAGGTCGAGGTCACCGAATCGGCGATCATGAACGATCCGCAGGAGATCGTCTCATTCGTCGCGGAGATTCGCGAGCACGGGTTTAATGTCGCGATCGACGATTTCGGGAGCGGATTTTCCTCGCTCAGTCTTGTGAAGGATATTTCCGCGAACGTTCTGAAGATCGACCGCTCGCTTCTGAGCGGGAACTGTGAAAACGAAAAGGAACGGATCGTTCTGGAAAGTATTTTTGACTTTGCGCACCGCCTGAAGCTCACGACCATTGCCGAAGGGGTCGAGACAAGGGAACAGCTCGGCTTTCTGCGTACCTGCGACTGCCGCCTGATCCAAGGGTTTCTGTTCGCCCGACCGATGCCGGAGGAGGATTTTGCCGCCGCGCTTTCCGAAAGTCCCAAGGAAACGCCCGCCGAAGATATTCTGACCACACAGGCTCCCTCCAGTGCGACAAGTCTGCTGCTGGAAGCGATCTTCGCAAAATTCCCGCTCGTCATCATGTCGAACATCACCCGAAACAGCTTTTACATGATGGCGTACGAGAATTTTTCTTCCACCTCCTGCCCCTCCACGGGCGTTTTCGACGAGCTGATCGCCCACGGCGCTTCGACCATGCATCCCGACGATCAGATGCTCTTTAAAACGACGTTCTCGATCGAAAACCTGCTCGCCGCGCACGCGCGGGGAGAGAAATTCGTCAAGGTCGTGACAAGACAGCTTGGCGACGACGGCGTTTACCGCCGGGTAGAAACGGTGGATTACTTCGTAAGGCACCCCGCCGTTGACGACGTGCTTGTGATCGCGCTTTGCCAGAATGTGGACGAGTAGAGAGATGATTTATTTGTTGTGGGGACAGAGTCCCCGCAACAAAATATTTTCTCTTTAAAATTCTCTGTTCCCTCTTTCATAAAAAACAAGGACGGCAAATTGCCGTCCTTATTTGCTTTCGTCCTTCTGCTTCGTCGCTTTAATGATCTTCTGCCGCGAAAATTCCTCGCGATCCTTTTCCTCAAGCACGCCCGTGATATAGCGAACCTGTTCACGGTACCGCGGGATCAGGATATTTTTCAGCGCATTCGCCCGCTTCTGCGTTTTACGGATCGCGATCGAGAGCCGGTATACGCTGTTCTCGATCTCCGCGAGGGAAACGCTCATTTTTTTCGCCTTGTGGAACGCCTCATACGCGAAGTCGAACGGCGTATTCGTATCGATAAGCGAATAGGAGAGAACAGGCGGTTCCTCCTTCGCCGAAACGTCCGGAAGCTCTACCCCCATCACGCTGCGGTAGCTGACGGAGATCCCGTGATCCTCCGGAACGCGCGCCGCCTGCTCCCCGATCACGCCGCTCAGGATATTCGCCGTGCGAAGCGCGTCATACGCTTCCCGGAACGTCTCCTCCAGCGAACCCTGAAGCACGGCAGCCTTTTCCGAAAGGCTCACCATTTCGCGAATGAGAATATTGCGCTTCCGATCCATCAGCTCATAGCCGAGCTGCGCCTGTTTTAAGGAGCGCTTCGCGCTGATCAGATTCCCCTTTGTCGCGAAAACCTGCTGTGCCAATGCCCGTTACCCCCTATAATGCTCCTCAATCAGCGCCGCGTTCATGCGGTCAAGCTCCGTTTTCGGAAGCAGCGAAAGCAGATCCCACGCCAGCTCGAGCGTCTGCTCCATGCTGCGGTTCTCGTCCTCGCCCTGCTTTAAAAAGCGCGTCTCAAACGCCTTTCCGAATTCCATATACGTTTTGTCAATCTCGGACAGCTCGTCTTCCCCGATAACCGAGGCGAGCGAACGCGCGTCCTGTACCTTCGCGTAGGCGGCAAAAAGCTGATTCGCCACGTCGCTGTGGTCGGCGCGGGTATAGCCCTCCCCGATCCCGTCCTTCATCAGACGGGACAGCGAAAGCAGCACCGAAAGCCCCGGATAATTCCCCTTAGAATCCAGATCGCGGTCAAAAACGATCTGCCCCTCGGTAATGTACGCCGTAAGGTCGGGGATCGGGTGCGTGATGTCGTCGTTCGGCATGGTTAAGATCGGGATCTGCGTGACCGAGCCTTTACTCCCCTCAATGACCCCTGCGCGCTCGTAAAGCGACGCGAGATCGGAGTAAAGATAGCCGGGATAACCCTTCCGCCCCGGGATCTCCCCTTTCGACGAGGAAATTTCACGAAGCGCCTCCGCGTAGGAGGTGATGTCCGTCATGATGACGAGAATGTGCATATTTTTCTCATAAGCGAGGTACTCCGCCGCCGTCAGTGCGCAGCGCGGGGTCAGGATTCGCTCGACAATCGGGTCATTCGACAGATTCAGATACATCACAACGCGCCCGCCCGCGCCCGCCTGCTCAAAAGAACGGCGGAAATAATCGGCGACGTCGTTCTGAACGCCCATCGCCGCGAAAACGACCGCGAAATCCTGCCCGCGTTCGTCGGCGAGCCTCGCCTGCTTCACGATCTGAACCGCAAGCTTGTTGTGCGAAAGCCCCGAGCCGGAAAAGATCGGAAGTTTCTGCCCGCGGATCAGCGTCATTAAAGCGTCGATCGAGGAAATTCCCGTATGAATATAGTTGCGGGGATACGTCCGCGCGACGGGATTCAGCGCCCGCCCGTTGATGTCGCCGTATTTCTCGGCGAAAACGGGTCCAAGTCCGTCGATCGGCTTCCCGCCCCCGTTAAAGACCCGCCCGAGAAGCTCCTCCCCGAGGGGGATCTCAAGCGGCTTCCCCTGAAAAGCGGTTTTCGTATTTTCGAGCGACAAGCCAGACGTTCCCTCAAAAACCTGAAGAACGACGCGCTCTCCCTCCATCTCGACCACGCGCGCGACCCGCTTTGAGCCGTCCGCGAGCGTAAGCGCCGCCATTTCGTCGTATGCCGCGCCGCGAACGCCGTCGAGACAGACGAGCGGCCCGCTGACCTCGGTAAGTCCCGCGTACTGAATGTTGATCATATGCTCACACCCTATTTTTTATTCTCCGAACGATTCGAGCGTCTCGTCAATATATCGGTCGTATTCCGCGAACCGCTCGGGCTCATCGTTCGGAATCTCATATTTCATTTTAATCAGGCGGTCGAACAGATCGGTTTTCGCGATCTCGGAAAACGGAATGCCCCGTCCGATCGTCTCCAGCGCCTTTTTATGAAGCCGCAGGATCGCCTTCATCATCAGAAGCTGCTTTTCAAGCGGAACATAGGTATCGTCCTTATGGAACGCGTTCTGCTGTAAAAATCCGACGCGGATCACCTTCGCCGTTTCAATCACGAGCTTCTGATCGTCGGGTAAAACGTCCGACCCGATCAGCTTCACGATCTCCATCAACTGATTTTCCTCCAGCAGGAGGTTGTTGATCTCCTGCCTTGCGGGGTAAAAATCCTCGCCGACGTTTTTCTCGTAGTAATCGCGGAAATCGTCAATGTATTCCGAATAGCTCGTAAGCCAGTTGATCGCGGGATAATGCCGCGCATACGCGAGCGATTTATCCAGCGCCAGAAAGCACCGTACAAAGCGCTTGGTATTCTGCGTGACCGGCTCCGAGAAGTCCGAACCCTGCGGCGAAACCGCGCCGATAATGGTCACGCTTCCCCGCTTCCCCGAGAGGGTATCCGCGTTCGCCGCCCGCTCGTAAAATTCCGATAAGCGGGAGGGGAGATACGCCGGGAAGCCTTCCTCCGCGGGCATTTCCTCAAGCCGCCCCGAAATTTCGCGGAGCGCCTCCGCCCAGCGGGAGGTCGAGTCCGCCATGATTGCGATGTCATACCCCATATCCCGATAGTATTCCGCGATCGTGATTCCCGTGTAGATCGACGCTTCCCGCGCCGCCACGGGCATATTCGAGGTGTTCGCGATCAGGACGGTTCGGTCGGTCAGCGGCTTGCCCGATTTCGGGTCGATCAGCTCGGAAAACTCCTCGAGCACCTGCGTCATTTCGTTTCCGCGCTCGCCGCAGCCGATGTATACGATAATATCCGCGTCGCACCACTTCGCGATCTGGTGCTGCGTCATGGTTTTCCCCGTGCCGAAGCCGCCCGGGATCGCCGCCGTTCCGCCCTTCGCGATCGGTGCGATCGTATCGAGAACCCGCTGCCCCGTAAGAAGCGGGGTGTCGATCGGGATCCGGCGCTTTACGGGACGCGGTGCGCGAATCGCCCATTTCTGACAAAGCGTGAGATTGCGCTCCGCGCCGTTCTCATCGCGTACCTTTAAAATCGGATCATTGACATGGTACTGACCGTTTTCTGCCGCCCAAACGACGGTACAGGGCGGAAAATCGGGCGGGAGCATGACCCGATGAAGAATGAGCGAGCTTTCGGGACAGGTCGCGTATACCTGCCCAGCCGTAAGCGGATCGCCTGCCTTTACGAGAACGGTCACGTCAAAAACCCGTTCGGGATCAAGGGTCGGAAGGTCGCTCCCCTCCGAGACAAAGCTCCCGTCCGTTTTGAGCATGGCGCGAAGCGGGCGGGCGATCCCGTCGAAAATTTCCGAAATGATCCCGGGACCGAGCGTAATGCTCATCGGTCCCCCCGTTCCCTCGACGCGCTCGCCGATCTTGAGTCCCGCGGTGTTCTCGTAAACCTGAATGACCGTCGCCGCGTCGTTTACGCCGATGACCTCGCCGATCAGCTTTTTTTCTCCGACATAAACCATCTCGCGCATGGCGAAATCCTTCGTCCCGCGAAGCTTAATGACCGGTCCGTTGATCGCGTAAATTGTGTTCAAGGCTGTTCACTCCCGTTTCTGATTTTTGTGAAAATCGAATCGTAAAGAATTTTCATGTTTTGAATGCTTCAATAAAGCATTTTTAAAGTTTAGATCAAGCCTTTTCAAAGGCTTGCAGGGGCGTGGGGGCAGAGCCACCACAAAAATAAAATATTTTTCTCTCTTACAATCAAACCTGCAATTCCTTCACGCGCGAAAAGGCTTCCTTCTCGCATTCAAGCGCCGCGTCCAGCGAAAAATCGAGAAAGATATTCCCGTTGCGTACAAAAAATCCGCCGAGCTTGATCTCTCCCGTCGCTTCGACCGCCGCTCCGCAGGACGAAAACGCCGCTTTTACCGCGCTTACGTCGCCTTCGCGGCAGTAGACCACCGACGACGGACAAAGCGGAAGCGCTTCGTTCGCCTTTTTCGCCGCGCGCTTTAAATAATCGGTGCTGTCCGCCGAGCGAAGCGAATCGGCGATCTCCGCAAAAAACCGATCGGTAAGCGCGGCGCGGTGAAGAAGCACCCGCCGTTCCTCCGATGTCCGCTTTTCCGAAACGCGCCTGTTTTCCTCGGCGCGGAATTTCTCGGTAATTCGGGAAACGTCCTCCCCATAGGCGGCGAAAAGGCTTTTTTTCTTCTCCCCGATCGCTCGCTCCGATTCCTCGCGCGCGCCGGACAGGAGCCTCTCGGCTTCCCGCGCGGCGTCGCTTTCGACCAGCTCGCGCACCTGTTCAAATTTTTCGATGCCCTGCGTCATCTGCCATGCTCCTTTTTGTGAAACCCGCACCCTGCCCATTCAGCCGAACGGAAGAAGCGCGGCTTCCATAATCAATTCTCAAAGCTTCAGCCCGATCGCCTCGTTCACGTACCCCGTGATCGTCTCGGAAATATGCGAATCTCCGTGACGGTCGGGGATCTCGACGATCAGCGGCCTTTTTGTCCCGAGCTTATATCCGTAAACCTCCTCGGCACAAAGCTCGGTCAGCTTTTTCGTCATCAGGACGATCGCGACCGTCTCGTCGCTCATCGCTTTTCCAAGCGCCGAAAGAACCTCCGCCCGCTCATGAACGACCACGCCGTCCACCCCCGCGAGCCGCATGCCGATCTGGGTATCGACGTTATCGCTGATTAAAAAGCACCGCATTGCTTTAGCTGAACAGGATCAGGATCGAGATCAGAAGTCCGTAAATCGCGACGCCCTCGCCGAGCGCCACGAAGATCAGCGACTTCGTGAAGTTCTTCTCGTCCTCGCTTGTCGCGCCGATCGCGGCGGAAGCGGCGTTTCCTACCGCGATACCGGTACCGATCGTCGCCGCGCCCGTCGAGAGCGCCGCCGCGAGTGCCTTTAAGCCTTCGCCAAGTCCCGCTTCCGCCGCCGCGGCAGCCGACGCGCCCTCCGCGGAAGCAAATACCGGCATCAGGATCGTCATGAGCAGCATTGCGCCCATAAAGGTCCCCGCGTTTAAAAGAACGGTTTTCTTCCGGCTGAACGCGAGCCCCAGCTTCTGTTTCCGGATCGCGAGCACCAGCGGTACAATAATCAGAATCAGCGCGATCAAAGGAAGTAAAAACAACATAATAAAGCCTCCTGTTTTTATTGAAATTTGAAAAAAGCAACGTTAGGATTGTATATTCCGAACCGGATCAAACGGCTTTCCTCCGGCGCGGAAATAACGGCTGAACAGCTCGTAAAACTCGAGACGGAGCACCTGAATCCCGACGATCAGTCCCTCAAAGCCCGTGACGAAGATGTTCCCGACGACCTGAACAATAATCGTTCCGACCCCGCCGCCGAACATTTCGGCAAGCACACGGAACACGAGCATAAGCCCCGCGTGGCTTAAAATAAAGCCGCCGATTCGTAAAAACGACATGGTATTCGTCAGGTAGGTCAGACAGGTCTCGAAAAGCTCAATCACGCCCTCGATAATAAACGTTCCGACAGATACTTTCTCCGCGCCCGCGCCCGTGCCGAAAAGCGCGTCCAGTCTCGCGCGAAGCGCCTCGCCCATGTTCCCGGGCTCGATGGGCTTCTTTTTCCCCGCCTTCATCGCCCGCAGAAGCGGCTCCTTAAAGAACATGAAGAACAGCGGCAGAACGATAAACGACACAATGTACCACGGCTGCATCAGCTTCAGCCCGAGGAAGCTACCCCCGAGACCGAGCACGAGTGCGCTGTAAAAAATAAATCCAAGCAGCCCGCTCAAGCCGAACAGCCCGTTTTCCGCGTCCCGCGTCTTCAGGCAGACGATCATATTCACGATCATCGAGATCAGCACCAGCACGATTCCGATCACGAGCGCCCCGATCAGAAGAACCGCCGAGACGGCGAACAGGTCGGCGGGCGGACTTTCATAGCCGAGAAGGGTATAGACCTTCGGGTACTGGAAGAACGGCTTTATGATCTCCTCGCTCCCGAACACCGATCCGTAAATCAGCCCGAAAACCGCGCTCGAAAGTCCGATCCGCGTCATGATCGGCGCAAGCGCTATCTTCGTGAACCGCGTCAGGATCAGCCCGAGAAGGAAAATACACAATCCTTGTCCCAAATCGGCGAACATGATCCCGTACAGGAGCATGTACGTCACCGCAACGAACGGTGTAGGGTCGATCCCGCCCGAAGCGGGAAGCCCGTACATTTTCACAAACATCTCAAACGGACGGAACAGCCAGTTGTTCTTCAGCCGGACGGGCGCGTTCTTATCGTTCTTTACCGAGCCGAGCGTTACGCCCACGCTCTCGGGAAGCGTTTTCTTAAATTCCTCCGCCTTATCCGAGGGAACGTAGCCCGAGCAGAAAAAGCGGTTCCCGACGATGTGCGCGTTCACACGGAGTGCGTAGCTTTTATTGATCGAGATCAGCTTCGCGTAGACCTGTGAAAGCTTTTCCCGCTCCTGCGCCGCGATTCCGGCGATCCTGCGCTCGATCTCCTCGATCCGCTGGGTCTTTTCGGTCATGACCCGGATCAGCCGTTCCTTCGCCTGAGCGGTATTTCCGTTCAGGTAATCGGGGAGGTGAACCCGCCGGAAGTCGAGCGAATGGAACAGGTAATCTATTTCCTCCCGCTTCGTGCGGGGAACGAGATAAAGGCACCACGTCTCGTTCTGCTCGCTTTCAAAGGTGTAAAGGAAGAACGGCTCGTTCTCGTAAAAATCAAGCTTTCTGAGATTCGCCGTCGGGATCTTCCCAAAGCGGATCTTGATATACTGACAGGCGAAAAGCTCCTCAAAGCTCGCATCAAAATCCGTGATCTGGATCAGATGGTTAAAGATCGCGGCGTAGGATTTGAGCTGCTCGCTGAGCTCGGCGTGCTCCTCAAAAAGCACGGTATATTTATTGTCCACCTCGTCGAGGTAACGCTTAAAATCAATGCTGACGCTGTATTCTACGGCGTCGTAGGACGTCCCCGCGTCAAGTTTTACCCCGAGCGCGTCGGCAATGCTGCGGCAGCGCTTGATCATTCGGTCGTAAACGCCCTTATCGCGAAGGCTTTTCGCCTCAAATGTGGTTCCCGCGGTGCTCGGCGGCGGGTTGATATGAAAATACCCGCTTTCACAGCATTTGATCAGAACCTTATTGATCTCGCGGATCGGTCCGTCGATATTTACCATCGTAAGCTGCTCGATTGCCATGCCTGCGATCCTTCCCTTCGGTTTTCTTTTTTATTGCAATTTCGGTTCCCCGCCCCGCGCAAAAAGGCAAGGATTCCGCTAAAATTCTTTATCTTAGTCAGACAATAATGAATTTCTCGATCTCCTGCGGCGGGATACTGTACCGAATCCCCTCGATGATCTTCTGTAAATTCGTCCGCTCCGTATCGAGGAGGATCATGAGCGCGTACAGCGCCTCGATCTCGTTTGACGTAAGCGCGAGTCGGTGACGAAAATATTCGTAATTCCCGCGCGCGATCCCGGCCTCGGGTGAATCCTCTTCGACCGCGATATTCCGCGAAACGCACCGCTCGGAAAGCAGCCGCAGCAGCGCCTCGGAAGGGTTCTGCGCGGAAAGCGCGTCGTCGATCTCGCGCGGCTTTACCCGATAGTGATACGGAAGGGTCAGCGTTTTGATCCGCGTCGGTTCCTCGTCGAAAAACCGCTTCAGCCGATAACACGCCAGCAGGTTCTCGCTGTCCGCCCTGCGCAGGAAGAAGGTTTTGAGCCGTTCCCGCTCCTTCCCCCGACAGCTTTTGTTCAGCTCGGTAAATGTCCACGAAAGAAGACAGGAAAATACGATGGTCGAACAGCGGTTCAGGTCAAACTCCTCCCCGCTCAGGAACGGGGCAAGCGGCTTTTCAAAGACCGTCCCCCGGATCGCCGCGAGAAGCGCCCTCCCGTTTTTCGCCTGCGCGGCGGTCTTCGGATCAAAGCCGACCCGATCCATCAGATAATCGGGAAAGGAGAGGTAAAACCGTTCCTGCGTCCCCGCCGCGACGGCGGCGATCGCCTTGGAAAGCTGTTCCGCCTCGCGTTCCTTTAAGTAAAAATCCATGATCGGACCGCCCGAGGAAAACCGCCGGATCCGGAGGTAGCTTTCAAAAACGCTCTTTCCGAGAAGCTGCTCAATCTGTCCGCGGTGAAGCGCCGCGCCGTCATAGCCGGAAAAAACCGCCCCGTACCGAGGCGTCCCTTTTAAGTAGGAAACGGCGGTGCTTACGGAATTCCGGTGTACGAGATTTTCGTAATCCTCTTTTTTAAAAAGCGTCCCGTAAACCGCCTTTGCTTTCGCGACTGCCGCGCTGTTCGCCATTGATCCTCACGCCTTTCTCCGAAACGATTGCTAATGATACAAGTTAAACGCTCAGAATCCGGCTCAGGATCTCCGCCTTCCGCTCTTCGGCTGTCTGCGTCATGATCCGGTCGAGCCTTGCGCACTTTTCGTCCGCGGCTTTTTCGATCTCGGCGATCTGCGCGTCCGACTGCTCCTTGATCTCGCCGCAGACGCGCGCTGTTTCCGCTTTTACCGCCGCTTCGGTTTGCTCGGTAAGCCTTTCGCACTCCGTTTCGGTTTCCTCGCGGATTTTCCTCGCTTCCTCGGCGGCGGAGGCGGTTTTCGCCCGCGCATTCCGGTCAAGCTCAATCATCGCCTGAATGGTATTTTTCATGACGCGCCTCCTTGTTTAGAACTTCTCTTGTGAAGACATGTTCTAATAACATACCTATATTAATATAAAACTTTTTCCAAAAAATTTCAACGGCAAAATAAACTAAAATGCGCGTTAAATCTCCCGCGTTTTCATTAAAAAACACAAGAGCCGCCTGCGGGAGTGCCTTCCCGTGGCGGCGTTTCGTAAAAACAAACGATTTTCCACGATGCAGCTATTCCGTGTAGGAACCGCCCGTATTTTCCTTATTCAAAGTACCCTCCGCCTCGATCAGAAGGCATTTGACAAGTGTTTTGCAAACGGGACGGTGCTTTACCCCCTTCGGAACAATCAGGAAATCTCCCTCGCGTAAATGAGTTTTCCCGTCCTCGAATTCGATGTCAAATTCACCCTCAATACAGTAAAACAGCTCGTCGGATCGCTCATGCACATGAAAATCCAGCGTCCTGTCCTCCGCCTGAAGCACGTTCAGCATCTGGTGATTCAGCGTTCCCACCCGTTTATAGGAAAATAATTCGCCGACCGCGCTTGCTTCTTCTTTTAAATTCACCTTTTGGATCATTATGCCCGCTCCTCTACTATCTCCGAATCCCCCGCGGGCGATCCAGCCCGTCTGCCATGGCGCGAAGCTCTCCCGCCCGCACCTCAAACGCGCGGTCGGGGTTTTTCGCGCGAAGATTCGCCGCCTGCAACAAAAGCAGCCTTTTCACGCGGGGAAAGCCGTATTCGGCGGTAAAGGAGAAAAGATTCTCCTCGTTTATTTCATCGTCGTGGTGAAGGATCAGGAATTCGACCTCCTCCGCCGTTTCCTCCGGAACGGAAAAGCCCTCCAGAGCCTCACGTGCCAGCATTGCCCCGCGCACGTCATGTCCGTCGTAGGAGTTATAAACGCCGCGATCCGCCTCACAGTCCCGCTTTCCGATCCCGTGCAGCAGGAGCGCGAGCCGTATCGTCAGATCGGGCACCGCATAGCCGACCGATTTTGCGACGTGCTCAAAAAGCGGATATTCCTGCACCATGCTCCGCTGCGGATAGCCGTCCTGCTCCGCGAGCTTCGGAACCAGCTCGAACAGAATCGGGCGGAACATCAGAAGGGCGTCCGTCACCTTTTTCCCCAGAAGCGTATCCCTCAGCATACGACTCAGCCAGTCCTTCGGCACCGCCGCGAGAAGCTCGCTCCGATTCGCGCAGAGCGCCTTTAAGGTATACCCGCTCACGCCGATCCCGCTTTGCGAAAGGCGGCGCACGGCGTTCAGCGCAGCGGTCGGGTTATCGAGCAGAACGGGGATCTGCGGCTTCATCGGCGTGTTTTTGCTTGCCTGCGCGCGCCGCTCGGCTTCCTCGTCCTGCGCCTCCCGCTCGCCGACGGCGCGGAGAATGACCCGCCGCTCGGAAATGCAGGAAAATCCCCCGAACGGGTCATAGATCCCCTTTTCGGGCGTGTAGGCGATCGCGTCCGCGCTGTACACCCGAAGGCGCAGATCGTCGTCGATCGAAAGCTCTTTCCTGCCGTAAACCAGTCTCCCGTTCTGATCCAGCCCGCAAAACGGCGAAACGGAAATTCCCATCGCCCCGCTGATCAGGATCATTTCGCCGGGACGCTTTCCTGCCGACGTTTTATACCGTTCCTCAAAAATGGCGGCGATCCGCTCCGGCTCAATGTCCGCGACAATGTCGAAATCACGCGGCTTTTCCCCCTGGATCATCTCGCGGACGCACTCCCCCACCAGATACGGGTGATAGGTGTGCTCCTTCAGAATGCCGAGGATTTCAATCAGCTGTTCGGGAAGCTCAAAGGTCATGGGTTTCTCCTTTTCATTGTTCGTACCGATATACATAGGTCACTTCACACTCAGGATTGATCTTCTTATATTTTTCCGCAAACTCCGCGTCTACCGCGCTATCCGGCGCATATAGGGTCTTCAGATTTTTCAGCTTCAGGATCGGCGTCGGGTCGGCGTCACGCGAGTACGAAATCCCCAGGTATTCCAGCTTTTTCAGCTTCTTCACCGGGGTAAGATCCTTCACCGAATTCGAGTTCAGGTTCAGCACTTTCAGCTCCGTCAGCCCTGCCAGCGGCGAAATATCCTTGAGCTTATTATACGGCGCGGACAGATAGGTGAGGTTGGTGAGCGTTTCCATTCCGTCCAGATAATATATGTCGCAAACATCCATTACCAGAGTCTTTAAATTCGTAAGCCCCTTCACAAATTTACAGTCAAAGGTCTTCACCCCGACAAGCTGAAGCGTTTCAAGCTGCGTCAGCTCGGAGACGTGCCAGTAGAGGTTCGACCCGGCGCGGCTGTCCGGGTTGGTGACCGTCAGTTCCTTCAGATTCGGGAGCTTGGCAAGCTCCCCGATGTCCCGGAATTTCATACTGTGCAGAGCCAGGGCGGTCAGATTCTTCAGTTCGGCAAGATCGGCGCACGTCACCTTTTCCGTCTGAGCAACCGAAAGAACCTTCAGCTTTTTCAACCCCTTCAGCGCGGAAATATCCTCCAGATAAAAGCTTTCAACCTCCAGCGCGCGAAGATTCGTCATCTTTTTCAGCGCCGACAGGTCTTTGAAGCTCCCATACTTGAGGGTCAGCTTTTTCATCTTCGTCATTCCCCGAAGCATGGACAGATCGGTAAACACCTTCCACGGAACGCAGATCGAAAGCTCGGTCAGGTTGGTAAGCGACGAAATGGGCGGCATTTTTTCGCATTGCATATTCCGATAGCCGAATTTTTTCAGCCCGGTCAGCTTTTTCAGAACCGACAGCTTCACCGTTTCGTCATTCTTGTATAACCCGAGCGTTGTCAGATTTTCCAGCTTCGCGAGCGAATCGGTATTCTTCATGCCGCAGTTCACAACGGCAAGGCTTTTGAGCTTGGGGAGCTTTTCGGCGACCTCCGCGAAATCGACCGTCTTGTCCCCGATAAAGGCATACGTATCATACCCGGGCGCGTCCATTTCCGCGTATATCGTATCAATACTGTCTCCGTCCCCATTTGCGAAGCAGATTTCCTTCGTATCGGCGGGAACGGTCACCCCGAAAATCGTGACCTCTTTCGTCTTGGCGGAAGCGGGAACGGAAAGCACCGTTACCGCCATTACGAGCGCCAGAAAGAATGCTGTTAATTTCTTCATGTCCTCTTATCTCCTTATTCATTCGTGTCCGAAAACCCCCACCCGTTCACCCCGCTTCGGCGAAGTGCCCCAAAAAGGCGGAGTTTAAACCCCTTGTCCTTTCGCTCCATTTCGGCGAGCCACTGCTTCGTCTGCTCGCGGACGGTCGTTTTATCAGCGGGACATTTCGATTTCACCGTGACCAGCCCGTTCCGCTTCGCACAGGACTGCACCTGCTGCTCGGGCGCGAACACGAGCGGTCGGATCATCGTCAGATTCTTCCGCGACAGGTATGTCACCGGCGCGAAGCAGCCGATCCTTCCCTCGCGGAACAGGTTCATGATAAACGTTTCCACCACGTCGTCAAAATGGTGTCCGAGCGCGATTTTGTTGCAGCCGTGCGCCTTTGCCGCGTCGTGCAAAGCCCCGCGCCGCAGCTTCGCGCAGAGGGAGCAGGGATTCGGCTCCTTCCGGATGTCGAAAACGATCGGCCCGATGTCGCTTCGGATCAGGTCATACTCCACCCCGAGCCTTTCACAAAGCGCGGCGGCGGGTGCGTAATCCCCGGGAACGCCGCCGAACTGCGGGTCGATCGTTACCGCGACAAGCTCGAACGGGTGCTCGGAAAAGCGACGGAACCCCGCCAGCGCGCTGAGCAGGACGAGGCTGTCCTTCCCGCCCGAGACCCCGACCGCGATCCTGTCCCCGTCGGCGATCATGCCGAATTCCTGACACGCTTTCCGGACGTACCCAAGCATTTTCTGCATTCTGAAATCAACCCTTTCCTCTTGAAATCAACCCCTTCCTCAGGAGGAAGCTTGCGCCGAGAGGATTTGCCGAGGCACAAACGACGGGTTTGAAAAATCTTTGATTTTTCAAACAGTGACCTTCCATTTCATGGAAATGTCAAACGCGGTCACGCTGTGGGTCAGCGCGCCAAGGCTGATGATGTCCACGCCCGTTTCGGCGACCTCGCGGATATTGTCGAGCGTGACATTGCCGCTTGCTTCCAGCTTTGCCCGCCCGTCCGTAAGCTCGACCGCCTTTTTCATGTCCGCGCAGCTCATATTATCGAGCATGATCACGTCCGCGCCGCAGGCGAGCGCTTCCTCCAGCTCCGCGAAGGAACGCGTCTCCACCTCGATTTTCAGCATATGCCCCGCCTTTTTCCGCAAAGCGGCGACCGCCGCCGTGATCCCGCCGTAGGCATCGATGTGGTTGTCCTTGAGCATTGCCGCGTCGGAGAGGTTATAGCGGTGATTTTTCCCGCCGCCCATCAGGACGGAATATTTCTGGAGCGGACGAAGCCCGGGGAGCGTTTTGCGCGTGTCACAGACGGACGCGTTCGTCCCCTCGACCAGCTTTACGCAGCGGTTCGTATAGGTCGCGATCCCGCTCATGTGCTGCAAAAGATTGAGCGCGGTACGCTCACCCTTTAAGAGCGCGGCGGTCTTCCCCGTAAAGTCCGCGATCACGTCCCCTTTTTTGACCGCGTCTCCGTCGCAGAAATGCCGCGTAATCTTTACCTCGGGATCGAGCAGCTCAAACACGCGGAGCGCGACGTCCAACCCCGCGAGAACGCCGTCCGCCTTTGAGACGAAATAGGCGTCCGACCTATCGTTTTCGCCGATCAGGAGGTCGGTCGTGCTGTCGAGGTAGTTGATGTCCTCCGCAAGCGCGGTTTTAATGATGTCGTCGATGTAAAATGGAAGTAACTGCATAGGAAAGCCTTTCTTTTGGTTATGTTTATCTTTATCAAACGGCTACACGATCTCGCTCAAAATAATCTCCGCGCAGGTCGCGATCGAGAGCGCCTCGATATAGTCGGGGATCAGCTCATATTTCGTGTTTTCAAGCTGTTCGCGGATCTCCCGCACGCGCGGAAGCGAGCGCTTCGCCTCCTCCGGGTCGGGAACGACAAAATACGCTTTCTGCATGATGTGGCGGATCTCCGTGCGGAAGCCCGTGGGGAGCGGTTCTCCCTTCGGGTCGCGCGTTTCATGCTCCGCCGCCTCACCCGAGCGCGGCGCGGTCGTCTCGTTGATCCGCTCGGCGATCAGGCGGGAAAAAACAAGCGCCTCCAGCAGCGAATTGCTCGCGAGCCGGTTGATCCCGTGAACGCCCGTATGCGCGCATTCGCCCGCCGCGTACAGTCCCTCCACGGTCGTCGCGCCGTTCCCGTTGACGGCGATCCCGCCCATCAGGTAATGCTGACAGGGATAGATCGGGATCGGCTCCTTCGTCATGTCCCAGCCCTTTTCGAGCACGCGCTCGTAGATCATCGGGAAGCGGTTCCGGATAAACTCTCCGTCCTTATACGAAATATCAAGGAAAAATTCGTCGCTGCCCGTCGCGCGCTGTTCCTCCATCATACATTTTGACACCACGTCGCGCGGCGCAAGCTCTTTTCGCTCCGGCTCGTATTTTTGCATAAAGCGCTCGCGGTTCACATTCAGAAGATACGCGCCCTCGCCGCGCACCGCCTCGGAGATTAAGAAGCATTCGCGGTTTTTCCGGTCGGCGAACGCCGTCGGGTGAAACTGGATATAGCTTAAATGTTTGATCCGCGCGCCAAGACGGTGGGCGAATTGAATGCCGTCTCCTGTTGCAATTGCCGAATTTGTCGTAAAATCGTATACTCTTCCGATTCCGCCTGTTGCAAGAATGACCGACTTTGATGTATAATAAGAATACTCCCCCGACCGCCAGACCGTGACATAGAAATCACCGTCCGCCTTTTCAAGCCCGACAAGGTGGCTGTTCTCCAGAATCGTCACATTCTCGAGCTTTTTCACGCTTTCGATCAGACTTGTGACGATCTCGTACCCCGTGCTGTCCTTATGGTGCGCGATCCGGTGGCGGCTGTGCCCGCCCTCAAGAGTGAGGTCGATCGAGCCGTCGTTCTTCCGGTCAAAGGCGACGCCGTATTTGAGCAGGTTCTTGACGTCGGTCGGTCCCTGCTCAACAAGGATCTTCAGATTTTCGCGGTCGTTCTGATACCCGCCCGCGATCAGCGTATCCTTTTCGTGCAGCTCGAAGCTGTCGTCCTTTTTGTCCATGACCGCCGCGACCCCGCCCTGCGCCAGAGCCGAATTGCACAAAGTCAGCTCCTTTTTGGACAGCATCAGGACTTTCAGGTTCAGGTTGAGGTTCAGCGCCGCGTACAGCCCCGAGACCCCCGACCCGACAATGATCACGTCAACTTGCTGAAATTTCATAAAAATACCCCCTATGGAAAGGAAATCTCATGAACGAAGAAGGTAAAACCGTAAAAGCAATCCTCGCCGCCCTCGATCTCGGCGAATACGACGCGGACGCGTCTCTTGACGAGCTGAGCGAGCTTGCCGAGACCGCCCACGCCGAGGTCACCGCCCGCGTGATCCAGAAGCGCCCCGCCGCCGACCCCGCGACCGTCCTCGGCGAGGGGAAGATCGAGGAGATCCGCCTGCTTGCCGAATCGCTCGAAGCGGAGCTGGTGATTTTCGATACCGAGCTGAGCGCGAGCGAGATCCGGAACATCGAGGAGGTCGTGAACGTCCGCGTCATTGACCGCACCATGCTCATTCTCGATATTTTCGCCGCCCGCGCGGTCACAAACGAGGGAAAATTACAGGTCGAGCTGGCGCAGCTTCGCTACCGCCTCCCGCGGCTTGCGGGGATTGGGCGGTCGCTCTCCCGTCTCGGCGGCGGGATCGGAACGCGCGGCCCCGGCGAAAAACAGCTTGAGACCGATCGGCGGCACATTCACCGCCGGATCGAAAAACTCGAAGCCGAGCTGAGGGAGCTTACCGACCGCCGCGAGCTTGCACGGAAGCGGCGGAAAAAGGACGGCGTCCTGACAGGCGCGGTCGTCGGCTATACCAATGCGGGAAAATCCACGCTCTTAAACCGCCTCACCGACGCGGACGTTTACACGGCGGATCAGCTTTTCGCGACGCTCGACCTGACGAGCCGCGCAGTCACGCTTCCCGACGGGCGGACGCTGATCCTCATTGACACCGTCGGGTTTATCCGCCGCCTCCCGCACCACCTCGTCGAGGCGTTCAAATCCACGCTGGAGGAGGCGGTCTGCGCCGATCTCCTGATCCACGTGAGCGACCTCTCCGACCCCGAGGCGGAGGAAAAGACCCGTACCGCCGAGGAGCTTCTCGCGGGCCTGATGCGCGACGGACAGAGTATCCCGACCGTTCACGTCCTGAACAAGGCGGATCTTGTGGATTACGACGTTCCCGAGGACGATACGACGGTAAAAATTTCCGCCAGAACGGGCGAAGGGATCGACCGCCTGCTTGCCCTGCTCGCGAAGAACCTCCCCGAAAGCGCGAAGCGTATGCGGCTTCTGATCCCGTATCCCGACGCAGGCTTTACAGCAAAGCTCCGCGAATACGGAAAGGTGTTTTCGGAGGAATACGGTGAGGACGGCGTCCGAGTGGACGCGCTCGTCGATCAAAGGCTTTTGGGGAAGGCGCGTGACTACGAGATTCAGTGAAAACGGAAAAGCGGCACGCCCGCCGGGTACCGATCAATCAAAAGCACACCGGAAAAATCAAGCTTTTTGCTTGATTTTTCCAACGTTTTTTATCAAAAATTATAATCCCTTAAAATCAACTTCGCAGCCGCCGATGGGACGAATTCTCAGGACATGGCAGCTATCCGTCCCGAACACCTTTTCCAGTTCCATTTTAAATTCCTGCAAAAGCTCGAGCGGCACAAACGCCTGGATCGTTCCCGCGAAGCCGCCGCCGTGTACGCGGGAAGCGCCCTTCCGTCCGAGCGCGAATTCCGCGATATTCAGCCCGATCCCAAGCTCCTGATGCTCGATGCGGCCCGGGCATAGTACGTTCTGGAGGTACTTATACGAGGAATTGCCGCTTTCGTTGATCGAGTCGAGGAACGCCTTGAAATCGTCCCGCTTGAGCGCGTTTACCAGCTTATCCACGCGCTTGTTTTCCTCGAAGAAATGGAGCGCGCGAAGCACTGCGCGGTCTCCGAACTTTGCGCGGAGCGCTTTGATATTGAGGATAATGTCCTGCTTACAGATCTGCCGCAGGCTCTCCACCGAGAAGTATTCGGCGATCGCCTTCATCTCGTTCGGAATAGCGGCGTATTCGGGCGTAAGGTCGGCGTGATCGCCCTTTGTGTCGATAATGCAGAGCGCGTGACCGAAGGACTGGAAATCCACCTTGATATTCTCGATGATCGGGCTTTCGATGTCCTTAAAGTCGATCGCGACAAAGCCGCCGACCGAAGACGCCATCTGATCCATCAGCCCGCTCGGTTTCCCGAAATAAACGTTTTCGGCGAACTGGGCGATCTGCGCGATCTTGATCGTGCTCACCCTCCCGAAATTATAAAGATGAGAAAAGATCGTCCCGATCAGGACCTCGAACGCTGCCGAGGAGGAAAGTCCCGACCCCTTCAGCACGTCCGAAACGGTATACGCCTTAAAGCCCCCGATCGAAAATCCGCGTGAAGAAAAGCCCTTCGCAACGCCTCTCAGGAGCGCGGTGGGAGTATTTTTTTCCTCCTCGCGGGGATCCAGCTCGTTTAAAAGGATCCGGTTTTCGTCGAAGCCCTCCGACTTAATAACCGCGACCGGCTCGGCGATCGGCTCTACGACCGCGATAATATCAAGATCGACGCTCGCCGCGAGTACCTTTCCGCAGTTATGGTCGGTATGATTCCCGCCGACCTCCGTTCTCCCCGGCGCGGAAAAGATCCGGATCTCTCTTCCGTCGGAGGCAAAATAATTCTTATAGGACTTGATCGCGTTCCGATAACGCTTTTCCTGCCGCGCAAGCGTTTCCTCTCTGTAAAGCGTCCCGAGCGCCGCCTGGATCGGTTGTGGTGTCGCCATGATGTCATTCCTTTCGTATTTTGGGTATTTATGCGATCGGCTTTCGCCGATTGTTCCTTATTGAATTGCACTTGAAAAGGCTAAATTTCCGGTTCCTCGTAAAAAAGGTGGTGTACCCGCCGCCGGTGACCGTACACGCTCAGAACCAGTCCGACCGAAACGTAAAGCGAAAGCACCGACGTTCCCCCCGCGCTCAGCAAAGGGAGCGGGATCCCGATCACCGGGAACACCGCTAAGACCATGCCGATATTGATGACCGAGTGAAACAAAAACATCGCGAACACCCCAAGGCAGATAAACCGTCCGAGCGGCTCTCTCGCCGCGCTCGCGTCCGAAAGGATCCGAAGACAGAGCAGAGCGAGCAGAACGATCGTCACGACGCAGCCGACAAAGCCGAGCGTCATGCCGATATAGGCGAAGATAAAATCGGTGTCGATCTCGGAAACATAGGTATAGCTGTCGCTTCCGAACAGCCCGAGACCCGTAAGCTGCCCCGAGCCGAGCGCCTTTTTCCCGAGCCACTGCTGATAATAGATCCCGAGCATTTCGCTTTGCTGCATTTCCTCGTCGAAAAGCACCTGAAACCGCTTGAGCTGGTGCGGCTGTAAAAAATAATTCCACGCGAGGACGCCGAGGATCGGGACAAAGACGCCCGCGAGAAGCAGGTATTTCCACGAGATTCCCGCCGCGAAGATCATAACGAGAAAAATAAAAAGGAAAACCATCGCCGAGCCGTCGTCGCCCTGCTTCATGATGATCGCCACCGGGGTAAGCCCGTGCAGGCAGAGCAGAAGCATACTCAGCGGCTCGTTCAGGCGCGTGCCGGCCTTGTGAAGATGAAGCGAAAAAGAGAGGATAAATGCGACCTTTAAAAGCTCGGAAGGCTGAAACTGGAACGAGCCGATCCGAAGCCAGCCGATGTCGTCCGCCCCCTCGACTCCGACCCCGAGCGGGGTAAAAAGAAGGAGCACGGGGATCAGCGTCACGGGGATATAAAGCCACCAGAGCTTCGCGAGAAAACGGTAATCGAATGCGGCGACCGCAAGCGCGAGAAAAAGCCCGAGACCCGTCGCGAGAAGCTGGGTCTTCCACTGACGCGAGGAGACATACGCGCTGATCTGATTCTCGTTCAGGGTATAAAGAAGGAACACCCCGAACGCGCTAAGCAGCAGGCAAAGCAGCAAAAGGAGCTTATCGAGACTTTTGAAATATTCCAGCGCTTTTTTCATAGAGAAGACCTGCCCGCTTCGTTCGGTGGATCGATATGTTCAATCTTTATTATATACCTTTTTTTATGTTTTTGCAATATCCGAACGGGAAATTTTCATTTTTCGGTGGATTTTTCGATTTTTTTAATGGAAGGTATTGACAAACCCGGGGAAAGCGTGTATAATGTTTAATGTTCGGTATGAACACGCGCCAATAGCTCAGCTGGATAGAGTATCTGGCTACGAACCAGAGGGTCGGGGGTTCGAATC
>CAYVZH010000008.1:0-69812 GCA_964456025.1 uncultured Ruminiclostridium sp.
ATCCGAAGGATTCAAACAGCGCTCTGCGTCCGCCGTGAACCGCCCACTTGACCGCCTCGCGTTGGTGCGGCAAGAGCGCGAGGTTCAAATCACGATCTTCGATTTCAAACCCGCTTTCGGGCGCGGTGATGATTTTCGAGTGCAAAAAATTGTTATAGTTCATTTTGTCTCCGTCCTTTCCTCATCTCACATTGCTCTCCGCAGTTTTTCTCGTGTTATGCCTAATCCTTTCTTTAATTCCGTTTCGATTTAATTGCTTTTGAGATTCTGTTATTTTTTACAAGTCTTCAAAGAACGACAACCTGAAATTTAGGCAAAATCACGATCTTGGTGTTTTCCGGGAAATTATGGGAAATAATCGCGCTCTTTCACATATATATAGAATACAGATGAAATTGCACAAAAAGTATAGGAAAATAAAGCAAAGGAGAAAATATTATGTTTTCGTTACCCGATTTAATGCCATGCCTTGTTTTTATTGCAGTACCAGTCATCATTTGTAGCACGTTTAAAATCAAGATTTCATTTGCTAATACGCACCAAAAAAAGCATCTAAAAATAAAGCTGGAAAGTAAAAGTAAAAAACAATAACATTTTCAAGCGTCAATATGCCACTCAAATTCAGCTTGTGTCTTACTCCTTCGTTTTTCCCATCTCGGAGCAAACACTCTCGTAAAAATTATCGAAGGTTTCAAGTTCGTCCTTCAAATGATAATTCACGATTTCCAGACCATTTCCGTACATATCATTGAAATATTCCTTGCAGTCCTTCCATCGTCGAAATTTTCCGTCCACACATCTCAGGCAGATTAGCCCGGACGAGCGCTTCCGCAAACGGAGGCGGGACGGCGTTTCCGCACCTTGCCACCTGTGCGCTGCGGGAGTATTTTTTCCCGTTTACATCAAAATCAATGATATAATCTTCGGGGAATCCCTGCGCGCGGTACAGTTCGCGCGGCGTGAGCATTCGCATTCCGATGTCGGAGATAAAATACTGCTCCCCGCTGATCTCCAGAAGTAAAATTTCGTCGTCCACAAACGCGTACCCACAGTAAGCGTTCAGCAGTTTCCGCACCTTCGGCCAGTTCACGAAATTGCCATCGTCCTTATACTTCTCGATCCGCGTTCGGATTTCCGCGACATGTCCGGGACTGGTGCAAAGCGTCGGCATTGGTTCTTCAAGCGGCTTGCAGTCCTGATTCCGCCGAAGAATGCACAAATGACTTTCGACCAGTGCGTTCCGATCCTTTGTTGTGATCGTGTGCAGCGGTACATCTGCCGCCGATGCCTGATCCTCGCCCGAATAGTACTTGACGATGTTCGCCGCCGTCAGCGCATAACGCGGAGAAGCGTCCACCGTCATGATCGGAGTGTCGAGCGCCTGCCCGCGCACCTCCGACCGACTTTGCTCGGTGTGATACTGGATCAGTGACGGAGCGACAAGCGCGTTATGGTCTACCACCGTAACCGTTCCGAGCGGATCGGTGATCTCCGATCCGATAATTCCGCCAAAATATTTTGAGATGTGCGGCATTACGATTCCGTCCGAACATTTCGCCGTAACAACATTCAAAGGCTTCTCTATGCTAGATCCCCGAAATCCGTCTCCGCCGTGATTGCAAGTGACAATAAAAGGTTTATCCGCCTTGATCGTAAATTTGTTTAACCCCCGCGCGATACGTCGCAAAGTATTTTCCGCAAGCGGCTTTTTTCTTCCGAAGATTGACTTGCACGGGATCGTCCAGTCAACACACTCAGCGGCAGTGCAATAAGGAATCATCCCCTCGCCGTGCGTCGGCTTCGGAAAAATGATCGGCTTGCCGTCGCAGCGGGCGACAAGGAAGAACCGCTTTCGTATCGTCGGCGCGCCGTAGTCACAGGCTTTCAGCTCCTTCCATTCGACCGCGTACCCTAAACCGCGAAGCTGATGAACAAAGCTACGGAATGTTTCTCCTATGTACCTCGGATCGGGTTTCCCGTCCTTTCCAAGCCGTCCCCACGTCACAAATTCGGGGACGTTTTCGAGCATAATTACGCGAGGACGAACCGTCGCCGCCCAGCGAAGCGCGATCCATGCCAGTCCGCGTACATTTTTATCGACGGGTTTTCCGCCTTTTGCGCGGGAAAAGTGCTTGCAATCGGGGGAAAGCCACATCAACCCGACGGGATTTCCGCCGCATACCTCATGAGGATTCACGTCCCACACGCTTTCGCAGTAATGGCGGGTATACGGGTGGTTGACCTGGTGCATTGCGATCGCGTCGGGATCGTGATTTATCGCAATGTCAACGGGTCTCCCCGTCGCAAGCTCAATGCCCGTGGAAGCGCCCCCTCCGCCCGCGAAATTGTCAACGATCAGTTCTTTCATATGCTTTCTCATTTTAAATAATTTTCCCTCCGTGCTTATACGGGCGTGTTACGTTAAAATCGTGCTTTTCTATGATCGCCCCTCCGATGTCCCAGCCGTTCTTTCCGCACATATCCAAAATACGGAGGATTACGTCCGCAAGCTCCGGCAAAATCCCTTCGGGTTTTCCTTCGTCGGAATAGCGTAACACATCACGATGATACCGATCGGACTTCTGTCCTTGTGTACCACCCTTCCGATATTCTTCCAATGCTTCCGAAAGCTCGGAATGGCACAGCGCGATCAGATCACCAAAAGACGGCTCTTTCTCCCACCAGCCGTGTGCGACTGCGTTTTCGTGTACTTCGTCCGAAAATTCATTGATTTCTTTTATAAACTGTTCCCTCATTTTTTCCTTTTCCTTTCTTACGATTCTTTTCAATTCTCTGACCGTTGCCCACACCGCGATCACGACTCCGGGGATCAGCCACTCGCCGCCAATCGCAAATCTGCCGCGCAAGTAGTACGAGTATGTAACGGCAGAAGCCGTCGCTGCCGCTGTGAGGATCAAAATAGTGACACGCAGCACGTATTTGGTGAAGCGGGTCATGGATTTTTGTCCTCCTTCTTCAATTCTCTCCGTGCTTTGGATAAAAGCCACAATTCGATACACCTGTCGCAGGTTTTCTCGTCGACGTAGAGGCGCCGACACCTCTCAGTTCTCTCATATCGACAGATGCCGGCGGCTTGCATTATCTTCGCGGCGATCTTGACTGCACACTTCTCGATTGTGTCCTTTGATGTCATAGCTTGACAATCCTCCTTTTCTGTGGTATATTGAACTTGTAACATTTTTTGTTTGCCGCTTCCGCGCTCTTGCGGGGCGGTATTTTTTTAGGTATCCTTTCTTACGGATATTATGTACTTTCTACCATCCGAACGGATTTTGATGTATACAAAATCTTCATTGTCACCGTCCTCACACTCTCTCGATTTGAACATAACAGTATCACACTCTCCCAAAAGCGATCGGAAGTGATTTTCTGCCGCATTTTTCAAATCGCAAGCAAGCGCGAACTCTCCTAAATCTCCCATACGTTTCCTCCTTTCTGCCCCTCTAGGCTTGTCCATTTTGGACGTCCTGTTTATGTACTACCTGTAATTTCCTGCGCCTGTCGCGAGAGCCTGATAATACTCCGACATACCTTTCCCGACGCGCTTCATCAGGTTCTTTTCCCACTCGGCTTTTTCCTCGGGGGTCAGGCTGTCCAGCCGCACAAGTCCGCGCTCCCCGCCGAAGTCGATCATAGACGGACGCGCAAGCCACCCGTTTTCAAATACCCGCGTCCCGTCCGGGCGAACTTCCACCACCTCCAGAAAGCGTTTGATACTTCCGTCGGGGTTGAAATATTTTTCACGCTCCTTCTTGGACATCGCCATAAGATCACCTCCGTTTTGATTTTACGGTTCGCACGTTTTGTCCTATGCCTGCACGCGTGTTCCCGTTTAGGCAACATTTTGGATAAAAAAAGTCCTGAACAATTCGTCCATTGAATCAAATCCCAAAATTTGTTTTAAAAGATACAGTTCGCTCCCTTTGAATTCTCGGTCACCATTGATTTTCGCTGTTAGTAACTGACGGCTCATTCCAAGCCGACGGGCGCACCATGCTATTGAAAGATCCTGATTTTCTAAAACTTTTAAAATCTCATCTTTTTGCGTTTTCACGGTTACCCTGCTTTGGTTTTTCATCATGATCCCTCCTTCCTGTGATTTTCATTATAGCAAAGCGTTGCCGTTTTGTCAACACTATTTGCACCGTGAAAATTAACAAAAATGTACGTTGCTTTTTGTTTACCTTTTGTCAACACAATAATAAAATATTGTTGACATTTTGTAAACTTTATGTTATAATTTGCTTACAGCCACGGAAAGGGCGGTGAACACAACTATATGAGTAAAAAAGAAATCGCCTATGAAATAGGCAAAAGGATAAAAAGCCTACGCCAATCCGCCGGCATGACACAAGAAGAGCTTTCAACAAAACTCGGACATTCTTCCCGTTCATATATCAGCAGGATCGAGAGCGGAGAGCGTGATATTGGACAAAGCGAAATTGTTGTCCTTGCAAGGATATTTGAGGTATCACCGGAATATATCTTGTGCGGAAGCGGAAGTACGTCAAATTCTCCGCAAGAGCCGGAACGCAGCCGAAATACAGATGAAGATTTAAAATTCGCCCTTTTTAACGGCTCGGAAGGGATCACGGACGAAATGTTCGAGGAAGTCAAGGCTTTTGCGGCATTTGTAAAGCAACGCGAGCAGCAGAAAGGGAAGAAAAATGAATCTTAAAGCCCTCTACGCCCTCGCGGAACGTGATCGCGTGGAAATCCTCGACGCGGACTGCCCCGAATGCTTGTCGATGTCACTGATGACCGACGACGGGGATTGCTATGTCGGGATCGACGAACGAGCGGTTCATTCGGAAAATGAAAAACTCGTGCGGATCGCGCACGAGCTGGGGCATTGTGAAACGGGTTCTTTTTATACAAGGCGCTGCGAATTTGATTTGATCGAAAAGCATGAGTACCGCGCAGATAAATGGGCAGTTCAACGACTGATTCCATATGATGAGCTAATCAGGATTTGCCAAAAAGGTATAAATGAGATTTGGGAGATCGCAGAGTATTTCGGCGTGACCGAAGATTTCGTTCGGCGGGCACGGGCTATTTATCAAAATATGGGTTACTCTTTTTCATAGCATGGGGTGATTGCATGGCAAAACGGAGAAAAACAAAAATCCCCGGCGTAAGCTTCAGTATGAAGCGGGCGCTCGGGGTAACAAAAGCAAAGCAGCAATTCGCCCGAAAAACGGGGATCCCCACCTCAAAGGCGGGGCTTCAGCGAAAAGTCGGAAAAGCGATGACGGGCGGCGGCTGTCTGCTTCCGATCCTGTTCGGAATTTTCTGCATGGTCATGACAGCGGGGCTTTTCTTTTAAGGAGCATGGACAAAGTGAAAAAAATAAAAAAACGGCTCTTCGAGATCATTCAGACCGCGAATAAGGACGACCTCGCGAGCCGAATTTTCGACATCGGGATCATCGCGCTGATTTTGATCAACGTGGTTTTGGTAATCGCGGATACGTTCAAACTGCCGGAGACAGCGACGACCGCTTTCGGGATCGTCGAGACTGTTTCGGTGGTGATCTTTTCGGCGGAGTACCTTTGCCGCGTCTGGACATCGGATCTGCTGTTCCCGAATTTGTCTCCGATCCGCGCGCGGGTGCGTTACATATTTTCGTTTATGGCAATTATCGACCTGCTCGCGATCCTGCCCTTTTATATTCCTTTTCTCATTCCGATCGACCTGCGCGTTTTGCGAATGCTTCGGATCGTGCGGCTGTTTCGCGTGTTCAAACTTAACCGCTACACCTCGGCGCTCAGCACGATTGCGACAGTGTTCAAAAAGAAAAAAAGTCAATTGATTTCGTCCATTTTCGTAGTCCTTCTCTTGATGATTATTGCGGCGGTTCTGATGTACAGCATTGAAAGCGAAGCACAGCCCGACGTTTTCGAGAATGCTTTTTCCGCGCTCTGGTGGGCGATCGCGACGCTGACGACGGTCGGATATGGGGACATTTATCCCGTTACCGTTCTAGGAAAAATTTTAAGTGCAGTGATCGCATTGCTCGGGATCGGACTTGTTGCCGTCCCGACGGGTATTATTTCGGCGGGATTTATGGAAACGATTGATCATGACGATCTCCACGACGAAGAAAAGTGCTACTGCCCGTACTGCGGGAAGAAAATAAATTAAACGAGGAAAGCAAATGAAAAAAGCAAAGATTTTAAGTATTGCGCTATGCGCTGTCATGACCTTTTCAGCGGTCGCCGTTCCCGCATACGCCGAAGGAACAACCATAATCTCGGTCGCGACCGCGCAGGCGGCGAAAAAGCTCACTGCCCCGAAAGTCAGCGTAAAATCCGCCGACGAAAGCAGCGTAAAATTAAGCTGGAACGCGATCGACGGTGCGGAGAAGTATCAGATTTATTACAGCACCACAAAGAACGGTACCTATAAAAAATACGGCACGACCGCCAAAACGACCGTGACCGTTGAGAATCTGAAAGCGAATACAACTTATTATTTTAAGGTACGAGCGATCGCCGAAATCAACGGCGAAACCGTCAAGAGCGGCTATTCCAAGAAGAAGTCCCAAAAAACCGAATCAAGCTCAACCACTCCACCGCGATCGTCAAGCACAACAACGTCCACGCCGCAACGCAAACCAAGCATTGTGTACATTGCCGCTTCGGGTAATGGCTCAAAATATCACAAATCGAGTAAGTGCAGCAGAATGAATGGTAATGTGATCGAAATGACAAAAGAAGAAGCGGAAGCAACGGGTTATACGCCTTGTAAGAAAAAAAGCTGTTACGGTTAAATACGAAAGGGGAACGCATAAGATCGAAATTGAGGGCGGCGGAGAAAAGATCACAACCTCATTTGAAACTTATAAATAAATTGAAACATAATACAACAGATATTTTAAACCAAGTATTTCAGAAATCCAAAAGGAGAAATTCACGATGGAACCGGCAGCAGACGCAGCAGTCATTTTTCTCGTTATTTTTCTTATCCTGATTATCATACTTTGTATCGTTATGATCCGTAATACGACCAAAGCTTCAAAAGCAAGAAAAAAGAAGCTCGCCAATCTGAAAGACAAAGGGGTTTCTATATTCGCCCTCTTTCGTCATGTAAACGGGCTTCCACTCGCCGAAGATGTTTTTTGTGAGATTCATTCCTACCCGGATCGCTATGAATTTATTTCCGGCACTATGCAGTTTTCGCTGTCAAAGGATAAGGTCAAAGATGTCTGTATGAAAACCGAAACCGAGATTCGCGAACAGTACGTTTCCAGCGTCGGAGGAGCGGTGGGCGGCGCAATGCTGTTCGGCGCGCTCGGTGCAATGATCGGCGGACGAGTAAAAAAGAAGACGGATCGGACACTTCACACTTATCTGATCATCACCTATATCAGCGAGGAAGAAATAAAGTATATCGGTTTTGACGCAACAGCCGATTGGGGTACTGTCAACAAGCTCGTTAAGGAGTTTCGGGAACAGAATACAAAAATCACACGGATTGAACTTTAACCAAGCACAAAAATAAAAAGAAGGAATATAACAATTGAGACATAATACAACAGATATTTTAAATCAACTTTCCGCATTGGCGGCAAAATATCCTTTTGACAAACCGAATCATGACGAGGCGGAGCGCCTGATGAATGCATTCGAGGAAGCGATCCTGCAAAAGCTGACCGAAAACAAAACGCTGGAAATCACATTGCGCCTGTTCGCACTGAAAGAGCCGCAGAAGCGGAAATACAGGGAAGTATAAAAAATAACCCCCGAACCACCTCGGTTCGGGGAAACTTATAGAAAGGAGCCGCCTATGAGAATTGCCGCTTGCTATATCCGTGTATCAACCGACGATCAGCTTGAATACTCCCCCGACAGCCAGCTTGAAAAAATCCGCGAATTTGCCAAGCGAAACGACCTGCTGCTGGCAGACGAGTACACTTTCATCGAGGAAGAAGGTATCAGCGGAAGAAAAGCCGCAAAGCGCCCCGAATTTCAGCGTATGATCGCCGTCGCAAAATCCAAACCGAAACCGTTCGACGTGATCCTCGTCTGGAAATTTTCACGATTCGCCCGAAATCGGGAGGACAGTATCGTCTATAAATCCATGCTGCGGAAGCAGCTCGGGATCGAGGTCGTTTCCGTCAGTGAAAACGTCGGCGACGATAAAATGTCCGTCATTACCGAGGCAATTATTGAAGCAATGGACGAATACTACTCGATCAACCTCGCGGAGGAAGTAAAGCGCGGCATGACGGAAAAGGCGCGGCGCGGTGAATACTGCGCGGCACCGCCGTTCGGGTACCGGCTCGAAAATAAAAAGCTCGTCATTGATCCGGAACAGGCGGAAATTATTCGCGAAGTTTTTACAAGGTACGTAGGCGGTTGGGGGCAAAAACACCTCGCAACATGGCTTAACGAACTGGGCGTCGTTACCAAACGCGGAGGAAAAATCGAAAACCGAACGGTTGAATACTGGCTCAATAATCCCGTGTATCACGGTTATGTGCGCTGGACGCCAACGGGGAAAATCCGCAGGGATTTTTCCAATCCCGACAGCATTATAAAAAAAGGCGATCACGAGCCGATCATTCACGAAGAACTTTGGGAAGCCGCACAAGAGCGGCTGAAAGAGCAGAAGCGAAAATATATCAAAAACCGCCGCGTCAATCCGCCGACCGACTACGCGCTTTCGGGGATCATAAAATGCTCAAACTGCGGTGCGAGCCTAGCCCGTTCGCAAAATCTTTATATGCAGTGTATCAACTACACGAAAGGAACCTGTGCAATTTCTCACCATGTCAAAATGGACGAGATCATGCTTCTCCTGACCTCCTCGATCCGAACCGACCTTACAAGCGGAGATTTTGTGCTGAAACGTGCCGAGCCTCCCGCAAGCGCCAAATCCGACACCGCCGCGGTGGATCAGATGATCGCGCGGGCAAATATCAAGCTTCAGCGAATCAGGGAAGCGTATCAGAACGGGATCGACACTCTTGACGAATACAAGGCAAACAAAGAGAACGTGTTGAAGGAACTGGAGAAGCTGAAACAGCTTCGGACGGAAGCCGAACCGCCCGAAATCACCGAAGCGGAAAAGCGGGCTTTCGCCAAAAAGCATTTGAAAACCCTCGACACGCTTTCCCTTCCCGACGTTTCCGAGGGCGAAAAAAATCGGCTTTTGAAGGAATTCGTATTATCGGCGACTTTCGACAAAACCACACGCGCCGTATCAGTGATTTATTTATATTAGCGGAAAGGTATGCCCTGTTTTATCATTATTTGGAGTATGCTCCGCCGTACTGACTTAAAATAAACCCTGCCAGCCTCGGATTCCTGTTATTGATCTTCACCGGAAATTCCGTTCGTTTTTCAAATATAAACATAGCGCTCCCCCCTTACATCATCTGCTCGCCCGGCCATGTGCCGCAAAGCCAATCCCACTCACCGTCACGGCCCGCGCTGCACGCCCGCAGCGGATAGCAGCAGTCTTCAAATGCCTCGCGGCAGGTCTCGTACTGGCGGCACGCCTCACGGAACAGCTCGAGCGCCCGCGTATCGTCCGGGTGCGTGTCCAGGTAAAGCTGTAAGTCGGTCGCGTAAAATCCCGCCTCGCTTACGCCTTTTAAAAGCTGCGCACAGCTGGGCTTCATGTTATTTTCCATTCCAGATCCCCCTCTCGTACTCCTCGATCCCGATATTCAGTTCGGGGAAAACCGTACCCTGCTGAAGCGCCACGGACGGCGGATAAACCTTCCCGATCCGCTGAACGGGAACGTATGCGTATCCGACCTTCTGCTCGCAGGCACGGTCCATCTCATTCTCAAATTTATTCATATAAACCGTTCCTTTCCGACGCGGGAAAAGCTCCCGCAATTTCATAATAGGCGGTGATTCCGCTTATTCCATATTATGCCGCCGCGCCGAAGGCTGTTACCGAAGCCTTTTTCTCTTTTTGTTTTTGCACTTGGTTCCCCCGCCCCGTAAGAATCCGCGGCGTTGCCGCCTTGTTCTTATTCGGGGGTTTTCTTTTTGCAAAAAATATCCGAGACGGTGCTCCGCCTCGGACAAATATATTCTGACGATCCATTAAATTTCGGACGCAGGGGGTTATCAGTACAGCCATACATTCCGGTCTAACTTCCACAAATCCCCTTCCGTTTTTTTGGCATGACAAGGAAATGCTTTTTCAATCGGTTTTATTTCTTCATCCTGCCAAACACTATAATAACAAATAAATTCAATGTCATCACTGCTGGCATTTGTAATTTCGACTTCATATCCTTCGGAAAATATATCAAAATTTACAATTCCTAAATTTTTTGCATTATAAAGGAACAATTGGTCTTTTGACAAATACAGCGCCTGATCGGGATCACTTTCTTTCAGGAGTTTTTCCGCATTTTCTTTCGTATACGTGTCATATACAAGGTTTTTCAGCTCCGAATAGTTCTTAAATAATGCGTGTTTTTTTATTTCAAAAATATCATCGCGATATTGTGTCTCCTCTTCAATGGCAGACGACGCATAGAGAAAGGTATAATAACAAATAACATCTCTGTCCATAAGGTCATAAATAATTGCCTGTTCCGAACTGCACTTCCGTTCATGAACAATCCCTCTTTGAAAGGAATCAACAAGAGTTTCTGTACATTTTTCTTTTCTAAGGGCAATTGTTCTATTATCATTGAAAGCCTCGGGGATCTCTTGGGGAATTGACGAATACGATTCATCTGTCACAGATTCCAATTCAAGTGAGGTTTCGTCATTCTCATAGGGGATACCGCCATGCAAAAGCAGCAAAAAATTATCAATTTCCTGCTGAGTTGTACATGTGTAATTCCCATTACAATCATATTGTCTATACTCAAATACAGATGCAATAATATCATTTTCAGTGAACATGCCCCACCTAAAAACATCGACAAAACCAATATCATCATTCGATAATATCAGTTTCTTTACCCAACACGTTTTGCCGACAGCCGGACGCCATGAAATGCCCAACACATATATATTTTCATCTTTATTATATAATTTGAACGAATTGCATTCCTGGAAATCAAAAACTTCTTTTGCTTTTATAATTCCCTCGTCGGTTGGCGGCATGAAAATATTCCCATTTGTAATGTCTATATCAATTAGTTCAAAAATCATCTCAACACTGTTATTTACCTTTTTAAAAAAATACATTTTTTTGGTTGAATAAGATGTCAACAGAAGCTCGATTGAACCGTCATGATCAATATCGCAAAATAATCTATCGGTATATTCCATGTAAACGTTGGATGCGTCCGTCATATTCCAAGCAGTAATGACATTGTCCTCGCTCCATTCCTTATTGCAGTTTTCAAGTGTTCGATTACGAAAAGGGGGACAAAGCAATTCGATACCATTTCCATACGGCTCAGAAATGATTGCGTCATCCATTTTCCCGTGTTCTGATGTTTCCTGAGTTGTATCGGCCGGAATTTGAGAAAAAACATTATTTTCAAGGAATTCATCCGTAACGATTTCATCATTATTTTTATAGGTACAACCTGTGAGGATCATACACCAGAAAAAGATTATAAGCAATTTTTCATAATTGTTCATTCATCTGCTCCTTACGCAAAATGGATCGGCTATATAGTCACATATTTTAGCCGATTCCGGTTCTATTTTGTCAATAATGTCATCACGTCATGCTTGACATATATGTAATTGAAGCCAACTTTTAATTGCACTTGACTAGTTTCATCTTTATTGCCGGACAATCCATTGTCCGGTTTGTTCCCAATAAATATTCAGAAAAATATCAACTGCCGCAATCAGCAGCGAAAGAACAAAAAGCAATTTTTTCTTATCTTTTGTAAACTGCCATATGCTTAACGGAATGAAGGCGACACATAGAAATATGTGGGCATAGGTCAATCTGACAATATAGAAGAAAAACAACGAGCCAACATAAATTGCTAAGATGAACCTTGGCACAAACGGCGGATCGCCTTGTGACAAATAAAACAGTATTGCACCGGGTAAGATATAGAAACAATTTATTGCAAGATACAAGAGTAAACCGTTTCGTAATTTCGGCGGCACAGAAGCACACCTCCCTTCAATCCGAATTATGCTGCTTCATACTTTTTATTGAACTTTACCGGACCGTTTTTTGTCAGACCGGCGCAAATCCAGTCAATGATCTCCTGTTCCTTTTCATCGGAAGTGAACTCTTTCGCTCCGATCGAAAACGGAACGTCCATGCCGTCAATTATGTTAAGAAAATCACCCGCTGCTGTATAATCACCAAAAAAATCAGAAAGCCATTGATGATATTCATTTTCGTCATAGATAGTCCCGCCGTCATATTCCGCTTTCACAAGACAATATTCACCGTCTTGTGATGACGGTGCCCATTCGGCGGATATGATCGGAACGAGTTCTATTCCGGCACCGAATTTCATTTCATATATCCGGATCCAATATGGCTGATCCGCTCCGCCCGACGTCACATACCTTGAGCAGAAATATCTTTGCTCGCTGCCGTTGGTATAAGCACCGTCTATAAAGTCGGAATCCTCCGTATACAATCCGCTGTAATAGTATCCATAAAAATACAATTCGTCTCCGTTTAATTTGTATACGGAATCAATTGTGGTATAGGTACCCGTAAACAACGAATGAATAAGCTCCAGATTCCCGTCGCCGTCAATATCGGCAATATACAGCTCGGCGCTGCGTGGATTGACGTAATCCTGCACCTCGGGAAGATTCACTAAATTTATATTTCCGATGATATTCCATAGGTTTTCTTTCAGCCATTCTTCCAGACCGGTTCCGGCATCGGATTGCAGACCGCCGGATTCGGTGCTTTCCGTGGGATCATCGGTTCCCTGCGCTTCCGACGCGGCGCTCGGAAAATTTTCCGATGAATCCCGCGGAGTAGGCTCCAAAGCGTACTGTTCCGAGCCGAACGTTATTTTCATCATTTTAGCCTTGCACGGACTCCAGCCCGATCCGTTCATATACGTCCATGATTGTACAACTTCCTCAAATTGAATCGTCGCCTCCCTAAACTTTTGATCACCTAAAAGCTCGGCAAAGGTTTTGCCATTATAGAATTCGTCCGTCGAACCTCCCAGCTCAAAAGGAAGGGTTTCTCCGGAAAGGCCGAAAACAGGCACGCCGTTTTCATAATACACTGTGTCAATTTTCTCGGTATGTAAGAGCGGAATCCGGGATTCCTTTAACGAATCCGCATAAGGGAAAAACAACACCGTATCCGCGTAAACGTTCCAATAATCGTCGCCTTCTTCCGCGTAAGCGATCACCCCTTCTAAAGTAACCGTTCCGCCGAGGGTCAATGCCGCACAAAAAGGCTCCGTGCGGATTCCCTCCCGGCTGTCGAATGATTCACAGGTATAACTGCACACCGTTACCTCCGTATCTGCGATTTGTTCGCCTAAATTGATTTTCTGATACCGCTGATCGCTTTTTTCCCGTTTTCCCTCAATACAACGAAAGTTCTCGTTAAATCGTTCCGGATCGGTTTCCGTGGTATATGTTTCTCCGTCGTATTCAACCGCGTAGGTAAAAGTATCAAATGTAAAACTATCATTACTCCACTGACCGAAAATCGCCTCTTTGGAATTTAGCGTTTCAAAATCCAAGCCCGTTATTTCCCGATCAATTTTTCCCCCGTCTTGAGCCGCTATGCCTGATGATGAAAATTCCAATATTTTTTCTTGCTCAACGGTTGTAAAATCAGACAAGGGCTCCGTCTCTGCCCCGGGCACGGAATCGGATTCCGCGGCAGATAAGGAAGAAGCCCTCCATAGCTCTTCATCGTTATTGCACGCCGATAAGAACAGCATTGAAATGATCAAAACCAGCCCTTTTTTCATTTTTATACGCATTCCTTTCCTCCAATTTTGCTATCGCATTCCATAAGGACTGCCTTAATACGTTAAATACGAATTTATTTCGCATTCTGTCAAATGATCGGATAGGATCTTTAAATCTTCGTCTGAGAACATACCCTCTCGTATTACTAATTTCTTCAGGTTTTTGTGGTTTAAAATTTTATCCACCGTATAATCAGCCTCAAAGCAAATATCCAGCTCTGACAAGTTTTCTATATTTATAAATTCCGGCGCATATTCTTTTACCGAACCGCGCAATGAAAGTCTTTCTAAACTAGTGTAACAATTTACTTTCTCAATATTTTTCTCATCGCTTATATTGCAGTAAATGATCGACAATTCTTTAAGATGAGGAAAAACAGGCATATTATTCAAATCGCAAGAGGTTTCAGCAATAGAAAGCATATCAAGTGAACTAAAGCCGCTATTTGAACTAAAAGAAACAGACCTCACTCCTTGCACTGATAAAAATTTCAATTGTCCCAGAGATTTAAATACAGACAAATCTAAGTTTACATCCATATCTCCAATATAGATGTGTTGCAAAAATGGCAACTCTGCAAGAACATCCACATTGCTTAAAGAGTACCAAGATGCATGTTCTCCGTAAATATATACTTTTTCTAAATTCGGAAGTGATACAAGAGAGTGTAAGCTTATATCAGAAAATATAGTAAGACTTAGCTCCTTAAGATTGGGGAATTTTTCTAAAACATTTAAATCTGATTGATCCGAAACATACAACTTAATTTGCAATAATTCTGACGATTTTGATTGTGACATTTGCTCCAGTTCATCAGAATCATACCAATTCTCTTCATCAAAAACGAAGTCATTCCCATTTGTATCCGTTGTGTTGAGCGAAAGCTCAACCGGATCGGTTTGGGTCGTGGATTGTATGGTTTCATTCGATGGAATGTCGTTCATTGTTTCATTCGTTGTAATTTCATGATCGGATACCCGATTCGGATTTTCGTCCCGATCAGAATGAGAATCACAGCCCATTAAAATTGCAATCAAAATAAGAAATATCGTCCCGCCAAATAATTTCTTCACAAAAATGCCTCCTTACGCCGATCACAACTTGTTTCTTTCCGTCAACTCGATCTGCCCAATCAAGATCAAATCCCGTGATCCGCCATTGGTCTTCACGTGTCTCCCATGCAAAGCGCAATGCGCGGTCTTCTTTTTATCAACTGTGCTTTGATTTTTTCAATCGGCGTATCAGCGCACAAACACAATCTGTCAATATCTCAACAATGGCGATCTGAACCGTTATACCTAAAGCGACAACCACGTCGGAAATGCTTCCCAAAAACTGAGTTGGCATAAACCCATATATCCCCTCCGGATGAATAAAAAAACTTAACAGAAAAACTATTGGCAGCGTTAAAATGTTGAAAAGAATGCCGGTATTAAATCGAATATGACATATTACCGTGGGAACGGAAACGCATAATATTCCAATTATGATATAAATAATCAGAACAATATCGGAAAAATCAATGGAATATTCTCTGCCGATCCGGTAAAAAAGCCTATACACAAAAACGCCGTAAAGTAAAAACAAAAAGAAAACAACACATTGCAAAACAACTGACGGGATCAATCTTTTAATTTTCATAGGCACCTCAACAACAAATAAGACGATATTTACATTTGCGTTCTTCCATATTTCTGCCCCAAGGCACGACATGATCTAACGAAACGCCATTTTCGTTCCTCCGTTTTAAATTCATTTACAACAAATACCCATACCCGCCGACAAAGACCGCTTTGATCTCCTCGCCGTCGTTTTCAAGCTGTGCCGTGATCCGCGAAGCCGCGCCAAGCTCCCGCCCCTGCTCAAAAACATAGCGGGACTTTCTTTCGCCGTAACGGAACAGATAGCAGGCTAGCGCGCCGCTTGAAGTTCCCGTTGCGGATTCCTCGTCGATCCCGTAAAGCGGTGCGAAATTCCGGCAAACCGCGTCGATCCCGCCGCCCTCCGCGAGCGTGAACGCGTGAACGCCGACGACGTTCTTTTCCGCGCTGAGCCGTTTCATTGCCTCAAAATCGGGCTTTAAGCCTGCCAGCGCCTCCTCCGAGCGGATCGGCAGGAGAATATCGCGAAGCCCCGTCGAAACGATCCGGATCGGAAGCCCGGACGCGAACGCCCGTTCGTCAAAACAGCCCGACAGCTCCGACGGATCGAGAATTTCCGCATAGGTCGGCCGGTTCTGTTCCATCAGCACCATGCCGTCCTCCTGCACGTGGATCTGTAAAATTCCCGCCCCCGTTTCGATCGTACAGTCCCTTTTCGGGAGTTGATTCAACGTGTTCAGCACCACAAAGGACGCGACAGTCGCGTGACCGCAGAGCAGAACCTCGTCCGTCGGCGTAAAGTATTCGAGCCGATAGTCTGCCGCCCGCGATTCCGAGAAAAACACCGTCTCGGAATAACCCACTTCCTTGGCGATTTCCTGCTTTTGCGCGCGTGTCAGCGCCGCCCGATCCAGCACAACGCCCGCCTTGTTTCCGCCCGCGCCGTCCTTGCTGAACGCGCTTGCACGATAGATGTTCATGACCCTCAGTGCTCCTTTTCCGTTTTTTTAATTATATCATTTTCCGCATACCCCTGTCAACCGCGCTTCTTCACTTATTCCCAAAAATCCGACCAAACCCGCCCCTTTTTTCGGCAAAACACCAAACCGCCGCTCCCGTACTTGACGAACGAATCTTTTTATGGTATAATCGGGGTTGCGGCGGATCGCTTTTGTACGATAACGCAGCAAAAAAGACAGAAAAAGAAAGGAAACAACACCATGAAAATGTTCAAAAAAATCGCGGCTGTTGCGGCCGCGCTCGGGATTCTCGCTTCGGCGGGCTGTTCCGCAAAAACCGACTGGGAATATATCGCGGATAAGGGCGACCTCGTGATCGGGATCACACTTTTCGAGCCGATGAACTACTACGACGAAAACGGCGAGCTCACGGGCTTTGAGACCGAATTCGCACAGGCGGTCTGCGCAAAGCTCGGCGTAACGCCGAAGTTTCAGGAGATCGACTGGAACCAGAAGGAGACCGAGCTGAAATCCAAGGCGATTGACTGCATCTGGAACGGTATGACCGTAACCGAGGAGCGTAAGCAGAATATGGCATTTACCGATCCGTATGTCGATAACCGTCAGGTACTCATCATTCGGAAGAGCGACGCTGAAAAGTATGTGCAGGAATCCGATTTGCAGGGCGTAAAGTCGGCGGCGGAAAGCGAATCCGCGGGACAGACGGCGATCGAAGAGAGCGCGGCGCTTTCCTCGGGCGAATTTGTCGGCTGCGCAGCGCAGAAGGACGCGCTTCTCGAGGTAAAGGCGGGAACGGTTGACGTTGCCGTAATCGACTACGTAATGGCAACCGCGTCGATCCGCGACGATACCGACTATTCCGATCTGATGATCGTGGAGGGCGTCAATCTTGCTCCCGAGCAGTACGCGATCGGGCTTCGCTTAGAGGATACCGAGACGCTCGCGAAGGTAAACGCGGCGATCAAGGAGCTTGCGAACGAGGGCGGGCTTCAGGCACTCGCCGAAAAGTACGGCTTGATCGACGTACTCGCGTATAAATAAGAAAATTCACGGTGATCCGTTCCCGCCGAATCGGAAGCGGGAACGGATTCCTTTTTATTTGGTGCAGGGTGCCAGCTTTCCGCCCTGCAATAAAAAACAAAGCACTTCCTCCATAGGAAAGGAATTATTATTATGAGCCTTCTTGAGGTAACGCTCCAGCTGCTCGACGGCTTTTCCAACACGCTTCTGATCTTCGGGATCACTTTAGCGTTCGCGCTTCCGCTCGGCTTATGCGTGGCGTTTTGCACCATGTCGAAATTCAAGCCGCTCCGCTGGGTCGCGAAAACGTTCGTCTGGATCATTCGCGGAACGCCGCTCATGCTTCAGATCATTCTTGTTTTCTACGGGCCGGGGCTTATATTCGGCGCGAAGCCGATGGATCGAATGCCCGCGGTCATCGTCGCCTTTGTTGTCAACTACGCCTGTTATTTTTCGGAAATTTACCGCGGCGGGATCGAAAGTATCCCGCAGGGGCAGTACGAGGCGGGACAAGTCCTCGGCATGACCAAGCCGCAGATCTTCTTTCGAGTCGTTTTATTTCAGGTCATTAAGCGGATCCTTCCCCCGATCGGAAACGAGATCATCACGCTCGTGAAGGACACCTCCCTCGCCCGCGTTATCGCGGTAACCGAGCTGGTCAAGGCGGCGCAGGATATTGTCGGACTGAAATCCATCATCTGGCCGATCTTCTATGTCGGCGTGTTCTATCTGCTGTTCTGCGGAATTTTAACGCTTCTGTTCGGCTGGATCGAGCGAAAGCTGGACTACTATAAGGGATAAGGAGGAGCGAAATGCCGATTCTGGAAGTAATCAATTTACATAAATTTTTCGGGAAAAACGAGGTTCTGAAGGGAATTGATTTCAGCCTTGAAAAAGGGACGGTTCTTTCGATCATCGGCTCGTCGGGGAGCGGGAAAACCACGCTTCTGCGCTGTCTGAACTTCCTCGAAACGCCGAATTCCGGAACGATCACGGTAAACGGTGAGGTGATCTCCGACGAGGAGCTTCGGAAAAAGACCGACGAAAAAACGCTTCGGAAAAACCGGCTTCATTTCGGGCTGGTGTTTCAGTCGTTCAACCTTTTTCCGCAGTATACCGTTCTTCGGAACCTGACGCTCGCCGCCGAGCTGTTGGAGAAAAAGGACGCGGATAAATCCACGCTTTCCAAAAGCCTGACAGAGCGGGCAATGAAGCTGCTGGATCGTGTCGGACTTGCCGACCGCGCGGACGCGTACCCCTGCGAGCTTTCCGGCGGGCAGCAGCAGCGCGTCGCGATCGCCCGCGCTCTTATGCTCAATCCCGATATTCTCTGCTTCGACGAACCGACGAGTGCGCTCGACCCCGAGCTGACGGGCGAGGTGCTGAAGGTCATCAAGGGACTGAAATCCTCAGACAGCACCATGATCGTCGTCACGCACGAAATGACCTTCGCGAAAAACGTTTCGGATCAGGTCATGTTCATGGCGGACGGGATCATCGAGGAAATGGGAACGCCGTCGGAAATTTTCGATCACCCGAAAAGCCCGAAGCTGCAAGGGTTTCTGGCGAATTCGATGGAACTGAAAATGTAATGTCACCTCTGTAAATTGAAAATCAATGATTGGTAAAGGAGAACCGATATGAATCTGAAATGGGAACCGAAGCTATTAAAATGGACAAGAGAACCCGAAAATTATTCCGTAACCGAGAACAGGATCGAAATCGTTACGCAGCCCCATACCGATTTATGGCAAAGAACGTATTACCATTTTCGCAATGATAACGCCCCTGTATTACAGCTTGAAACCGATGAAAAATACTTTTCCTTTACGGTTAAGACAGCGTTTGAAAGCAAGCGCCGTTATGACCAATGCGGGATTGTGATGTATTTGGACAGCGAAAATTGGCTGAAAGCCTCGGTGGAGTATGAAAACGAGGAGATTCAGCGCTTAGGCGCCGTAGTAACCAACAACGGATATTCGGATTGGTCTTCCACAGACATAGACGCTTCCGTGAAATCCATGTGGTTCCGTCTCAGCCGCCGGGAAGATGATTTTTGTGTTGAAAATTCAACCGACGGCGTGAACTATCATCAAATGCGTATTTGTCATATGTTTCATGCCGCCGAAACCGTTTCATTCGGCATCTATGCCTGCAGCGCGGAGGATTCTTCCTTTCGGGCGGTCTTTACCGATATGGAAATTACCGATTGCAAATGGCTTGCTCATGTTGGGCAGGCGCCCGATCAGTAAGCGATTTTACAAAATAAGGAGCGGATCGTTTGATCCGCTCCGTTTTTATTTTTCGTGCAATTTGATCGTCCCGCCCTGCGGCATTTTGTGCCTGTTTCGAGAAAATGCGCGCGATCGGATCGGCGAGCGATCAAAGCGGCGAGAGCGACGCGATCCCCGAAACATTTGCCGAGGAATGGGGAGAGCCTGTCATAAAATCCTCGTAGTACAGCAATTTGATCTCCGAAATTTCCAGCTCGGCTTCGTAGCAGGTGAATTGATAATCATCGGCTCCAAGCGTTTCCCGCAGCTTGCCGTTTAACGTCCAATCCACATCGTCAACGCTCCAATTCGGCAATTGAATTTCGTAAATTCTGGTATCCAGTTTTCCGTCCTCAATATTTCCCAAATAGAGCGCGGGTGTATCGGCAAAAATATGAAAACTGCTTTCGTCAAAGCATGCCGAAAAGTAGTTCTGCGGAGCAAAACACAGCGGGTATTGCTCGATACTTTCGGGGTACGGGAAAAACCATACATCTCCTTGTTTGCCGATCCCAATATACGGATCGTCCTCATTTCTGATAAATAAAACGCCCTTTAAAACAGCGCTGCCTGAAAAGGAGATGGAGGCAAAATTAAAATTTTTTGTACCCAAAACCACAAACTGCGCCGCCGTAACCTTTAAACCGTCAAATTCATCGCCGACAAAAATATGCATGGGTGCGGGGAAATCTTTTTTTTGATTCTCCCTTTCTGAAAAAAATTGATCATGATCGGTTTCGGTATAATAGACGCCGTTTGAATATCGCATGAGACAAGAGTCCGTCCAAAAAAGCCAAGAGGACTCGCTCCCACGTACAATATCCGCGCTGTCTAAATCGAGTATCTCGGTCCACGGGGCTTTCTCTTCCCTCTTGCTTTCCTGCTCCGTCGTGTCCGGCACGGAAATGGGAGCGCTCGTTTCGGATTCGGGTATCTTGCTTTCTTCCGATTCCGTCGGAATGCTTTCAGTCTGACTGAACCGCGGGCTTTCCACACTTGTTTCGAGCTCCGTTTCGCCGCCGCAGGAACAAAGCGTGAAAAGCGCCGCCGATAGGATCCATAAAACTTTATAAAACTTTGCCATTTCCTTCCCTCCGTTCGTTTTTCATGCTTTTCCTCATTTTAGCATACTTCCACAAAAAAGTAAAGCCATAGTGGGAATTTCTTGACAATTCCGAATTTTTCCTGTATAATGAAAGCAGAAAACAGAAACGGGGGCATGGATTTGGCGAAAAACGCGTATATTTTCGGTGCGGGAGAGTTTTTCGGGCTTCACGAGCCGCCCGACGAAAACGCGGTCGTGATCGCGGCGGACGGCGGACTCCGCTATGCGGAGGAATGCGGGCTGAACGTCGATTTTACGGTCGGGGATTTCGATTCCTTAGGCTATGTTCCGCGCGGAAAAAATGTCAGCGTCCTCCCCGTGCAAAAGGACACGACCGACCTTTACGAGGCGGTGCGGATCGGCGCGGAGCAAGGCTGTACTCTGTTTCACCTCTACGGCGGAACGGGCGGACGGTTCGACCACACGGTCGCGAATCTGTCCCTGCTCGGCGGCATGGCGAGGGAGGGGCTTCGCGGTTTTTTGTACGGCGACGGATATGTGATAACAACGGTGTTCCCCGGAAATCCGCTGATCCTAAGCGGCGAAAACGACGCGGGGGTCTCGGTCTTTTCCCTTTCCGACCGTTCGGAAGGGGTCACGCTCCGCGGGCTTCTCTACCCGCTTGAAAACGGGACGCTTACGAACACCTTCCCCCTCGGCGTCAGCAATCGAAAAACCGAAGAAACGGCGGAGATCTCCGTAAAAAGCGGGGTCCTGCTTGTGTATTATACCTTATCACGAAAGGAATGATCTCATGAAGAAAACAACGGTCACGATCTCCCGCGAATACGGCTCGGGCGGAAGAATTATCGGGAAAAAGCTCGCGGAGGAGCTTGGGTTCGCGTTTTACGACGGCGAGCTTCTCTCCCTCGTCGCGAAAGAAAGCGGCTATACCGAGGAATTTGTCCGCCAGAACGACCAGAAAAAAACCCAGAGCTTTTTGTATCACCTTTACGTGGGGAGCCAGCTTCTCCCCGCCTCCGACATGATCTTTATCGCGCAGGCGAAGGCGATCAAGGATCTTGCTCAGAAAGGAAACTGCGTGATCGTCGGGCGGTGCGCGGACTATGTGCTGCGCGGGTATGACAATGTGGTGAATTTGTTTATTCAAGCGCCGCTCGAGAGCCGTGCCGCGCGCGTGCGCGACGAGTACGGCGAAAAGGCGGACAATTACCCCGCCTATCTCCGGAAAAAGGATAAGGAGCGCGTCGCGTACTATAACTATTTCGCGGACGACGCTTGGGGGAAGGTTCAGACCTACGATCTCTCGGTCAATTCCGACATCGGGATCGACGCGGCGGTAAAGCTCGCGGCGGAGTATATCCGGATCAAGCAGAAGGACTGATACCCCCGCCTTTCGTGGATGAAAGGAATTGGAAATGGGAGGCGCAATATAATCTTGAAGGTTGTAGTTTTTGATTTGGGCGGAACATTAATGCAGTATGTAGGAATGCCTCACTCATGGGTGGATTTTTATTATGAAGGATTTGAAGCGATTGTTCGGGAATTCAAGTATCATATCCCGCAAGAAGCTGTTGAAAAATCGTTCCAAATGTTAAAGGAATTTAATCCGAGAATTCATTACAGGGAGATTGAGTATTCAGCAGAATATATTTTTACAAAAATATTAGAACCTTGGCATATAGATATTCCTATTCAAAGCTGTATAGAAACTTTTTGGAGCGGACTGCAGTTAAAGGCAGAAATATACCCCGAAACAACTAATGTATTGCAAAAGCTTAAGGAAAAAGATTATGCGATAGCGGCATTGACGGATTTACCCAGTGCAATGCCTGATGAGATTTTCAAACGGGATATCGCAGAACTAATGAATGATTTTGATTATTATGTTTCATCTTCTGTTGCAGGATATAGGAAACCGAATTGCAGGGGATTACAAATGATTTCTGATGAATTTTCCACTCCAATTACAGAATTGATTTTTATTGGAGATGAAGAAAAAGATAGAAAAACAGCGTTTAATGCGAATTGTAAATTTATTTGGATACAACGTACGGAGAAGAACGAAGAAAGCATTAATAATTTATATGAATTATTAGAAATGTTGGATTGAAAAATAACCCGTGAAGAAAAATCCTTCACGGGTTAAACTCTCTATGACTACCCCCGTTGAAGACGGACCTTTTTTGTGCAGGGTGCGCTGCCGCCTAGCCCGCACTAACCAAGCATTACCTCCCTCGTCGCGATCTTCTCCGAAAAGCTTCGGTCATGTTCGACAAACAGGAGCGTCGGCTGAAATTTCAGCAGCAGCTCCTCGATCTGCATGCGCGAGATCACGTCGATAAAATTCATCGGCTCGTCCCATAGATAAAGGTGCGCTTCTTCGCAAAGGCTTCCCGCAATAAGCGCCTTTTTCTTTTGCCCGCCGCTGAACTCCTCGAGATTTTTTTCAAGCTGTGCCTGCGTCAGATCGAGCTTATGCAAGATCGTCACGAAAAGTCCCGCGTCGATCCCGCGCCGCTTCGCGTAATCGGTCACACTCCCATAAAGCTCGGCGGTGTCCTGCGATACATAGGAAATTTTCAGATCGTTCCCTTTTTCAAGGCTCCCGCGGTACGGAATCTCCTCCCCGCGGATCAGCTTCAGAAGGCTCGATTTCCCCGAGCCGTTCCGCCCCGTGAGCAAGACCCGCTCCCCGCGTCCGACCGAAAAGGTAAGACCGCCAAAAACGGGAACGTCGTCATACGCGACCGAAATATCCTGTAAGGAAATTAGGCGGGGAGAACGGTAGGAAAGCGGGCGAAGCTTTAACTCGCCGCTGAATTCCGTGTTTTTCAGCAGCTTTGCTTTCTCCTCCGCGGCGTTTTTCGCCCGCGCCTCGATCGCCTTCGCCCGCTTCATCAGCTTCGCCGACTTATGACCGACATACCCTTTATCAAAACTGCCCTGCTTCGAGCGCTCCGTTTTTTCCGACCACGCTCCTTTTGTCATTGCCGCTTCGCTCAGGCGGCGCACCTCTTTTTTCAGCCGCTCGTTCTCCGCCGCCTCAAAAGCCTCCCGCCGCTCCTGATTCGTGAGCCAGGCGGAGAAATTCCCTTTCTGGATCTCAAGATTCGTTTTATTGATCGAAAGAATATGATCGGTGCAGCCGTCCAGAACGGCGCGGTCGTGCGAAACGAGAATGAAACCCTTTTTGCTGTTCAGATAGCGGCTGATCTGCTCACGTCCCTCGGAATCGAGATGATTCGTCGGCTCGTCGATCAGGAGAAACGCGTTCTCGTTTAAGAACATTGCCGCCAGAAGCGCCTTTGTCTGTTCCCCGCCCGAAAGCGTGGAAAACGGGCGGTATAAAAGCGATTCGTCCAGCTCAAGCCGCCGTATTTCCCTTAAAAGCCGCCATTCCTCCGCCTCCGGACAGGCGTTTTCCAACACCTCCGCCGTCAAAAGCGACTCATCGGGAACAGCGCAGGGGAAATACGTAAAATCGACCGAAGCCGCGATCGTTCCCGCGTATTCGTATTCCCCCAGAAGCAGCTTCAGCAGGGTGGTTTTCCCGCGTCCGTTCCGCCCCGTAAGCCCGAGCTTCCAGTCGGTGTCAAGCCGTAAATTTATATTTTCAAACACATTTTCATAGCTTCCCTCATAGCCGAAGGTAAGCCCGCTGATCTGGATCATTGACATAAAAAACACGTCCTTTCAAGGAACCTGTTTTCACAAGATTTACGCGTGGATTTTCGAGAAAATTTTGTTGGTGACAAGGCGGAAAACCGCAGGAATACTGACGTATTTCAAGGGTTTCCAACGCAGTCATCGGCAAAATTTGCCGAAAAGACGCGTGTAATATCTTATGAAAACAGGTTCAAATACAAAAATCGACCGCAGGAAAGCTCCCGCAGCCGATCACACGCAAAAAGAATACACGCCTTTCGCCGTCGGTTGAAAAGAACGACACTTTCCCGCGTTCGAAGTACGGCAAAGCAGACGGTCAACCGCCATGCGCCAACTCCAAATTCACTTAACGGGAAAAATGCAACATCTTTTCAACTCCGATCCTCTTCAGTTTTTCTTATTCTACCATAAAAACAGCCGTTTGTCAAGCCTGTTTTCCCTATAATACCATCACCAGCGTTCCTGCCGTGATCAGTACCGTCCCGACCGCGCTTTTGAGCGTAAATTCCTCATGCAGGAAGACAAACGCGAGAACGAGCGTCAGCACCGTACTCATTTTATCAATCGGAACGACCTTCGAAACCTCCCCGAGCTGAACGGCGCGGTAATAGCACAGCCACGACGCGCCCGTCGCAAGCCCCGAAAGGATCAGAAAGATCCAGCTTTTCGTCCCGATCTCCGCCATTCCATGCTCCGCTCCCGTCAGGAAAACGATCCCCCAAGCGAGCGCCAGTACCACGACCGTGCGGATTGCGGTCGCGAGATTCGAGTTTACGCCCTCGATCCCGATCTTCGCGAGAATGGAGGTCAGCGCCGCAAAAACAGCGGACAAGACCGCAAAAACCAGCCACATTCCCTTTTTCCCTCCGACCTTCATCATCTTCCTCCGAACTTTTCAAGAAGTTCTTCCTGCGTTACAAGCCGAAGCTTCGGCAGTTCCAGCTCCCGATCCGCGCAGACAGAAAGGAAAAAATCTCCCCATTCGAGACACTGCGCCCGCCCGCTTTGGAGAAGCGTCTCGCACTCGATCGTGCCGAATCCCTCCGAAAAGCCCTTCCCCGTAAGCTTCCCGCGGCTTTCCTTGATACACCATAAGCGGGAAAGCGCGCGGTCACGCGCGGAGGAATCCCGAACCCGCATGATCTCACGCGGCGTACAGAACCGTTTTTCGATTCCCGGTCTCATTTCGCGGCACTTCTGAAGATCGACCCCGATCGGAAACGAAGCGGCAGCGCAAAGCGCCGCGCCCGACGAATGGCTCAGACTGAAAAAAACGTCGGGATTGTCCCGTAAAAAGGGCTTCCCGTATTCGCCGAACGTAAATTCGGGCGGGTCGGTGATCCCGAATTCCTCCAGAAGCGCGAATCGCAACAGAATATATGAAAAAATGATCTCGCGCCGAACCGCCTCACTCCCCGCCCGCTCAGCGCGGAGCCGTCGGGAGGACGAAAGCGCGGGGAGCAAAGCCTCGCCGTCCCCGTACTCCTGCAAAAAATAAAAAGTCATCATCGTCTACTGCATTAAAAGCCGCTCGTCGCAGTATTCGCATTCCAGCACGTCCCCGGCGCGGCGGAAGCTGTGCGGAAGGTATTTTTCCGTCTGACAGATACATTTCGGATTCGTGCAGGTCATGCCGCGGACGACCTCGCCGCGCAGCAGCGGCTTGCTCTGCAAATGATAATCGAGGATCGAAAGGATCAGGGCCATGCGCACGTACATTCCGTAATTCGCCTGCTTGAAATACAGCGCACGCGGGTCGTCGTCCACCTCGACCGCGATCTCGTCCACACGCGGAAGCGGGTGCAGCACGATCAGATCTTTCCGCGCGAGCTTCATTTTCTCCGCATCAAGGCAGAAAACGTGCTTTTGCGCCGCGTATTCCTCGTCGGAAGCGAACCGCTCCCGCTGGATCCGCGTCATATAAAGCACGTCGAGCTTCGGGAGCGCCTCTTCAAGCGAGGTAAATTCCTCATAGGTCTTCCCGCTTGCCGAGATGTAGTCCTTAATATACGCGGGGAGCCGAAGCGCCTCCGTCGAGATCAGAAGAAAATGGTTGTCCGGATAGCAGGAAAGCGCTTTTAAGAGCGAATGAACCGTTCGCCCGTTTTTGAGATCGCCGCAAAATCCTACGGTCAGCCCGTCGAGCCGTCCCTTTTCCTCACGGAGCGTCAGCAGGTCTGTCAGGGTTTGAGTCGGATGAAGATGTCCGCCGTCGCCCGCGTTGATGACGGGGCAGTCTGCGGTCAGCGCGGCAGCCTTGGACGCGCCCTCGCTCGGGTGCCGCATGACAAGAAGGTCGGCGTACCCGCTTACGATCTTTGTCGTGTCCTTTAGGTTCTCGCCCTTCGCGACGGAGGAATTCGAGGGGTTATCGAAACCGATGATCCCGCCGCCGAGCCGGAGCATGGCGGTCTGAAAGCTCATCTGCGTGCGGGTGGAGGGCTCAAAAAAAAGCGTCCCCATAATCTTCCCGCGGCAGGAGCCGGCGTATACCATCGGCGCCTCCTTTATATCGTGCGCAAGCTTTAAAATACTGTTCCATTGGGCGACGGTCACGTCGTTCAGATCAATCAAATGTGCTGCCATGCCGCTTCTCCTTTGCTTTTTTATTTTTTGCAGGCATTCCGCCACGCGTGCCGAGGCTCTGAAATCCGGAAGACTTCCTTCGGAACTGACAAAAGCGGCACGCTTTTCCTTATTATACCATTCTCCCCTTTCCCTGTCAATGCGGAAATCGGAAAAATAAATTTCCCCAAAAGGTTGAAATACTTCCCAAAATATGGTAAAATAAAAGCAGTTTCCCTTATGTTTAAAAGAAAGGAATGATCCGTATGAAGGAAAAAAACTATTTCGCCGCCATAGAAGCTTCCCAATCGGAAACGCGCGCCGTTTTCGTCTTTGAATGCGTCGCGGAGCTTGTGCTTGGGATCTTTTTGATCGTCTCGCCCGTCGTCACGCAGATCATCAGTATCGTGATCGGCGCGATCCTTGCGGGTGTCGGCGTTTTTAACATCATCTCCTATTTGATGAGCCGCAACGCGCCGTTTCGGCAGGGTTTATTCGCGGGAGTAATCCTGACCGCGGTCGGGATCGCGTTTATCGCGCAGGCGGATAAGCTCGCCGGCGTGATCTCAATCATTCTCGGCGTATTTACTGTATTCGAGGGGCTTTCCTGCTGCCGCCGCGCGTTTCTGATGAAACAGCTCGGGTTCGGGAAATGGCTTGTCCCGTTTCTGATCTCGCTTGCCGCCTGCATTGTCGGGCTTTTCATGCTCATTTACCCCGACATTTTCGGAAAGCTTCTGGAGATCATCGCGGGCGTGCTGCTGATCCTGGAATCGGCAATGGGCTTCTGGACGATCTTCGGCATTATGTACTTGCGGAAAAAGCTGAATGATCTGGTAAAGGAGCAATCGTCGATCATCGAGATCTAACGGGATTGAGAAACTGAAAAAAACATATGAAAAAGCCTGTCCGTTCTCCGGACAGGCTTTTTGATTGAATCAGCAGCTTCTTATACCAGCTCGATCATAGCCATTTCCGCCGCATCGCCGCGTCTCGTTCCGAGTCTTACGATACGGGTATAACCGCCGTTTCTGTCCGCGTACTTCGGCGCGATCTCGTCGAAAAGCTTCTTGGAAACGGATTCCTTCGTAACATACGCAAAAACCTGGCGCTTGGAATGAAGATCGCCCCGCTTGCCGAGGGTGATCATCTTCTCCGCTTCGCTTCTTACTTCCTTCGCTCTCGATACGGTCGTTTCGATCTTACCGTTATCGAGTAAGAAGGTAACCATCGCTCTGAGCATTGCCTTTCTATGGTCGCTGGTTCTGCCTAATTTTCTCATTGCCATAGTGGCTTCTCCTTTCTGAAAAGTAAATCTTTCAAATCATTATTCTTCGCTGGAGGCGAGATCGAATCCGAGAGACTGGAGCTTCGACCGTACCTCTTCAAAGGACTTTTTCCCTAAATTCCGCACCTTCATCATGTCTTCCTGCGACTTGTTGATGAGGTCGTCTACCGTGTTGATTCCTGCGCGCTTCAGGCAGTTGAACGAACGAACCGAGAGATCGAGATCCTCGATCGTCATTTCAAGGATCTTATCCTTGCTCTTATCGTCCTTTTCTACCATCAGCTCGGGCTGGGTAAGCTCGTCCGATAAATCGACGAACAGCGCCAGATGCTCGCAAAGCACCTTCGCGGCATACGAAACCGCTTCCTTCGCGGAGATCGTTCCGTCTGTCCAGACCTCGATGATCAGTTTATCATAGTCCGTTCTCTGTCCGACACGGGTATTTTCCACCGTGTAGTTTACCTTTAAAACGGGCGTATAAATACTGTCTACCGCGATCACGCCGATCGTGGGCTGGAGAAAGGATTTATTCTTTTCCGCCGAAACATAGCCGCGTCCGCGGTCGAAGGTAAGCTCCATAAAGAGCTTCGCGCCCGCGCTTAACGTCGCAATGTGCATTCCGGGGTCGAGAATCTCGATCTCGCTGTCTGTTTTGATGTCGCCCGCGGTTACGACGCCCTCGCCCTCGGCTTCGATATAAACCGTTTTCGGGCATTCGCCGTACATCTTCGCGATCAAACCTTTGATATTCAGGATAATTTCGGTAACGTCTTCCTTTACGCCGGGGATCGTAGAAAATTCATGCTGTACCCCGTCGATTTTTACAGATGTCACCGCAACACCGGGTAAAGAGGAGAGCAAAACACGTCTGAGGCTGTTACCTAATGTATTGCCATAGCCTGCTTCGAGGGGTTCAAGAACGAACATACCGTACTTTCCGTCCGGCTTCAGCTTTACTGTCTCTATTTCAGGCTTTTCGATTTTTTCAAGCATTCCTTAACCCTCCTGCTGTAACTGTTTGTTATGGGATTTCTCCCTCGATTAAGGACAGTACCGTACGTACGTACGTGCGCACGCCCGCGCGGCACCGCCCACTCTGAATAAGTGCCCCAATTACTTTTAAATTACGATAATCCAATCCGCATAAAACGGCTTTGGCAGTTCGGTCGCATTGTAAATTAAAAATAACTGCACCATCAGCATTATATGCCGAAAAGCTATTATTTAGAATACAACTCGATTACGAGATGTTCTTCGATCTCATAATCCAGCTCGTCACGCTGCGGCATTCTCGTTACCTTCGCGGACATAGCTTCCTTATTCAAATCCAGCCACAGCGGGATCAGTCTGCCGTTCGTTGCTTCGGCGATCTGTGCGAATTTCGGGCTCTTCTTGCTCTTATCGGATAACGCGATCACGTCGCCGACCTTGATTCTGTAAGAAGGAATATCGACGCGCTTTCCGTTTACCGTGAAATGACCGTGCCCGACGAGCTGTCTCGCTTCGCGTCTGGTGATCGCGAGTCCCATGCGGAATACCACATTGTCAAGACGGGTCTCGAGAAGGCGGATCAGGTTCTGACCGGCGATACCCTCTTCCTTAACCGCCATTTCATAGTAATGATAAAACTGCTTTTCAAGAACGCCGTAGATAAACTTCAGCTTCTGCTTTTCCTTTAACTGAAGTCCGTATTCCGAGGTCTTCTTTCTTACGTTCGCGTTCTTGTTGCGGGTCGTTTCCTTGCTGTAGCCCATGACCATCGGGCTGATCCCGAGCGCCTTGCATCTCTTCAGGACCGGTGTTCTATCTACTGCCATAGTTACCTCCATTAGCTGTTGTTTTTTAAAAAGTATCGATTTTTATTTCGACGCCGAGTAAACCCGAACCGCTCGTTTCCCCGCGCGTTTTTTCGGTGCGCTTCGGATCCCTCAAAAGGAGATCCTTCCGTTTCTCCCGAACCTCTGCGCCGCACCGACCGGTTCTCTAAACTCGGTTTTTAGACGCGTCTTCTCTTGGGAGGACGGCATCCGTTATGCGGGATCGGCGTTACATCCTTGATCATGCGTACCTCTAAGCCTGCCGCCTGAAGTGCGCGGATCGCCGCTTCACGTCCCGCTCCGGGACCCTTTACGTAAACCTCAACGGTCTTTAAGCCATGCTCCATCGCCGCCTTTGCCGCGGTTTCCGCAGCGGACTGCGCCGCGAACGGAGTGGATTTTCTCGAGCCTCTGAAACCGAGACCGCCCGCGCTCGCCCACGATAAAGCGTTCCCCTGAAGATCGGTGATCGTTACGATCGTATTGTTGAATGTAGACTGGATATGCGCCGAGCCGTTCTCAATATTCTTGCGTTCACGGCGTCTGCGGATCACGGGCTTCTTCCCGTTCGACTTAGCTTGTGCCATATGTTTACCCCCTTACTTCTTCTTGTTCGCAATCGTCTTCTTCGGACCCTTGCGCGTTCTTGCGTTCGTCTTTGTTCTCTGTCCGCGGCAGGGAAGTCCCTTTCTGTGACGGGTTCCGCGATAGCAGTTGATTTCGACGAGGCGCTTGATATTGAGCGCGACGTTTCTTCTGAGGTCGCCCTCTACCGTATACTCTCCGTCGATGATTTCACGGATCTTCGCCTCTTCGTCCTCGGTTAAATCCTTTACTCTTGTGTCGGGATTTACGCCTGCCTTTGCGAGAATATCGTTTGCGGATTTTCTGCCGATTCCGTAAACGTATGTTAAACCGATCTCAACACGCTTTTCTTTCGGTAAATCCACACCAGCAATTCTTGCCATAAAAACTGTTCCTCCTGTTTTAATTCCTTAAACCTCCGGTTTAAGTCCAAGGCTTTTATCAGCCCTGTCTCTGCTTATGCTTCGGGTCCTGACAAATGACCATTACCTTGCCCTTGCGCTTAATTACCTTGCATTTATCGCACATCGGCTTTACTGAAGGTCTTACTTTCATTCCGTTACCCCTCCTTTTCGGTTAACGTTCTTACTTGGCTCGCCATGTAATGCGCCCCTTATTGAGGTCGTAGGGCGACATTTCGATCTTTACCTTATCGCCGGGCAGGATCCGAATAAAATTCATTCTCAGCTTCCCGCTGACATGAGCCAGTATCTTGTGTCCGTTTTCAAGCTCGACCTGAAACGTCGCGTTCGGGAGCGCTTCCAGGATCGTGCCCTCTACTTCAATTACATCTTCCTTAGACAAGCTTTTACTCACTCTCCTCGGCGGTCTGATCCTCTGAGCCTGTCGTCGGACAAGCTCTCAGAACGATCCGCAGTTTCCTGTTCGTGATCTGTTCCATCTGTTCCGGCGGAACGATACGATCCGTTTTTGCCAAATGCTTCGGATTTTTCCTTTTCGGGGATTCGAGGCGGCGTTCCTTTCCGTCACAGACGAAAACGTATCCGTCCCGCACATCGACAACCGCCATCGGCTTTCCGCTGTCGCGTCCCGCGCGGCTGATTACGACCATTCCCTTTCTGAAGTCCATATCCGTTCCTCTCAGTGATGCTCGAGCGTCAGAATGACCGGCTCTCCGTTTGTGATCCATACGGTGTGCTCAAAATGCGCGGAAAGGTTCCGGTTCGCTTCGACTACCGTCCAGTGATCGTCAAGAATGATCACCTCGGGAGAGGTCGAATTCACCATCGGTTCGATCGCGATCGTCATTCCCGGAACGAGCCGGGGACCGCGTCCCGCTTTCCCGAAATTCGGCACCTCGGGATCCTCGTGCATTTCCTTTCCGATCCCGTGTCCGATGAATTTTTTTACGACATGATAGCCGTTCGCCTCGACATGAGACTGGATCGCGCTTGAAATATCGCCGATCCTGTTTCCCGCGACCGCCTGAGCGATCCCTTTGTAAAGCGCTTCCTCCGTCGCCTTTAACAGGCGTTCCGCTTCGTCCGAGACTTTCCCGATCCGAAAGGTTTTTGTGTTATCGCCCATGTAGCCGTTCAGCTCCGCGACAATATCACAGGAGAGGATATCGCCCTCCTTCAGGATCTTTTTCTTCGAGCCGATCCCGTGGATCAGCTCCTCGTTCACCGAGTAGCAGTTGTACCCCGGGAAGCCCCCGTATCCTTTACAGGGGGAATGCCCGCCCTTCGATACGACAAACTCATTGACGATCCGGTCAAGCTCCCACGTTGAGATCCCCGGCACGGCATTTTTTCCCGCGACCGCGAGTGCCTGCGCGGCAAGCTCGCCCGCCTTCATCATGCGGCTGATCTCTTCCGCCGATTTCACCTGAATCATGTGCTTACCCTTCGATCGCTTCGAGCGTAAGCTTCGCGGTATCTTCGATGTTATCCTGTCCGATCACCGTTTTCAGCTTGCCCTTCGCGCTGTAATAATCCTTTAACGGCGCGGTTTTTTCCTGATAGGTCGCGAGACGGGAGAGAACCGTTTCCGGCTTATCGTCTATCCGCTGAACGACCTTTGCGCCGCAGCTGTCGCAGATCCCTTCCACCTTGGTCGGCTTGTGATCCACATGATACGAAGCGCCGCAGCCCTCGCAGACCCGTCTGCCCGAAAGGCGGGCACAGATCGTCGCGTCGGGTACGTCGATCTCGATGACCTTATCGATCTGAACACCCATGGAATCGAGCGTTTCCGCCTGTGCGACCGTGCGCGGGAATCCGTCTAAAATGAATCCCTTCTGCGCGTCGTCCATAGCGATCCGATCCTTTAAGATCCCGATCACGATCTCGTCCGGAACGAGGTCGCCGCGGTCCATATAACCCTTGGCTTCCACGCCCGCGGGCGTCTGATTCTTTACCGCTTCACGGAGCATATTGCCGGTAGAGATCGCGGGGATCCCAAGCTTCTTGCAGACGATTTCCGCCTGTGTGCCCTTACCCGCGCCGGGCGCTCCCAAAAAAATTAAATTCATACCGGTTTTCCTTTCCCGAACCCTTGCCGGTCCGGCTTCGGAACAAGCGTACCGAACGGCTCGCCTGTCCTAAAATCGTTTCACCTTACCGCCCTTATTCGAGGAAGCCCTTATGATGACGCATCATCATCTGGCTTTCGAGCGAGCGAACCGTCTCAAGCGCAACGCCGACTACGATCAGCATGGTCGTACCGCCGAGCGAAACGTTGATGTGCGTAAGCTGCTGGAAAATAATCGGGAAAATCGCAATAAACGCCAAGAAAATCGCGCCGATCAGCGAAACCTTGGAAAGAGAATTCTGAATAAATTCCGAGGTCGGCTTTCCGGGTCTGATCCCCGGGATCGCGCCGTTATTTTTCTTAAGATTATTGGCAATTTCTACCGGATTATACTGGATCGCGATGTAAAAATAGTTAAACGCGATAATAAGCAGGAAGTAGAGCACCGCGTACAGCCAGCTGCTCTGGCTGAACAGGCGGACAAAGCCTTCCCAGAAATCGTGTCCGCTCGTTCCGTCTCCGGAGATCCCGAAGAAGTAGCAGATCGTCTGCGGAAGCGACATGACCGACATCGCGAAGATGATCGGCATAACGCCCGCCATCGCGACCTTTACCGGAATATACGAGGACTGTCCTCCGTACATTTTTCTTCCGACAACTCTTTTCGCATACTGAACGGGAATTCTCCGCTCCGCGTTCGTCATCAGTACGACAAGCGCGATCATCGCCACAAAGATCAGCAGAATGACCGGCACAAAAATCGCGTTCTTTAAATCGCTCTGCATGGACATGACGAGCGAGAACACCGCCGAAGGACCTCTCGCGACAATACCCGCGAACAGGATCATCGAGATCCCGTTTCCGATCCCCTTTTCGTTGATCTGATCGCCGAGCCAGATAATGAGCGACGCGCCCGCGACAAAGCAGGCAATAATCGTGATCGCCGCAAGAACGCCCTCAAAGCCGTTTGTATACGTTACCGCGCGATAGTTGCGGAGGGCGATATAGAACGCCGTCGCCTGAAAGAGCGCTAATCCCAGAGAGGTCAGCTTCGTGATCGTGTTCAGCTTTTTTCTTCCCTCTTCGCCTTCCTTCTGAAGCCGCTCAAGCGGCGGGATCGCGACGGTAAGAAGCTGGATGATGATCGAAGCGTTGATGTACGGCGTAATGGACATCGCGAAAAGCGTCCCCTGACTGAGCGATCCGCCCGTCATGGTATCGAGATAGCTTAAAAGCGTTCCCTCGCCGAGCATATCGGAAATTGCGCTGCTATTGAGAAACGGTACGAAGACCGCCGAACCGAGCCGGAAAATAATGATAATGAATAAGGTGTATAAGATCTTTTTACGAAGCTCCGCGACTTTCCACGCGTTCCGAAAAACTTCGAACATTATACCACCTCTGCCTTTCCGCCTGCCCCTTCAATTTTTTCTTTGGCAGACGCGGAGAACTTCGCCGCCTTCACGGTAAATTTCTTCGTAATTTCTCCGTTCCCCAAAACCTTTACGCCGTCAAGCGTCTTCTTTAATAAGCCGCTTTCGATCAAAGCCGCGTCGTCGATGACCGCGCCGTCTTCAAAGCGAGCCTCGAGATCGGATACGTTTACGGTCGCGAATTCCGCCGCGAAGATATTATTAAATCCGCGCTTCGGGATACGCATCGCGAGCTTCGTCTGTCCGCCTTCAAAGCCCGGCTTTACGCCGCCGCCGGAACGAGCCCACTGACCCTTGTGTCCCTTACCCGCCGTTTTGCCCTGACCGGAGCCGTGACCGCGACCGATCCGCTTTACGTCCTTCGTCGAGCCTTCGGCGGGAGATAATTCATGTAACTTCATATTTCTATGACCGTTCCTTTCCATTGAGAAACCCGAGCTTATTCGGCGACCTCAACTAAATAATGAATTTCCTTGATCTTGCCTCTGGTTGCCGCGTTGTCGGGCTGCTCCGTCGTGTCGCCGATCTTTCTGAGACCTAAAGACTTCGCGGTAGCGATATGACTGTCCTTACGGCCGATCAGAGACTTTACCAATTTGATTTTTAACGCCATTGTATTCAGTCCTTTCCGTTTCGATCCTTTCGTGCAGGGTGCTTAATCCCGTCCTCCCGAAAAGATCGAGCCATATCTCAGCCTAAAATTTCCTTCACGGTCTTCCCTCTGAGCGCCGCAACCTGATCCGCGTTTCTTAAAGAAGCGAGACCCGCGATCGTCGCGCGTACTACGTTGCAGGGATTGTTCGAGCGAAGCGATTTCGTACGAATATTGCGGATCCCCGCCATTTCAACGACAGAACGCACAGGGCCGCCCGCGATAACGCCGGTACCCTCGGGAGCGGGCATCATTAAAACCGCGCCTGCGCCGAACTTTCCGACGGTTTCGTGCGGAATGGTCGTACCCTTTAACGAAACCTTGATGAGGTTCTTCTTCGCGTCCTCGATCCCTTTGCGGATCGCGTCCGGAACTTCGTTCGACTTTCCTAAGCCGAAGCCTACGACGCCGTTTCCGTCGCCCACTACGACAAGCGCGGAGAACTTCATGATACGTCCGCCCTTAACGGTCTTGGATACACGGTTGATCGCTACGACTTTTTCGGCGAGTTCATATTTTGATGCATCTATCAGTGCCAAAGCTTTATCCTCCTGTAAAATTTTAGAAATTGAGTCCGCCTTCGCGCGCACCCTCCGCCAGAGCTGCTACTCTGCCGTGATAAACATAACCGGAGCGGTCAAAAACGACGTCCGTGATCCCCTTTTCCTTTGCCTTTTCCGCAAGTGCCGCGCCGACCTTCTTCGCCGCCTCACAGTTTCCGCCGTAGCCGTCAAAGCCCTTCTCGTTCGAGGACGCGGCGCAAAGCGTAACGCCCGCCTCGTCGTCGATCAGCTGTGCGTAGATATTCTTTGCGGAGCGGAAAATGTTCAGGCGCGGGCAAGCAGCAGTACCGGAGATCTTTACGCGTATTCTCTGATGACGCTTGATCCTGTTTTTATTGCTGTCAATCGGTTTAATCATGCTGAATAACCTTCCTTTCAATCCAAGAAGCTGCTTTACGGGATTTCCGAAGCCCTGCAAAAAGAAGCTGCGCGAAAATCGCGGGGTAAAGCATACTGCACTTAAAAACAATAAGCACAAAACTTCTCTCTGATGTTTTATTTCTTGCCCTTACCGGCCTTTCCTTCCTTACGGCGGATCACTTCGTCCGCGTACTTGATGCCCTTGCCCTTATAAGGCTCCGGCGGACGCTTGCTGCGTACTTCGGCCGCGAACTGTCCGACCTTCTGCTTGTCGATCCCCTTGATGATGATCTGGTTCGGCTGAGGCGCTTCGATCGTGATGTCCTCCGTATCCGAAACAACGACCTGATGCGAGTAGCCGAGGTTCATGATCAGATCCTTCCCCGACTTCTGGCAGCGGTAACCCACGCCGTTGATCTCGAGCGTTTTCGAGAAGCCCTCGGTCACGCCGACGATCATGTTATGAATCAATGTTCTTGTAAGTCCGTGGAGCGAGCGGCTTTCCGCCTCGTCGTCGGGACGTTCTACCGTAACAACGGCGCCGTCCGCCGTGATCTTCATCGAAGGCTTAAACTCTCTTGTGAGCGTCCCCTTCGGGCCCTTTACCGTAACCGCTGAACCGTCTACCTTTACCTCTACGCCGGCAGGAACAGCGATCGGAGCTTTACCAATTCTTGACATATCTGTTCCTCCTTATTACCATACGAACGCGAGGACTTCGCCGCCGACGTTCTCTTCGCGCGCCTTACGGTCGGTCATAAGTCCCTTCGAGGTTGAAACGATCGCGATCCCGAGACCCTTCATAACCTTCGGCATATCCTTGCTGCTCGAATAAATTCTTAAACCCGGCTTACTTACTCTGCGTAAGCCCGTAATAACCTGTGACTTGTTTTCGGTATACTTTAAAGTAATTCTGATAATGCCCTGCTTGTTGTCCTCGATCACCCTGAAATTCTTGATATACCCTTCGTCCACTAAGATCTGCGCGATCTGCTTCTTCATGTTCGAGCAGGGAATATCAACAGAGGGGTGCTTCGCGGAGCTTGCGTTGCGAATTCTCGTAAGCATATCTGCGATAGTATCGGTAATCTGCATTTTTGCTTCCTCCTTATAAGTTTATGATGAAAAATATTACCAGCTCGACTTCTTCACGCCGGGGATCTGCCCCTTATACGCGAGCTCTCTGAAGCAAATTCTGCAAATGCCGAACTTGCGAAGATACGCGTGCGGTCTGCCGCATATTTTACATCTGTTGTAAGAACGGGTGGAAAACTTCGCAGGACGCTGCTGTTTCGCAATCATAGATTTCTTTGCCATAGTTCTTTTCCTTAACCTTTCTTATTTCGCGAACGGAGCGCCCATCAGCGAGAGCAGCTCTTTCGCCTCTTCGTCTGTTTTTGCCGTGGTTACGAAGTTGATATCCATACCGCGGATCGCGTCGATCTTTTCATAATCGATCTCGGGGAAGATGAGCTGTTCCTTAATCCCGACGCTGTAATTTCCGCGTCCGTCGAACGAGTTCGGATTGATCCCGCGGAAGTCGCGTACACGGGGAAGCGCGATATTAAAGAACCGATCGAGGAATTCATACATCGTATCGCCGCGAAGCGTTACCTTTACGCCGATGATGTTCCCTTCTCTGAGCTTAAAGTTCGCGATCGCTCTTTTCGCGCGGCAGATGATCGGCTTCTGACCGGTGATCTGGCTTAAATCGCTCATGATCGCGTCGATCTTCTTCTGATCGTCCTTCGCGTCGCCGCAGCCTACGTTTACGACGATCTTGTCGATCTTCGGGATCTGCATAACGCTTTTATAACCGAATTTCTTAAAAAGCGCGGGCGCGACAGTCTCCTTATAATAGGTTTTCATTCTTGCCATTCTTTTACTCCTTTACCGACAGCAGCCGGAAGTTCCTTTATCCGACCCCGCTGTCAAGCGTATTGTCCCGGGGCTTCTGAAAGGGAGAAAAGCTTTTTACTTTCGTCCTCCCTGCCCGGTCCTTAGAGTTCTGCACCGCAGTGCTTGCAAACTCTTACCTTTTTGTCGTTCTTGATCTCGTTGCCTACTCTGGTCGCCTTTTTGCACTTCGGGCAGATCGGCATAACCTTGCAGGCGTAAAGCGCGCCTTCCGCCTTTACGATCCCGCTGAGCTGTCCCTGCGCCTTTGCCTTTACGTGCTTAGTCACCATGTTGCAGCCCTCGACGATGACCTTCCCCTCGGCGGGCGAAACCTGAAGCACCTTTCCGGTCTTGCCCTTATCCTTACCGGAGATGATCTTTACCTCGTCGCCTGTTTTAACATGTAAATTATTCATGTGGGCGTCCTCCCTTATAATACTTCGGGGGCGAGCGAAAGAATCTTCATAAAGTCCTTATCGCGAAGCTCCCTTGCTACGGGCCCGAAGATACGGGTGCCCCTCGGGTTCTTATCTTCCTTGATGATGACCGCCGCGTTCTCGTCGAAGCGGATATAAGTGCCGTCGTCTCTGCGTAAGCCGGAAGCCGAGCGAACGACAACGCACTTTACGACGTCGCCCTTCTTAACGGTTCCGCCGGGATTCGCTTTCTTAACGGAAGCGACGATAACGTCTCCGATGTTCGCGTATTTTCTGCGCGTTCCGCCGAGGACTCTGATACACATAAGCTCTTTTGCGCCCGTATTGTCTGCGACCTTAAGGCGCGTCTGCATCTGAATCATGGTCTTTTACTCCTTCCGTTATTACTTCGCTCTCTCGATAACATTGACTAAACGCCATCTCTTATCCTTGGAAAGCGGTCTGGTCTCCATAATTTCGACCTTATCACCAATGTTGCAGGTATTCTGTTCGTCGTGAGCCTTTAATTTAATGGTTCTCTTTACGATCTTCTTATATAAAGGGTGGCGAACGTTGTCCTTGATCGCTACGACGATCGTCTTATCCATCTTATTGCTTACGACGGTTCCGACTCTCGTTTTTCTTAAGTTTCTATCCACTTTGTACAACCTCCCCTTTACTTATTCGCCGCAAGCTCGCGCTCACGCTGGATGGTTTTGATCACGGCGATCTCTTTCTTCACCGCGCGGATCCGCGTCGGGTTCTCGAGCTGGTTTACCGCAAGCTGAAAACGGAGGTTGAAAAGCTCCTGCTTTAACTCAGCAGCTCTGTTCTGTAACTCGATCTCGGATAACTCTCTGATTTCCTTGGTAATCTTCATTACTCGGCAGCCTCCTCTTTCTTCACGAATTTGCACTTGATCGGAAGCTTATGAGCCGCGAGACGCATCGCTTCTCTTGCGACCTCTTCCGAAACGCCGGCGATCTCGAACATCACTCTGCCCGGCTTTACGACCGCTACCCAGTATTCGGGCGAGCCTTTACCGGAACCCATTCGGGTTTCCGCCGGCTTTTCGGTTACCGGCTTATCGGGGAAGATCTTGATCCAGACCTGTCCGCCTCTCTTGATGTAACGGGTCATGGCGATACGGGCCGCCTCGATCTGGTTGGAAGTGATCCACGCGGGCTCAAGCGCCTGTAATCCGAATTCGCCGTTGGACACGGTATTTCCGCGGAGCGCCTTACCGGTAAGACGGCCTCTCTGCTGTCTTCTGTACTTTACTCTCTTTGGAAGTAACATTATCCATTACCCCCTTCTTTTCTCTCTGCTCTCGGCTTGAAATTCTTTCTGCCGTCGCCGTTGTTTCTTCTTGTTCTCGGTCTTTCGGGCTTATTCGCGGGGATCTCTCCCTTTAATACTTCGCCCTTATAGATCCATACCTTTACGCCGATCACGCCGTAGGTCGTGTTCGCTCTCGCGATACCGTAATCAATGTCCGCGCGGAGCGTCTGAAGCGGAATGGTACCTTCATGATAGCTTTCGGTACGGGCAATTTCCGCGCCGCCGAGACGGCCGCTTACGGTGGTCTTGATTCCCTTTGCGCCAAGCTTCATAGTTCTGCTGATGCAGGACTTCATCGCGCGGCGGAAGGAAACACGTCCCTCGAGCTGCTGCGCAATGTTTTCCGCAACAAGCTGCGCGTTCATATCGGGGCTCTTTACCTCGACGATGTTTACGATCACGGACTTGCCGCCGGTAAGCTTTTCAAGCTCGGTGCGAAGCTTTTCGATCTCCGCGCCCTTCTGCCCGATGACCATGCCGGGCTTCGCGCAGTGAATATTGACCTTCACTCTCGCCGCGTCTCTTTCGATCTCGATCGCGGGAATTCCGGCCTTAAAGAGTTTTTTCTTTAAAAACTCGCGGATTTTATGGTCCTCTACGAGCGTGTCGCCAAAGGTTGCTTTTCCGGCAAACCAGCGGGAATCCCAATCCTTGATAACGCCTACTCTGAGACCGTGCGGATTAACTTTCTGTCCCATTGTTTCCCTCCTTATTCTGCTTCCTTAACGACCAAAACGATATTGGACGTTCTTTTTAAGATGCGGTGCGCTCTGCCGTGATCCTTCGGGCGGATCCGCTTGAGCGTTACACCCGCGCCGCAGTAGCATTCCGATACATAGCAGGTGCGTACGTCCATGTTGTGGTTGTTTTCCGCATTCGCCATCGCGGACTTCAGGAGCTTTTCAAGCGGTTCACAGGCGGACTTCGGCGTGTTCTTCAAGATCGCCATCGCCACGTCGCAGGGCTTGTTCCTGATTAAGTCGAGAACGATTCCTACCTTACGGGGAGAAATACGAACCTGTCTTAATTCTGCTCTTGCTTCCATATTCGGTTTCTCCTCCTTACTTCTTGGTCGTCTTGCTTCCTACGTGACCCTTAAAGGTTCTCGTCGGAGCAAATTCGCCCAGCTTATGTCCTACCATATCCTCGGTAACGTATACCGGAACGTGCTTTCTGCCGTCATGAACGGCAAAGGTATGACCTACAAATTCGGGGAAGATCGTGCTGGCGCGGCTCCATGTCTTCAGAACCTTCTTCTCGCCCGCCTCGTTCATCGCAACGACGCGCTTCAGAAGAACTTCCTGCACGTAAGGTCCCTTCTTGATACTTCTGCTCATGTCCTTATTTCCTTTCAAGCTACGCTGCAAGTTAATAAGCGTCGCTTTACCCTTTCGGTACGCGCTCTTTTTAACAGCAGCTTGTAATAAAAAACTTATTTCGCGTTTCTTCTCTTAACAATGAACTTATCGCTCTTGTTATTGCTCTTACGCGTCTTATAACCGAGCGCGGGCTTGCCCCAAGGGGTAACCGGTCCGGGACGTCCGACAGGGGATTTACCCTCACCGCCGCCGTGCGGGTGGTCGTTCGGGTTCATTACCGAGCCGCGTACCGTCGGGCGAATGCCCATGTGGCGCGTTCTTCCCGCTTTACCGTAGTTCACGTTCGCGTGATCCGCGTTGCTTACGACGCCGATCGTCGCCATGCACTTATCCGCCACGTTCCGAAGCTCGCCGCTCGGGAGACGGATCAGCGCGTAGCCGTTTTCCTTCGCCATGAGCTGCGCCATGTTGCCCGCCGAGCGAACAAGCTGCGCGCCCTTTCCGGGGTGAAGCTCTACGTTGTGGATAACCGTACCGACGGGAATATCCGCAAGCATCAGCGCGTTGCCGGGCTTGATGTCCGCGTCGGAGCCGCTTCTTACAACGTCGCCGACCGCAAGCTTTTCGGGCGCGATGATATATCTCTTCTCGCCGTCCTCATACTGCACCAGCGCGATAAAAGCGGAACGGTTCGGATCGTATTCAAGCGTCTGAACGGTCGCGTTCATACCGATTTTATTTCTCTTGAAATCAATAATACGGTATTTTCTTCTGTTTCCGCCGCCCTTATGTCTTACGGTGATTCTGCCGTAGCTGTTGCGTCCGGCGTGCTTTTTCAGGCTTTCGAGAAGGCTCTTTTCGGGACCGGTCTTCGATAAACCGCTGTAATCGATGACCGTCATTCCTCTGCGGCCGGGGGTGACGGGTTTATATGTCTTTATCGCCATTTTAACTCACTCCTTACTTATATCATGCCGTCGAAGAACTCGATCGTCTTTGAATCCGCCGTAAGGGTCACGATCGCCTTCTTCCAGTCGGAGGTGTACCCCTCGCTGCGGCCCATGCGCTTTTTTCTGCCCTTCACGCTGATGGTGTTGACCTTTTCGACCTTAACGCCGAAAAGCGCCTCGACCGCCTTCTTCACCTCGATCTTGTTCGCGGATTTCATCACCTTAAAGGTATACTTGCGATCCGCGAGACCGTCCATGGATTTTTCCGTAATGATCGGACGAATGATAATGTCCTGTGCCGTTCTTTCCATTACGCGTATACCTCCTCAATCTTCGCCACGGCGTCCTTTACGACGATGAACTTCGTATAGTTCAGAATGTCGTAAACGTTCAGCGTATTTACCTGCGTGGTCTTTACGCCGGGGATATTCGCCGCGCTCTTGATAACCTTCTGATCGGCCGTATCGAGAACGATCAGCGCCTTTTCGCTTACGTTCAGCGCCTTTAACATATTCACGATGGTCTTTGTCTTAAATTCGTCGGTCTTGATCGCGTCAAGAACGACGATCTCGCCCTCCATGCACTTAGAAGAAAGCGCAGAGCGAAGCGCAAGCCTTTTTACCTTTTTATTTAAAGAGTAGCTGTAGCTTCTCGGCTTCGGTCCGAGCGCGACGCCGCCGTGCGTCCACTGCGGAGCTCTCGTCGAGCCCTGTCTCGCGTGGCCCGTGCCCTTCTGACGCCAAGGCTTCTTTCCGCCGCCGCTTACCTCGGTTCTGGTCAAGGTCGACTGTGTGCCCTGACGCTGATTCGCGAGATAGTTCACTACTGCTGCGTGCATAACGACTTCGTTCGGTTCGATCCCGAATACCGCGTCGCTTAACTCGAGGTCGGAAACAGGCTTTCCGTTCATATCAAATACCTTTACGTTTGCCATGATGTTCTCCTCCTCCTTACGCCTTAACCGCATCAGTAATGCAAAGCACTCCGCCCTTAGGACCGGGAACAGCACCCTTGATTGCGATAAGATTATTTTCCGCGTCGACCTTTACGACGACGAGATTCTGTACGGTAACCGTATCACAGCCCATATGACCTGCCATGCCCTTGCCCTTGAAGATTCTCGAAGGGGACGAGCAAGCGCCCATGGAACCCGCTTCTCTGTGGACGGGACCTGCGCCGTGCGTCATCTTGAGTCTGTGCTGGTTGTGGCGCTTGATCGCGCCCTGATAGCCCTTGCCCTTGCTGGTGCCCTGAACGTCGATAACGTCGCCCGCGGCGAAAACGTCCGCCTTTAAGATGTCGCCTACGTTCACCGCGCTCGTATCGTCGAGACGGAATTCGCGGAGCGTTCTCTTAAACGCAACGTCGTTCTTCTTGAAATGCCCCTGCATCGGCTTGTTGACCGCTTTCGGCGAAATATCGCCGAAGCCGAGCTGAACCGCCTCGTAGCCGTCGTTCTCAACTGTTTTCTTCTGAGCGACAACGCACGGACCGGCTTCAACTACCGTTACGGGAATGACCTTTCCCGCTTCGTCGAAGATCTGGGTCATACCGATCTTCTTCGCGATTAAACCCTTTTTCATGGTTTCCCTCCTATTGGTTATTGGTTGAGTTTCCTCAACGTGACCAAGTGCAGCGTATCTGCCTTGGTTAGCGGTTGGCATAAAACCCGCCGGGACTTGTCCCGAAGCGTTTCGCCAACATAACTCGAAACTTCTTTGGGGAACTTAAAAGTTAAAACTCCATTGAAATTTCTACGCCCGCCGGAAGCTCTAAACTCTGTAAGGCTTCGATGGTCTTGTTGGTCGGGCGGATCACGTCGATCAAGCGCTTGTGCGTTCTGAGCTCGAACTGCTCACGGCTGTCCTTGTACTTATGAACGGCGCGAAGGATCGTGATGACTTCCTTGTTGGTAGGAAGCGGGATCGGTCCGGCAACTCTCGAGCCGGTTCTCTTCGCGGTCTCGACGATCTTCGCCGCTGCCGCGTCCACGATCGTATGTTCATAGCCCTTGATCTTCACTCTGACCTGTTCTTTAACTGCCACTCTGTGTTACTCCTTTCTGAATTTCTGCCGTGTTTTTCGTTTTACACTATCCCGTGTGTTCCCCGACCGAGCGGAAAACGCAGTTTTCGCGGATCATAAGCGGGGGTATCTGCCTCTGGCGGACCCTTCCCGACCCGTTCATGCCGGCGCTTTTGCCGATCCGACCGGAATCAGCGCACGGGAAAATACACGCAAACCACACGTGCAAGAATTATTATACAGTATTTCCGACGGAATTACAACTATTTTTTGAAATTTCTTCCATAGAAAATTTTCCTTGCATTTTCTCGTTTTTTGTGCAATTTGCCAAATTCCCGATTTTTGTAAAATTCCCGCCGTCTTTGAGCTTCCCCAAAAGCGGCGGGACATTTTCGTATTTGTTCCTATTCTTCCCGATAAACAAACAGCACATCTTCCGCGTATCGGATCGTATTTTCATCAAGCATTTCCATCGTCCAGCCGCTGCCGTTCGCAATATATTCGGGCGCTTCCTTCGGCTGGAGGTCGCCTCTGTTCGGCGAAAGCTGATAATAAGAAAATGCACTCCGCCAGTCCGCGCGTTCCCGAATCCTGTCCAGCGCTTCCCCGATCTCCTCTGTCTTACCGTTTTCTTCCAGATAGTTCAGATATTCCCGATCCCGCTCGTAAAAATCTTGGTAAAAATCATAGTGCATTTGAAAGCCGTAGCCCTCGGTGATCTCGATATACTGCGAATCATCGCCCTCAAGGTAATATTTCCCGCACCTGATCTCGTGATTTTCGTAGATATACCGCTGAAGCCGATACAGTACGTCGGTTTTCTCCGCGATATGCTCCGCGACCTCATAAGCGGAATTGAATTCAAAGCCGTCGCATTCATAATACGGCTCCTCATTTCCGAGACCGTGTACCTCTATATATAAGCCCGTCCGAACTTCCTCCGCGAGATCGTATTCGTAATAGCTGAAATGATCGAACCCGTTTTGCAAATAGGAATCGTAAATGCACAGCCTGTTTTCATCTATAAAAAAATGCAGATCCCCCCTATAAGGCAAAGAATCGATCCGCCAAGCACCGTTCTCCGAAAGGATCACGAACGGATAATCCGGTCCCCACATAAATCCGTCGCCTATATCCAGAACGGTAAAACTGTCGATTTTCGCGTAGCCGACACATTTTTCGTCTCCTTTTAGTACAGCGGACAGATCCAGATCGAGCGCTCCATATTCCTCGACGCTCTCGAAGCCGAAGTCGAAAATCTTGATCGGACGGGGGCTCTTTTCCTCCTGTACCGTATCCGAATCCTCCGTTTTCTCTGTTTTTGCCGTCATGTCCGCGGCGCCTTCCGCTTCCTCCTTCCGCTCCCCGATCGTTACGGCGGCGGAACAATCAAACCGCTCCAGAATATCGCGGTAAAGCTCGAGATTGATCCAATTCTTTTCATATACGCCGAAATCGGAAGCCTCCAGCTCCTGCACCAAAGAAAACTCCGGCTCATCACCGAGCCGTCCGCAAAGCATACACAGCTTCTCGTCCGGAACAGGGTATCTCCCCGTATAATCCCCCGCGCACCAGTAGGTATCGCCGATCTCATCGTAATACAAAAAGAAAATCCATTCCGCCCCCTTCTTCATCGGGGTCATTTGGCTGAAAGTCACAAGCTGATTTTGATCTTCAAGGATCCCGTACCTTTGAGAAATTTTGATCGGTTCGTCGGGAAGCTCGCCCTTCAGCACCTTTTTGACGGAAATGACATTTTCGGAAACCGCGTCGGTAAAAATGCCGGCTTCGTATTTGAGCGTCTGCTCCGTTTCCTTCGCGTATTCCCCGATCACGATCAGCTCCGCCGCGTCGGTCAGCTCGGATATGTTCCGATAAACGATCCTGTCCCCCTCCATGCGGACGACCTCCCGATCGGCGGGCGGATCGTCTTCCTCCGTCTGCTCCCCGAATACCTCCGTCCGCGTAATCGACTCGTCCCGCCCCTTGATCGTTACGGTATAGGAATACGCCGTCCCGTCCATGGTATACGCATTGGTGAATTCAGTGCAGTATCCGGCTTCGTCAAAGGTATAGGACATCGAAAAATCCGAAATTTCTCCCATTTCCGCAAACGCGGCGTACTCCGAAAGCTTCGCCTCGTCATAGGAAAAGCGGATCGTGTTCCCCATACGCTCCGTGCCGTCGATCGCTGCCTCGTATACGGCGAAAAGCCGCGCCCCGTCCGCGTAATAATGACGGCTCGCCTTGCCGTAGCTGTAATAGCCCTCGCTCCCCTTCGCGATAAAGCTCCACTGCGTCTCGTCGGGAAGCGTGATCGTATTCAGTTCCGTTCCGTTGTTGAATTCATAATAGCGCGTACCGTCCGCCTTACCCATATACATATAGGTCATGACCTCGCCGACGAAAAGGTAGTCGAGCTTCTGGACAACTTCCCCCGTCCGGTCGTCGGTCATGGTGACCGACGCGCCCGCGCGCCCGGTATGAAGCTCCCGCGCCCGCTCGATCTCCGCGCGCCCGTCGTACTCCGCCGAAACGCACCCTGCGCAAAAAAGAAGAAAGAACAGCGCCGCCAAAAGCGTTTTTTTCATTTTACCATCGTTCCTTTTCCGAAAAATAAAAAGCCGCGCGAACACGTTCCCGTGCGGCACGGCTTTTTTCTGTACGTCATGGAATTATTCCTCAAAGCCGCCTTCGATCAGCTTAATTAAGCCGTCAACCGCAAGCTGCTCATCGGAGCCGTCGGCAATAATGCGGATCGAGGTTCCGCCGACGATCCCGAGCGAAAGGATTCCGAGAAGGCTCTTCGCGTTTACTCTGCGCTCTTCCTTCTCAACCCAGATCGAGGACTTGTATTCATTCGCCTTCTGAATAAAGAACGTTGCCGGTCTCGCATGAAGTCCGACCTGATTTTTTACATCCACTTCTCTTACGAACATAGAAAATTCCCTCCATTGTATTTTTTTCATTACCTGCCGTAACCCGACGGGGACAATCCGAATGCGCCGACGGGCTAATGCCTTTTGCCTACGCTTTAAGTATATCCCCAACGAACTTTTAAGTCAACCGATTTTCCGACTTTTTCGCGCTCTTTTGAAATAATTTTCCGTTTTTGTGGAATGAGAACCGAAAACCCGCGCGCGGCTTGTAATAATTGCACAAAAAGTTTTCAACATCATATTCAACATCAACAAGGATTTTTCAACAATTCGACGATTTCTCCTTTTCGAGGAGATCGGGGCGCTTTTCCCCGGTCGTTTTCCGCGCCATTTCCTCCTGCCATTCCCGGATCTTCGCGTGATGCCCCGAGATCAGCACCTCGGGAACCGCCCGCCCCCGCCAGACCTCGGGACGGGTATACTGCGGGTGCTCTAAAAGCCCGTTATAATGACTTTCGATCGAATACGCGTCCTCGTTCGGGAGTACCCCGGGACAAAGCCGCGCCACCGCGTCCGTCAGGATCAGCGCAGGCAATTCCCCGCCCGTCACCACGTAATCCCCCACCGAGATCTCCTCCGCCGAAAGCTCGTCCAGTACCCGCTGGTCGATCCCCTCGTAATGCCCGCAGAGCAGGATGAGGTTTTCCTCCGCCGCAAGCTCCTTCACCAGCTCCTGCGTCAGCGTTTTTCCCTGCGGCGAAAGGTAGATCAAGCGCGGCTTCGCCGTTTCGCCGAGTTCCCGGAAGACCGCCTGCACACAATCGTAAACGGGCTGCGGCTGCATAAGCATTCCCGTGCCGCCGCCGTACGCCTTGTCGTCCACGCGGCGGTGCTTGTCGAGCGTATAGTCGCGGATATTGTGGCATTTCAGCGTTATGTAGCCCGCCCGTCTTGCCCGCCCGATCACGCTCTCGTTCAGAACCGCCTCGCACATCGCCGGAAACAGTGTCGCAATGTCAATCCTCATTGTCGTTTCCCTCATAAATTTCAAATAAATTCGGAAGCGGGCGGATCACGATCTTCCCACCGTCAGGATCGGTCTCGAGCAGCACCTCCGGGATCGCCGGAAACAGATACTGCTTCCCTTCCGGGGTACGGAGCGAGTAAACGTCGGTGCTTCCGTTCTGATAAATTTCGTCGATCCTTCCGTAAACGCGCCCGTTATCCGCGTCCACGACCGAAAGCCCGATCAGATCGGCAATGAACCATTCGTCCTCCGAAAGCTCCAGATCGTTTCTGTTTAAGTACAGGGTTTTCCCGATCAGCTTCTGCGCGTCCTCGGGCGTGTCGATCCCCTCCAGCTTGATGACCGTTACATCGCTTTTGAGGTATCGGCTCGCGGTCAGCCCGACCGGCGTTTTCCCCTTGTCAAGATAGAGCGTTTTCAGCCCGTCCAGCCGTTCGGGCCCGTCGCAGTAATACTGCATACGAAGCTCGCCCTTCAAGCCCTGAAGCTTCGTGATCTTTCCGGCTTCGAGAAATTGCTGCTTCATTTTTAATCAATCCTTTCCTATGTGAGGACTGTGTTTCCTGCGGGAAACACGACGGGTTTGAAAAATCTACGATTTTTCAAACTTATTCCTTTCTATAAAAACTTGCGAGATCCAATCATACAGATCGCGGCAGACCTGTTTTCGGTTTGTTTCGTGGAGGAGCATATGCCGCGCGCCCGCGTAAATGCGAACCTTCACGTTTTCCCGCCTCGCTTTCTTCAGCCGGCGGTACAGGTGCGCGACCCCGCGGCCGCAGTTTCCGACCGGGTCTTTTCCGCCGCTCATGAGCAGGATCGGAAGCTCCTCGGGTACGCTGTATGCCCAGTCGTCCGCCGAAACGGTATCAAGCAGGGTCACAATATCAAAGTACGCCCGGGCGGTATAGTCGAAGCAATGGCGTTCCATCATCTCCCGGATCCTCGGATCGCGGGAAAGCCAGTCCCACCCCGCCGAGCACCGTCCCATTTTCGCGTTGAACAAAAGGCAGCCGCAGTTCAGGATCCCCGGGACATGGAATTTCCCCTCGCGGTACAGGCACAAAAGCCGCGCCAGCCCGATCAGCAGCCTCTGCGCCTCGAAGCCGTCGCTCGTCCCGACCAGAACGCAGCCCGCGAGCGTTTCCCCGTACCAGGTCAGGTATTCCCGCGCAACGAAGCTCCCCATACTGTGCCCGACAAGAAAAACGGGCAGATGAGGAAAACGGCGGGTCATACGGTCGGTCAGCGTTTTCATGTCCCGCACCACGCAGCGCCAGCCGTTTTTCGGCGCGAAAAATCCGACGTCGTCGTATCCGCGCACCGAGCGCCCGTGTCCCAGGGAATCAGCCGTGCAGACAATACAGCCCCGATTGGTCAAGTACCGCGCGACGCCTTGATATACGATCCCGTTTTCACACATTCCGTGCGCGATCTGCACAATACATTTCGGCTTACAGTCGGGAAGATAAACGTAATAGGCGATCCGGTTGATCCCGTTCGCACTCGGGAAATATCCCATAAAATTCCGGATATGAACCGCCCCTTTCCTTGTCCGCGCTTTTCCTCGTTGTTCTTATATCCTGTCCGCCGCTGAAATCGTTTCTGAACGATTTTAGCAACGCGTAGTATAGTATACCACATTTCGGAAAAAAATAAAAGAGAAATTCACCGAATAAAAAAATTTCTCAAAAAAGCCAACCTTTTTCGGAAACCGCACACTATATATTACAGAAACGTACCGATCAGGAGAAAAACGTGCAAAAAGAAGACCGCGAAAATCTTCACGGTCTCCCTCATGCTTAAGTATTTACGCTTTCGCGTTCGCCTGCTCGATCTGCGAATTGATCGTCGTTTCGTTCTCCGCGCGGAGCTGCGTGTACTTTGCGTCTACAAAGGTATACGGTCTCGCGCTGATGTTTCTCGTCGGAGAATCGTCCATGCCGTCCTGCGCACAGGTTACGCTGATACCGTACTTAAAGTCCCAAGTCGCGAGGAGGTTTTCCTTCATCTGATCCTGTGCGTCGAGAAGCTCTTCGGTCCAGCCAAAATCACGAATCGACTTTTCTCTCGCCTGCGCCGCTACGTCCTTGTCCTTCGACGCCTGTAAGCAGCAGTTCGTGTACGCCTTAAAGCCGTCAACATTCGTCGCGCCGCCGCAGAACATGAGCGCGTCCTGCTTCATCATCTGGTAATGGCCGTTCGCGTTCGGATCACGCGGGAACGGTACGTAGAATACGTCGTTTTCCGCCCAGCCGTACTTCGCGATCGCCTTCTGCATGGTCGCTTCCTGATATGTCCAGTAGCCGTCCGCATAGAACAGCGTATCGCCGTTCATCCAAGCACGGAAGTTGGTGGACCAGCCGTTCAGATCCCAAGGATAACGATAATCCTCAGACGCGAGCGTTTCCACAAAGGTCATCGCGCGCTCGACCGCAGGGTCATTCAGATGGCTTACAAGCTTACCGTTCTCAATCCCGACCATCGGTACGCCCGTTGTCGCGATAAAGAAGTCGGCAATGTTCCAGCCATCGATCACGTATTTGCTGTCGCCGCTCTTCTGGAAGATGTCCGCCGCCTTAAGGAACTCGTCCCAAGTCCATTCGCCGTTTTCATATAAGGTCCAGGGATCGGAAATACCCGCGTCCTCACAAACGGACCGTCTGTAAAACAGAACATAGTTGGGGTTTACGTCCATGATCGCGCACCAGTTCTTACCGCCCCACATGAACTGATCCATCGTATGACGGTATTCCGACCATTCTTCGGTCGTCGTGTCAATGACGCCGTCGATCGGCTGGAACATATTCATGATTGCGGAGAGCGGAAAATAACCGATCTCAAACGGGAATATATCGGGAGAGTCGCCCGCCGCAACCATCTGACCGAGACGGTCGTAACGGTCGCCGTAAGCAACGTTCGTCCATACAAAGATTTCATTCGCAAATTCCGCGCCGTAGGAATCGTTGCCCTCCTCGGGAATTCCGTACTGCGCTTTAAAAAGCTCGCAAGCCGCGGAGGTTTCGTCAATATCCCACCATGCGAGCCACTTGATCTTCTTATCAACGGATTCTACGTCCGAAAGCTTGAGGTCCTCCGCCTTATCCGCTACAATATCCTTAAGTACAGGGTCGGTATCGAGCGTCGTCGCCGCCGTCGTCGTCGTTGTCGCAGCCGCAACGGGCGCGGTCGTCGTATCCGTGTTTCTTCCGCCGCCACCTCCGTTGCAGGCGGAAATGCCGAGGATCACGGAAGCCGCCAAAATCGAAGAAATAATCTTCTTTGAGTTCTTCATGTTCATCAAAATCCTTTCCTCCGAAAAGCCCGTGCCGAAAAACGCACCGCCTTCCGAAAATATTTCGCGGCGGCTCGCCTTAGCCGTCGCCGATACCATGTCCTGCCCGGACTTTGGTATCGGGCACAATCTGCCTAAATTTATTATATCAATTTCAGCACATGATGTCAATTGCGTAAATCGAAATTTTTGTGTCGTTTTTTTGTGAATTATTACAAAAATTTAAGCAATCTTTTAAGTAATAAAGTTAAAAAAGAGACCTTTCGGGAAACGGTCTCAAGTTTACGTTATTCTTTGTTTTCAGCTCATCAGTCCGAGCAGGGTGCTGTAATTCGTCCCGAGATTGCCGAGCAGATCCGCCGACGAAAGAGAGGACAAATCGGCGAAAATCTGCCCGTCAAAACCGTATTCAAGTTTGCACCGTCAAGTTAAAAAGAGACCGTTCGGGAAACGGTCTCAGGTTTACGTTATTCTTTGTTTTCAGCTCATCAGTCCGAGCAGGGTACTGTAATTCGTCCCGAGATTGCCGAGCAGATCCGCCGAAAGAGAAGACGAATCGGAGGAAATATTCCGCGCGACCGACGAAATCCCCGAAAGGAAGGTGTCGAGCCGTTCCGCGTCAAATTCCCCTCCCGTCGCGGTAAGTGCGCCGTTTTCTCCGACAGAAAGCCCCGTGCCGCCGAGACCGTTCTCATTCGCGTAGGCGGAAAGCGCCGTGCGGTAAAAATAGCCCGAAGTCCCCGACGAAGCGCCGAGCCGCGCGAGAAGAAGGTTATAATCCGAGGTAAAGCGGGCAAACGCCTCCGCCGAAGCCTCGGGATCGTTCTTGACCGTGATCCGGAGCGTCTGCGCCGACTCGGAAAGATTGTTCGCCGCCGAACGCAGGGAGGTCGAGATCCCCGAAGAGGACGACCCAAGCCCGAGCGTGTCGAGAACCGCCGAAGCCGCCGGCTCACTGTCCTCGTTCAGCATTGCATATAAAAGCGCCGATCCGCTCACCGAACCGTTTTTGGAAACGGACGAGACGGTTTTTGTCCCGGTCGTTTTCTGCCCCATATGACTTTTCAGTACCTCGCCGAAGGGCTTCGTGCTCTCCGACCGTCTGCCCGACCGGACAGACTGCTTCGCCGATTCAATTCTGGCGTGAATGGCTTTCCCGATCGCGCCCGGCTGATAATAGTACATAACGGAACCGTTCCTTTCCCGCGAAGCCGATCCGCGAAAGCCGCGGATCCAAAACGCTCTGCATTATATATTGTATATTATATCACGTCTTGCCCCTTTTTTCAAGTATTTTTGTGAAATTCCGCATATTTTTTGAGAAAACGGAAAAAATGCAGGTAAAGGAAATGTTTTCAAACAAGAAAGGAAGGATTCATTATGCAGCTCGACGGATCAAAAACACTGGAAAACCTCAAAACCGCGTTCGCGGGGGAGGCGCAGGCGAGAACGAAATATTCCATGTACGGCGCGATTGCCCGAAAGGAGGGATATGAACAGATCGGCGATATTTTCGACAAAACCGCCGCGAACGAGTTCGCTCATGCCGAGCTCTGGCTCTCGATCCTCAGCGAGGGCGTCCCCGCCGACACGCAGAAAGCGCTCGAAAACGCGGCGGGCGGCGAGCATTACGAATGGACGGAAATGTACGCGGGCTTCGCGAAGACCGCGCGCGAGGAGGGCTTTCAGAATATCGCCGCCCTTTTCGACCTCGTCGGCTCGATCGAGCGGGATCATGAAGCGCGCTTCCGCCGCTTTCTCGAGCTTCTCCAGAACGGGCAGGTCTTTACCGAATCGGGCGAGACGGTCTGGGTCTGCCGGAACTGCGGTCACCTTCACCACGGCCCGTCCGCGCCGCAGATGTGCCCCGTCTGCAAAAGGCCGCAGTCTTACTTTGAGCGGCAGTGCGGCAACAGAGAGTAATTGTTTTATTTTTTTATGACAGGCGTGCGCCTTTCCCCGATCTCTTTGAGATCGGGTTTTTTTTAACAAAAAAAATTGAAAAAACTTGTTTAATTTGATGAAATGAGAAAAATGTCGTGACAAATAGTGACAATTGGCGGAAAATATGGTATAATGGGATATAATTATAGATGATAAGAAGCAAACGAAAGGAAAATACCATGGCAAATAAAAAAAGAACGGCAGAAAAATGCCTTGCCGCAATGCTTGCCGCGGCACTTCTGCTGAGCGGGTGTCAGGAAAATTCCGTTGTGGAAAACGGCGATCTTCCGCAGTCGATTGAAGCACAGAACGACCTCACACAGACAACGACCGAGGCGGAAACAACAACTACTCCCGAAACAACCACCACGAAAAAGACAACAACCACCACGAAAGCAACCACCACGAAAGCAACCACCACAACCACAACAACCACGACGACCGCCGAGACAACGCCCGCGCCCGTCACCTCCGCCACAGCGGCGCGGACGCAAGCTCCCACCCCCGTGACCGCTTCCGCGACCGTTGCGGCTACGGCGGCTCCGACGCGTCAGACCGCCGCGGCAGTCACCACAACCAGAGTACATATCAGCGGTTATCGCGGCGGAACGGACTATCCCGCGTTTAAGCACGACCTGAAGTATATGTACGAACTGAACACCGACTTTATCGGCTGGCTTAAGATCGAGGATACGCCGATCGACCTCCCGATCGTGCAGGCGACGGATAACAAGTTCTACCTTGAGCACGATTTTTACGGAAGATACGATACGACAAAGGTCGGAACCTCCTTCGCCGACTACCATATCCCCGTAACAGAGGACGGCGGACCGCAGAATCTCGTTATCTACGGTCACAATATCCGTACCGGCGTCGGTCTCGCGAAGATCACGAACTACTACCCCGCCCGCTACGGAAGTCTCGATTTCTACCTGACGCACCCGACGATCAGCTATGAATCCGTTTACGGCGGAGAAAGCACGTATGTCGTTTTCGCGGGAATGTTCGTCAATACGAAGCAGACGCACGGCGCGGTTTTCAATTATTATAAATTCCGCGAGTTTACTTCAAAAAGTACGTTTTATCAGTATTTTGAGGCGGTCATGGATCGGAGCGTTTTCTATAATCCCGCGCTCGACGTCCGCTATGACGACGAATTCCTGACACTCTCCACCTGCTATTATCCGCTCGGCTGGATTGATACCCGCTTCGTGCTCTTCGCGCGGAAGCTCCGCGAGGGAGAAAGCGCCTCGATCGACGTTTCAAAGGCTTATACAAACAAAAGTCCTCTGTACTTCGACTATTATTATAAGGTGAACGGCGGCTCCTGGGCAGGACGAAACTGGCCGACAAGCCTGATCAGCGGGTATAAGGAATGGCTTGAAAAGCAAAACGCCCAGTCCTGAAAAATTATACTTTTCATCTAAAAATTTATTATGAAGCATGATAAAATCAAGCAAAAGCTTGGATATATGCAGTTTTTGCGAAGTTTTTACCCTGCACATCATAAATTTTAGTATAGCGCACTTTCGGTTTCCGAAAGGATTCGGAAATACCATGCGGACTGTCATGATTTTCGCCGCGCTTTTGGGCGCACGTCGGAATCACTTCCGCAAACGGAAAGGTAAGGTTACACGGTTATGTCTAAATTGGGCAAAAAAATCATGATTACCGTAGCGGTAATCGTCATCACGGTCTCGGTTCTTCTCGTTACTACGTCTCTCATTCTGACGCAAACGCACACCGACTCGCTGATGCTCCGACAGTCAGACATGGGAGTAAAGATCCTCCGGTCGGATCTCGATGATGAAACCACCCGTCTGAAAAACATCTCCGATTACTGGGGCGCGGATAATACCCCCGCAAAGGCGATCGGCCTTCGGCAGTATTACGGTCTTGAAGAAAGCTGGGAACTGCATAAGGCCACGGAAAGCGATTTCTGCGCTCTGTTCGACGCTTCGGGAGAGCTTCTCTGGCAGACGGAAAATTACGCGCTGTCGGGCTATGATCCCTCGGAGTCGATCAAGGGAAAGACGGCTTCGGGCATCTATGCCGATAAAAATGTTCCGCTTTCGCTGATCTATGTCACACCGACTATCCTCAACGGATCGACCAACGGCGCGGTTCTCCTCGGAACCGATCTTTCCCGGTCGGAACGGCTCGACGCGACCTCCGAAAAATCGGGCGGGGAGGTCACACTCTTCGCGGGAAAAACGCGCTATGCGACAACGATCAAGAAAACAGACGGCACCCGCGCGGTCGGGACGGATATGTCGGCAAAGGTCGAGGCAGCGGTGATCCAAAACGGTGAAACTTATACCGGACAGGCGGATATTCTCGGGCAGAAGCATTATGTACATTACGAGCCGATCTACGACATGAACGGTGAAATCGTCGGCGCATATTTTGCCGGCTATTCCTCCAAGGACGCGGACGAAACGATCGCCAGTATCGTATTTTTCTCGGTCTTGCTTACCGTAGCGCTGGCAATTGTTTCGGGAATCATCATCATTCTTACGACCCGCCATCTTGTCGAAAATCCGATCCGCGAAGCCTGTTCCATTGCGGACAGCATGAGCAGAGGAGAGCTTTCCGTTCCGGACAGCACTTTCCGTTTCGCGAACGATGAGGTCGGGCAGTTTGCCATGCGGCTCGAACAGACGAAGCATACCCTGAGCTCGTACATCAACGATATTTCAAGGATCCTCTCGGAAATGGCAAGCGGAAACTTTACCGTTCGTCCGGGGGAGGAGTATAAAGGGGATTTCATTGAAATTGATAAGTCCTTTACCGCGATCGGTGTGACCTTAAGTGAAACGATCCGAAACCTGAACACCGCGGCGGTGGAGGTTACCAGCGGTTCGGAACAGTTTGCCAACAGCTCACAGACGCTTTCGGACGGAACCATGAAGCAGGCGGGCGCGATCGACCATCTATCCAAAACGATCGACGAAATTTCCAAGCAGGTCGAGCGCAGTGCCGAAAATTCCGCGCAGGCAAACGATTTTTCAAAGGAGAGCGCCGAGAAGATCGGTGAACAGAGCCGCGAGATCGCCAACATGACGCGGGCAATGCAGGATATCGAGGTTAAATCGAACGAAATCAGTAAGATCATTAAAACGATCGACGATATCGCTTTCCAAACGAATATTCTCGCCCTGAACGCGGCGGTAGAAGCGGCGCGCGCGGGTGAAGCGGGTAAGGGCTTCGCGGTCGTTGCCGACGAGGTGCGGAACTTAGCGGCAAAGAGCGCGGAAGCGGCGAGCAGCACCACCGGTCTGATCTCGTCCACGATCGACGCGGTTACGGAAGGTGCGAAAATCACCGAAAAAACCGCCGCCACCATGAAGGAAGTAATCGAAATTTCCGAAAAGACGAACGTACTGATCGACGAGATCTCGAAAGCGGCGGCGCAGCAGTCCAATTCGATCAAGGAAGTAACGCAGGCAATCGGAGAAATCTCGGTTGTCGTACAAAACAACTCCGCGACGGCGCAGGAAACGACCGCTTCCTGCGAACAGCTCAATACGCAGTCGATCATTCTCAAAGAACAGATCGCGCGGTTCAAGGTCGAATAAACCGCAAAAATTCTCAAAATATAACCACCTCCAAAGGAGATCTTTGGAGGTGGTTGTTTTTTTAGATCAAAAATACCGCGCCTAGGCATTCGCCCGGCGCGGTATTGTATTACGCTTCCATTCGGATCTTTACATATCCGCAAATGATCTTCATGCAAGTCTCAAAATCCATATTGCTCGTATCGAGGATCAGGTCGTAATTTCCAACGAATTCCCAGTCGCTCCCCGTACGCGCCTTATAATAGATCTCACGTTCGCGGTCGGTCTTTTTGATCCGCTTTTCCGCCTCTTCGCGGGAAGTGATCCCCGTTACCTCCATCGTATTCCGGATACAGGTCTCGGGATTGGCGTGAATAAAGATACGGAACAAATTTTTCGTACCCTTCAGCACATAATCCGCGCAGCGCCCGACGATCACGCAGCTTTCCGCCGCCGCCAGCTCCTTGATGATCTGCGCCTGATAGCTGAACAGGTTGTCCTCCGAGGTGAATTTTCGGCTGTCGGGCGTGATGAGCGTTCCGTCATACTGCTTCGGACGGCTGAACATTCCGCTTTTGACGCGTTCGTCCGCAAGATTGAACAGCTCCTCGCTGATCCCGCTTTTCTCGGAAGCGAGCGCGTTGATCCGTTCGCCGTCGTAATACTTGATCCCAAGCGTCTTAGAGAGCATTTCGCCGACCTTTCGCCCGCCGCTTCCATAGCCGCGCGCGATCGTAATGACAAACCGTTCCATACTGTCCGCTCCTTCCGCCGAAATCAACCGACCGTAAGCGTGTCGATAATCGTTTGTACAAGTCCGCCGATCTGCGGCTTCGAGAACTGACGGTCCGCGCCGATACTTTCACCCTTCAGACGCATACGGTCGTCGATCAGCGACGAGAAGAGGAAAACGGGAAGCTTCCGGAGATTTTTATCACTCTTGATCAGCTTCGTTAAGCGGTGACCGTCCATCTGCGGCATTTCAATATCGCTTACGAGCAGCGCGATATGCTGGGTAATATCTTCCTTATCGGCATAAGTCGAAATATAATTCCAAGCCTCCTGCCCGTTCGCAAACGACAGAATATTATGGAAGCCCGCCGACGTGATCGCGTTTACGACCAGCTTGTTCAGAAGCGGCGAGTCCTCGGCGATAATGATCTTCGCGTCATAATCGACGTTTTTCGGGTGTTCAATCTTATCCACACCGGAAAGATCCAGTCCGAGCGAGCAGTTCAGATCGGAAATGATCTTCTCGAAGTCGAGGATAATAATGATCTTCCCGTCGACCTTCGCGATCCCCGTCGCTACGCCCTTTTCACTGTTGTTCGCGACTGTCGGCGGCTTTTCGATGCTGTTCCAGCTGATCCGAAGGATCCCCTGTACCCGGGAAACATGGAACGCGATGTCAAGCTGGTTAAATTCGCAGATAATTAAAAGTCCGTCGTTATCCTTCGGCTTTTCGATCCCGAGTACCGTATGTAGATCCACGACCGTGATCAGCTTATCACGCGGCATAAATACGCCCTCGACCTCCGGCGGAGCGGAGGGAATCGGCGTGACCTCCTGATAGGTCATGATCTCGCTGACCTTCGCGATATTGATCCCGAAATCCTCGTTTCCCACGAAAAACTCCAAAAGCTCAAGTTCATTTGTGCCGCTTTCAAGTAAAATATTCGTTTCCATCTGTTTTACCATCCTTACGCTCGGAAAAGCTCGAACCGCCGCTTTGCCGCCGCTTTTTTAATGCAGCCGCGCAAAATCCCCGATCCGATCTCTCACAAAATTTCTTTCCATTCTTTATTATACAACAAATTTACCATAAAATCAAGTGTTTCGATAAATTTGATAAAAGTGATGTTTTTGGCGTGTATTTTTGTGAAAAAGCAACAAAACCACGTCTTAATATTGATAGTTGCTCCCGCCGACGAACTCCCGCACCAGGGAATCGAGCGGAACATCGTCCCGGCTCATCTCGCCGATCTCGGTCAAAAATGCCTCCAGATCACGATAGCGGTCATAATCGGCGTAGGTTTCCTTTACGGCAAGAAGCTCGGGAAGCACAAACGGCTTATAGACCGCCGCCTCGTAGGAAATAAACGTATCAATATCATATTCCGCCTTATTTTTATAGGGCAGGATAAACCGCTCCTCCCCGCGCTCGACATGGCGGAAAAAGTCGAGGGTTTCCGCCGCCGACCGACCGCGGAAAAGGCGGTCACGCACCAGCCGCCGCATTAAACGGATCTTCGACGGGTGGAGAAGCTCTCCCGCCGCGTTTTCAAGGCGGGTGCGGACGCTCACGTATACGGTCGCCGCGTGTTCGCCGATATTCCCGGTAATCTCGGGGTTCAGCGCATGGATCCCCTCCATAATGACGAATTCTCCCGCGGCACGCTTCATCTTCTTCCCGAACAGCCGCTTCTGATTCGTAAAATCAAAAGCGGGAACGTCGATCTCCTCACAGCGCCAGAGCCGGCGCAGATGATCGTTCAAAAGCTCCATGTCGAGCCGCTTCGGGGATTCAAAGTCGATCTCCCCGTTTTCGTCCCGTTCGTTGCGCGGGTCGTCGAGCGGGAAAAAATAATTGTCCATCGAAAGGGTATGGACGACCCTTCCCGCCTTTTCGAGAAGCGTCCCGAGCCGGAGCGCCGCCGTCGTCTTTCCCGACCCCGACGGTCCCGAAATCAATACAATCGGAAAATCTCCGCCGTGCGACAAAAGCGCGTCCGCGACGACGGCGATCCGCTCGCGGTACTGCGTCTCTGCCTGATCAATAAAAAGCTTTGCGCAGCCCGCAATACTCCCGTTCATTTCCTTTACCGTTAAAATGTTCATTCTATCCCGTCCTTTATTGTTTTTTGGGCAGTCGTCTTGCTTCGGTAAAATTCTCCGGCCGCCGTGTCTATACCGTCTGAGAGGGACGGAGCAGCCGCTCCCCCAGCTCCGCGGGCGTTTTGCACACGGCGTACAAAAGGTCAAGAAGCTCCTCGTCCGGCTCGGTCAGGTCGGGGATCATGACGGTTTTACACCCTGCCGCGCTCGCCGAGCGAACGCCGTTCGGCGAATCCTCCACCGCGATACATTCCGCGGGAGATAGCCCGAGCCGCTCCGCCGCGTACAGATAAACGTCGGGCTTCGGCTTCCCGTTTTGCACCATATGCGCGGAGATCAGATCGTCGAATTCCCCGTAAAGCCCCGCTTTTTTCAAATATTCCGCCGCCCGTTCAATGGGCGTCGCGGTCACGATCGCGCGCCGGATCCCCTCGTTCCCGAGCCCGGTCAGAAGCGCGGGAATCCCTTCCTTTACCTCAAGCCCGTACTGCTCGATATGCGCCGCCATCAACTCCATGCGCCGCTCGCGAAGCTTCCGGTAAGAGCAGTTCTCGCCGAACCATTGCTTCAGAAGCGGCTCCGCGTAGACGAAGGAAAGACTCCGAAGCTCGAGCGCGTGCTCGCGGCGCATCGGAAAGCCTGCCTCGTTCGCTGCCTGACACCAATAACGGACGAGAAGCTTTTCCGTATCGAGAACCGTCCCGTCAAGGTCAAACAAAACCGCTTTAATAAGCATACGTATCCTCCACTCTCGTCGTGTTGCGAAGCGAATGGATCGTCATGCTGCTTTTCGATTTGGAAAGGGTGAATTCCATGGTTTTCGTTACCGAGCTGTCGAGCTTTATCCCCTCGATCGCGAGCGCAGTCGGCGGAAGGTAATCGACCCGAACCGTATAAAGCTCCCCGACGTTGGAAATACTCGTGACCGACGGAGAATACGCCGTATAGCGCGGCGTGATCGGGACGAGATAGGTGTTGCGCTCCTCGTCATAGCTGAAAGCGCTTCCCGTACTTCCGACCGTCCGGTGCGTGACCGTCGCTTCGCTTCCGAAGAGCGTCCGCGCCGCGAATTCAACATCTACCGCCGGAACGTACATATATGTGTTATAAAGCTTCTCGTAATTCGTCGTATCGCCCGTCAGAACGATCTTCCAGATCGCGGATTCAATCACGACGCTTTCCGGGATCTCACCCGCCGAGGCGAACTCGGGAGGATCGACCGTTACGACCGGGTAAAGGAACAGCGCGATCTCGTTCTTGAGCGCAGTCTGATCCGCGAGACTTTCAACCTGCTCGGCGATGAACCGAACCGTGGAGATCACACCGATCACGCTCATGATAATGATAAAGACCGCGAAAACGAGATAGAATCGGTTTGGCTTATTTACGGCAGGCGCGGCTTCCCCCGCGTCCTCCTCCGACATCGGCTCCTCCGCCTCGGCGACCTCGTCGATCCCTTCGCTGAGCGCCGAGGTCATGGAGCGTAGGATCTCCTTTTCCTCCTCGGTCGGCTCGGCGGCTTTCGGCTGCTCTTCGGCAGAACCTGTTTCGGCTTGCGCCGCGCGGTCGAGCGAGGAGCGCATGACGCGGATCGCGTCCTCCGCCCCCTTCGCCTCGGAGCTGTCGCTGTCGAGCTGCTCCGTAAGACGCGCGGTCATCATCTTATTTTCCTGTTTAATCTTCTTTTTACTCATTGAACGAATCCTTATCCCCTGATCTGTCCGTTTCCGTTGATCAGGTATTTATAGGTGGTAAGCTCGGTCAGTCCCATCGGACCTCTCGCGTGGAGCTTCTGGGTCGAGATCCCGATCTCCGCGCCCAGACCGAATTCAAAGCCGTCGGTAAAGCGCGTGCTCGCGTTGACATAAACCGCCGCCGCGTCCACCAGCCGCTGAAACTTTTCCGCCGTCTCGAGATGAACGGTCACGATACATTCGCTGTGGCGCGTCCCGTAGCGGTTGATGTGGGCGATCGCCTCGTCCGCGCTTGATACGACGCGGGAAGCGATCACGTAATCGAGAAACTCACGGCGGTAATCCTCCTCTTCGGCGATCCGCTCCACGGGGATATATTTCGCGGTCGCCTCGTCGCCGACGATCTGCACCTTTCCGTTCCACTTCTTTTGGAGCGCGGTAAAAAACTGCTCCGCGACGTCCTTATGCACCAGCACGTTCTCGATCGCGTTGCAGACGCTCGGGCGCTGGGTTTTCGCGTTATCGACGATCGAGACCGCGAGATCAATGTCCGCGAAGCGATCCACATAAACGTGACAGTTCCCTTCCCCCGTCTGGATCACCGGGATCGTCGCGTTTTCCCGCACGGAACGGATCAGCCCGCCGCCCCCGCGCGGGATCAGCACGTCGATATACCGATCCGCCTTCATCAGCTCGTTCGCCACAAGGCGGGAGGTATCGACGACCAGCTGAACCGCGTCGGCGGGAAGCCCCGCTTCCCCGATCGCCTCGCGCATGAGCCGCACCAGGCATTTATTGGAATAAATCGCGTCACTCCCGCCGCGGAGAACACAAACGTTCCCCGATTTCAGGCAGAGCGCCGCCGCGTCCACCGTAACATTCGGGCGGGACTCGAAAATGATCCCGATCACGCCAAGCGGAACCCGCTTTTTCACGATCATCAGCCCGTTCGGAAGCTCTCCTCCGCCGATCACCTCGCCGATCGGATCGGCAAGCGCGGCAACCTGTAAGACCCCCTCGCTCATTGCCCTGATCCGTGCTTCGGTCAGCGCGAGCCGATCCCGCATTGCCTGCGGCATACCGTTTTGCTCCGCGTTTTCGAGATCACGCGCGTTCTCCCGAAGGATCGCCGCCGTCTCGTCCGTAAGCTTTTTCGCGATCGCGCCGAGCGCGGCGTTCTTCTGCGCCGCGCCGTATTTCAAAAGCTCGCGCTCCGCCGCCTTTGCCGCCGCGCCAAGCTCCTCCACATAACTCATATTTTTTGATCCTTTCATTTTAAGGCTACACCGCATAATGATTGATGTTCGATCGCGCAACAGATTTGTTCGTCAGATTGTACAGATTTTTCGCAGGAATCCCGCCGGATTTCGAGAAAAATCTGTGCAGTATGACGGCGAAGATGTTGTGTGAGCGGACGCCAAAGCCGTGGACTTTGCCGCAGCAAAGTCCTGCGGTCATTGTGCGGTGTTGCCTAAATTAAACTGCGTACATTTCGCCTTTCCCTCAAACAGATCGTATAAGATCTCGGGGCGTTCGCCGTTGATGATGACGGAAGGGATCCCGTATTCCCCCGCGATACAGGCGGCTTCCAGCTTTGTCAGCATTCCCCCGCTCGCGAGCGCGCTCCCCTTTTCCCCGACCGCCGCGATCATCTCGTCCGTCACCTTATGCACAAGCGGGATATGCTTCGCCTCGGGATCGGACGGATCGCGGTCGTAAAGCCCGTCCACGTCGGTCAGCATGATCAGCAGATCGGCTTCGCAAAGTGTCGCCATCAGGGCGGAAAGCGTATCGTTCTCGTCGAAATCGAGTTGCTCGATCGAGACGGTATCGTTCGCGTTAATGATCGGGATCACGCCCATTTCAAGCAGGCGGTGAAGCGTATTGAACGCGTTTTCTCGCCGCGTCTTGTTGCTTACCACGTCTCTTGTGACGAGGAGCTGCGCGACGGTATGGTTATACTTTAAGAAGCCGCGGCTGTAAATATTCATCAGCTCGCACTGACCGATCGCGGCACAAGCCTGCTTCGTCGGCATATCGGAGGGTCGTGTCGGAAGTCCCGCGCGTCCCACGCCGATCCCGACCGCGCCCGAGGTGACGAAAATAATATCCCGCCCCTCGTTTTTCAGGTCGGACAGCACCTCGATCAGCCCCTCGACTCGCCGCAGATTCAGATTTCCCGTTTTATAGCAGAGCGTGGACGTGCCGACCTTTACGACGATCCGCCGCGCCTCCCTGATGTCTTTCATATTTTTTATCATTCCTTTCCTTTGCCCGCAATCGGCTAACCGCCCAATCGGGTATTCAGCACTTCCTTCAACCGCCCGAAATCAAGCGGCTTTGCGATATGCTCGTCCATGCCCGCCTCCTTTGCCGCGCGGACGTCCTCCGCAAAGGCGTTCGCCGTCATCGCGACAATCGGGATCGTTTTCGCGTCCCCGCGGTTCAGCGAGCGGATCGCCGCCGTCGCCTCGTAGCCGTTCATCTCGGGCATCTGAATATCCATAAAGACGATCTTGTAATAACCCTCAGGAGAGGCGGAAAAGCGCTCGAAGGCTTCCTTTCCGTCGCACGCCGTCTCAATCTCCAGCCCCGTCATTTTTAAAATCTCCTCCGCAATCTCGAGATTGAGCGCGTTGTCGTCCACGAGCAGCGCGCGGATCCCCGAAAAATTACTCTCGCGAAGGGTCCCGAGCGCCGCCGAAGTCGGCTTTTCCTCCGAAACGCGCGCGGCGGCTTCCTCCCAAAGCTTTAAGCGGACCTTAACGGTAAAGACCGTACCCTTTCCCGGTTCGCTTTCGACGACGATCTCGCCGTTCATCATCTCGATAATGTTTTTCGTGATAGGCATACCTAGCCCCGTACCCTGCTCCTTATTGACGCGCACGTCGGAGGCGCGCTCAAACGGCTCGTAAAGCCGGTCGAGAAATTCCTTCGTCATGCCGATCCCGTTATCGCGGACGATAAATTCGTAACAGCCCACGCCGCTTTCGGGGGTCGGCTTTTCCGTAACGGTAAACTCGATCTTCCCACCCTCGGGCGTGTACTTGACCGCGTTGCTTAAAATGTTGACGAGCGCCTGACGAATGCGGACATGGTCGCCGATCACGCATCCGTGCCCGATCTCCGCCGCGTCCGTGAGAAACTCGTGCTTTTTCGCGTTCGCCGAAGGGCGGATCATTTCAACGGTCGCGGTAACTAGCTCGGAAATTTTAAACTGTTCCTCGTTTAAAACGAACTTCCCGGACTCGATCTTCGACATATCGAGCACCTCATTGATAAGCGAGAGGAGATAGCGGCTCGAGCCCTCGATCTTTCCGAGACAGTCCGCCAGCCGCTCCTTATCGTCGAGCCGCATTTGCGCGATCGCGGTCATGCCGATGATCGCGTTCATCGGGGTACGAATGTCGTGGCTCATGCGGGAAAGGAAATCGGTTTTCGCGTGATTCGCCCGCTTCGCCACGGCGTAGGCGTCGCGAAGCGCGGCGTTCGCTTTAATGAGCTTATCGGTATACTCGTCGTCCTTCCCCTGCGCGATCCGCTTTTTCTCGGTCACGACCCCGGTAATATCCTGTACAAGCCCGACGATCTGCGAGCCGTCACGGTTCACGCGGAATTCCAGCCATACCGTCTCTCCCGTTTCGGGATCGACCCGCGAAAGCTCAAGCGTTTCCGCCGTTTCCTTTATTTCACCCTTCGGGGAGCCGTCCTCGTCGTGTTCCGCCTCGGAAAAAACCTTTAAGCCGAAAAGCCGGTTCTCGGGATCAATCTGCCCGATCCGTTCGCGGAATTCCTCAGACGAAACCGTCGCTTCTCCGGCCGGAAAATCGGACAGACCGAGAAGCTCGGAAAGTCCGTCGCCGAGAAAAACGCTCCGGTGCCGGAGGTCGTACAAAAACACGCCGATCCCGCCGCCCGCCATGGTAATGATCCGGGAAACGCGCGAGCCGTATTCGAGCGCCTCCGACTGAAGCTCGGTAATCGAATCCGCGAGATTGTCGATCTCGGAGATCCCTGAGGAGGAAAACGCGACGAGCGTGTTTGTCCTTCGCCCGCTCTCAAGCTCTCTCATCATCTTCGTAACGGGCGAGCTGATGCTCCCGCTCACAAGGAGAGCGAATAAGATCCCCGCCGCGAGCGAAGCCGCAAGCGTGACAAGAAACACGCGAATCAGCATATAGTGGATCTCCAGCGTTTTTTCTTCGTCTGCCACGGAGATCAGTGCCCATTTCTGCGTGCGGTAGGGCGAATCGGAGGCATACAGCCGAAGATCGCGGATACTCCCGATACAGTCCGCCCCGTTCGAGGTAAAGTCATACATTCCGTATTCCAAAGGGCGGCTTTTGTTCAGCGCGGTTTCCCCGTCCACAAGACGGCTGTACGCGGGGCCCGAGGAAAGCATTTCCCGATATTCGCCGTCTCCCTCCGGATCGACGGCAAGTATGTAGCAGGCGCTTTCGTCGAAAAAGTCCGACGAAGGAATACTCTGAAGCACCGTTTTTTTCAGCAGCCCGATCCCGATCACGCCGTATACCGTTCCGTCTCCGGAAACAAGCGGAAGCGTGTATTTCATGCTTTCCGACGAGGAATTCGCGACGCCCGCGAAGCCGCTCCAGCTTCCGAGCTTTTCCGCCGCGACGTCCGGATACTTCCCGACGCTCTCAATCGTCTCAAAATAAAAACGGTTGCGCTCGTTTTCCCGCTTGGTAATGTCCCAGTAAAGCGTCCAGCTATGATCGAGCGGCATACCGAACGCGCGGGCAATCTCCGAGCTTCCCGTTTCCATGTAAATATCGCTGTTGCTGCCCGCGCTCTGGCTGTTTACGTCGGTGTCGCGGAGGTAAATCCCCGATACGTTTTCCGCCCCGTAAAGATCGCCGCTGTTCAGAAAAAGGAACGCGTCGTTTACCATGTCGAGACGGATCAGGGAGATCAATATCTCGGTACTTTCGGAAAGGATCCGCTTATTCAGCTCCTTGTCCCGGGTGATCGCATCGGCGGAAAGCCCTTCCTCTGCGAGGAGCCTTTCGACGGCGGCGTTGACCTCCCCCGCCGCTTCCTGCACGAGCGTTGTTTTCCGATTCAATATATTTTCAACGTACCCGCCCCTGTTTTCGGTCTTTTCGGAAAGGCTGTTGTACGAAAACCTTTTAATGAGCGAAAATTCGCCGTTCAGGATCATCACCGTCACGATGATCAGAATCTGAAGCACCGAAAGCGCGATCATCGGAACAATGATCTTTAATAAGAGAGGAGTGCCCTTTTTTTCCCGTTTCATTTTTCAGTCAACCCTCCCCCGTGCCTTCGTCTCGGTTACTGTCCCGCAACAATAACTTGGCGCGCGTTCAATTTTACGCCATCAAGTTACGAAGCCCCTCGCTGAATTCCGTATAGAAGCGCTCAAACGCCGCGTCATCGGTATATTCCGCCAAAACCGCTTCCCGATCCTCTCCCGCAAGGATCCGCTCGCGCGCGGCAGCCTGATCCGCCTTTGCGGCGTTTTCGATCGTATTTCCGATAAAATCGCGTACCTGCGCGGACTGTGCATAAGGCGGGCTGGTATAAAGCGTGGAGGTATTGATCTCGTCGATCGCCGCGGAAAAGGTATTCAGCATGGTTTCGCCGATCCCCTCCGCCTCTTTGCAGGAGATGATCTTTTCATAGCGGTTCGCGCTCTTTTTTACGGGAAGATAGCCCGAATTTACCGAAAAGCCGATATTTCGCTCCTCCTCGGTAAACCATTTCAGAAAAACCGCGCACGCGTATTCGGTCTTTTCCTCCGCTTTGATGACGGACATTCCCGCTCCCTGCTGAACGACGTACGATTCGGTTCCCTCAAAGTTCGGAACCTTTAAAACAACGTTTTCGATCGGATACGTATAATCGTCGTTCACCGTGACCTCGGCCGGGTAGTACGCCGCGCCCGTTGTCGAGCAGACAAGCGCAATGACCGTTCCGGTCTTGGCGTCGTCGCTGCGGAAACGGCTCTCCGCCGTAAAATAGCCCTTTACATAGGGGACGTAAAAATTCGCCCAAAGCTTTTTCAGCGTATCATGATCCGCGCTCACGGTAACGTTTCCGTCCCCGTCCGCCTTCGCGAAGGGGTGTCCGAGCTGTCTCGCCCCGATCATCATATAATTCGCCACCGCGTCCCGCCCGAAAAATGCTTTCCCGTCGTTCGAGATCTCGGGCGTTTTCGCATCGGTATATTCGTAATATTTTCCCGCGGTCTCGGTAAGGCTCTCCCAGGTCGCGAGATCGTCATAAGTAACGCCTGCCGCCTGCGCAAAGCCCTCCCAATCGGTAAGATTGAGCATCATGACCTCGGTGCACTTCGCGGTCGGGAAAATGACGAGTGCGTCGCCGAACGTGCCCTCGTCGAGGTATTCCTCAATATATTCCGATTTTTCGTCCTCGGTAAAATACTTTCCAAGGTCGGCAAGCTTCCCGAGACGATCGACCTGATACGCTGTCTCAACATAGGTCGCGAAAATATTCGGCGCGTTTTCCGCGCCCGGCTCCTCGTTGACGGCGGCGAGAACGCTTTCGGAAAGCTCGGAGACCGAATTTTTTGAAAACGCCTCAACATAGATTCCCTTCTCGCTCCCGACCGTATTGTTGAACCGGGAAACCATCTCATCGAACTGCGTCTGCTGAACGCCGTTATAATAATGCCAAACGGTAACGGTAACGGGCGAAGCCTGATCAAGCAGGCGGTCGTAAGCATTCCCGCCGCAGCCCGAAAGTATTCCCAATGCCAATGCGGCGGCGGTCATGCCGCATATCGCCTTCCGTATATTCATGCTTTTAACTGTCCTTTCCCGCGCGGGTCTTTCCTCGCAATAAAACATAGTAATTATAGCATTTTTTCCCTGCTTTGTCAATGCCCCGCCTTTTTTGGGGCAGGGTGCCGCTCCCCTGATCGTCATAAGCGGAGGAAACACTGCGGAAGCATTTACGGCATTGCCGCGCCCGTAAATATATGCTATAATAACCGCAAGGTGCACCGAATAAAATCAGCGGGGAATATTTCCCGACAGGAAAGGAATGTTATCCATATGAAAAACGACGAATTTGTAACAAAGTGGGTCATTGATACCGTAAAGGAAAAATACGCGGACGACGTCGCGCTGGTGATCTCGCATACGACGCTGCGAATCGACGGCGATCCCTGCATTTCGTATTTCGTCCCGATCACGGAACGGGGAAACGAGCTTTCGCGCACTTTTCTTCTCGACGGAACGGGCTATGACATCTGGGGGATCGCGTGGGAGCGGCTGGAGCGGTTCGCGTCGCTGGAGGAATATAACCTCACCGTGCTCGCGGACGGCGTGATCCTGTACGCGAAGGACGGCGAATGGGCGGATCGGTTCCGGGCGCTTCAGGCAAAGCTGCGCGAAAACCTTTCGGATTGCGTGAAGGCGCGCGAATGCGCGCTGAAAGCCTACGCGCAGGCAAAAGCGCTGTATACGGAAATGCTGTTCGCCGAGCGGAGCGATATTCGCATGACGGCGGGGTATATCCTCGACTACCTCGCGCGGGCGGTCGCGTTTTCCAATCACGCCTATTTCAAACGATCCCAGACCGACCAGCTCGCGGAGCTGAAGGAGATCGGACGGACGGGAAAAATCCCCGAAGAATTCCCCGCGCTGTATCTAAGCGTGATTGGCGAAAACGACGAGACAGCGCAAAAGGAAAAATGCCATCGGGCGATCCGAATGATCCGCGAATATCTGGAAGAAGCCGCGCCGGACGATTCTCCGCGCGAACGGAACTTTCAGGATCTGGCGGACTGGTACGGAGAGCTGTCCTACACATGGCTGCGGCTCCGTCATTACGCGAAAAACGGCGATCCCGTAAAGGTCTATATGTGGGGGATCTTCCTGCAAAACGAGCTGAACGACGTATGCGGGGATTTCGGACTTGAAAAGCCGGAGCTGATGGAATGCTATGACGAAAGCGATCTCGGCGCGTTTCTCGACCGGACCGAAGCGCTTGAAAAAAGGATCCGCGAAGCAATCGTAAACGGCGGAGGCGTGATCCGCGAATATAACGGTGAGGAAGATTTTTTGAATGAAAACGCATAAAAACGCGCGGGATATTCTCCCCGACCGTCTTTTACGGGAATTGCAGGAGTACGTGTCCGGCGAGACACTGTATATTCCGAGCGCGCGCGAAAAGAAGCCATGGGGCGAGGTCTCGGGGGCGCGGAGCTATTATACGCGGCGCAACGCTGAAATCCGAAAAAAATACGCGGACGGAAAAACGGTTGACGCTCTGTGCGAGGAATATCATTTATCCTATGACACGATCCGGAAAATCCTCTATTCGTAATACTAATAACCATTTAAAAACCGATTTATTCGGTTTTTAAATGCCCTGCCGC